>NZ_CP094972.1:1326373-1989559 GCF_025985425.1 Entomomonas sp. E2T0
CAGGAGCAGGTGGTTCTATTGGTGCGGAATTATGCCGTCAGATTGTGACAGTTGGGGTTAAAGATTTATTATTATTTGAGCACAGTGAATTTAACCTCTACAGCATTCATTTAGAGTTAACTAATTATATAGAACAAAAACAATTACCTATTAATCTTGTGCCCATTTTAGGTTCTATTCGTAATATAGAATTACTGAATAAAGTGATGACAAGCTGGCAAATTGATACGATTTATCATGCGGCAGCTTATAAGCATGTACCAATGGTAGAGCATAATATTGCAGAAGGTATCTTAAATAATGTGATAGGTACCCTCAATGTAGCACAGGCTGCTATTTTGGCAAAAGTAAGCAACTTTGTACTTATTTCTACTGATAAGGCAGTAAGACCAACTAATGTTATGGGGGCTACTAAACGTTTAGCTGAAATGGTATTACAAGCATTAAGCCATGAATTTAACCCTGTATTATTTGGTATGGGTAGGGAGCCTGTAGTACAGCAAACTTGTTTTACCATGGTTCGTTTTGGCAATGTGTTGGGATCATCTGGTTCAGTTATTCCACTATTTCGTAAACAAATAGAAGAGGGTGGACCTATTACAGTAACGCACCCTGAAGTAACACGCTATTTTATGACGATACCAGAGGCTGCTCAATTAGTTATTCAAGCGGGCTCTATGGGAGAGGGTGGGGACGTTTTTGTATTGGATATGGGCAGTCCCATTAAAATTGCTGATTTAGCAGAAAAAATGGTAAATCTATCAGGGCTTTCTGTTATTACAGAAGATAATCCACAAGGTGATATTAGTATAGTCTTTACGGGACTAAGACCCGGTGAAAAGTTATATGAAGAGTTGCTTATTGGTGAAAATGTAATAGGTACTGAGCATCCCATGATTATGCGAGCGAATGAGGAATATCTCGTTTGGGATGAGATGAAAAAAATTCTAAAAGCTATTTTAGAGCAGCTCGAAAATAGTGATTATGAATATCTACAAAGCCTATTATCTAAAACTGTTGCAGGTTATCATACAGAAATGATGATGGTGGATTGGAATTATTTACAACCTAATAATAGTAATATCGAGAATATATGAAAAAGTATTTAGTAGCGATTTCCTTATTAATAATGCCAGTAATAGTACAGGCTGATGATATAGAAGTTTTTCAAAAACCAAAAGTTAGTCTAGCAGGCTTTGTATTTGGCAATGTAGTAAATATGGCTTTTGGAAGTACAGACTATAGAGCTAATGCTCAAATGTCAGAAGCCTTGTCTCTAGCCAGTGGTCAGAAAGCTGCTGTGGCAGAGTATTTTGTTACTGAAGGCCGTTGCCCAGATAATACGGGTTCAAATACTGGTGGAATTGCTAAACCCTCAGTACTTTCAGGTAAGTATGTAGAGCAAGTAGTGGTTAAAGAAGAGAGTAATCACTGTACTATTACTGCTACTATGAAAACAAAAGATGTGAATCCAGAGTTGGCAGGTAAAACCTTAACCTTGATTATGACACCATTAGATACTGTTCTTATGTGGGAATGTTATAGTGAGGTGAATAGCAAGTATTTGCCAGCCTCCTGCCAACAATAGTTCATTAATTATATTCACTGAGAAATAGTAAGTAATACTTTTATTATTTGTTATTTCTTTCTGTTAGCTATTAAGCCTATTACATTCTTGTAGAATACCCCGTATATTAAAAGCTATTCATAAAATTATTGAGGATTTAGAGAACGAATGATTATTCAGGCCGAGCATTTTTATTGGCTTAGCGCTCTTTTTATTACCATAGAATTGTGCGGTATTTTAGCTGCAATGCATGCGTTGTTTACTGTGCGTACTTCGCAGGGAGCTGTGGCGTGGGCTGTGTCTTTAGTGTTTATGCCAGTTTTAACGCTAATACCGTATCTTATTTTTGGCCGTAATAAATTTGGTGCTTATATTAAGGCTCGTCGGCAAGTGGACAATGAAATGCACCAAGTCACCCAAAAAATAGATTGGCGTAATTGGATAAAAGAGGTAATAACAGGTAGCCCAGATCAACGTTATGAAAGTGTGCGTGCATTCTATAAGTTAACAGGAATGCCGTTATTAGCTAATAATAAAATTGATTTACTGGTTAATGGTCAACAAACCTTTGATACAATTTTTGCCGCGTTACGACATGCCAAGAAAGTGGTGTTGATGGAGTTTTTTATTGTAAATGATGATGCATTAGGCAAAGAGTTACAAAAAGAACTTATAGATTGTGCTAATAGGGGGGTAAAAGTTTACTTCCTATATGATCGGGTAGGTAGTATACGATTACCTGGACAGTATATTGCCACGTTGAAAAAAGCAGGGGTTTATGTTGGCTCTTTTTCAACACGTACTAGCTTTTTTAATCGATTCCAATGGAACTTTCGTTGTCATCGTAAAATAACCATTATTGATGGTGAGATTGGCTTTGTTGGTGGTCATAATGTAGGCATAGAATACCTAGGTAAAAAACCACCTCTAGCGCCTTGGCGTGATACCCATATTGTATTACAAGGCCCAATTGTTACTTGTTTGCAAGAGACGTTTGCAGAAGATTGGTTCTGGGCAAGTGGTACATTGCCAGAGTTATTATTCCAAACACAATTTCCTACAGATGGTGTTGCTTGTCAGTCATTACCTAGTGGCCCTGCGGATGAGCAAGAAACCTGCTCATTATTTTTTGTTGAAGCATTAAATGCAGCTAAAAAGCGTATTTGGATTACCAGTCCTTACTTTGTGCCAGATGAGGCCGTGTGGAGTGCTTTACAACTAGCTGTGTTGCGTGGAGTAGATGTAAGAATTTTGTTACCTTCTCGTAAAGATCACTTATTTGTTTATTTAGCTTCAGTGTTGTATGCAATGGAAGCGGTAAAAATGGGGGTTAGGGTCTTTAATTACACAGAAGGCTTTACTCACCAAAAAGTAGTTTTAATTGATGATGATATAACAGCTATTGGTAGTGCTAATCTTGATAACCGTTCTTTCCGTTTAAACTTTGAAATTATGGTGCTTACGATTAGTGAAAGGTTTACTCAGAAAGTAGAAGAGATGCTAGTCAATGACTTTGCTGTTTCGACAGAAAAGAGTTTAGCTGATAGCAATAAATATTCTTTCTTTTATCGTTTTGGTCTAGGTATAGCAAGACTACTATCGCCTGTATTATAAACAACCATTATATAATTTAAGAAACCAGTAGTAACTTGGTGTTACTACTGGTTTAAGCTACTAGTCTAGTTTGTTTTTGGCGGCTGATGGTAAATACAAAGAACGGTGAATTTGCTGTAAGCTTTCTTGGAAAAGCTGGTTACTTTTTTGTGTTTCACCACGTTGAGCTAAATAGCCTGCTAATTCAAGACAAGCTTCTGGAGAACGTTTGAGCTGTAAACTTTTCTCAAAATATTCTTGAGCTTTACCCCACAACTGAGCACGTTGACAAAGTTTACCAAGGGTTAAAAATAAAATAGCATCATCACTATGCGTATTTAACCAACGCTCTGCGCTACTAATTTGCTTACCTGTATCATTACCTTTGATTTGACCATATAAATAAACCAACTCAGAGCGATAGTCTTTATCAATACTTTTTTGTAAAAGTTTTTCTGCTTCGTGTTGATTACCCAATGAACAAAGTAATTGGATATAGGTTTCTAAAATATGCAGGTCATCTCTGGCATTATTAGGTAGACTATCCCATGCTTTTTTCAATTGTTCAGCAGCGATCACAGGCTGTTCTTTATTATTAGTAAAAGATTCTTTCAGTAATGAACCCCATACGTACTGTTCAAGTTTCGCGAGGGTATTTTCAGGCAATAACTTATGTTTAGCTAAAGCAGGCAATAATCTATTAATAGCCAGCCAGTTTTCTTGTTGTAAATAAATATCATAAACAAGTTTAATAACTAATGGATGGTTAGGTTTATCTTCATAAAGTTCATTGGCTACAGCTAATGCCTTATCATAATCTTGACGAGCTATTAATAAGCGACCAAAAGTTAAACCAATCGCTACTTTAGCTTTAGGTGCGTAATCACAAGCGGCTTCAATAAATGAGTTACTTTTCTCATAGTCACCTAACTCATTAGCTGCTTGAGCAGCACCTAGATAATGAGTAAGTGATTTTTGACGACCTTTGGTAGCGGCTTTTAGGTGTTTTAATGCAGCAGACCAATTACCTTCTGCTAACTCGCGCATACCTATTTCACCAAGTTTTTGTTTTCTTTCACTAGAGAATGGATTAATTTTACCGAATACTTCAAATAATATGCCTGTAAGAGTGAAGAGTAACCAAATAATGAAAATAATAAAACCAATCAGAGCAAAGGTTACCCAAAGGCTTGACTCATATTCAAAGCGGCTAAATTTGATAAATACATAACCTGCATCGATAGAAATAGCCACACCTAGTACAAGTGTACAAAGAACAACTATAACTAGTTTAACCATGAGGCGATTCATTGATTATTGCCTCCTGTTGATTGAGAGACTGCTTTTTTAGGTGCATTTAAGGAAATTTGTTCATCTAGATAATTGTTTACAAACTGTAAGGTATCTGTGATGTCAGGTACTTCAGTAATAATCGTTTTGTTTTTTAATTGTTCAATTTTATTAATGAGGGCTGATACCGCTGTAGTATCAACATCAAAATATTGTTCTAACAAATCTGCAACACGGGTAAGCTCACTCTTGTAGATTTCACTTTCACCATTAAGTGCTGCCCACTGTGCCTTTTCAATGGCGAGGTTTAAGGTCATTTTTAATTGTCCAAAACCTTGTGAAGTAAGTATAGGTAATACTTTGCTGTTGGCATTAAAATCTACACGAACATAATTAGATAATTTTCCTGCTAGCGCTTCCCAACGATTAGCTGGTTTTTCTTGGGAAGCATTTTGTTTTTGGAAAACGGGTTGTTTAACTTTTAATTCAGAGATTTGAGTTTGGATTGCAGCTAATTGAGAGTAAAGGTTAGCGCGATCAACTTGCTCTGCTTGCTGTAGTTTTAGAAGCGCTGTTTCAATGGCTTGATTAACTTTACTGGCCGCTTGGCTAAGATCGCCACGTAACTTAATGGTTTCATTAAGGTCTTCTAACAGTTTGCTAGCACCATTAATATCTGATGCTCTTAATCTAAAGAAGGCTTGTTTTAGTATTTGTTTAGCTTCAAACAACATCCACGTTTGGCTAGAGTCAGCATTTACTTTTGCAATTTGAGTAATTACATTCTGTTGTGATGCTTTAACCTTGGTGGTTTCTGCATCTAAATCCTTCAATTTGCTTTGCGTATCTGTCAGTTGATTTCTTAATGACGCTTCTTGTTGTTTAGTGTTTTCAGTAAATTGCTGGAGTGCTTGATCAACTTTTTGCTGTTGCTCTGCTAACTTAGCTGTTAGGTTAGTATTCTGCTCTGTGAGTAGATTATTTTGATTTTTGATTTGCCAATAGGTAAAACCAGCACCGCCACAACCTATAATTGCAATAACTAATGCTAAGCCAGCAATCATTGAACTATCAGCTTTAAGAGAAGTTGCATTTTGCGTTTTGTTTTTGGTTGAAGCTGCTTTGGGTGACTCAGATGGCTTACTGGTCGCCTTTGCTTTAGGATCATTAGCTTCAACGGATTCATTTTGTTGTGGGTCTGTTTGCTTGTTCACTGGTTTATCCTTCAATTATTCAGTATCAAGTAGAAGTATTTTATAACAATTATGGTGCTTGGTGGTTTTTTAATGCAGCTATTAATGCATCTATACTAGCACCATTACAATTAATAATTTGGCGAATACCCAAGTTTGTCGCTTGTTCTGCAACGCGCTGACTTGGAACAAAGACAGGCATTTGCACAAGTTTCTGCCAATTTTCTGTTACTAGTTGATGTAAATTATGTAGTGCTTGACCACTACTGATTACAATAGCATTGATATTCTTATGACTTAACTGCTGCCACAAGAATTCTTCTGTATAATTAGGTGCTTGGCGATGGTAAAGTTCCATTGTTTCTGTAGCAATGCCACTTAACTGTAGTTTTTCAGTGAGCCATTGACGACCTTCTTGACCTTTTATGATTAATACACGACATTGCGGATTTGCTAAACTTTCTTGAAAATCAGCTAGTTGCCATAATGCTTCACTATCATCGCCTAAGGTAGGGTAATGTACATTAAGGTTAGCCTCCAGCAATATTTCAGCAGTCGCTTTACCAACCGTAAACCATGTTTGTTGAATAGGCAGTTGTGGCCAGTAATAATCTAATCGTTCAAGAATTAGTTTAGCAGCGGGTTTACTAATAACAATAAGCGTTGTATATCGATCAAAGTCGAGTAACTGGCTACGTTGTGTAGCGGTTTCAGGTAAAGGTATTATTTCTAATAAAGGTAAACATTCAGAGATAATACCTAACTCTGCTAGATGATCAGCTTGTAGTTGGCAATCAGGTGCTGAGCGCGTTAATAATAAACGCCAGCTATTCATGGCTATTGTTCCTCACCATAAATAGCTTTTAAAATATCATTTGCTCCTAAACTGAGCAATGTTTCAGCAGTTTTTATACCTAGTTGTACTGCTTGACTAATTGGTGCTGAAAACTCAGCGGTTAAAACTTTTTGACCATCAGGTTGGGCTACAAGCCCTCTTAAATAGAGTTGATCGTTATTCAGTAATGCGTATCCAGCAATCGGAACTTGGCAGCCACCATTTAAATGTTTGTTCATGGCTCGCTCGGTAGTGACACAAAGGGCTGTTTGTTGGTGGTGAAGTGGTTTTAATAATTCATGTAGCTCAGTATCAGTAGTTCGTGCCTCAATGCCTACAGCACCTTGCCCAACAGCAGGTAAACTCATTTCTACAGGAATATAAGAACGAATTCTATTGGCTAGTTCAAGGCGTATTAAACCAGCAGCAGCCAAAATAATACCATCATATTCGTTAGCATCTAACTTAGCTAAACGAGTATTAACATTACCTCGTAAGAAATGGATTGTTAAATCAGGTCTGTAAGTCAGTAGTTGTGCTTGCCGTCTTAAACTTGAAGTACCAACAATAGCGCCTTTTGGTAATTCATCTATGGAGTTAAAATGATTGGATACAAAGGCATCACGAGGATCTTCTCGTTCACAAATACAATATAGGCCTAATCCCTCTGGGAAATCCATTGGAACGTCTTTCATCGAATGAACAGCTATATCAGCTTCGTTTTCTAATAAAGCTGTTTCAAGCTCTTTTACAAAGAGTCCTTTACCACCTATTTTGGCTAAAGGTGAATCCAATAACTTGTCACCTTTACTAACCATTGGTACAAGTTCTACATTAATATTAGGATGGAAGGCTTCTAAACGAGTCTTAACATATTCAGCTTGCCAAAGTGCAAGGGCACTTTTACGCGTGGCAATACGAATTGTTCTAGGCATATGATTATAAATCCAGTCAACTAAGCAAATAATACAATTATAGTTTCTATAATTATAAAAGCACTCACTTTAACTGATTTAATAGCTAGAATAAAGGTATTACATTATCAAGCAAGTGTATTTTGTTCAGGTAGTGCCCTTGTTCTACCACTGCTATCAATAGCAACGAATACAAAAACAGCTTCTGTTACTTTACGCCAATCATCTGTGATTAATCCCTCGCTCCATGCTTCTACACGAATTTGAATAGAGCTACGTCCTACTGACAGAGTTTCAGTATAAAATGAAAGTTGTGAGCCTACTGCAACAGGTACTAAAAAGGACATTTGGTCAATAGCAACAGTAGCTACTCGGCCTTTAGCAATTTTAGCCGCAACAGATGTTCCAGCAATATCCATTTGTGAAACAAGCCAGCCCCCATAAATATCACCAAAGCCATTGGTATTATAAGGAAGAGCAGTGATTTGCAATGCAATATCACCTTGGGGTAACAGGTAATCTGTTTCTTGTTTATTCATCTTATTTGTCCCCTTTATTTATTATTGACTGCCACTGTAAGTTATTAATTGGCCAAAGCCAATGTGTAATAATATCATCTTCTTTACTAAAGCCCATTTAAACTAAGTAAAGTTATATAGTTATTTAATATAATAATCAACTGTAAAGTATTTTAATTTGTTATATAAAACACTTAGTATCAATATTTGGCTAAAAGTTACTAGGGTTATTGATTATTCTCATGGTTTTTATATGATTTTATTGTCATAGTAGGAATTGGTATTTTATTTTTATATTTTAGCGTTCATTACTAGTTAGTGAACATCTTAAGGAGTTCTTATGTGCATCGGAATAGCGTTATATAATACAGATAATTTATCCGCTCAAGAAGCTTACACACTAGCACAATTATTTTTTCAAGTAGTAGGTCTTCCCGTAACAGATGCAGCTTATCGGTCTGATCATGCAGGATACAGTAATGTAACGGTATCTGATTTAGCACAGTTAATTGCAAGCGGTGAGGTGCAAGATTTTAGACTTTATCATAAGGATGGTAATAGCTTGCCGTGGGCCGCTTCATTCGGGCATGTAACAGATCAATATGGTGGTTTCTATCATATTGATATGCAGTATGCTGCTGATATACCTAAAGATAAACTACAAGAGTTTATAAAAGCTAGTGCAGAGATAGTTAATGCTGCTTATGGTATTGTTTATGTGCAAGATAATGTAGTAGATGCTTATGAGTATGTGCTTGATGAAGGGGTAGTTCCTATGCCTGTTTATGAAAAGCATTTTGTTTGGCGTGATGAGACCCCCGGTTTATTTAATGGGCCTGCTAGGTATAAAGATAATATGTTAAGAATGGTCTATCCTCATAATGTACTTAATCACAACCATTTAAATATTAATATTCAAGGTCAAAGTTTAGGCAATTTAATTGTTAGTAACCCTGCTTTGGGTGAATTAATGCCAGTTAATGAGGGGCAGTCTTTTATTTGGAGTGTTCCAGAAGAGAATTTAACTGAGATTAATACCCTTTTTGGTCAAGCAGGTGCATTAATTGCTTGGAAGTCTCAGTAATATAGAATAAATAGAAATAAATGCCTGTTGAGATTATATTGAGCTACTTGCCAAGTAATAACGTTTAACAATAAAGGCGGATTTTTTGTTTTAATTCCGCTTTTATTGTTAAATACTTACTAAGTTAAATAGGACAGGGAGCAAGTAACACATGCAAAAACTTTTTTATATATTGGCTACTGTGTTTTTTATGGCGACCAATGTGTTGGCTAATGATTGTCAAATAAAGCCCACCTTAAAAGAATATCAACCAATGGCTTCAGCCACCTTTCCAGTGACGACCTTTACAGGCATAGATATGAAAGTTGAACAGCCTGTCCGTGTTGGAGTCAATGATTCGCCTGTGTTTTTCTTTACTAATAAAAAGTTATTAACTTTTCGTTATTGGGATCATCTTTATGATGGTTTAAAAATTGATGATTTTTACCTTAAGTTATTTGGTGCGATCCCCATAGGTAATGACTCAACTATTATTGAGCAATACAGAAAAACGGATACAGTCAATTGTAATAATCCAGTAACAGAGATCAAACTTAATAATGATAATTTTAGGGCGTTTATGCACCTTGTTAAAAGTGATCGTGTTAATGTGTATTTGATCCCTATAGAGCAAAAGGGTTATTTGTATTCGCTCCAGTTTAGAGGTTATACATTGGACGAGGTTGGTCAAATTGTTTCCACTGTAAACAAATAAAAGGAGTTTGCTAATGGTATTAGATCACGAGACTGAGCAAGATATTAAAAAAATACTTGTTGCTTGGTATGGGCCTAAAGCTGCAAATTGGCCGATTAATGATGAAGTATTAAAGGCAGTGGCTGAAGTGTTAGAGGCTAGTGGGGAATGTAGTACATTATTTCGTTACGTGCCTAAAAGTCCGAATCCTGTTAGTGCTATGAAGTCAGTTACAGGCTCGGCCTTGGTTTATGTTAAAGATATTGTTAAGCGAGCGGCGTCAGATAAACAGCTTTATTATGCGACATGTGTTCGACAAAAAGGAATAGAGCGAGAGTCAGATGTACATAGGGCAGCTTTTGGTTATTAATTGCTTATGTTAACTTTTATGCTAATGATAAAAAATCTATTAAAAAAATAGTATTATAATAGAGATTCGATGTATCCATAAGGAATATCATATATGAAACGTTCTACCTTACTGCTAACAACCCTTTTGTTAAATTTATTAGTTATTGCAGGATGTTCTAGTAATAAGCAACCTGCTACTGATTTGCCAGAGCTTGAGCAAACAGGCCCTGTTTGGGGGGATGGTGTTGAAGCAAAAGAAGAGTATATGGATGTGGTAAGGGTTTCACCATCACAACCAACAGCGATGGGTGAGATTTATTATTCAGCTACTCCACCAGAGGGTACAGTGGTTGATAACCCTGCTTTTGCACAAGGTCGAATTAGTGTAACCATCTTTGATAGATATGGTAAAAAGATACCTGTGATTCAGTCAGGGGGAAATTATTATATTAAAGGTATTAAGGGGCAAAGTTATACCCTTTACTTTGAAAATATAAGTAATACAGGCTATGAGGTATTGGCAACAACGGATGGTGTAGACAGTATCACTGGTCATGAAGCACATTATAACAATGCAGGTTATATTCTGTTTCCAGGTAATACCATTACAGTTAGAGGCTTTCGTCAAACTAGGGATGAATACAAACCCTTTGTTTTCCATGAAAAAGATAGCCCTTATCTTTCAGGAGCTAATCAAGGATCCGCAGCTAATATTGGTGTGATAGGCTTTGCATTATTTGAACTAGCAACGCCAAAAATGGCTAAGGATGCTAAACCTAAAGCTTTTCCTGCACAGACAAATAAGTTTCGATTAGATAAATAAGTTAGAGGTTGTTATGCAGAAAGTGTTAGCAGTGATTTTGTGTCTTTTTGGGGGAGGTGCCTTAGTTGCGTGTTCTAGTGATGAAAAAGGAAATCCTTATAAGGAAACACATATAGTCAATGTTGTTCCTAATTATCAAATTGCGCCTGATGATAGTCCTATATTGAAAAAGCCAATTGATGAAATGACAGAGGAAGAACTTAAAGCACGTTATGGAGAGTTACAAAAGCAATCAGGATTAAGTGCTAGACAGCAAAAAGAGCTTAATATGATTGCTGAAAGGTTAAGGCAGATTTCAAAGAGATAAATGTTTAAAAAGGAATAGTTAAATGCTATTCCTTTTTAATTTATAGTGGGTAATTTAAAGAAAACTTGGGCACAAGTTGTTGTGTGAGTAGCTGTTTCTTGTAAGGTTTCTTGGCGGCAATGAGCGACAGTATTTAATACTTCAGGTAAAAAAGCAGGCTCATTACGGCGATCTTGTGGTTTAGTTTTTAATGTCCGTGGTAGTAAATAGGGACCATCTGTTTCAATCATTAAACGACCTGTTGGAATATCTTTAACCAAATGTTGTAAATGTTCACCACGACGTTCATCGCAAATCCAACCAGTAATACCAATATGTAAATCCATATCTAGGTATTGATAAAGTGCTTTTTTGTCACCCGTAAAACAATGAATAACCGCTGCTGGTAACTGATCTCTATATTGCTTGAGTATGGCAGTAAAACGATCATCAGCATCACGTTCATGCATAAAAACAGGTTTACCTAACTCAATAGCTAATGTTAATTGCTCTTCAAAAACACGTTCTTGAATAGGGCGAGGGCTAAAATCACGATTAAAATCTAAACCACATTCACCAACTGCTTTCACTGTAGGTTCTGTTAATAGTTGTTTTAATGTGGTTAGTGTTTCGCTGTGCCAATCTTTTGCATGGTGAGGATGAATACCTGCTGTACTAAATAGTTGTGTGGCGGTTTTATCATATTCTTGACAAAGCTGAAGAGCTTGTTCGCTTTCTTGTTCACTTGTGCCTGTAATAACCATTTGTAGCACGTCTGCTTGATAGGCACGCTCTAATACTTGGGGGAGATCTTTTTTAAAACTTTTATTGGTTAAATTAATACCAATATCAATCAGATAAGGTTGATTCATAGTTTACTCTTTTATTTGGCATAACCAGTGTAAATAACATCCTAATCCAGAAAAGATAGGATGATTACGATATTCTAGTTCCATTTCAATAAGGCTTGGTAGATCAGCCATTTTTTTGAACTCTAAAGGCATATAATCAGAAAACACACGAATACCACTTTTTTTAGCAATTTGCCAATCTATACTCATTGCTTCATTAAGTAATGTTGGATCGATAGGGTGTTGTGGTGTTAGGCTCTGTTTCTCACCAGCAAAATGTTGTTTTTTAATTTTTCGGAAGTTTCTTTTTAATAAGTTCCGATAAATTAAAGCATCTTTATTATAAAAGGCTAATGATAACCAACCATTTTTATGGGTTAGTTGCTTTAGGGTATTAAGAATACTTAAGGGATCAGCTAGCCACTCAAGTACAGCGTGACATATTACTAAGTCAAAAGGTTCTGCAAAGTCTAACTGTTGCCAAGGTTGTTCAATAAATTCTGCAGTTAGTCCAGCCTGTCTAAATTGTTCTTTTGCCCCTTCGAGCATTACTGACGAGGGTTCTGTCACAGTCACATGATGTCCTTGTTCAGCTAACCAAAGTGATATATGGCCAAGTCCTGCACCAATATCTAATATTCTAATAGGGGTATTAGGCAAAATAGAGTGTAAGTCAGCTTGTAGTACAGCTAAGCGTATAGCACCTTTGGTTCCACCATAAATTTTCTTAGCAAAATGGCTAGCTAATTCATCAAAGTAACGATCAGACATATTTGATTTAATTCAAGTCAATAGATTTTAATGGGGTATTTTAGATGGAACTTGCTATAATAATAAACTATTATTTCTCCTTATTTCTGCGAGCTATCATGTATAAGTTGATTCGCCCATTTATGTTCTCACTTGATCCAGAAACTGCTCATAATGTAGCTATTCAAGGTTTAAAATTACGAGGTAAACTAGGGTGTATTGATAGTGCACCGCATTTACCTGTTAATGTCATGGGGCTTAATTTTACTAATCCTGTGGGTTTAGCGGCAGGGCTTGATAAAAATGGTGAGGCAATTGATGGGTTAGCCTCTCAAGGGTTTGGTTTCATTGAGGTAGGGACAGTTACCCCACGACCACAACCAGGTAATCCAAAACCAAGGATATTTCGTTTAGTAGAAGCAGAAGCAATTATTAATCGTATGGGGTTTAATAATCAGGGCGTTGATCATTTAATAGCTAATGTTAAGGCAAAGAAATATAAAGGAATAGTGGGTATTAATATTGGCAAGAACTTTGATACACCTGTTGATGAAGCAGATAAAGACTATCTTATTTGTTTAGAAAAGGTCTATCCTTATGCCGATTATATTACCGTTAATTTAAGCTCACCTAATACTCCAGGACTTCGTACTTTACAGTTTGGGGATAGTTTAAAAAGATTATTAGAGCAATTAAAAACTCGTCAACAAGCATTACAGCAACAGCATAATCGCTATGTGCCTTTAGCGATAAAAATAGCACCTGATATGACAGAAGAAGAAACGGTGTTGGTAGCAAACTCTTTAGTAGAAGCAGGGATGGATGCTGTTATTGCTACTAATACAACTATTGCTCGAGAGGCAGTAAAACATCTGCCATATGGTAATGAAGCAGGTGGGCTTTCAGGTGCCCCTTTATTAGAAGCAAGTACCAAAACAGTGAAGTTGCTATCGGAGGCTTTACAAGGAAAACTCCCTATTATTGCAGCAGGTGGTATTACCACAGGTGCTCATGCTGTACAGAAGTTGCAAGCAGGTGCTAGCCTTGTACAGGTTTATACAGGTTTTATTTATCGTGGTAATGAGTTGATATATGAGTCAGTGAATGCCATTAAAGGGGCTGGGATTCTAACTAAAGGCTAATGTTTATAAGTTGCAGGCATTGTTAGGCAGGCATATGCTTAAAATAGGAATGAGAACGATTAATATCCTGATACAAGTCTATTGATGAAAATAACAAAATTTTCACTTCTTTTTTATCTAACTAATGTATCTTAATACAATATAAGGTTTTATATTGAAGATTGTGAATAAATCGATGGGAGTGTTTATGATGAAAAAAGCATTAGTAATAGCAACAGCATTATTAACGTTAGGCAGTACAGTAGCATTAGCAGAGCAAGGTGGGTTTACTGGACCATCTGGCGCTAGTCAGAAAGGTGGTTATACAGGGCCTAAAGCTACAGGTTCAGTGAAAACCGTTGCACAAGTTAAAGAAATGCGTGATGACACTAAAGTGACTTTACAAGGTAATATTGTTAAACATCTTGGCAAAGAAAAGTATACCTTTAAAGATAAAACAGGTGAAATTACTATTGAGATCGATGATGATGATTGGAGAGGTGTAACAGTTGGTCCAAATGATCTTGTTGAAATTTATGGTGAAGTAGATAAAGATTGGAATTCTGTTGAGATAGACGTAGATACTATTCGTAAAGTTAAATAGTATTAATAGTGTTTAGAAAGTAGGGTAACTAACTAAAATTAGTTGCCCTATTTTTTTGCTAATAAAAAAGGTAGGTTAATGATAAACATTAAACCTACCTAACAATTATCAATAACAGAGTGATTGTATTGATATGTTGAAACTATAAGTAGAGTTAGCTACTTATAGTGCATTAGTTAACTCAGGCACTAACTCAAATAAGTCACCCACTAAACCATAATCCGCTACTTGGAAGATAGGGGCTTCTTCGTCTTTGTTGATCGCTACAATAACTTTGGAGTCTTTCATGCCCGCTAGATGTTGGATAGCGCCTGAAATACCTACCGCTATGTAGAGTTCTGGAGCTACGATTTTACCTGTCTGGCCTAC
Organism: Entomomonas sp. E2T0; assembly: GCF_025985425.1. GTDB lineage: Bacteria > Pseudomonadota > Gammaproteobacteria > Pseudomonadales > Pseudomonadaceae > Entomomonas. The sequence goes on from NZ_CP094972.1 coordinate 1,341,196, forward strand.
TTGGAGGTCGTTAGGTACATAGCCAGCATCTACCGCTGCTCGTGATGCACCTACCGCTGCGCCTAGTTTGTCTGCTAGGGCGTAAAGTAGTTGGAAGTTGTCGCCATTTTGTAGGCCACGACCACCTGATACAATTACTTTGGCTGCGGTTAGTTCTGGACGGTCTGATTTGGCTAGTTCTTCGTTGATAAAGCTGGATACGCCTGCGTCGGTTGCTTCGCTAATCGCTTCAATGGTCGCATTACCACCTTCAGCCGCTACTGCATCAAAACCTGTGGTACGCACAGTGATGACTTTGATGTTGGCGCTTGTTTGTACGGTGGCAATAGCATTGCCTGCGTAGATGGGGCGTTTGAAGGTGTCTGGGCTTTGTACGGCGATGATTTCTGAGATTTGGTCTACATCGAGTAGGGCTGCTACGCGTGGTAGGTAGTTTTTACCATCGGTTGTGGCTGGCGCTAGGATGTGGCTGTAGTTGTTGGCTAGGCCTAGAATAAGTTTGGCTACGTTTTCAGGTAGCATGTGGGCATAGGCTGCATTGTCTGCTAGTAAGACTTTGCTTATGCCTGGTACTTTTGCCGCCGCGTCAGCTACTGTTTGGGCATGTTGGCCTGCGACGAGGATGTGGATGTCTCCACCAATTGCTTGGGCTGCCGCTACGGTGTTGAGGGTGGCGGTATTTAATGTTGTGTTGTTGTGTTCTGCTATAACAAGGATTGTCATTAGATCACCTTCGCTTCGTTCTTTAGTTTGTCTACGAGTTCTGCTACTGAACTTACTTTGATACCTGCTTTACGGGCAGCAGGGGCTTCTACTTTTAGGGTGGTTACGGTGTTGTTGACGGTAATGCCTAGGTCAGCAGGGTTGGTAGTTTCTAATGGCTTTTTCTTGGCTTTCATGATGTTAGGGAGTGAAGCATAGCGTGGTTCGTTAAGACGTAGGTCGGTTGTTACTACGGCTGGTAGGGTTAGTGCTACGGTTTGTAGTCCACCATCAATTTCGCGAGTAAGGTTGATTTTGTCGCCCGCTACTTCTAGTTTGGAGGCAAAGGTACCTTGTGAGTAATTACCTAGGGCGGCTAACATTTGGCCTGTTTGGTTGTTGTCGGTATCGATGGCTTGTTTACCTAGGATAATGAGTTGTGGTTGTTCTTTGTCGACTACTGCTTTTAGTACTTTGGCTACGTTGAGGGAGCTTAGGTTGTCTTCGGCTTCTACGAGGATAGCGCGATCAACGCCTAATGCTAAGGCGGTACGAAGTTGTTCTTGTGCCGCTACTGGGCCTACTGATACGGCAACTACTTCGGTGGCTATGCCTTTTTCTTTTAAGCGAATTGCTTCTTCTACCGCAATTTCGCAAAAGGGGTTCATTGACATTTTGACATTAGCTAGGTCAACTCCCGTATTGTCTGCTTTAACACGGACTTTTACGTTGTAGTCAACCACTCGTTTAACTGCTACAAGAACCTTCATGGGTGTCCTCTTTCTCTTCTTCTGTGGGTGAAAATATTAAAAACAAGGTTTGGTATATCTTTTAAAAACCTTCGTTTTCTGCTTCTTTTACCATATTTCTGGCAATAACAATTTGTTGAATCTGGGTCGTTCCTTCGTAAATGCGAAATAACCGCACGTCACGATAAAAACGTTCAATACCATAATCTTTAATGTAACCAGCACCACCAAAAATTTGTACTGCGCGATCTGCTACTTTGCCACAGACTTCTGAGGCAAACATTTTGGCACAAGAGGCTTCAGTAATTACATTTTTACCTTCATCTTTTTTGCGTGCAGCATCTATTACCATACATTTAGCGGCATAAGCTTCTGCTTTACTTTCGGCAAGTAGTGTTTGAATCATTTGAAAGTCAGCAATACGTCTACCAAATTGTTTTCTTTCCATTGCGTAGCGTAATGCTTCTTTAAGAATTCTTTCAGTTACACCAACACAAGTAGCGGCAATATGTAAGCGACCTTTATCTAATACTTTCATCGCTGTTTTAAAGCCAATACCTTCTACACCACCAATAAGCTGTGAGGCGGGTACACGGCAATTTTCAAAGATAACATCTGCAGTATGAGCTCCTTGTTGGCCCATTTTTTTATCAGGTTTGCCAATAGTGAGTCCTGGCGTACCTCTTTCTACAATAAAAGCTGAAATGCCACCAGCTCCTTTGATTTCAGAGTTGGTACGAGCCATTACTGTATAGATGCCAGCATGAGGCGCATTGGTAATAAAGCGTTTAGTACCATTAAGAATATAATAATCGCCATCTTTAATAGCGGTAGTCTTTAATGAAGCAGCGTCTGAACCTGAGTCAGGTTCAGTAAGACAGAACGAGCCAATAATTTCACCTGATGCTAATTTTGGTAAATATTTTTCTTTTTGTTCTTCTGTACCATCAATTAAGATACCTTGTGCACCAATGCCATTATTGGTTCCTACTAATGAGCGGAATGCAGGAGAAGTGTGCCCTAAAGCAAAGGCTATTTGCACTTCTTCTTCCATAGTTACACCAAAGCCACCATATTGTTCGGGTAGAGCAAAGCCAAATAGCCCTAGCTCACGCATTTTTTGGATGACTGTTTCGGGGATTTCATCATTATCTGCTACTTCTTCTTCAATAGGCTGTAGCTCATTTTTAACAAAATTATTAATAGAGTCTAACAGGATATTGAGGGTTTCTTGATCTCTAATCATTATTTTCTCCTAATACTTGGTTTGTTATTATTGTATGGTGCCTTGTATATTACTAACCATATTGATTAAACGTGGTCCGATATCCGTTTCTATCTTTTCTTTAGGTAAATGAAAACTTGGGCCGCCGCAATTAAATACAATGAGTTCATTATTATCAATCATTGGCACAGCTACTGAGTTAACTTCACGATGCCAATCACCTAATGAAAGACAATAGCCATGATCCTTATATTCTTTAAAAGCTTGGTCTAATCCTTTTTGGATAGCAGGCCATTCTTCTTTATTGCGTGTTCGTAGATGATTTAGGATAAAATCTCGCTCGCTTTCAGGCATTGCTGCTAAACAAGCACGACCTACAGAACTGGCATGGATAGGTAAATAGCTACCAACTTGACGGCGCATGGTCAAATTAGCTTCACCATGTACCACATCTAAGTAAACCATTTGTAGTCTGTCTCTTGCTGCCATAGCAACAGCTGCCTTAGCATATTTAGCCATATCTTCCATTAAGGGTCTGGCGACACTTTTAATAGATAGGTTATTGAGTAATCTATAACCAAAGGCTAATACACCTACATCGAGTTGATATTTACTAGTATTTGGTAATTTTTTAAGATAGCCTAAACGGGTTAAGGTATGAGTTAAGCGTGAAACAGTTGGTTTTGGTAGCCCCGTTTTATGGGCGAGTTCTTGATTGCCTAAAGCAGTTTCTTTAGGACCAAAACACCTTAATAGCTCAAGTCCTCTAGCTAGTGCAGTAACAAACTGACGATCTTTAATTTCTTCATCAGCATTATTCATTGGATCTAGTAAACGGTGGTTGTTACTATCTAACTGCATTGGCTTGTTACTCCCGTTTTTGTTTTTATAGTCTTGCATGATAAACTGACTCTTTAATAAAAATCAATAGAAACAAAACTATATTTCGTATTGTGAAATATTTTGATATGTATAAGTCTTATAAAAATCCTATATTCTCTTATTATTCAATATCATATAAATAAAGTACAGTAATTTCATTTACTCATTAGTTTTCCTGAGATAGAATAAAATTGAAAACAAAATCATATTTCGCATAACAAAATAAATAAATTGAGTGGAGTTGTAAATATGGAAGCAGTGTCAGAACCGCTAGTATTAGTTGAATATCCTGCTGAACAAGTTGCTCTTGTTCGCCTGAACCGTCCACAAGCTAAAAATGCACTTAGTAATGATGTGAGAAAGCAATTAGCTGATGTTTTCCTTGATCTTAGCAACAATGCTGAAGTTAGAGCTATTGTTTTAACTGGTGGGGAAGAAGTATTTGCTGCTGGTGCAGATATTAAAGATATGACTACTGCTACGACAATTGCTATGTATAGTCGTCATACAGAATATTATTGGCAAGCTATTGCTAACTGTCCAAAACCTGTTATTGCAGCTGTAAATGGCTATGCATTGGGTGGTGGCTGTGAATTAGCTATGCATGCTGACATTATTATTGCAGGCGAATCTGCACGTTTTGGTCAGCCTGAAGTTAAAGTAGGTGTTATGCCAGGTGCTGGTGGTACTCAACGATTAATTCGTGCCATTGGTAAGTTCCAAGCAATGCGTATGATTCTCACTGGCTGTATGGTTAAAGCTCCTGAAGCGTTAAGTATGGGTTTAGTTAGTGAGATGGTAAGCAATGACCAAACTATCCCACGTGCGATTGAAATGGCGAAAGAAATTGCCAAAATGCCACCAATCGCTATTGCCCAAATTAAAGAAGTTGTTTTAGCAGGAATGGATTTACCTTTAGATGCAGCGCTTATGTTAGAACGTAAAGCATTCCAGATTCTTTTTAACTCTCAAGATCAAAAAGAAGGTGCTAATGCATTTGTTGAAAAACGTGCACCAAACTACAAAGGAGAATAAATAGTGGCTATTCAAACTATAACAAAAATGGGTATTATCGGCACAGGTGTTATGGGAGCTGGTATCGCTCAAATTGCTGCCCAAGCAGATATTGAAGTTCTTTTATTTGATGCGCGTGAAGGTGCTGCTCAAACAGCTAAAGAAGGTTTGATTAAGACTCTTAATAAGCTTGTTGAAAAAGGAAAAATTACAGAAGTAGCTGCACAACAAACTATTGATTGTTTAATTGTAATTAACAAAGTTGAAGAGCTTGCACCTTGTGATTTAGTCGTTGAAGCTATTGTTGAAAATTTAGATGTTAAACGCAACCTATTACAACAATTAGAAGGTATTGTGCGTCCAGAGGCGATTATTGCAAGTAATACTTCTTCGCTTTCAGTGAGTGCTATTGCTGCTGGTTTGAAAAATCCTGAGCGTGTAGCTGGTTTCCATTTCTTTAATCCTGTGCCATTAATGAAAGTGGTGGAAGTTATTCCTGGTATCAAAACAGATTTAACTGTTTGTGACACATTACAAGATCTTGCAGTAAAAATGGGCCATACAGGTGTTCGTGCTAAGGATACTCCAGGATTTATCGTTAACCATGCAGGTCGTGCTTATGGTACAGAGGCATTAAAAATCTTAGGTGAAGGTGTTGCCACCATTGGTGATATCGATCGTGTATTACGTGAAGGTGCAGGTTTCCGTATGGGACCTTTTGAGTTATTAGATTTAACCGCACTTGATGTATCACATCCTGCCATGGAGTCTATCTATAACCAATTCTACCAAGAACCACGTTATCGCCCACATCCATTAACTCGTCAAATGTTAGTGGCTGGTTTATTAGGTCGTAAAGTGGGAGAAGGTTTTTATCGTTATGAAAAAGGTGCTATGGTAAATCCAGCACAACCACAACCTGTACCATCAGTACAAACTATTCCAGCTGTTTGGCTAGGTGCAGAAAATGACGAAGACCGTGCTCAGTTAACTGGCTTAATTAATAAATTAGGCGGTACAGTAGAAAATGGAGCGCAACCTTCTGCTAATGCAATTTGTTTATTAGCACCATGGGGTGACGATGCAACTACAGCCTCATTGCGTTATAACGTAGATCCAGAGCGTACGGTATGTATTGATTTACTGTGTAATGTTGATAAACATCGTACTTTAATGGTAACACCTGTTACTAAGAGTGAAGTGCGTGATGCAGCGCATGCTTTATTTGCTAAAGATGAAGTGAGTGTAACAGTGATTCATGATAGCAACGGTTTTATCGTACAACGTATTTTAGCAGGTATTGTTAACTTAGCCTGTGATATTGCACAACAACAAATTGCTAGTGTGAAAGATATTGATTTAGCTGTGCGTTTAGGTCTTGGTTATCCAAACGGACCTTTAGCATGGGGTGATATTTTAGGTGCTAAGCGTGTACTTACTATTTTAGAGCGAATTAATGCTGCAACAGGTGATCCTCGTTATCGCCCAAGCCCTTGGCTACGTCGCAGAGCACTATTAGGCATTGCCGTTTGCCATGAAGAAACACCAATAAACCATTAATACAATAAATAATAGTGAGTGGGTAATATTTTTTACTCACTCCATCATTACAAATAAAAAATTAGGAGAAGAATAATGCTCAATGCTTATATTTATGAGGGACTACGTACACCATTTGGACGCCATGCAGGTGTATTATCTTCCATCCGTCCCGATGATCTCGTTGCAGGCGTTATGCAACAACTTATCGAAAGAAGTAAATTTAATGCAGAAGATATTGAAGATGTTATTTTAGGTTCTACCAACCAAGCTGGTGAAGATTCTCGTAACGTTGCACGTAATGCATTATTAGTAGCAGGTTTACCTTATACCGTTCCTGGTCAAACAGTTAACCGTCTTTGTGCCAGTGGTCTAGCAGCAATTATTGATGCCGCTCGTGCGATTACTTGTAACGAAGGTGCTTTATACTTAGCAGGTGGTGTTGAAAGCATGTCACGTGCTCCCTTTGTGATTCCTAAATCAGAATCAGCTTATAGTCGTGCTGCGGTTATCTATGATACAACCATTGGTTCACGTTTCCCTAATCCTCGTTTAGTGGCTAAGTATGGCAATGACAGTATGCCCGAAACAGGAGATAACGTAGCCAAAGAATTTGGTATCAGCCGCGAAGAAGCTGACAAATTTGCGGCTGCATCACAAGCTAAATATGAAGCAGCACGTCAAGCTGGTTTCTTTAAAGACGAAATCTGTCCTGTAGAAGTATCTACTGGTAAAAAAACACCACCAAAGATTGTCACTGAAGACGAACATCCACGTCCTAGCTCTGACTTTGAATCCTTATCAAAACTAAGATCATTATTTGAAGGTGGCGTAGTGACCGCAGGTAATGCGTCTGGTGTTAATGATGGAGCAGCGGCCTTATTGATTGGTAGCCAAGAAATGGGTGAACAACGTGGTGTAAAACCAATAGCCCGTATCTTATCAGCGGCGGCAGCTGGAGTAGAACCCCGTATTATGGGAGTTGGTCCAGTAGAAGCGGTTAAAAAGGCAGTAGCACGCGCTGGTTTAACATTAAATGACATGGACATTATTGAAATTAACGAAGCATTCGCTACCCAAGTATTATCTTGCTTAAAAGGACTAGGTGTAGCTTTAGATGATTCACGTGTTAATCCAAATGGTGGAGCTATTGCCTTAGGTCACCCACTGGGTGCATCTGGAGCACGTTTAGCATTAACAGTAGCAAGACAGTTACAGCGTACTGGTCAACGTTATGCAGTAATTAGTTTATGTATTGGTGTAGGTCAAGGTTTGGCTATGGTTATTGAGCGAGTTTAATATTTAATAAAAAACTAATAAGCATTACTTTTATTAAAAATAACAACAATTCATTTGAGAGGTAAATTATGGGAGCACTATCGCATATTCGTGTTCTTGATATGAGTAGAGTATTGGCTGGACCCTGGTGTAGCCAAACTTTATCTGATTTAGGTGCTGAGGTTATTAAAATCGAGCGCCCTGGTCGTGGTGATGATACTCGTGGATGGGGGCCTCCATTTTTACCTGATGATGAGGGTAATAGAACGTCTGAGTCTGCTTACTTCTTATCTACTAATCGTGGTAAGAAGTCAGTAGCTATCAACATTGCTTCTCCTGAAGGACAAGAATTAATTAGAGAGTTAGCCGCAGATGTTGATGTACTTATTGAGAATTATAAGCAAGGTGATCTAAAGAAATATGGTTTAGATTATGAGACGTTATCTAAAATTAATCCAGGTTTAGTGTATTGTTCTATTACTGGTTTTGGTCAGTATGGTACACGTGCTACTGAGCCAGGTTATGATTTTATGATTCAAGGTGCTTGTGGCTTTATGACTATTACTGGCGAACGTGCAGACTTGCCAGGAGGTGGGCCACAAAAATCAGGTATTGCTTTAGCTGATTTCGCTACAGGACTTTATTCAGCAGTTGCTATTCAAGCCGCATTATTAAGTCGTATGCAAACAGGTAAAGGCCAATATATTGATATGGCGCTGTTTGATACGATGATTGCATTATTGGCTAATCAAGAGATGAATTATTTTTCCTCTGGTGTAATACCCAGAAGTTTTGGTAATGCTTCAGCTAATATTGTGCCATACCAAGTATTTAAATCGAAAGATAGAGAGTTTATTATTGCTTGTGGTAATGATACTCAGTTTGCAGCACTTTGTAAGGCAATTGGTTTACCAGAGTTAGCAAATAATCCAAAGTTCACTACCAATGCTCAGCGTATTATTAATCGTGATGAGTTAATTGATGATATTTTTGCTAAGCATTTCCTAACCAAAACAACTGATGAGTGGGTTGCTATTATTAATGCTGCAAAAGTACCTGTTGGTCCTATTAATAATATTGAACAAGCACTTAATGAACCTCAGACTAAAGAACGTGACTTAGTGATTGAAATGGAACACCCATTTAATAAGAAACTAAAAATGGTGGGATGTCCTATTAAAATGTCTGGCACACCTATTGAGTATAAAATGGTGCCACCTTTATTAGGTCAACATACAGAAGAAGTATTAAAACAATATTTAAATCTTGCTGATGATCGTATTGCTGAACTTAAAGAAAAAGGCATTATTGGTCTAAAAAAAGATTAATTTAAATAAGGGAAACTCTAGTAGCATTTACAGTTACTAGAGCTCTTAGGGTATCAAGGATAAGGATGCCTATTTTATATAGAGTTAATGTATGAATAAGTTAGAAACACGTTTTACTCAAGTATTTGGGGTTGAGCATCCCATTATGCAAGGAGGAATGCAGTGGGCAGCTACAGCAGAGTTAGTGGCAGCTGTTGCTAATGCAGGTGGGCTTGGCACATTGTCAGCTTTAACACATCCTAATGCAGATGCTTTATATAAAGAAATTCAGCGTTGCCGCGAAATGACTGATAAACCCTTTGCAGTTAATTTAACGTTGTTACCTGCAGCTAGACCTATTCCCTATGATGAATATAGGGCAGCTATTATAGAAGCAGGTATTACTATTGTTGAAACTGCTGGTAATAATCCACAACAGCATATTGAAGCTTTTAAACAACATCACATAAAAGTAATTCATAAGTGTACGGCAGTACGCCACGCATTAAAAGCTGAGAAATTAGGGGTTGATGCAATCTCCATTGACGGTTTTGAATGTGCCGGTCATCCCGGTGAGGATGATATACCCAGCTTAATATTATTACCTTTAGCAGCTGATCAATTGCAAATACCCATCTTGGCATCTGGTGGTTTCGCTGATGGTCGAGGTTTGGTAGCTGCTTTGGCATTGGGGGCTGATGGTATAAATATGGGAACACGTTTTTTATGTACCCAAGAAAGTCCAATACATCAACGTATAAAAGAAACTATTGTACAAAATACGGAAAGAGATACTGATTTGATTTTGCGAACATTACGTAATACTACGCGTGTGGCTCGTAATATTGTTAGTCAGGAAGTTCGCCAGTTAGAGGCTTCTAAAAAAATTGCTTTTGAAGAAGTTGCACATTTAGTTTCTGGGCAAAGGGGCAAGCTTGTTTATGAGGAAGGTGATTCTGATAAAGGAGTTTGGTCAATTGGTATGGTTCAAGGCTTAATACATGATATTCCAACTTGTGAACAATTAATTACAAACATTGTGAGTGAAGCTGTAGTAAATATTAAGGAGCGTTTAGAGAAAATTATTCAATAACTTAACTTTTTATAATTTAAAAAAATAAATTTATTAAATTACTGAGGGATTACAACAATGACAACCTTAGCACAAAATCAAGGAGTAGACCCAGTAAGTCTAATTCCTACACGAATAAAAGTATATGTTTTTGTATTCTGTTTTTTGGCATTGATGATTGATGCAGCAGATATGATGTTTTTATCATACAGTTTAAATAGTCTACAAGCTGAGTTTGGCTTAACCCAAACCCAAAAAGGATGGTTAGGAACCTTTACACTATTAGGTATGTTTTTTGGTGGTGTTGCAGGGGGCTGGGCATGTGACCGTTTTGGTCGAGTTAAAACAATAGTTGTTTGTATCATTATTTTTTCTGTAGGTACGGCTGCACTTGGATTTACTCATAGCTATATTCAATTTGCCACCATTAGATTTTTATCAGCTATTGGGATTGGTGCGATTTATTTATCTTGTAGTATTCTGATGTCTGAGTATGTAACTAAAAAATATCGCTCAACTATTATGGCTACACTAATTATTAGTTGGAGTATTGGCTATATTATAGCGAGCTTATTAGCAAAATGGATTATTCCAGAATGGGGTTGGAGATATTTGTTTTTCACAGCTATTATTCCTGTGTTCTTATCCGTTATTATGTTTTTTCTTGTACCTGAGCCACCATCATGGATTGCTAATAGAAAAGCAAAAACTGATAAACAAGCAACTGATGCTATAGATGTTGCTCAAGGTAAAACAGTTACTCAGTCTGACTCTTCATTAAAAACAGTGGTTACTACCAAAGGTGTACTACTCGTTTTTATCTCATGGATGTTCGTTAATACCTTCTTCCAATTTAGTTACTATGGTGTAATGAATTGGATGCCTTCTTATCTGGAGTCTGAGCTGCATGTGAACTTTAAATCCATGACGGGCTATATGATTGGCACCTTTATTGCCATGATGTTAGGTAAAGTGTTTGGTGGATTTTTAGCCGATAAGCTAGGTCGCAGGGCTGTTTATGCACTGGGTTCTATCGGTACAGCAATTTTTATCCCATTAATCGTATGGTACAACACACAAGATAATATTATCTGGTTAATGTGCGGCTTTGGCTTCTTATTTGGCGTACCTATTAGTGTAATGGGTACTTATATGACTGAAAGCTTCCCTGGTAAAGTACGTGGATTTGCAATGGGTTGGGCTTATAATGCTGGTCGTATAGGAGGGATTTTGGCACCTGTTACTATTGGTTTCTTAGCAGAACATTTTACGATAGGGTTTGGTTTCTTAGGGGTAGGTATCGCTTTATGTTTAATGGGATTAGTGCCTGCAATCTTAATTAAATCAGGTCTATATGATCCAAGTAAGGAGTAATCAAATAACTATTATTTAAAGTTATTAACTTAGGTTAAGTGTGTTTGATACTTAACCTAATATTTCAATGGAAAAGTATTTTATAAAAAAAATTAGAATTTGTGATGCTTATAGGGGTAGACACTCGTGAAAAGAATAATTTTATTAAGTTTAGTTATTGGGGAAATAGCTTGTGTACAGGCAGAGTTTCTTAAAGATAGTACAGCAGAACTTTATTTAAGAAATATGTATGTAGAACAGGACTATCGTAATACTCATAGGGGTGATGCAGGTCCTGAATGGGGTCAAGCATTTACCTTGAGATATAAATCTGGATTTACAGAAGGAATAGTAGGTTTTGGTTTGGATGTAATTGGTACTACTGTAGTTCGATTGGATTCAGGTGGTACTACTAAGAAAAATGTTAGAGATGTTAGCCGGGTACCAGGAACAATGTTCCCGACTAAACGTAATGGAAAAGCAGAAAACACCTATAGTACACTTGATCCGACTTTTAAAATGAGAGTGTCTAAAACAAAATTAGAAGTTGGTGGATTTTTACCTTATAACCCTGTACTAAGACATAATGATGGGCGTCTTGTTCCTCAGACCTTCTTTGGACAACAAATTACCTCCAATGAGTTTGAAAATACTACTCTTATTTTGGGTAAGATGGAGCATGCTAGAGGTAGAACATCCACTGACCGTCAAGGTTTAGCGCCAACAGGTGCTGGAGTAGGTGTGGCTACTAACAAGTTCTACTATGGTGGTGTTGAGTATAAATTAACAGATACTGCTACTGTTAAGTACTACTATGGCAATTTAAAAGATTTTTATAAACAACATTTCTTAGGCGCAAATGACTCATTTAAAATAGGTCTTGGTAAGTTGAATGTTAATCTTTATTACTGGCATAGTGGTAGTGATGGTAAAAATGGTAGCTCAAAGGGTAGAAGTCAAGGTTATACTGCTACAGGTTATTATGGCAATGGTGTGACTAGAGGTAAGGTAAATAATAATACCTACCAAACCTATATTAATTATCAAGTTAAAAATCATGATATCGGTGTTGGTTATTTGGTCGTTTCTGGCAGAAGCAATACGTCTTATATCGATCAAGCCTCTGCTTATCCCGATATAGGTGGAACCAGTGCACCAATGATTACACAACGTATTATAGGTAACTTTACTAGAGCAGGTGAACGTTCTTGGTTTACACACTATACTTATAACTTTAAAGATTGGGGATTGCCAGGATTAAGAACCCATATTAACTTTACAAAAGGGCATGGTATTAAGTCTACTCGAGGTAGTCTGAAGGAATGGGAAAGGGATTTTAGTATTGCATATACCATGCAAGAAGGGTTCTTTAAAGGTGTAACGTTAGAATGGCGAGATGCTGTGTTTAGAAGCCAGGTTGCGGGACATCTAGATCAAACAAGGTTATATGTCCATTATACTGTCCCACTTTTATAATAATCTTATATAGATTATGGGGGTATTCGAAAAAATATCCCCTTTTTTATGATTAGTAAATAATTAGTAACATTAATTTTAGTATATATTAGTATTCTAAAAATTAATAAATGTGATTGCTGCTTATGTTGGTTAGTAAGTGATATAGAAAAATATAAACTAAATTTTTAAATAAACGAAAGTATTGAGTTGCTATCTTATCAACTAGAGAGTAATTTTCATAGTTAAAATAATAGCTTAAGATATACCTGTATTCATCGTATTTAGGTAGTTCAATGAGTGACGACTTTTTTATTATTTTATTAATTTCAATTTTACTAATTTCATTAAGTTTTTTTGTCTATAAAGTTTATAAATTACATCGAGTCTACAAGAAGAAAAATTACTCTGAAACCTCAGAACAAAAACTTCTATTTAATAAAATGGATTATTCCAAAGAGCTTAGTTATTTTTTAAATAAAGCAGCTTCCACAGATGAAGATTTTGAAAAAGAACAACAGTTTTTAATTCATTATGTTGAAAAAAATAATACATTAAAACAACTTACTGATTGTTATGAGCAAGTAGAGATTTATTTAGATTTTAAATTAAGACATATCTCTGATTTTGAAGAAAAACAACAGGCCTCTTTTTATAAACAAAGATATAGACAAATACAAAGCCATATCACAGCAATATTTGAAGAAAAATTAAATCAATTATTGGCCATTAAAATGTCGTATGCATCTGAAATGGAAAGTATTAAACCAAGAGGTATAACAACTAAATGTCTAGCAGTGCAATTACTTAAATTAAAAGTTAAATAAGTAATGATATTGAATGGTTTAAGAGTATTTATTTAAAGCAAATAAAAAAGGCTAACAAATTTAATTTGTTAGCCTTTGTATATGGTGCCCGGGGCCGGAGTCGAACCGGCACGGGTTATTCACCCGAGGGATTTTAAGTCCCTTGTGTCTACCAATTTCACCACCCGGGCATTAAATCTTAATGCTAGATACTAAGTAACTTAATAAGTTAGTTACCGTATGGGCGAGGTATTATAGGGGATTTTTTACAAAAGACAATAGTTATTTTATAAATAATTAAATTATTTTTTTTGGTTTTTGTGGGAGCTTTGTGTAATAGGCATAATAGCGGTTTTTAAGTAGTCTATATATAAAAAGAAATATTTTGTTTTATTTCCTAGTTTAATAAAGTTACTTTATTATTTATTATGGTGTGTATTTTAGAATGCTTACTTTGGAACTATTTTCTGTAAGCAGAATCAATTATTGTTTAATGTGTATATAAGTTAATAAATTTTTATTATCTTGATTTTTAGTTAAACCTAGGTGGGGTTGTAAAGGATATAGTATGAAGAAAAATTATTTAGCTGTTGTGGTAGCTACACTTGCTTTTTCATTAGCGGCTTGTGACTCAAAGTCAGATACTTCTAAAGTGGCAGATAAACCTGCGCCTGCTGGGGTTGGTTCTTCAGCGTCAACTGGAAGTTCACAATCATCTAACGAGATGAAAGATGTTTCTTATTCTATTGGTTATCAATTTGGCAAAAACTTATCAGTAACACGTATCAAAACATTTGATACTAATGAGATTTTAGCTGGTTTGAATGATGCTTTAGCAGATAAAGATTCAAAATTAACTAAAGAGCAAATGCAAACAGCAATGACTGTGCTTGAAGCAGAGGTTCAGAAGATTGCAGCTGAAGAATCAAAAGCCTATGAAGAAAAAGGTAAAACGTTATTAGAAGGAAATGCTAAACGTGATGGTGTTATAACTACTAAGTCAGGTTTACAGTATGAAGTAGTACAAAAAGGTACTGGTGCTAAGCCAGGTGAGAAAGACATTGTTAAGGTAAACTATGAAGGTAAATTAGTTGATGGTAAGGTATTTGATAGCTCCATTCAACGTGGTGAGCCTGTTGAGTTTGCTGTTAATACTGTAATTCCTGGTTGGGTTGAGGCATTACAGTTAATGCAAGTAGGTGAGAAAGTTAAGTTATATATTCCTAGTGAATTAGCTTATGGTGCAAATGGTGTTCCACCAGTAATTCCACCTAATTCAGTATTGATTTTTGATGTTGAACTATTAGACATTAAAAAGCCAGATGACAAAGCTGATACCGCTAAAAAAACAGCTGACAGTAAAGAATCTGCTAAAAAGTAATTACTAATGCGTTAACTAGCGTTAAAATAGAAACCTCGTCTTTGACGAGGTTTTTTATTGGTTTAAAGTAAAGCGAGTATGTAGTAAGTAGTTTATTAAAATAAATGGGAGACGAAATGGCGTTAAATACAATAGAAGAATTAGTAGAAGATATTCGTCAAGGTAAGATGGTTATTTTAATGGATGATGAAGGGCGCGAGAATGAAGGTGATTTAATTATCGCTGCTCAATGTGTTGAAGCAGAACATATTAATTTTATGGCAAAGCATGCTCGTGGCTTAATTTGTATGCCAATGAGTAAAGACCGTTGTGAGCGTTTAGGTCTGAACTTAATGGTACAACGTAATGGTTCAGGATTTGGTACTAAATTCACAATATCTATAGAAGCAGCAACAGGTGTTACTACAGGTATTTCTGCGGCAGACAGAGCGAGAACAGTGCAAGCAGCTTGTGCAGAAGATGCCAGAGCAGAGGATATTGTAAGTCCAGGTCATATTTTTCCATTAATTTCTCAACCTGGTGGCGTCTTAGCTAGAGCAGGGCATACTGAAGCTGCTACGGATTTAGCACGAATGGCTGGTTTTAATGAATCAGCAGTTATTTGTGAAGTAATGAATGATGATGGCACGATGGCACGTCGTTCAGAATTAGAGAAGTTTGCTGAAGAGCATAATATTAAGATTGGTACTATAGCAGATCTTATCCACTATCGATTAACTCATGAACGTACAGTTAAACGTGTTCTAGAGCAACCATTAGTAACTGAAGTGGGTGATTTTAAATTAATTTCTTATCGTGATGAGGTAGATGGTTATATTCATTTAGCTTTAGTTCATGGGGAAGTTAAAGAGTCAGAACCTGTTTTAGTACGTGTTCATAATCTGGATCCATTGCGTGATTTATTACAAGTATCACAGACAGGGCGTTGGAGTCTGCGTGGCGCTATGCAACGTGTGGTTGAAGAGGGGACTGGTATTGTATTGTTATTAGGTAACTCTTTAGATGGACACTCATTGTTAGATAATCTACAGGAAAAATTAGAACCTGCTACAGCAAATCCTCAAACTACCTATAGTGTAGTAGGTGGTGGTTCACAAATTTTACGTGATTTAGGTGTGCGTAAAATGCGTTTATTGAGTACGCCTGCTCGTTTTAACGCGTTATCAGGCTTTGGTTTGGAAGTGGTAGAGTATATTCCGCCTGTTTAATTGGCAGATAATGTAAGTATTTTTAGTAATATTTAGCTATAATAATTTAGTTAAATATATGCTCTTTATAAATGATGGGATTTCATTATGACATTACATACCCTTGAAGGTACATTTGCTACACCTAAAGGCCGTTTTGCCCTTGTTGTAGGCCGTTTTAATAGCTTTGTAGTTGAAAGTTTAGTAGAAGGTGCAGTGGATACTTTAACTCGCCATGGTGTAAAAGAAAAAGATATTACTATTATCCGTGCACCAGGAGCTTTTGAAATTCCTTTAGTTTGTCAAAAAATAGCACAACGTCAAGAGTTTGCTGCTATTGTTGCTTTAGGTGCAGTAATCCGTGGTGGTACGCCGCATTTTGAGTATGTAGCTGGTGAGTGTACTAAAGGCTTAGCCCAAGTTTCATTACAGTATGATGTGCCTGTTTCTTTTGGTGTATTAACTGTAGATACCATTGAACAAGCAATTGAAAGAGCAGGTACTAAAGCAGGTAATAAAGGTTCAGAAGCGGCTTTATCAGCTTTAGAAATGGTTAATCTATTGGGACAGTTGGAGGCGAAGTGAGTAGTTCTGATAAACCCAATGCAGATAAACCATTACGTGGCAAAATTGCGGCACGTTGTAGAGCGCGTAGTTTTGCCATGCAAGCGCTCTATCAATGGCATATGGCAGGGCAAGTAATCAATGAAATTGAAGCCCAGTTTTATGTAGATAATGATTTTTCTAAAGTAGATACTGATTATTTTAAAGCGATTTTACATGGTGTTCCCTCACGAGTAACTGAGATTGATGAGGCTTTTACACCTTTATTAGATCGCCCCATTCAAGAGTTAGACCCTGTCGAGCTAGCGATTCTTAGACTTTCCACCTTTGAATTATTAGAACGTATCGATGTTCCTTATCGGGTTGTTATTAACGAAGGTGTTGAGTTAGCCAAAACTTTTGGTGCCACAGATGGCCATAAGTTTGTTAATGGTATTTTAGATCGTTTAGCACCTAAATTACGCCAAGCCGAAACTCGTTCTAAAAAATAGGTTAAATATCACATGGGGGAGTTTGAATTAATTCAACACTATTTCAAAAATGCTCCCTGTGCTACGTTAACCGATGTTATTTCTTTAGGGATTGGTGATGATTGTGCTTTATTAAAACCTAACCCTCAAACTGAAATAGCTATTTCTACAGATACCTTAGTCTCTGATGTGCATTTCCCATTAAATGGTGATCCCTTCTTTATAGCGCAACGTGCTTTAGCTGTTACAGTAAGCGATCTTGCTGCAATGGGAGCAAAACCTATTGGTTTTACTTTAGCTTTAACCTTACCAAAGGTTGATGAAAGTTGGCTACAAGCGTTTGCAGAGGGTTTATCTGTAAAAGCTAAAGAGTGTGCTATACAGTTAATAGGTGGTGATACTACCAAAGGCCCACTAGCAATAACTATTACAGTGCTGGGTGAAGTTCCTGATGGTAAAGCATTACGCAGAGATGGTGCACAAGTCGGTGATCTGTTATGTATTACAGATTACTTAGGTGAGGCTGCAGGGGCTTTGCCTATGGTGTTAGAAAATAAACCTTATGATTCATCTCCCCTCTTAAAACAATATTGGTCTCCTATTCCTCAATTAGAAATTGCTATGGCGTTGAGAGATAAAGCAACTGCTTGTTTAGATATTTCTGATGGGTTGTTAGCTGATTGTGGGCATATTGCTAAGGCTTCTCAAGTAGCATTGGTTATTGAGTTAGATAAGCTATGCTTAAGTACAAATTTACAGGCCAATTATCCCTTACAACAATGCCAGCAATTAGCTTTAACGGGTGGTGATGATTATCAATTAGCCTTTACTATTCCAAGTACTTATATAGCAGAGTTGCAAAGCCAGTACCCCAGTTTACAAGTAATTGGTAAAGTAGGACAAGGACAAGGTGTTAAGGTAATTGATAATAATGGAGAGCTACTATCTTTTATGATAAAGGGCTATCAGCACTTTTGAAGTTGATTAAGTCTACTGTGTGTTCTTACCATATCACCAATAGCTGCATTAGCTAAAGTTTGTTCTAGTGGGTGGTATGCCAAGAGATAAAGGCACTTATTTTGATCGTATAAAATATCAATGAGATTAATAAAGCGTTGTTGTGCGCCTATGCTCGTTTTATTGAGTAAAGGAACGTTATCTATTATCCACGTATCAAATGTTTCAGATAGAATAAGATAATCCATACTGGCTGTATTGCACTCACAAATATCTTCAAAGTTAAATAAAATAGAGTTATCAGAATAATGGACTGGAAAAAGCTCTCGATTACCTACTTGTATAGATATAGTCTGTTCATTGTATAGAGGTAAAGATAATTGTTGTCTTTGTTCAATTGATGCAGGGGTAATATAGTAGCCAGCAGTAAAGCCCTGTTTTTTTGCTTGGGGTAATGTACGGTAATCCGTTTCACCTGCAATATTAATAATCGTCATATGTTTTTCAATGAGTTTTATAGCAGGTAGAAAGCGCTCATGGTATAGCGGATTGGGTAATAGATCGCGTGGCGAATAGTTAGAGGTAGTAATCACTGCTATTTTGCGTTCAAATAAGGCTTTAAATAGCCTACTAATTAGCATGGCATCACCAATGTCATGCACATGAAACTCATCAAAGCATAGCAATCTACAATGTTCCAATAACTCATCTAATGCTTGATTAAGGGAGTCTTTGTGAGTTGAGTGTTGGAAAATTTTTTGATGAAGTTGTCTAAAAAAACTATGAAAATGAAAACGTTTTTTCTCTGCGATAGGAATACCTTCAAAGAAGATATTGAGTAACCAACTTTTGCCCCTGCCAACAGGTCCATAAAGATAGTAACTGGGGGGTGTGCTAATTTTTTTACCTGAACAGAGTAAACTACTTAAATGAGATAATTGCTTAATAGCCTGTTGTTGTACAGCATCAATTATATAATGTTGTTGTTGCGCTTGCTGTTGAAAATAATTTTCTAGTGAAAATATCATAATTAAAGGCTACAATTAAAGTAATAGTTTATTTTTATAGTAAAGAAGGCTTATAAACAAAATAACAAATTCGTTGTTTATTTTAAAGAATAGTTAGTTAGCTTTAAATAAATTTATTTATAATATGCCAACTTTCATAGTCAATGAAAGTTATAAAAAATAACTAGCTGTTATTAATAGCAGTTGTTAAATATGACTTTTATATGAAATATCATGTTGTTATAGTTCATAGTGTTGTCTAATATATAAAAAATATGTTATAAAAAAGTTTATTATTCTCAAAAGTAATTTTTTAAAAATTGATAAGGAAGTTTTATGTTTTCATCCGTGCTTATTGCCATTGATGGTTGGGAATATACAACACGTTTGCTTGATTTAGCGAAGCGTATTTGCGTTCTGAACACAAATATAGAAGTAATTTATGTTGATAATAATTTTTCAGGTAAGCTAAAAGATATTAAGTACATGGAAAATCTTACAGAAGCAGATATTGCAACGAGTCGTGAGCAAGTAATGCAAGATGCTTTATGTTATCTAAAAGTTACTGGTGATATCGATGCAAAAGGTATTATTGTTGGTGGTGATACTGCAGATGTTATTATTAAATACGCTAAAAAAATAAATTGTGATCTTATTCTTATGGGACATCGACATTTATCAAAGTTAAATCGTTTCTTTGATCCTTCTATTACTATAAAGGTTGTGAAAAAAGCACATTGTCCAGTGTTAGTTGATAGTTTAAGTAAATTAGATTAAGTTTATAATCATCGTTTAGTTATTTGCAGACAGCGGTTATGAACAAAGAAGATATTCCTAATATTAATATAGGGCAAGCTTATGATCAGCGTTATAAAGATGCTGATATCCATTATGAAGTATTAGGTAATTTGGCTGACTTTTTTGGACGTACCATGCGTACTCATCGTCATGATCGTTTCTTTCAAGTTCATTATGTTAAAAGTGGTGTTATTCATTTATTTTTAGATGAGCATCAATACCATGGTGAAGCGCCATTATTTTTTCTTACACCGCCTGTTGTGCCCCACTCTTTTGTTACAGAAGATGGTAGTGATGGGCATGTATTAACTGTACGACAACAAGTCATTTGGTCAATATTGGATGAAATTCCAGAATTAAAAAATAATTTTAAAGTAACACCTGCTTGTGTGGCTATCAATAAATTGCCTCAAGAGTTAATGGGGGAGGCTTACCATTTAGATTATTTGCTAGATCGATTGCGTAAAGAGGCTAGTTCTGCAAACTATATAGGTCAAGCAGCAGCATTGCAGGGATTAGTGAAGTTAATTTTTATTAGCATATTTCGTTTAGCTGACCAAAGTCATTTGTCAGCTGTAGACTCAATACAGTTTGAATCTACTCATATATTTCGTCAGTTTACAGAGCTTGTAGAGGAGCATTATAAAGCGCATTGGCTATTAAATGCTTATGCTAATATGATGAATATTACAGAAGCTAAATTAAATGAGATATGCCGCCAAATTGGTAATATTTCACCTAAGCAGCTTATCCATGATCGATTGATGCAAGAAGCAAAGTATTCATTATTATTCACTGAGCAAAGCATTATGGAAATTGGCTATTTACTGGGTTTTCAGGATCCTGCTTATTTCAGTCGGTTTTTTACAAGACAATCTGGGACAACTCCTAAAGACTATCGTAAAACTATGGCAAATCAGACATACCGTCAATATTTTATGCGTTAATGATGGTGGATGAAAAGGTCTTCAGAAAAAGACCTTTTTTAGTATCAATGAATTGAAAAATCAGTTAATTTCTAGGAATAGTATGGAATGCTCGGTTAAAGTAAGTTAAGCCATCACCATCATTTCTTACATTAATACCGTCTAATTCCACAAAGAATAGTGTATGTGTGCCCACTTCAGACATTTGTGAAATACGGCCTTGTAGGCTAGCTAAT
Source organism: Entomomonas sp. E2T0 (assembly GCF_025985425.1). GTDB lineage: Bacteria > Pseudomonadota > Gammaproteobacteria > Pseudomonadales > Pseudomonadaceae > Entomomonas. The sequence continues at coordinate 1,362,104 of NZ_CP094972.1, forward strand.
GCATCATTTAACACAGGTAGGGTATGAAGCCCTTCTTGCCAATCATGTAAATCAAAACGGTTACACATTTCAACGCCCGTCATGCCTGCAAAGTGTTGAGCTACTTCAAGATGATTGGCTGATAATACATTAACACAAAGGTGACCATTTTCTTTAAAGACAGCATTCATTTCACTATTACGGTTAATACACACTAGGATTGTTGGTGGTGTATCTGTAATAGAGCATACTGCTGTTGCTGTAATACCGCATCGCCCAGATTTACCGTTGGTAGTAATCACATTAACAGCTGCCGCCATAGAGGCCATTGAATTACGAAACGCTTTTTGAGTAGGGGTTAGTTCTATCATAGTCATTTTTTATTTTTCGCCTTTCTAAGCTAAGTAGTATATCACTACTTAGCTTGTTTTTGTTATAACGCTTATCTATTGGCGGATTTTATCCAACATATTGAAGTCATCTGGATTATGCAGATGAGGAACTTTCCAACCATCAAGATCATAATCAGATAGACATTTATCAACAAGATCTAACATTTTTTGCATTGAGCCAGAAGCACGTGCATGAGCTAAACACTGTAAGCGTACTTCATCTTGGTTACCTGCATAGTTGATCTCATAAAGTTCATGGCGACCTGCAAATTCACTACCAATAGCATCCCATAATAGTTTTAAGATTTTAATACGGTCTTGGTGGCCGATATCAGCAGAACCACGGCAGTAAACACTTAAATATTTATCTAATTCAGGGTTTTTAAGATCACGCGCACCTGAAGGTAAGTAAATAAGACCACTGGCAACGGTTTGTTCAACAATTTTCTTAATGGCTGGGTAAGCTGTTGAAGTAAGATTACGATAGACATGCATTGGTTCGTTACCTGGTAGGTAAGCACCATTTTTCCAAGGAGCTGCCGTTGACCACATAGCATCGGTTAATGCCCAATACATATTACGCCATGCTACTACTTCACCTACTTGGGCTGATACCCCACGGAAGTCTAATGCTCCCGTACATTCTAGAGCCTTAACTAGAGCACCTGTTAAAAAGTCTAATTTAACCGCTAAACGCACAGTTGCTTGCATTAAGAATAGGCGACCGAAACCACCTTCACCAAACCAACGTTTACAAAGATCAAAGTCACGGTAGATAAATACATTTTCCCATGGAATAAATACATTATCTAAGATCAAGATTGCATCGTTTTCATCAAAACGACTAGATAATGGGTAATCGAAAGGAGAACCTGTCATACCTGCCATTAATTCATAAGAAGGGCGGCAGATTAATTTAACACCTTTAGCATTCATTGGTGTTAAGAACATTAGAGCGAAATCAGTATTATCACCTAATAGCTGTGCAGAACCTTGTCCAATAAAGTTGTAGTGAGTTAATGCAGAGTTAGTTGCAACTACTTTTGCACCACTTACATAGATACCTTCTGCTGTTTCTTTTTTAACAGAAACAAATACATCTTTTACTTGGTCAACAGGTTTATTACGATCAATAGGAGGGTTAACAATAGCATGGTTTAAATATAAGCAACTTTCTTGAATACGCTTGTACCAATCTCTTGCATTTTGTTCAAATTTACCATAAAACTCAGGGTTTGCACCTAATACATCACCAAAGGCTGCTTTATAGTCAGCAGTACGACCCATCCAACCATAAGACATTCTTGCCCAAGCGGCAATAGCATCACGTTGTTCACGTAACTCTTCTGGACTACGAGCATAACGGAAGAATTTATGAGTATAACCGCCATTGCCTGTATCTGTTTCCCAGCATAATTCATCTTTTGTTTCTGGATCATGTAAAGCATCGTATAGTTTTGCTACAGAGGCAGCAGCGTTACGAAATGCGGGATGGGTGGTTATATCTTCAACCTTATCACCATAGATATAAATTTCACGGCCATCTCTTAAGCTTTCTAAGAATTCTGCACCCGTAAAAGGACGTTTAGTATCTGCGCGATAATCTTCTGGTTTTTTCATTATTTGTTAACTCCAATTTTATTTTTATTTGATTGCCTATTTATAATGCCTTGAGTTAATTTTAAAAAGAATGTTTTTTTCCTTGAAAAAATGGTACTTTTCATAAAAAACAGCCAGTTTTTGTAATCTAATGTGAAATATTATTGATCTTGCGCATTGAATTAATTTTTTCTGATAGAATGGTAAATTAAAATAATGATGGAAATAAGAGCACTTGCTATTTATATAAAAATAAGGAGTTTAAAGTGTCTTCTTCAATTAAATTAGAACGTGGGATATCTGTTCCTTTCTTAGTTTTATTAGCAGCATTGGTAGCTTTTGGGCCATTATCAATCGATATGTATTTGCCTAGTTTGCCGACTATTGCAGAAAACTTAGGTGCCTCTCAAGCAAAAGTACAGTGGAGTATTAGTGGCTTTTTAGTAGGCTTTTGTATTGGTATGTTGTTTTATGGCCCTTTATCTGATCGGTACGGTCGTAAAACTATTTTAATTATTGGTATTTTCCTATATTTATTAAGCAGTTTAGCTTGCTTTATGGCTGCCTCAGCAGACCAATTAGTTTTATTTCGGATTATTCAAGCTATTGGCGGTGGCGCTGCTTCGGTATTAGCAAGGGCAATAGTACGAGACTTATTACCATTAGATAAAGCAGCGCATACCTTATCAATTATGCATGTTGTTACGATGATCGCGCCTTTAATAGCACCCTTAATAGGTGGCTATTTAATGTTATGGTTTGGTTGGCGCTCATTATTTTTAGTTTTATTTTTATTTGGCTTAGTATGTTTTATTTCAGTGTTATGTATTAAAGAAACGCATCCAGTAGAACGGCGAGGAGGGAGTATTGCTAAGGCTTTTAGTGCCTATTGGCATATTCTTTTAAATAAAAATGCGTTAGGTTATATCCTATGTATGGGAATGACTTTTGCTGGTATGTTTGCTTATATTACAGGTTCTTCATTCGTTTTTATTAAGTATTTTGGTGTGCCAGACCAGTATTTTGGCTGGATTTTTGGTTTAAATATTATAGGGATTATGATTGTTACGTTTACTGCTAGTCATTTTGTTAAGCAGTATGGGCCTCGTCCTATTTTACGAATAGGAACTACAATAGCTTGTTTAGCAGGTGCTTTTTTATTGGTAGTTGCCTATTTTGAGTGGGGTGGCATGTGGTCAATAATGTTATTTATATTTTGTTTTGTCTCTGTAACAGGAACAGTTGGTGCTAATTGTATTGCCTGTTTAATGTCTTTATATCCTAAGCAAGCAGGTGCAGCTTCTGCATTAGCGGTAGCTGCTCAATTTGGTTTAGGTTTTATTGCCAGTTTTGTAGTAGGTTTATTGCATTTCCATGGTGCTATGAATATGGCATTAGTGGTGGCTTTTTGTGGCTTTGCAGGTTTTATGGCTTTGCGTATGGTTGATTAAACTCATACACCCAGTATCCATTCCCAAAAACCTTGTGGTTTCATGAGTTCTTCCTTGCAAGAACTGTATTGTGCGCCATAGTTGCTAGAGCGAGTTTTTACTTTTTGTGCTACACCTAGTAACCACGATTTGCTGTTATAGGTCTTACGCTTATAACCCCCCCAACCTTCGTGATAATTTAAGTATTGGTTATAGGCATCCCATTTAGAAACACCATTAACTTTTTGTGTTTTATCCATATACCAGCCAATAAAGTCCATGCTATCGGCAAAATTATTACGTTTAGCGCCAGAGTTACCAGTGTCCTTTATATAGTCATTCCATGTCATTGTTTGTGCTTGGGCAAAACCATAAGCGGTAGATACACGCCCCCAAGGAATAATCCATAAAATATATTTACGTGGTGGGAGAGCAGAACCATCAAATTTTGATTCTTGGTGCATAAAAGCCATAGGAACTTGTGGTGGAACGCCCCATCTACGCTCAGTATTTAAAGAAGCCTTGTACCAATGACGTTTTTCTTTATAAATACTGCAGATATTATCAAGATTTTGAGGAGGGCGATCTGCACAGCCAGTTATAACAACTAATAATATAAGGGGTAATAGGTATTTTCCAATAGGCATGGGATCATTCCATTCTAGAATCTTTCGAACTAGCCAATTATCTTAACATGTTAGCGCTATATATGCAGAATATAAACATAAAAAAACCGCCAATTAGGCGGTTTTTTTGGGGAAATATGATTAAACTTCAGCCAGTGAGTTTTCACTAGGGCGATCTATTTCTCTTAGTTCTACTTCACCACTTAATAATTCTTCTTCAAAAGCTTGTTTATCAATATTGCAGTTCAAGAAGTTTGCAATTAGATACATGTCTTTTTCAGCATTACCAAGGCATGAAGTACCACCAGGTGAAGGCGTCATATTAAATACAATACCTGTACCTGGATTAATTTTTGCTTCACCCATCATTAGTTTTTGTTGTTTTTTGTCGATCACTTGGGGACGAATACCACCAAAGCCGCGGGCAAATGTAATATCTTTAACTTCTAATGTAGGAATGATTTTCTTAATTTCTTTTAAGAATAAGCGTTCACGTAAAAAAGGCACTTCATACATAAAGTTACGGAAGATATAACGACGTATATCGGAAACTTTAAGTAGTTTCCACAGTGCTTTCATAACACCACTGCTTAAACTAAATACTTTCCAGAAATCTAAGAAGGTTTTGAGGTTATGACGTTCTAAAACAGGTAATACTAATGCAGTAGGTCCAAAGCGAGTTTTGCCAGGCACTGAAACATCAGGGTCGCCATGTACTGCCGCAAATGGTAAATTAGGGTTTTGTACAGTATATACTTTACCTTGTAGCAGTTGCGGTGTGAAATAGTAAGAACCAGCCATTGGTAAACAGGCAAAGTCTTTACCATAACCCATTTGGTGAGCAAATAATAAGGAGTGTCCACCTGCGGCGACTACTATATATTTTGCTTCCATTACACCAGCATTTTCAGTATGTACTTGGAAAATGTCACCAACTTTTTCAATTTTAGTGACAGGCGTAGCTAGCATGACATCACAGGTTTGGTTTTTAGTCTCAGAGAATTTTTTGGCGTTTTTAATAAAGGATTCAGAGAGGGTATGGTAGTTACAAGCGGTATATTCATCAGTAGCACCAAGTGCATAAATTTCTTCTGATTCAGGTCTACCCTCTACAATTTTGGGTTCTATTTCGGCTATTCCCTCACGCCCTAGCTCTTTCAGATTTGGGTACAGCTCTTTAAAAGTCTTAAACCTTTCACGTAAAGAATCACATTCTGTCTTTCCTACACCTAACACCATTTTAGGGTATTTTGAAATGATGTTATCACGTTCTTCAGCAGGCAATTTAGTGGCATAGTTTACAATCATACAAGCAGTGCGTTTAGTAACACGTGCTTTTTCTAATGTGTAATTGGTTTCTATGTCGCCTTGGTGAATGGTTTGGCTATTGTTACAACTTTTCGAGTTAACTGCTGCTACTTGGGGGTACTTTTCTAAAAGACCAATAGCTTGAAGGTCTGTAAAGCGGCTTAGTTGATATAGCAGCGCTGTACCAGAAACACCACCACCAATGATTAGCACGTCATACGTTTTCATATGCTCGTCACACTCTTATTTATTAGTAAATTAATAAGCTACTATCTTGCTGGCTAAGCAAATAGTTAATTTTTGTTTGTGTAGATGTTTTATAAATAAACTACGTTTTATACTGACAATAGAAAACGAGAAAATATCCATTGTTTTTTTTAAAACGACCATTTCTAAAAAACATGGCTGTAGATTATACCGATGAAATGCTATGTAGGTCTATTTGTTATACAAAATATCTTCAATAAATTAATTAAAATATATTTTGTATAGTTTTTATTAAGGTAATATAGAGGTTATGTGATTATACTACAGCAAGTGTGAATAGTTTACTTGGAGACTTTTGAAATGATATTTCGGCAAGGATTATTAGTGTGTTTAATGTCAGTAGGTTTATTAACAGGTTGTGCATTAAGCCCACAACAATTAACGCCTAATCCGATAATTACGCAGGCTTTACCTCAGGTAGGGCATGGTCAAACGGTTAATGTAAAAGTAACAGATAGTCGTAGCACAGAGATTATAGGTACACGTGGTGGATTATATGCTTCTACCAGTAACATTAACTTACAAGCTAATGATATTGTGCCAAAATTACAGCAGCAAGCTGAGCAAGCATTAACTAATATGGGATATAAACCACAAACAGGTGGTGATATAACATTAAATATTATTATTGATAGTATTACTTATCAGGCTACTGATAGCTCATTGGCTAATGGGGCAGATATAAAAGCCGTATTGCGTTCACAATTACAGACACCTAGCAAAACCTATAATGGGCGTTATACATCGAGTGTTTCACAAAGTTTTGCTTCTGCACCTAGCTTAGAAACTAATAATAAATTAGTAGCAGAAGTGTTAACCAATGCATTGACTAGTTTATTTAAAGATTCTCATTTAACTGACGCAATGTAATGGTTGTATAGTTATAAAAAAAGCCATGATAGCTTACTGACTATCATGGCTTTTTTGTTACAAGAGGTATAGGTTATTGCTATACAATTTTAGACGAGGCGAATGGCTGAAGACAGTACAACTAGTACGGCAAAGTCATTCAACGACGTATAAAAATGTAGGGCAATAGCTATATCTAGTAAACACCACCGCTTTGTGTGGTAGTGGTTTTACCTTTGAATTCATCAGCTAGGTTTTTTAATGATTGCATAAAAATACTAGTATCAGTACCTACAGCTACAAAGTTACAGCCTAGTTCAATATAACGTTTAGCCAATGTTTTATCAGCCATTAAAATACCAGACGCTTTACCTGCTCGTTTTATACGTTTAAAAGCATCTTCAATAGCATTTTGTACATCAGGGTGTTTAGGGTTGCCTAAGTGCCCTAATGAAGCGGATAAATCAGCAGGACCAATGAATACACCATCGACACCTTCAGTATTGATGATAGCATCTAAGTTATTTAAGCCTGCTTTTGTTTCAATCTGAACTAATAAGCAAAGTTCATCACCTGCTTTATGTAAGTAGTCAGGTACGGTATTCCAACGAGAAGCACGGGCTAGCGCACTACCTACGCCACGAATGCCTTTTGGTGGATAGTGCATGGCTTTGACAAGTTCAGCTGCTTGTTCTGCCGTATCAACCATTGGAATTAATAAAGTTTGCGCACCAATATCTAGTAATTGTTTAATAATGGCTGTATCACCGATACGAGGACGAATCACAGGTTGACTTGTATAAGGGGCAATGGCCTGTAATTGCTCAAGTAGCGTGCGTAGATCATTAGGTGCATGTTCGCCATCTAGTAATAACCAATCAAAATCTGCATTGGCTGCTAATTCAGCTGTATAGGCATTCGCTAATCCCAACCATAAACCAATAATTGGTTCACCGCTTTGTAAGCGTCTTTTAAAATGATTAACAGGGAGTTCCATTATATTTTCCTAGTTTTAGTGATATTAAACAAAACGACATGCAATAGAGCCCAATGGACCATATTCAACATGGAAAGTATCACCAGGGTTGGCATCAACGGGACGAGTAAATGAACCACCCAATACAATTTCTCCTGCATTAAGTGTTACTCCATAAGGTGATAATTTATTAGCAAGCCATGCTACACCTTTAGCGGGATGATTAAGTACTGCTACAGATACACCTGACTCTTCAACCACACCATTTTTATAGAGAATACCTGGGATTGAACGTAAATCTATATCCATTGGTCGAATGGGGCGACCGCCTAAAATAATACCTGCATTTGCCGCATTGTCAGAAATAGTATCAAATACTTTGCGGGTTACTTTAGTTTCTGGATCAACACGTTGAATACGAGCATCAATAATTTCTAAGGCAGGTACTACATATTTGGTGGCATCTAATACATCAAAAATAGTACAGTTTGGCCCACGCAATGGTTTTTCAAGAATAAAAGCTAATTCAACTTCAATACGAGGTACGATAAAACGACTATGTGGAATATCCGTACCTTCTTCAAATAACATATCATCTAATAACGTACCATAATCAGGTTCTGTAATATTAGAAGACATTTGCATAGCACGAGAAGTTAAACCAATTTTATGCCCAATCATTTTACGGCCATCATTAATTTTTTTCTCAACCCATGCTTGTTGAATAGCATAAGCATCTTCAATGGTCATATCTGGATGTTGAAGAGAGAGCTGTTTTATTTGAGTACTGTTACGTTCAGCTTCATCTAAACGTTCTACTGCTTCTTGAATAGATTTATTATCGATCATTATTTTTTCCTTAATGTTTCAAAGAGCGTGCAGGGATTAATAATACCAGTAAAGCACCTAAAGCAATAAGTATTGCCAGAATATAAAGACCTATACTGGTGGAACCTGTGTTGGTTTTTACCCAGCCAATTAAATAAGGGGCTAGGAATGAAGCCAGATTACCTAATGAGCTGACTAAAGCAATGCCAACAGCTGCATTTTGGTTACTTAGAAATGCCGGTGGAATTTGCCAGAACATAGGTAGTGCTGTACCTACCCCCATTGTGGCGACGCTTAGGAACAACATTAATATAACTAAGTTGTCAGTAAATAATCCAGCGCCAATAAAGCCAAAGGTTACCATGAATAATGGGACAATCAAATGCCACCGGCGTTCATTATTTCTATCTGCTGAAGCACCTGTAGCAATCATAAATACACAGGCCAGTATCCAAGGGATAGCAGTTAATAAGCCAACGTGAGTCTTATTTTCAACACCTGTGGTGGAAATCAAATCAGGCATCCAAAAGTTTACTGCATTCATTCCTAACATTACGGCAGAATATATGCCAAATAATATATACAGCTTAGGTTCTTTAATAAATTCTATAAGAGAGTTGGTACTGCTTTCTTTTTTACCCTCTTCACTATGCAATTCTTTTTCAAGTTGTAGTTTTTCGTCTTGGGTTAGCCAGTTAACATGTTTATAGCTGTCAGGAAGACAAACAAGCACTACTGCACCTAATATAACAACGGGTAAACCTTCCAGTAGTAACATCCACTGCCAACCATGCAAGCCAGCAGAACTATGGAAAGTTTGAATAATCCAACCTGATAGTGGCCCACCAAAAATACTGGCCATAGGTACTGCTAAGGTAAACATGGCAGTGATCTTGCCACGATAGCGAGCAGGGAACCAACGATTGATATAAACTAAGATGCCAGGAAAGAAACCAGCCTCTGCCATACCTAATAAGAAACGTAGTACATAGAATTGCGTACTATTTTGGGCAAACATCATGCCTGTTGAGCAGATTCCCCAAAATAACATCATAAAGGCAATCCAGCGTCTTGGGCCAAATTTATCTAGCAACATATTACTAGGAACGCCAAAGATCATGTAAGAGATAAAAAACAGACCTGCCCCAAAACCATACATAGCATCTGTGAGGCCAAGATCAATACTCATTGTACCTTTCGCGAAACCAATATTAACTCGGTCAAGATGAGCAAATATATAACAGATGAGGAGTAAAGGGACTATACGTAAGGTGATCGTACGAATAGTATGATTCGTAGTGACATGTGCATTCATGCAGTGATGGCTCCCATTATTTTTTATTTTAAAAATTTAATGAAGTTTTATTGTTATGACTGATCTTGGTAGAACTACATAAAGTAGTAATAATTACTCTAATTTGCTAAACCAAGCGTTATATTTCTTATAAGTATATTTTTTGAAAACAGATTATTTAAGGACTCACAAAGTAAGTGTTGCATAGCTATTACCTTTTATTTTTATTAGTAAATTAATAGTGAATTTATAAAACTTTGACATGAATCAGTTATTTTGTCAATTAATTAAATGTTATAAAAAAGGCCATTTAGCGGGTTAACTAAATGACCTTTTAATAACACTTTAGAAGTTTAATGTGTGTTGGCTGCTTGCTGTTGTGGTGGATTTATTAGCAGTACTAAACCTGCACCACAAACAATTAATAAGGCCAAAATATATAAGCCAATACTGGGTGAGCCTCCAGTCATATCTTTTACCCAACCAATTAAGTAAGGTGCAAGGAATCCAGCAAGATTACCTAGTGAACTGACTAAAGCAATACCTGCAATGGCATCTTTACTGGTTAAGAACATGGGCGGAATTTGCCAAAACATTGGTAATGCAGTGGCTGCACCCATAATAGAGATACTTAAGAAAGTCACCACTAGCACAGTGCTATGGGTAAATAGTCCTGTACCAATAAAGCCAATAGCAGCCATCAGTAATGGCACTATTAAGTGCCAACGGCGCTCATTGTGCCGATCAGCAGACATACCTGTAACAATCATAAAAATACAAGATAAGCCCCAACAGAAAGAGGTGAGTAAACCTACCGTTGTTTCAGTTTCTACACCACTGCTTTTAATTAAGTTTGGCATCCAAAAATTATTGGCATTAATGCCAAGCATTACAGCAAAATAGATACCAAATAGTAACCATAATTTAGCATCTTTAATAAAGGCTAATAATGGCATATTGGCTTTTGCTGATTCCTCATGATGTTGTTCATAATCTAATTGCTGTTTTTCTTCATCCGTTAACCATTGTACATCTTTATAATGATCTGGCAGGTAGCACATAATGACGATGCCTAATAACACAACAGGTAGCCCTTCTAGTAAGAACATCCATTGCCAACCATGCATGCCGGATGAACCATGGAAGAAGTCGATAATCCAACCAGAAATAGGAGCGCCTAATACGCTGGCAAGAGGAACTGCTAGGGTAAACATGGCGGTGATTTTGCCACGACGACGGGAGGGAAACCAACGATTAATATAAATAAGAATACCAGGAAAAAAGCCTGCTTCTGCTACACCCAGTAAAAATCTGAGAATATAAAATTCAACATGGTTACTGATAAACATAGTAGCGGTTGAGAGTAGTCCCCATATTACCATGATTAAGGCAATCCAACGGCGAGGCCCAAACTTTTCTAACATCATATTGCTGGGTACACCAAACAACATATAGGCGATAAAAAATAATCCTGCTCCTGTCCCATACATTGTATGAGTTAGCCCTAAGTCAAGACTCATAGAGTCTTTAGCAAAACCAATATTGACTCGGTCAAGATGGGCGAATACATAGCAGATTAACAATAAAGGAATTAAGCGCAATGTGATATTGCGCACAACCTTGTCACTCACAGGTTTTATATTTGTGTTCATAATCCAGTTATCTTGTAGTTGTTATAAAAAACTAAATATTGTGTTTATTATGTTGGTAAATACAGGTTAATGAGCCATGCTATTGGTTAGCAAGAAAAGCATGGATATTATTTTGTTTATAGTTTAAATCAGCATTCAATTCTTCCATTTCAAAAGAGAGTGCTAGTAAGCGTTTTGACTGCAACTCAGCAAAGTGTTGTTTAATGGTTGCAAATAATTGATCAGCTACTTTTTTGCGTGTCTCTAAATCTCGACCTGCACCTGCTTTTAAGGTCATATGAATAAATGCATAGTCATGTTTAGCATCAGCCATACGGAAAATATCCATACGAATAGCACGACTACGAATCCCTCCCAACGGGAAAACACCACTATCACCTAACACTTGATGTACTTTCTCAAAGAGGCCAGGGAAATCTGCAATACCTTCTAAATTAGCAGAGTATTCAGCGATAAAATGAGGCATTTTAAGTATTTCTCCATATCTTGTTAAAGGACTTATTATAGTTATTGCCCTACAAAATTATACGTTGTTGAATGACTTTGCTTTACTAGTTGTAATGTCTTCAGTCATTCGCTTTGTCTAAAATTGTATAGTAACAGTTATAGGTTAAAAAACCTGTACTTTTTAGGGTACAGGTTTACTATAAGACTTTGTGGTTTATGCTACAGGGAATATGGCGTTAACTTGCCCTGTACCAGAACTTGCAAATAGTTCTGTGACAAATTCAACTTTGCCTTTGTAGTTTTCACCACCTAAAGCACCTAGTAACATAGCGGTGTCGTGCATGCCACCTTCACCAAAGCAGCTAGCCGCATAATCACCTAACATCGAGCAAAACTCAGGCCATTGACCCTTTTTCCACATTTCTACTACTTGTAAGTCAACTTGATGATCGAATTCTCGAGTGTAAGCATCAAAGCATTTCTCTGCAATACGGTCATAAGCAAAACGGTGTGAAAGAGAACCACTAGCCAAAATAGCAACAGTACCATCATATTCTTGAATTGCTTCAGTTACTGCTGCACCTAACGCACGACTATCTTCTAGATCATGTGAAGTACAGAAAGCAGAAATAGAAACCACTTTGAATTTGTTATCTGAGTTCATATAGCGCATAGGCACTAGGGTACCGTATTCAAGTGCTAATGAGGGGATACGATGAGATAATGCACGTACTTTCTTTTTAACAGCATAACTGGCGATCATATCTGCTAGTTCAGGATTACCATAATATTCATATTCCATATCACGAATAAAATGTGGTAATTCATGACTTGTGTAAATGCCTTTGAAATGATCATTAGCGTTAATATGAAAACCACTATTAACTAACCAATGGGTATCAAATACCACCATGGTATCAACACCTAGTTCACGGCAACGGCGGCTAATTTCTTTGTGTCCATCAATTGCAGCTTGGCGGCAACCATTGGTTTTGCCTGGTAATTCAGAAAGATACATTGATGGTACATGCGTTACTTTTGCAGCAAATGCTAACTTTCCCATGCTGAGTCTCCAACTATTATTTTTATCAGTAAAATATTATATTTATTCAGTATTACTTATTTAGTTTTAGTTAGGCTCTATAGTGAGCCTAACTGAAAGTTGTTAAACCCCCCAACGAGGGATATGGTGACTACCCATAGAAATACACACATTTTTAATTTCTGTGAACACTTCGAAGCTATATTCTCCACCTTCACGGCCTGTTCCGCTAGCTTTAACACCACCGAAAGGTTGACGTAAGTCACGAACGTTTTGACTATTAATAAACACCATACCTGCTTCAATACCACGGGCAACACGATGGGCTTTGCCAAGGTCATTAGTCCAGATATAAGATGCCAAACCATATTCCACATCATTCGCTAGTCTTAAGCCTTCTGCTTCATCTTTAAACTTAATTAAACACACTACTGGACCAAAGATTTCTTCTTGGGCAATCCGCATTTGATTATCAACATCAGCAAATACAGTAGGTTGAATAAATTGACCTTTTGAAAGGTGAGCAGGTAAGTTAGCAGGGCGTTCTAAACCACCCGCTAATAATTTAGCCCCTTCATCCATACCAATTTTGATATAGCCCGTTACTTTGTCGTAATGCTGTTGTGTAATCATTGAGCCAACTTGGGTATTCGGATCAGTAGGATCACCAACAATTAAGCGTTTAGCACGAGCAGCGAATTCAGCGACAAATTTGTCGTAAACACTTTCTTGAATAAAGATACGAGAACCGGCAGTACAACGTTCGCCATTTAACGAGAAAATAGTGAATAGTGCCGCATCTAATGCTCTATCTAAATCAGCATCTTCAAAAATTAATACAGGTGACTTACCCCCAAGTTCCATAGAATATTTTTTGATACCTGCTGAAGCCATAATGCGACGACCAGTAGCAGTACCGCCTGTAAATGATACAGCACGTACATCATGATGTTGTGCTAAGGCTGCCCCAGCTGTAGCACCATAACCTTGAATTACGTTTAAGACACCTGCTGGAATGCCTGCTTCTAATGCTAATTGGCCTAACTCATAAGCAGTTAAAGGGGATAGCTCAGACATTTTTAAAACAGCCGTGTTACCTAAGGCTAAACATGGCGCTGTTTTCCAAGTGGCTGTCATAAAAGGTACGTTCCAAGGCGAGATCAAACCACATACACCTACTGGTTGGTAGAGAGTGTAGTTGAGCATTTGATCATCTACTGGGTAGGTATGGCCATCCATACGGGTACAAACTTCCGCAAAGAAATTGAAGTTGTGGGAAGCACGTGGAATTAATACGTTTTTAGTTTGGTGAATGGGTAAACCCGTATCTTTAGTTTCTAGTTCAGCAATTTTAGGCACATTCTTATCAATTAATTCACCTAAGTTACGCATTAAACGTGCACGTTCTTTTGCTGGTGTGTTAGCCCATTTGGGGAAAGCTTCTTTAGCCGCAGCTACTGCTTCATTCACTTCTTTTTCACCACCACTCGCTACTTCGCAGATTTCTTCCATGGTAGCAGGGTTGTAGTTTATAAAGGTTTCTTTACTTTCAACTTCTTTGCCATTAATCCAATGTTTTAACATTATTTTTCTCCAATTGCATTAGTACCATATTTTTCAAAGAATTCTTTTTCGGTAACAATAAAGTTAGTTAAGCTACCAATACCTTCCATTTCCACAACCACTTTATCGCCAGGCTTAACATCAGATAAGCCTTTTGGAGTACCTGTGGCAATCATGTCACCTGGTTGTAAGGTCATAAAACTAGAAAGATATTCAATTAAATAAGGTACATTAAAAATCATATCTGCGGTGGTACCCTCTTGGCGTAACTCACCATTAACCCATGTGCGTAAGGTTAGTTTAGAGGGGTCTGGGACTTCATCAGCAGTAATAATATAAGGGCCTACTGGGGTAGTGCAGTCACGATTTTTAACCCGTAGGTTAGGACGATAGTAGTTTTCTAAAAAATCACGGATAGCATAGTCATTGCAAAGGGTATAGCCAGCTAAGTAGGATAAAGCATCGGCTTGGCTCACATTACGGGCTTTTTTACCAATCACAGCTACTAGTTCACACTCATAGTGCATGTAGTCAACATTATCTGGGCGCCATGTATGGCATAAGTGACCTGTATAGGTAGTAGGCGCTTTAATAAATACTAAGGGTTCAGTGGGCGCTTTAAACTCAAGTTCAGCAGCGTGGTCAGCATAGTTCAAACCTAATGCAAACATATTACCAGTAGCAGGTGGTAACCACTCAACTTCTGTTTCTTGTAAGAGGCGACCGTCTTTTAAGCGAACAGCATTATTTTCTTCAACCATTACTTCAAAGTTTTCACCTTGATAGCGGATACGAGCATATTTCATAGTTAGGACTCCTTATTCAGCGATAACAGTGTTAGTGAGGGTAGCAATACCTTCAATAGTGACTTCAACTTTGTCACCTACATTGATATCAACACGACCTTCTGGAGTGCCTGTTAAAATAATATCACCTGCTTTTAAAGTCATAAATTCACTGAGCTCTTCAATGAGCTGGGGGATATTACGTACTAAATTGGCAGTAGAGTTTTGTTGGCGAACTTCACCATTAATGCTGACACTGATTGCTAAGTTAGCAGCATTAACAGCATCTGTTGCTACTAACCACGGCCCCATTGGGCAGAAACTATCACGGCATTTAGCTTTAACAGCAGGGCGGTAGTAGCTATCTTCTGGCAAGCTAACTTCGTTAACAACTGTAAAACCGGCTACATAATCCATTGCTTGTTCTTTAGTAACACGACTAGCATCTTTAGCCATTACAAAACCAAGTGCTGGTCCTGCTTGGATACGCTCAATACCTTTTGGAAAAACAATATTGCCTAAATGGTTGTTATAAGTACTTGGCGTTTTAATAAACAACACTGGTTTGATAGGTGGATTTTTATAAGGAGGTTCATTAAATTCGGCTAAGCGACTATCTAATAAGCCTTTATAGTTAAGGGCTACACCATAAACTGTACCTATACTGATAGGTAACCATTCAGGGTTAGTAATTGTTTGACCATTATGTGTAACATTACCGTTGTTATCAATATTAACAAGGGTACGTTGCCCATTTAGGTTAACAAATCCTCTACGCATACATTCTCCTGTTGGAATTATAATTGTTTTAAGTTACTGCTAAACTAAGGGTATATTTTATTTTGCTACTTAAATATATAACTAGACTCTAATATGGAGAGTTTTAGTATAAAGAAAGTTCAATTAGCATTTTTAATACGCCAATAGTTATTGTTTATAGTTATTTAAAGCAAGTTAATGAATATTTTGTATTTATTAGTGATAATACAAAGCCAAATTTATATATTTTTATTAGTTTCTCTATTGTAAGTTTTTATAAAGAGAATAAATAAAAATAACTATAAAGTAATAAATTATATTAGTAGTTCATAGTTCGTTAGTCCAGTCTTTTGTTATTAAATTAATAAATGGTTACTACTATCAACATTACTTAATAAGTTATTGTGTATTTATTTTTTCATGGAGTTGTTGAAGTAGTTTACGTATCTCAGATAAGCAAACTTTATGTACATTTTTATAATATTTAGGTGCTATACGAGCATAGTCTTGTACTTGCTGTAATTGTTCTATTGCCTCATCTAAGCGATTTTGACTTTGTAAGAATTTAGCATAAAAGAAACAAGCATCTGGTCCAGCATAATAACTGACTAACACTTTGTATTCTTCTTCAGCTTTGGTTAAATTACCAATAGCTTCAACTGTTCTTGCATAAAGCAAATGCCCTTCAGGCGAACGAAAATCTGGATTGTGCTTTATTAAATAATCTAATGCGTGTTGGCAATCTTGATAATTACCTTCTGCAAATTCTGCAAAAGCAAGTTTCAGTAAAATTTCTGGGTTTTCAGAATGAATACCTGATAAGGCAGCTTTATAGTGCGTAATTGCTTCAGCATATTGTTTAAGGTTAACTAACTCATCTGCTAAATTAGTACGAGATTCTACGTTATCGCTTAATGTTAACTGATTACGTAATGTTTTTAAATTACGGGTAGGTGCAATTTTATTTTGCACCCCCTTAACTACTTGTCTACCTTTGTAACTACCTAATAATTCTGGTATTAGTACAGCAACAGCATAAATAGTGCAGCCAAGACCTGGTAAAATAATGACAAGGTATAACCAATAACGTTCTTGCCCCGTTTTCATTATATGTACGCCACAAAGAATCTGACAAAAAATTGTCACTAACGCAATCAATGGCATGAAAAAATCCTTAATCATTAGTAGGGTAACTAATTTTAAAGATTTTATGATGAAAATGACAAGTACAAACTCTTATTTCTTAAGCAAATTAATATATTTAAGAAAAGTCATTTTTAATATTTTCTAATAACATACCATAAGGAACATTAGGTTTATTAATTATTGAAAAATAAGGGCTAATAGGGAGATTAATCTGTTTATTGGCGGTACTTGTTTGATAACCATAAACTTTTCCATCAGCACGGAGGAAGTTTGTATCTATTAACATGAGCCCCATATAAGGTGAGCTTTTTCTTGTCCAAATTAATAAGTACAACTTATCTGCTATCTTATAATAATGGCAAGGGTTGGTATCTGCTAGCCCAGTCCTTTCACCTACTAAACAGTGCCATGTGTAATAGTTTTGGTTAAGGTATATGTGTTCGTAAACTGTATCAAAACCACAGTAATATAAGAAACGAGCACCAATTAGCTCATCAGTTTGAGAGTGTAGATCTTGGTATTTTTCATAAGGTTTATCTAAACTACCTTGAGTAATTGAGAGATCCATAGTGGCTATATTAAGCTGGATTTGCTTAGAGGTGTTTGGATTAGGTAAACTTGATAGATGAGCAACTACCTCTGTGAACGTTTGATTGATTAGATCTAAAATCATGGAAATAGATTGCCCATCTAAAATATAATCTATGAAATAAATACCATCACGAATAGAAGTCGCCCTGTAATCAGCTTTTTGTTGCTTTTTAGTCGCAGGGTCAAACCAAATGATTTGATGTTTTTTTAGATGATATTCAATACTTTCACCATGGGTGGGATATAGTATAAAGAAAAGTCCTTCTAATTCTGCTACTTCAGGTAAAACAAATTCCTTTGGTCTGCCTGACACAGAATGATCATGTGTTTTTATTTGATACATTCTAGTATCCTCTGTTTGTCCTTTGCTTTATTAATATGCAACCAAATTGCATAGTTTACTATTCTCCAAAAGGCGAATATTTATGTAGAGGCTTGTTAAATAAAAAGAGAGTATGGGGTTTAGTAGGATTTTGGCTTACAATACATAGCTAAATTTATAGTTTTTAAGGCAAAGCATTAATGTCAGAATTATTCCAACATCGTGCGCGTAAACGTTTTGGTCAGAATTTTTTAAAAGATGCAGGGATTATTGATCGAATTTTACGCTCGATACATCCACAAGCAACTCAGCATTTATTAGAGATTGGACCAGGTCAAGGTGCCCTTACTGAAGGTTTATTAGCTAGTGGTGCACGGTTGGATGTAATTGAATTAGACCAAGATTTAATTCCTTTATTAAAGTTAAAATTTGGCCTAAATCCACTATTTCATATACATCAAGGTGATGCGTTAAAATTTGATTTTAGCACTTTAGTTTGTTCTGGTGAGAAACTAAGAGTAGTGGGTAATTTGCCTTATAATATTTCTACACCGCTTATTTTTCATCTGTTGAACCAGCATACTGTTATTGAAGATATGCACTTCATGTTGCAAAAAGAAGTGGTGGAAAGAATGGCGGCACAACCAGGCGGTGGTGATTGGGGTCGTTTAACAATAATGGTGCAGTATTTTTGTCAGGTGGAGCATTTATTTGATGTTCCACCAGAATGTTTTACACCTGCACCTAAGGTTGACTCTGCAATAGTAAGGTTAATACCCTATAAAACGTTGCCTTATCCAGCAAAAGACCATAAGTTATTAGAATTGATTGTAAGAGAAGCGTTTAATCAACGCCGTAAGACACTTAGAAATACCTTAAAGCGTTTATTGCCAATAGAAGCTATTGAGCAAGCAGGGGTTGATGGTAGTTTAAGACCAGAACAGTTGTCATTAGCTGATTTTGTTAAATTGGCAGATCAACTTTTTTTATATCAACAACGCGAGGGTTAATTATGAATTTAGCTGATTATCCTATCGAGATAACAGTGTTTACTGATTATTTAGTAGAGGATTCAGACCCACAAGATAATTATTATTTATTTGATTATCATATCTCCATTGAAAATAAAGGTGATAAAACAGTCACTTTATTATCAAGGCAGTGGGTTATTACTGATGGTAATGGCCATAAAAAAGAAGTTAAAGGTAGTGGTGTAGTGGGACAACAGCCTTGTATTAAAGCAGGCGAAACATTTGAATATACCAGTAGTGCGAACTTTTCAACACCTGTAGGTAGTATGTACGGTAAATATGCTATGCAAGTTGAAACAGGAGAGTTATTTGATGCTCATATAGCACCTTTTCGGTTAGCAGCACCTGGAGTATTGAATTAATGGCTGTCTATGCAATTGGTGATATTCAAGGGTGTTATGATCCGCTACAGATGTTATTAGAAGAAGTAAATTTTGACCCAGCAGTAGATACTCTGTGGTGTGTTGGGGATTTGATAAATCGTGGTTCCAAGTCCCTTAAAACATTGAAATTTTTGTATAGTATTCGTAAAAGTGTAGTGACTGTTTTAGGTAACCATGACTTACATCTGATTGCCTGTTTTTATGATAATGCTAAAGTTAAAAAGAATGACACGATTAAAGAGATTCTTGAAGCTAAAGAGGCCAAGGAGTTAATTAATTGGTTACGCCAGCAACCATTAGTTTATTTTGATCGTGATCGTAAAGTAACAATGGTACATGCGGGTATTCCGCCCTTATGGACTTTAGAAGATAGTTTGGCGCGTTCTGCTGAAGTAGAAGCAGTATTAAAAGATGATAAAAGAATAGAAGGGTTTCTTACTCATATGTATGGTAGTGATCCTGTTAATTGGAGTGAGCTTTTAACAGGTCATGAGCGACTAAGGGTAATCACCAACTATTTAACCAGAATGCGTTTTTGTAAGGCTGATGGTACTATTGAGTTTAAGAGTAAAGAAGGTTTGGATAGTGCGCCAACAGGTTACATCCCTTGGTTTGAAATCCCTAATCGCAAAATGGCTGGGCAACAAATTATATTTGGCCATTGGGCTGCTTTAGAAGGTAGATGTGATGAACCAAATGTGTATGCGCTAGATACAGGGTGTGTATGGGGTAATTGTCTAACCATGATAGATGTAGATACTAAAGAAAAGTTTGCTACCCATTGCTCTCCAAGAAAGAAGAAATAATAAGTTTAAGCCAACTGTTTTGCTAACAGTTGGCTTAAATAGTAGCTATTAAACGCCTACTGCACCAAAGCTTTCTGGAAGTGTTGAACCACCATCAATAACAATTTGTGTGCCAGTGATATAGCGTGATTCATCAGAAGATAAAAAGGCAACTACATCTCCTAACTCTTCGATAGTTCCTAAGCGCTTCATTGGTATAGCGGCCGCAATACCCTTTATTACACTTTGTGGGTCAGATTGATTACTTTCTAGTGCAATGGATTCAGCCATTGGTGTAGCAATATAACCTGGGCATACCGAGTTAACGGTGATATTTTTAGTAGCTACTTCCATCGCTAAGGCTTTAGTAAAGCCCCAGATAGCTGCTTTGGTGGTGGCATAAGCTGCTTCACCTGTATCAGCAACCATGGTACCTGTTACTGATGATAGGTTTACAATTTTGCCATAATTAGCTTTTACCATATAAGGTAAAAATGCTTGAGTAACATTCCAAGTACCCTTGATATTGATATCAAAAGTACGGTCTCTGATTTCATCTGAAGTTTCTAAAAAGGAAGCAATATGACATACCCCAGCATTGTTAACTAGAATATCCACTTTCTGATATTTTTTAATAACTGCTTCCGCTATTTCTTTAAGTATATTAATTTTGCGTATATCAACAATATAGGCTTCGGCTTTAAAACCTTGGTGGATTAAGTCATTTGCTGCTTCAATAACACTTTCATTATAATCTAATAAAATAACAGTAGCGCCGTGTTTAGCCAATACTTGTGCAGTACCTAAGCCATTACCCATAGCCGCACCTGTAATCACTGCAATTTTATTTGCCAACTTACTCATAAAGAATTCCTTATTTTTAAGGGTGAATAAAATAATAGTCGATAGTGAGCTTGACTATATGTAGATACAAAATAGTATAGTGATATATAACGTAATACCATAGTGATAAATCATAAGTTATTTGTTGATAAAGATAACTTATACCTAAGTTAGTTATTAAAAGTATTCTCTGTTAAGGATAAAAGTGAAAGGTAAAGTTGTTGTTTATAAAGTAGGCGGTGCAGTTCGTGATAGGTTGTTAGATCAACCTGTTATGGATACTGATTGGGTGGTGGTGGGGGCTACTGCTGAAGATATGCTAGCGCAAGGGTATCAACCTGTGGGTGCTGATTTTCCTGTGTTTCTTCATCCTAAAACAGGTGAGGAGTATGCGTTAGCACGTACTGAGCGAAAAAGTGGCAAAGGCTATGGTGGTTTTACTTTTTTCACTGATCCAGCAGTTACCTTAGAGCAAGATTTAGCAAGAAGAGATTTAACTATTAATGCTATTGCAGAAGATGAGTCAGGCAATTTATATGATCCCTATCATGGTCAGCAAGATATTGATAACAGAGTGTTGCGCCATGTTTCAGCAGCATTTGTTGAGGATCCATTAAGGGTATTAAGAGTCGCACGGTTTGCTGCGCGTTATGCCTCTTTAGGTTTTACTATTGCAGATGAAACCTTAGCATTAATGACAATATTGAGTGCTAGTGGCGAATTGGATGAACTAACTGCTGAACGAGTATGGAAAGAATTTTCTCGTGCATTAATGGAGCCCAGTCCAGAGGTTTTTTTACAAGTACTGCAAAGATGTAAAGCATTATCTGTATTACTACCCGAGTTATTAGATTTACCTTTAGTGGAAAGGGTATTAAAACAAGCTGCTATTGAGCAACAACCATTAGTAGTACGTTGGGCGTGTTTAATGATTCCCTTAGCTTTAGCAGGAAAGATAAATAGTATTAAAGCGATTAATGAACGTTTTAAAGTACCTAATGATTGTAGTGATTTGGCTCTATTAACGGGGCAATACTTAGTTATTTGCCAGCAAAGTTTAACTCAATCGACTGATGAGTTATTAAATCTATTACAACGAACAGATATTTTACGTCGCCCTGAACGTTTATTATTGTTATTACAAGTTTGTGTATTATTAGCCAAAGTGACAGGACAGCTTGATTATAAAGCAGAATATCTACCTGGCCTATTTTTGAATGAAATAGCAGAGGCGGTACGTGCTGTAAAACCACAGCCTTTAATTGCTAAAGGATTACAGGGAGCCGCTTTAGGAAAGGCATTAACACAGCAGCGATTGGCCGTAATAGCGCAAATAAAAGAGGATTACTTGTAGTTATTATATAAGGGATGATTATTTTGGCAGAAAAGATACAACATTATCTGATCGCTATTCCTATTTTTACAATATGGTTAGTGTTAGTAATTTATTTATATATGAATTGGGGAGATATGGGAACTGTTAAAAGAATGCTATTAACATTGTTAACAGTGATTCTAACGCCTGCATTCTCTGATTTATTTTGGAAAAAAGTAAAAGAACCAACAGTTTTATTTAGCCATAACAAAAATAAGCGTTAATTAATATTATATAATTAACGCTTATATTGATTAGTTAAATATCATTCGTACAGGGTTGCTTCTAACTAATTGAAAGATAAGCACAATAGTAATAGCACTGAATAACATAATGCCCCAATAAGGCAACTCAATACCTAATACATCACCTTGAAATAAACCACATTCTGGGGTTCCTTCAAATGCTTTTAAAATGGCTCCAAAAAATGGGTTATCTTCAAAAATACTTTCAATAGTAGTCGGTAGGCAACCAGAGTTATCTGGGTTAAATTTAAGCCATATTTGACGGCCTGCTGCAACAATTCCAAGTATTGAGAATATTAATCCAAGGAAAGCATAAATACGACGGCCAACACCTTGTGGATTATGGATAAAACCAATAAAGCAAATAATACCAGCTCCAGCAAATAGTGCACGTTGTACCCAACAAAGTACACAAGGCTCCATGTGATGAACATATTCCAAATAAAAGGCATAGCCTAGACTAGCTGCACAAGCTAGGAAAATCATAAAGAAAATAAAACGAGAGTTTAGTAATGATTTCATAGGGATAATGCCCTTTTTAACAGTGATTATTGATTAAAATAATACAATTTCAGCAGTATAACATTTAACTAATTTAACTCACTAGCTAAGTGAGTTTTTTGTGATCTGTTTCTATTAACGCCTAATTATTTTCTTTTAGGTGATTTCTTAGTTGTTTTTAATCCATGTTGACGGGGAGGTAGCCCTGTATGTTGCGTTAATATAGGTTGTTTAGCTGTATTACCACGAGCAGGGGTTGAGTTTTTACGTCTAGGGCTTTGATAACCAGCAGTTTTCGGTTGATGGGTTGGAATAAGCTGATGTGTTCCATCACCGATTAAGTCATTACGTCCCATACGTTGTAAAGCTTCTCTTAACGTCGGCCAATTATTAGGGTCATGATAACGTAAGAAAGCTTTATGTAGACGACGCTGTTCTTCACTTTTAGTGACAAATACTTTATCACTTTTATAGGTCACTTTATGCAAAGGGTCTTTCCCTGAGTAGTACATGGCTGTAGCTGTAGCCATTGGTGATGGATAGAAAGCTTGTACCTGATCGGCTCTAAAACCACGACTTTTTAACCAAAGGGCGAGGTTCATCATGTCTTCATCAGTAGTCCCTGGATGAGCCGCAATAAAATAGGGAATAAGGTATTGTTCCTTATTGGCTTCTTTACTGTACTTATCAAACATTTCTTTAAATGTATCATAAATACCTATACCCGGCTTCATCATCTTACTTAAAGGGCCTTGCTCAGTATGTTCAGGTGCAATCTTTAAGTAGCCACCCACATGATGTGTCACTAATTCTTTGACATATTCAGGTGATGTTATAGCGAGGTCATAGCGTAAACCTGAGGCAATTAGAATTTTTTTAATGCCTTTCAGTTCGCGGGCGTGACGATACAGTTGAATCAGAGCTGAGTGGTCAGTATTAAGATTGCCACAAATGCCTGGATAAACACAGGATGGTTTACGACAAGCCGCCTCAATTTCACGACTTTTACAGGCTAAACGATACATATTAGCTGTAGGACCACCTAGGTCAGAAATAACCCCTGTAAAGCCTGGCACTTTATCACGAATTTCTTTAATTTCTTGAAGAATAGACTCTTCTGAGCGATTTTGAATAATCCGTCCTTCATGTTCTGTAATTGAACAAAAGGTACAACCACCAAAACAACCACGCATGATATTAACTGAGAAACGAATCATCTCATAAGCAGGTATTTTTGCACCGTTATAAGCAGGGTGAGGTAATCTTGCATAGGGTAGACCAAATACATAGTCCATCTCTGGGGTGGTTAATGGAATAGGCGGTGGATTAATCCATACATCCATATTGTCATGTTTTTGAACCAATGCCCTAGCATTACCTGGATTGGTTTCTAAATGCAGTATACGATTGGCGTGAGCATATAATACAGGGTCATTACGTACTTTTTCAAAAGAAGGTAAGCGAATAACCGTTTTATCTCTAGTAAGTGTAGGGTTAGGTAGGATAGTTATTGCTTGAGTTTGCTCAGTATCTGTTGCTGTATTTTGGCCTTTTTGCTGTTCAATAGCACATTCTTCTAAATCATTAGTACACACATAGGGATTAATGATTTTGTCAACTTTACCAGGGCGATCAATACGGGTTGAATCTATTTCAAACCAGCCTTCAGGGGTATGGCGTCGAATAAATGCGGTGCCTCTAATATCTGTCATGCTATCAACGGTCTCGCCACGAGAGAAACGTTGTGCTATTTCACAAGTAGCCCGCTCAGCATTGCCATAAACCACTAAATCAGCAGTAGCATCAACTAATATTGAACGACGTACATTGTCTTGCCAATAGTCATAGTGAGCAATACGACGTAATGAAGCTTCAATTCCACCAAGAATAACAGGTACATCTTTGTAGGCTTCTTTACAACGCTGACTATATACTAAGCTAGCACGATCAGGCCTTTTGCCTGCTTCTCCGCCTGCTGTATAAGCATCATCGGAACGAATACGACGATCTGCTGTGTAGCGATTAATCATCGAATCCATATTGCCAGCGGCTACTCCATAAAATAGATTAGGTTTACCTAATCTCATAAAGTCATCTTTGGAGTGCCAATCAGGTTGGGAGATGATACCTACTCGAAAGCCTTGTCCTTCTAATAACCTGCCAATAATTGCCATGCCAAAAGAGGGATGATCAACATAAGCATCACCTGTGACAAGTACAACATCGCACGAGTCCCAGCCAAGCTGATCCATCTCTTCACGGCTCATGGGTAGATAAGGTGCAATGCCAAAGCATTCGGCCCAATATTTAGGATAATCAAAAAGTGGAGTAGGTGTGCGCATTAGAATATAAGATAAACAGGCTAACTATAAAGGTTATTACTATAGCATGTTCAGTGAGTAATAACGGTATTTTTCAAAGAGGAATTGTAAATGAAACAGTGAAATAACTCCACTAACAATAAGGTTAGTGGAGTTAATAGATTGATATTATTTATCGCTTTGAGCGGCTTCAGCACCAGCAGTATTGTCTAATAAGCTCTGAGTAGCCATTTGGATATAGGCTTCTAGTTCAGGTTTTAAACTGTTTAATTGTTGCTGGTTATCTAATAAAGTAGCTGATGGATTAGCGCCTAATTGATAGTGATAAAGTTTCGGTTGCATTTCACTAGGACGAATCAGTATTTCATTACCTTTGATGATAGCCACTGTTTGATCACTACCTGATGGTTTAATAATACCAAAACCTTTATCTCCCGCAGGAAGATTTAGTAAGTCACGTCCCCAACATTGATGACGCACATCACCCCCTAAGCGCCCCATAATAGTAGGCACAATATCTACTTGTGTACCTACTGTAGTATCTGTTTTACCAAACTTCTCTTGAATACCTGGGGCAATTAATAATAAGGGAACATTGAAGCGGAACATATCCATATCAGTTAATTGCATAGGGCTGCCAAAGCCATGATCGCCTACAATGACAAACAATGTATCTTTGTAATAAGGTGACTGTTTAGCTTTTTCAAAGAATTGCCCTAAAGCCCAATCAGAATAACGCATTGCGGTTAAATGCTCATTTTGTGAACCTTGGTCAGTTACTGGTTGAACAGGTAAGTCTTTTGGTAATGCATAAGGCGTGTGGTTAGATAAGCTTTGTAGTAATGCATAGAAAGGTTTACCTTGTTTGGCTAGTTTATCTAACTCTTCATTACCACGGGTAAACATATCTTGGTCAGATACTCCCCATGTTGGGTCTGAGAAAACAGGGTTTACAAAGTCATTACGACCAATAAAGGTGGTCATGCCTTGGTTACTAAAGAAACCACTTTGGTTATCCCACGCAAAATCACCATTGTAAACGTAAACATCATTCATATCACGAATGGAGAGTAGTTGTGGTAAGCCAGAGAATTTATTATTACCCTCAGGTTCTTGCATCAGTGTTTCAAAGGCAGGCAAGTTAGGGAAACAAGCCATTGTGGCAAACATGCCTTGGTGGGTATGAGTACCATTTGAGAAAAACTGGGTGAATAATAAGCCTTCTTGGGCTAACTTATCAAAGTTAGGAGTTATATGGTTTGGATCACCTAAAGCCCCCACATAACGACCAGCAAAACTTTCCATTAAAATAACCACAACATTTTTAATAGGTAATGTTTTTTCAGCATTTGGTTGGTAATCGCGACGGATAACTGCTTTATCGGCCTCTACCAAATGATCATTAGGTGTTAATAACATAGAACGAACAATTTGTTGAGCTTCTTCTGGAGGCATAGTTGCTTTCCAAACAGTGCTACGATTACTCACATTACGAGCAGCATCAATTAATGATAATGTGCCGTTTAAACCTAATTGGTTTGCAAATGGAGAGTCTGTTGTATAAGCATCACCCCAGCGTAATGGCGAGCCTTGACGTAAAGTGCCACGAGCAACTAATGCAATAAGCGCTGCACAGATAATAAAAATAATTAGTTGCACATAGAAAGGATATTTTTTGCTATTTTCTGAACGGGTAATACGATCAATTAATTTAAAGATAAACCAAATAACAGCCGTGATAATAGCCCAAGCAAGCATATACTTAACAACAGGGTAGCCATACCAAATCATGCTGAGTACAGTTTTAGGATCTTCGCGAATATATTGGAAAACTAGGCTATTTAAACGTTGATGAAACTCATGGTAGAAATCTAGCTCTAAAACACCTAAAAAGATAGCTATACAGGCCGCTATAGTAAGCCATAAGCGTTGTATAAGACGCCACCCCATGAGTGGTCTGCAAAGGAAGGTAAGACCTATAGGGATTATCATAAAAGCTACCATTTTGCCATCAAAACGTAAGCCATTAATAAACGCTTCTACAAAGGTAGCAGTAGGTGTATCACCTACTAATTCGTAATTGTATTGAAATAACGCATAGCGTAATAAGCTATAAACTATCATTAATACTAGTGCGGATAGTGCAAAAAATCCTAACTGCTGTAGCGCACTAGGTGTACCAAGTGATTTGTTTTGTTTCATCATGGTTATAAACTTTTAGTTAAATGTGAGATTGGGCAATATAATACAAAGACAAATGTCAAAAAAATGTCAAAAAAAATTGTTTAATTGTAAATTTATTTGATCAGACATTAGAACTGGACGATAGTAGTAAGTTCCTGATAATAAAAATTAAAGTGCTCCAGAACGCTTTAAAGATAAATAGTGGCTAACCAGTTGCGGTCCAAAGTGCTTGGGAATGACATCTAAAATAGGCAGTTGGTAAGCAATTAATTTGTCATGTAATTGGTTACGGTTAAGTAGTTGATGAATATTACCACAATAAGTTAATGCTTCATCAAAATCATTAATGGGCTGTTGTGAAATTTCGTCACGAATTTCTTCACGCATACTCGCTATCAATACTCTATGGTAACGACTAAGTTGTTTAAAAGCAGCAATGGTTTCTGCATTTTCTGAATAGCGTAGGTTGGTAATAACAATTACCAAGGCACGACGTTGGGTTTTACTAAGTAGTTTTTGTACAGCGGTATTGTAGTCAGCAGGAGTCTGTGTACATTTTATATCGTAGACGGCCTTTAACAGTGTATTCAGTTGCAAATTACCTTTAGCTGGTTTGATAAATAATTCATTATCGGCACCAAAGGTAGCAAGACCTACTGCATCACCTTGTCGTAGGGCTACATAGCTAAGTAGTAAGGAAGCGTTTAGGGCATGATCAAAATGTGAAAGCTGATCATCTTGCAAACGCATACGTTGCCCGCAATCAAGCAAGAAGATAATATGTTGATCACGTTCATCTTGATATTCTTTGGCAATAGGCGTTTTTTTGCGCGCAGTTGCTTTCCAGTCTATTTGGCGTAATGTATCACCTTCTCTAAAATCACGTAGTTGATGGAAGTCTTGTCCTAAACCACGTCTAGGTTTTGGCCGTACACCTAAATAGTAAATCCATTGCTCAATGGTTGTAATATTGGAGTCAAACAGCCTTGTAAAATCAGGGTAAACATGGCTGTCATTAGCAACAGGTATAATGCGACGTTGTTGCCATAATCGCCATTGACTGGTAACGGTGAGTTCACAGCTTTCCCAGAAAAAATGACCACGTTGCAGTGGTTTAATACTGTATTTTAATAAGTATTTACCATTAGCAGGTAGTTCTAAGGTGTGAGGTAGTTGTTTAAAGTCTATGGCTTCTGGTGAATAGTCGTAAACTATTAACGATAAATCATTATCTTGTTGATTACTAATAAGTAAACTAACTTCTTGCCAACGATTTAATGATAGGTAAGGAGGTAGTTGCCTTTCTAGAGTGGGCGTAGTTACTTTTTTTAAACTAGCTATATCAACTAATATAAAAAATATAAACACTAATAAAGCGATTAGCCATACTTGATAGAAGTTGCTAGGTACACTAATATCCATAGCTTTTAAACTTTCTAATAGGGCTATAATAGCCAAAAAGGTAGCTAAAGTAATAATCAGTGGTTTAGCAGGCTTTAATAAGTAACGGCTAGTTGTTGGCATCGCTTTACTCACAGTCTAGGGGCTGCAACTTGATCAATAATTTGGTTAAGGACTTGATCTATTGTTGCTCCTTCAATTTCCATAGCAGCACTCAGTTTTATGCGATGACGTAAAGTGGGTAATACACAAACTTTGATGTCATCAGGAATAACGAACTGACCACCTCTTATTAGGGCTCTTGCCTTACCTGCTTGAATCAAAGCGATAGAAGCACGTGGGCCAGCGCCAATGGCTAAATTGTGGTGGTCTCGAGTTGCTCTAACTAAGCGTACTGCATAATCAATGATTTGTTCATCGACGGGGATATTTTTAGTAATTTGCTGTAGCGCTAAAATATCTTTAGGCTGTACTAGTTGTTGTAAAGGGGTTACTTCTAACATATCCGCTTGAGCTGATTGAGTAACTTGTTTTACCAGTTGCGACTCTTCATTATGTGCAGGGTAGTCGATATTTATTTTAAACATAAAACGGTCAAGTTGAGCTTCTGGCAGTGGATAGGTACCCTCTTGCTCAATTGGGTTTTGGGTGGCGAGTACCATAAACGGTTGTGGCACAGGTAATGACTCACCTTCTAATGTCGCTTGTCGTTCTTGCATCACCTCTAGTAATGCTGATTGTGTTTTGGCAGGGGCACGGTTTATTTCGTCAGCTAACAACAAATTAGTAAAAATAGGCCCTTTGCGTAGTTTAAATTGCTCTGTTTTTATGTCGTAAATGGCGTGGCCTGTTACATCACTAGGCATTAAATCTGGAGTGAATTGAATACGTGCGAATTGACCATTAAAACATTGTGCTAAGGCACGCACTAATAAAGTTTTGCCTAGCCCTGGTACACCTTCTAGTAATACATGGCCATTAGCTAGTAACACAACAATAGTTTGATCAATAATATCAGCCTGACCAACAATAGCTCTTTGTAGCTCCTGGCGTAGATTTTGTACAAAGGTGTGAGCATTTTGTAAATTGCTATCAGGTTGTGGTGTGGCTGCTGTTGCAGGATTCTGGTATTTCGTCATGTCTGTCATAGTGTATTCCTGATTGCTTGAAGGGCAGTAACCATTTTAATAAATTCAAGTTTTGAGAGTTTGTGTTGATCTGTTATTCCCATGACATTGGAGATTGTTGCTATGGGATGTTGTGTTAACTTACTAAGTAAATGGTATTGTTGATCAATGGGGAGGTCGTCAAAACGAGGATGACGCTTTTTAGCAAGGTAGTTAATATCTTGCTGTAGAACAGCAATAAGTTGTGTTGCTCCCATTTTTTTATATAAAAAGTTGGCTTGTGCTGATAGTTGTTCAGGTAAACGGCGACGGTTTCTACTGAATATAGCTTCAAGAGGGCCTGAGCGCATTCCTTTATACCATAGCACAGCAATAATCAATAAGATAAGTGCGAGTAAAGTATAGGGAAAATGCTTAAAGAAATTAACAAAAGCATTAGGGTGATCTATTTGTGTTTGTGAGAACGAGTTATAAACCAGAACAACATCATTACCTGTTGTTAAATAACGTAATAACCATGCATGATCTTTCTGATCAATAGATTTATTTTTCCATAAGTTAGCATCTGAAATAACAGTAATTCTTCCTTTGTGATAAGGAAGTTGCAGGATGTGAGTATTATCATTGGCATCATTAGCCCAAAGAGAGGCTTTATCATATGAATCAATTAACGTATAACGAGGAAGAAAATTTAGCGTAATAGGTGTTGTTTCATTTTCAATATAAAGTGTAGTGAGTAATTCTTTTTTGGGGTCATCAATTTTTGCTATATCTAGTTCAATGCCTAAGTCGTTAAGTAATGCATCAGTATAAGTATTTTTTCTATAATCTCTGTTATGGCTAATTTCAACAATGAGTTGCCCACCATTACCCACCCAATCAAGAATTTTTTTGTTTTGGGATGGTGTTAAATGATTATGTTCTCCCAATAACAAGACTGTTTGCTTACTAGTAGGCAATTTATCAAAAAAATTAAGATGTCTTCTGCTAGTAACTTTTTGTTTATGCTCTTTTAAAAAGTATTCAGCAGCAAGGTAAGGATTAGTTTTTACTTTATAAGGCTCAGGTTTAGTGATGATTGTCTTATAACTTTCAGTATTATTATAAATATAGCCAATAACTGCTATTAATAAAATAAAGAAGATAACAAGTAGCAGTATCATTCCATTAGAGATTCTTCTCATGGACTGCCTCCTTGTTGTTTAATTGCATTAATGCTTGCCAACCAGTGATTAATATTTGTTTTTGTTCTGGCTGAATAGGGTAATGCCCATAGGCCATCAGTAACCATTGGTCAGTTAGGTTTTGGGTAAAGTCTGTTACAGCAGATATTTGTGTCTGTTTTGTTAAGGTAACTATTTCCCCTTCTGTGTGAGAGCTTTTTAGCGGAATTTGATATTGATGAGCTAGGTGGCTCAATAAAGCACGGTATAGCAAACTGAGTGCTTGACGTGTTTGTCCTTGTTGCCAGTAATGTTCAAATTCTTCAACAATATTAGTTGGTAAACTTTCTGGAGTAATAGCTAAGCCAAATAACTGTTCAGGAGGTGTGACAACTTTTTGATATCTCTTAGTGATAGAAAGATGTTTAGCGAATAGCCAAAGAACCAGAAGTACAGCGAAAATAACAAATGCCCAGATAACAACTTTAAAAAAATCCAATGATAGCCATCCTAGCCAATTAAATGATGAAGAATCTTTGGCAGAGGGTTCTGTTGATGAGGTTGGATCATTAATCCAGCGCAGTCTTGTTTGTTCTTCTTGTTCAAAAAAGGGAGGTGATTTTAAAATCTGTTCTATTTGTTTTTTATCTGTATCGCGTTGCTGTTGTGTACTTGTTGTTTGTTGATTAGTTAATGATTCAGCTTGCAAGTGAGTAGGGTATCCACCTATTAATACTAAGCAGCCCATAATGAATATAATGGGGAGTGTCTGTGTTAAACGATTACTAAGACGTCTAAAAGATAATTCGATATCCCATGCATCCATACGAACTCGACGGTTTAAATATAAACAAAAACCACAAGCAACATAGATTGGTTCTGTTATAAGCAATACCAGTGCATAAAGAAAGAAATAAACATGTATCTTCCAAAGGGGTAGTTGTTCTATTAACGCAATTTCACTAGAGTATTCTGAGACAGGTACAATGCTTGGTGTACTACTACTTATCATAAAAATCACTGTTAATAAGGTAGTAAGTAATATCCCTTCAATATTAATGAACAATAAAGTTAGAAGTTTTGCTTTGTTATTGCCTAAATTTAGGTTTCTTAAGCGTTGCCTTCTTGCTTTACCCTTAAACATTTCTAGTTGGCTAACAGGTAGTTCAAAACTTCTTGCTAGATTAAGACGGCGTATTGTTAGGTCGGCAATGGTGTTGTTTTTTAAGCTTTTTAACCAGAATTTTAATGTTTCACTGAGTGTGGGTACTTGCCCAAAAACAGCATTGGATAAAATATATAAAGGGATTCGATCAAAAATAGGTTTTAACCACCAAAAAACAACAATAGGTAGTAGAGGGATTTCCCATGCTTCAATAGTAATAACAGGGGCTTGCCAAAAAATAATAGTTAATAAACAAAAGATAGGCAATGTTACTATCGCCCAAGAGGTTATTAACAGTAAACCATGACGACGAGCCAGTAATATACCAAGATCAATTGATTCCCAAGCGCTACGAGGACGTATTTCAATGGTAGTATCAGTTAGTTTCATTGCTTTGCCTTGTTTTTCCAGTAAACAGGAAATAACTGATAACAGCTATCCATAGTAAGATACCTATAGCAAATCTAAGATTTGAAGCGCTGTTCATGGATGACCAATAGGCTTCAATAAAAGCAGCAATAATCAACATGATAAATGCGCCAATTACTAGATTTATAGCAGTTTTAGCCGCATAACGTAATGCCTCTAATCTGGTTTTACGCTGTGGAGCAAGTATTGCTAAACCAAGTTTTAAACCAGCAGCGGCAGCAATAACAATGGCTGTTAACTCAAATGAGCCATGTCCAATAACAAATGGCCAGAAAGTTTCACCATAGCCATTAACACTAAGATGAGTGGCTACAATACCAATAATAATGCCGTTTATTAAGAGGTAATATAAAGTCCCTAAGCAAAAAACGATCCCTCCTGCAAAGGTAACAAACGCAATACTAATATTATTATTAATATAGTAAGCAAACATAAACCAATTTTGATCGCCCTCTCTAACCAGTGGTCTTATCACATGAGAGGCAGGGTCATACATACTTTCTAGGTCATAAATGTCAGAGGTTGACATGAAAAAATAGATAAAATCGGGGAAATAGAAAGTAATTAAGGCACTTAATAGCGCAGAACCATAAAATAAAGCAGTTGCACCAAGAATAAGGTTTTTTTCTTGTCTGATACAGTTTGGAAAATCATGAACAATAAATTGAATAATACGTAGCCAAAAATTACTACGATGTTGATAAAGAATCCGATGGCCTCTTTGTACAAGCTGTTGTAAATAACTTATAAGTGCTGGACTATAGTATCTTGATTCTGCAATAGCAAGATGTTGACAGATATTTTGATAAATTTCTGGAAAATTAATATCCTGTTGTCGCGAAACAGCTAGTAGTTTTTTATTACCTGTTTCTAGACGATCAAGCTGACTAGCGAAGTCGAGCCATGTTTGTCGATAATGGTTTTCAAAGGTATGCTGTCTCAAGACTCTCTCCTTAAATGAGAAGATTCTTGTGCACCAATAAGGTATTGTGCAATTTGGTATAGCTTATGTTCCATTTGCTCATCTTTAAGCTCGAAGTGATCACTTAATATATTGGCAAGTTCTTGACGACGCTCAGTTGATAGTGTTTGGCGTCTTTCTGCATAAGCTATAATGATTTGTTGTTCTTCTTGGGTAAGAGGAAATGGGCAAGGTGTGGCAATAATATCAGGTAATGGTTGCGGTGTAAGGTATTCTTCATTATAAACCACTAATGTACCTGCTGCTAAATCGCCTAATCGTTTAAATTCTTTGTTAGTTAGACCAACAATAAGGGCAACAGCGTAACTAAAAGAAGGTAATAGATCAACAGCCCTTAATAAGTTTCTAAGTAATGAGGCTGTCCAACCAATCGGTGTGCCATCATCGTGAATAACACGAATATTACAAAAACGTTTACCCAGTGATTGCCCTTTGTTTAATACTTCTAATAATACAAAGTACCACCACACCATAATAAAGGTCAGAATAAGGAATAAGCCACCTACGTAATTGATAATGCTCATGCTGTCAAAGCCAAACAGTATTATTAAAAAAAAGACG
This sequence comes from Entomomonas sp. E2T0, assembly GCF_025985425.1. Lineage (GTDB taxonomy): Bacteria > Pseudomonadota > Gammaproteobacteria > Pseudomonadales > Pseudomonadaceae > Entomomonas. The sequence continues at coordinate 1,396,455 of NZ_CP094972.1, forward strand.
ATAGCAGCAAAAATACCAAAGATGATGAATTGAAAAATAACATCTATAAATAGCGCTAATGAGCGTATCATTGGACTGGCAGGACGAAAAACTAAATTAATACCTTCAGGTGTTTCTATCTTATAAAGTGTATCTAATTTAGCTAATTTGTGGTTCATGCTAATACAAAATCCCTTATACAATAAGTCATCATGGTAACTGAAATATTGTAACAACCGTTTATTAATTATTTATGAATAATTAATATGCTTAAAAATACTGATAAAATCAAGTAATCTGTTATGGAAAATAATGAAAATGAGCAAAATATGACAACTAGCATTTTTTGGTATGATTTTGAAACAACGGGAATTAGTCCGCGAGCAGATAGACCTTTGCAGGTAGCGGGTATTAGAACTGATTTAGAGCTTAACGAAATAGCAGAGCCTATAAATCTATATTGCCAGTTAAGTGAGGATGTTTTACCTCATCCTCAAGCCTGTTTAGTGACAGGGATTACACCTGAAACCATGTTAAAGAAGGGTGTCAATGAAGCTACTTTTTTTCAACGTTTACATCATGAGTTGTCTTTGCCACAAACTTGCACAGCAGGTTATAACAGTATTCGTTTTGATGATGAGGTGACTCGTTATGGCCTTTATCGTAATTTTTATGATCCTTATGCTCGGGAGTGGCAGGGGGGGAATAGTCGTTGGGATATTATAGATTTATTAAGAGCAACCTATGCACTTCGTCCAGAAGGTATGGTCTGGCCTCAACAGGATGGTAGAGTATCGTTACGTTTAGAACTATTAACAGCACAAAATGGCATTCAGCATGAACAGGCGCATGATGCATTATCAGATGTAAGGGCTACCATCGCATTAGCTAAATTAGTGAAAGAAAAACAGCCACAGCTTTATAATTATTTGTTTAATCTGCGTTTTAAAAAAGAAGTCCAAGCAAGAATTAGTTTATTAAAGCCAATGGTACATGTCTCAGGGCGGTTCTCCGCTGATCGACACTATCTATCTGTTGTTCTACCTTTAGCATGGCATCCTGTTAATAAAAATGCAGTGATTGTGTGCGATTTACAAAAAGATATAACCCCTTTGTTAACATTAACAGCTGACGAAATTGTTCAATATTTATACACTAAATATGAAGAGTTACCTGATGATATTTCGCCCATACCATTAAAACTTATCCATATTAATCGTTGTCCTGTTGTAGCACCTATGGGCGTGTTAAGAGAGCAAGATATTGAACGCTTACCATTAGATGTTGCTTATTGTTTGAAACAAGCAGCACAACTGAAAGATTCACAGTTACTATGGCAAAGTAAATTAATGGATATCTATCGACAAGAGGGTAAACAATTTGCTGAGGCTATTGATGACCCTGAACAGCAGTTATATGCTGGTTTTTTATCAGAACGTGATAAAAGGCTTTGTGATCATATACGGCAATTAAATCCAGCAAGGCTTATCGATGAAATGGCGCATTTTGAAGATGGTCGTTTACCAGAGTTATTATTTCGCTATCGGGCTAGAAACTATCCCGATACACTGACTAAGGAGGAGCGAATACAATGGCAGCATTTTTGTAAAGATCGATTAATAGATATTAATAAAGGCGCACCTATTACACTTGAGCAGTTTAAGTTGGTTTGCCAAGAATTATTTGATAATTGTGATATACAGCAACAACAAATCTTAAGATTATGGCAAAATTACGCAGATAATTTAGAGCAAAAATATTTATAAATTAAAATTTAAGGAATTAATAATGGCAAACTCTTTGTTAAAGATAGTAGTATCTTTACTTTCATATTTTTATTTTCAGAAAAAATCTTTTTTATCAATAACTTCAATTTACTTAATGGACTAAGTGAAATATACAACTTACAATACCCGCCGTTGTAAACTACTGGAGTGTTTATGAATACCTTTCGGTTGGTAATTTCATGCCCTGATGGGATTGGTATTGTAGCTAAAGTAAGTGGATTTTTAGCTACCTATAATGGCTGGATTCTTGAAGCGAACCACCATTCAGATTTGGCAAATGGCCAATTTTTTATGCGCCATGTTATTCAAGCAGAATCGTTACCTTTTGATTTAGATGGTTTTAAACAGGCTTTTGCACCTATCGCTGATCAGTTCAAAATGACTTGGCAAGTAACTGAGTCCAGCCAAAAGAAAAAAGTCATGTTAATGGCAAGTAAAGAGTCACATTGTTTAATTGATCTGTTATATCGTTGGCATAGTAATGAGTTAGATTGTGATATTGTAGGTGTTATCTCCAATCACAATGATTTGCGTAGTATGGTTGAGTGGTATGGTGTACCGTATCACCATGTGCCTGTTGATGCTAATAATAAGCAAGAAAGTTTTGATAAAGTGACTCAGTTAATAGAAGACTATAAGGCAGACTGTATTGTATTAGCAAGGTATATGCAAATTTTGCCACCTTCGCTTTGTCAGCATTATGCTCACCAAATTATTAATATTCATCATAGTTTTTTACCTTCGTTTGTTGGGGCTAAACCTTACCACCAAGCAGCTCAACGAGGAGTGAAACTAATAGGTGCTACCTGCCATTATGTGACAGAAGAGCTAGATGCAGGCCCTATTATTGAGCAAGATGTAGTTCGTATTTCCCATCAACACAGCATCGAGGACACAGTAAGATTAGGAAGAGATGTAGAAAAAATGGTATTAGCAAGAGGGTTACGTTATCACTTAGAAGATAGAGTATTGGTCCATGGAAACAAAACCGTTGTTTTTGCATAATTTGGATAACATAATATCTTTAAAATGTGATACTTCGCAAATATAACAGGTTTACTGATTGCATTACTCATTGTTTTGTAAATAATGGCAATAAGTAAAGTTTTATAATATTTATTGGTGGGCTGACGGGTAGTGAGTGTTAGTTAATTTATGGATAAATAACCAACAAATTAAGGTTCATATATATGAAAATTTTTAAAGAAAAGGGCTATACCATATTAGAACTAATGATGGTGATAATGATTCTATCGATATTGACGGTTATAGCGATCCCTAGTTTTTCTGGTATGTCAAAGAAAAATGCTATAACTGCTACAACAAATGAATTAGTGGGTTTACTCCAGTATGCAAAAACAGCAGCAGTTACAAATAATAATCCAGTAATTGTTTGTCCATACTCTAAAAGTTCAAATGACTATGCATGTGAAGATGATTTTGCAGATAGTAGCACTATAGGTGTTTTTCTTTATGCTAATCCAATAAAGGATTTGCTTAGGGGAATGACAGTTACAAATTCAGTAGTTATAACTAATGACAGTACTGGTTCATTGGGTAAGGCTATAGCATTTTATCCAGATAGTAGTTCTGCTATACATGGTATACCTGATGAGTTTACTAAATATGATGATGATGGAGCTTATACTGCTTCTACTAGATTGACATTAAATAATGACTATTTTCCTAAAGGAGCAGGGACTGTTGAATGGAAGATAAAGGCTAAAAAAAGTACTGATGATGAAAAATGTAATGTCATAAAAGTTTCTGCAATTGGACAAAGTAAGGTTGAACAGGAGAGTTGCAGTGATGATTAAGATGAATGCGCAACGTGGCTTTAGCATATTAGAGGTATTAATTGCTTTTGTTATTTTAGTTATTGGTATATTAGGTGCTTCTATTTTAATTATTCGTAGCTCGCAAGTTAATGTAAAGGCTTATGAAACAGAACAAGTAGCATTAATGGCTAATACTTTTATTGAAAAGATGAGAGTAAATTCAACCAATATGGATGAATATGTTAATGATCAAACAGGTTCACAAAAATCAAACTGTCAAGGGATTGGACATTGGTGTAGTGGTACTGATATGGCAGCATATGATATCTATAATTTTAATCAGCAAATTAATAGGTTAGCAGTTAAAAATGTAACATGGAGTCTTTCAGAAGAAGCAGACGATATAATGGGTGTTGCAGGAAATAAACGTTATAAGCTTTCTATTACATGGGATACAGCAAAAGAGGTTGGTGCAGATCCAGGAGCATCAACCGAAGGTAGCTATTATAGTTATTTTATTGTTAATACAGCATTATAATATTAAGTACTAAGTGGGACTTTTATGAAAAGTTTATTGCAAGCAAAGCAAAATGGATTTTCCCTTATTGAACTAATGATAGCTCTATTACTAGGGATGATCTTATTGCTAGGTGTTACTCAAGTGATGATCTCTTCATCTACGTTAGGTACAACTACTAATAATTTATCTGTTAACCAAGATAGAGCAAAAACTGTTTTGGATTTGTTAGGTTCAGAAGCTGGAAGAGCAGGTTATAATGGTTGTGGTGCAGGGGGAGAGCTAAGTTGGACAGGGAAAAATAGTGATGAACTTAGAAAACGTTCTTTCGCTGTTGTCCCTTTGAAGGAACCTGTTGGTATTATGTTTGCTTATGGGATAGATGGGAAATTTGCCCAATCAGGTGAAACACAATTGTTATCTGAGGATTGTTTTGGGCGAAGGCTATATTATCGTAACATGATATATCAGAATTGTGGTACGGATAATCCTGAAGATCTTTGTATTCAAGGTAGAACAGTTGCTACTTCAGGTAGTTTTGATTTAGTTGATGATCGTATCGAAGGTGTTCGCATAGAAAAAATAGTCGTGACGCTTGAAAATGATGCTGGAGAGTTTAGTGAGGTTACTATCGGAGGAATTAGTAGTGATTCTAATTATGATGATAGCGATATTAGCAATGTTGTGAACTTACAGGAAGCTAAATTAATAACTTTTTATATTAATGTTAAGACCGCAGCGGGTACTAGTGCAGACAAATATAATGCCTCTACAGCGGTTGAAAGAAGTTACTCAGCTACTTATAGATTGAGGAATTTGTAATATGTGTGAATTAGCTAAAAACAAACAGCAAGGGTCTACTTTATTAGTAGTATTAATGTTGTTATTGGTAATGATGGTATTAGCTTTATCTGTTGCTGCTAATAGTACTTCTCATGCCATTACTACCAATAATAGTGTTTTAAAAAAACAAGCTTATCAAGCCGCAATATCTGGTTCAGATGTTTTATTAAAGTTACTCAATACAGATGCGAATGTTGTTACAAGTTTACGAGGTAATTTATGTTCGAGTGGATTTACCAATCAGTTTAGTACTTATGGTAGTGGTGACTCAAAGGTTGTAGACACTAATGATATTGATTCATCTGATAAGAGAGGTATAACCTCTGTATGGTATGCTTGTGTTCCTGCAAGTGGTGGTACTGCGGCTAATGTGGTGTGTGGCTCTAGTAGTAGTGATTGTATTGCAGTTGTGATCACAGGAGTTGCTTGTCCTAGTGGAGCAGATATTACTGTTGAAAGTACAAGAAAAGGATGTGTGGTTAGCCGACACTTACAAACTTATGCTGTAACAAATAGTAATTAAAATGTTGTAATTCATCACAATTTGAGGAATTACTAGCTAGTATAAATAGTATTTTTAGTAGTTTGATATAAAATTAAATTAGATAAAATTGATAGATATAAAGTTGGGCTGTTTCATTTTTTGGTAAAGACATTTTAGTTGGAAATAAGTGTAGGTAGTTTCTAACTATTTCATAGAGTCTGAGGATGGCAATATGATTTTAAATAAATTGAAAGTAGCAAGCTCTACTATGTTGATAGCCAGTGCTATCTTACATACAAGTATAGCTTATGCTGATGATAGTGAAGTATTTTTTGGTTCAGAGCAGTTTGCTGAGGTAGCTAAACCCAATATCATATTTTTATTGGATTATTCTACATCAATGCGTGATATCAATATCAATGGTACTAGTACGAGAAGGATCGAAGGACTCCGAGATGCGGTAACAGAAACATTACTTAATACCTCATTGAAAGGGGTACGTGTTGGTGTAATGAAATATCCAGATACAACAGTTGGTTCTGATACTAGTGTTGGTAGGGCAGCAAAACTTGTTTATCCAGTTGTTGATATTGATGCAATTGATGATGGGTCAATACAGGAAACTGTTGCACGCTCCACTAGTGGAAAGGATGATGCTCATCAACCTACAATTAATGGCTCTAGAAAAAATGTTTCTGTCACTAGTAATGTTATGTTAATGGGTGATATTGGGGCAGATTATAATAATGTAGAAAGGGAATTTGATTTAGATCGTGATCGCTATAACTCTTTGTTTTTGTTACCTAGAACACAGTCAGGATCTGCTTATGATAGTTATACCTATTCAAATGCGATCAGTTATGTTTGCTCACTTGTTTTAGATGATGAAGCAGAATTTTGTAAATCCAGTATATTTAATACTACTGGTACTGGTAGTGGTAGAAGAAACCATATTATAGAAACTGAAACAGTTGATGGTGAAAGTCGTCAGGTGGTAACAGGTTTAAATGGTACAGGTTATAATCAAACAGGCTATGGTGATCAAGCATTATTTATTTTTAAAGGGGTAAGTATTCCATCTGATGCTACCATTAAAAAAGCACACTTAATAATTACACCAAAAAAAGATGGTTTTTATAAGAGCAATGGCAATACTTTTTGTACGTTAACTAGTTACAGAAATAAAGGTGAGGCTGAGTGGCTTAATTGGCGTGTTTCGTCAGCAAGAAATTTCCCCGCACCCAGTGTAGACTCGCCTATTTATAATACAACAGGTACTACAAGTGATTTTAACTTCTATCTCAAAACGGGCTCTTATGACTATTCTCCAAGATATTGGGGAGTAAGGCAGAATGAGACTAGATGGAATACAGATTTAGGCGGTGATGCTGATTCTTATTGGGGATCTCCTCAAGATGGTGCTTATTGCTGGTGGCAAGAAAATAAGAAAATCACATTAAATATTACAACAGCAGTGCAACAAGCACTGAATATCTCAACAACAGATACTCAAAGTGCAACTACTTATAGAAATAATTTTAAATCAGAAGCTGCTGCCGCTGGCGTTCCAATGTCTGATTTGGCCATTAGATTCTGGACAGGTGGTGGTACAGCATATTCGAAGCCATATCATACAATAGGGGCAGGAGCACCTAAGTTAAAACTTACTTATAATTCAACGCAAACAGGTAATTCTACAGCAGCAGTACGTTTTAATAACGTATACATTCCACAAGGCGCTACAATTACTAGTGCTAGAATTAAAATGATACCTGCTGGCGGTAATGATAAAGATGTTACTTTAAAAATTACAGGTGAAAAAACAGGGGATGCCAAAGAATTTAATGCAACAAGCAATGACTTCTCCACAAGAAATAAGACAAGTAGTAGTGCCTCTTGGGAAATAGATGAGGTTTGGAAAACTAATTCTGGTGATGATCCTGCTACAAAGTATGTTAAAACACCTGAACTTAAAAATATATTAAATGAAATTGTACAAGCTCAGGAGTGGTGTGGTGGCCAGTCCGTTGCCTTCTTCATAGAGCATCAGTCAGGTAATGGTTATAGATCTGCTTTTACCTATGACCAAAGTCCGAGTTTCCGCCCTGTATTAGAGTTTACTTATACAGGTGGTGCAACAGGTTGTATGACTAAAACATGGGAAGAAACTTTAGCTTCCCGTAGTGCTGATGGTTATCAGACAGGTAGCAGCAGTAATATACCCACATTATCAGGTAATATTTTATATGCCTATAATAACTATAGAGTAGGTGCTTATTTTTCTAATGTATTATTAAAAAATCCAGAGGCAGCAGGTACAACAGGTCTAGCTGATAAAGGTTTAGTATCTGCTACCTTACAATTAGTGCCTAATAATAATTATGGCGGTACTATTCAAATTTCATTGGACAATGCAGTAAATGCAGAACGACTTAAAGTGGCTAGAAATGATTTAGGGGCAAGAACATTATTCCCTACATCTAGTATCTGTACTATTCCTGCTAACTCTCGAGATACTCCAGTATTTTGTGATATTACTGACGTAATAAGAGCGAAAATGCAACAGAATGGTTGGGTAAATGGTAATGGTTTAGTTGTGATCATTCAACGGCAGAGTAGGGATTTACAGTTTAAACCCTATGATACTGGCTATGCAAATGCGATGAAAATTAGGATTACAGCTAGACAGGAGCTAATGGCACCTAATAGCTTAACAATACGTCGTAGAATTGTGAATGCAGTTAATGAGGAAGAAGCTACTATTGCACAAACTCCAACCATGCCAGCCATGTTGGAGGCAGCACGTTATATTTCAAATTATCCAAGTAGTAATGCACCTAATGGTCCGTATCAAGGTACTTTCTATTGGAATGGTAAACCTCAACCTAGTCCATTATTAAGTAGTTGTCAGGCTACTCACTTGGTATTAATGTCTGATGGTGATGCAAATGTTAATGGTACTAACTGGCGTAGAGCGTTAGTGTCTTATACGGGTAAACCTTGGAGAACATCTACTAGTGAGTGTGAGTATAAGGGTAGTCAAGACCGTTCAGGCAGTCAGGCTTGTGGTCAAGCACTGGTTAACTTTATGTCAACCACTAGCCAAGGCTTGAATGAGGATAATAGAGAGAACTGGGTAACCACCCATGCGGTTGCTTTTGGTAGTAGAAGTGCAGGTGAATTCTTACATCGCTTGGTTAATGCTAATGATCCATCCAATAAAGGTTATTATTTCTATGCTGAAACTAGCGATGATTTAGTTAATGCCTTTATGGAGATTATGGATACGGCTAAAGGAACATTCTATAACTACACCAGTGGACAGGTAGCGATCAGTAATGAAAACCGCTATATCCAACGTCGAGAAATCTATTACTCATTAATGGAACCCTCGAATCGTAACCACTGGTCAGGTAATATGAAACGCTTTGGTTTAATCTATAAACCAACAACAGTAACCATTAGAGATGATGATGGAAACAATTACACAACCCAAGGCCAATCAGCCGTATTAGTTGATGCTAAGGGTGAGGAAGCAGTATTCAAGTCTTCAGATGGCTACTATTTTATTAATCCTCTAACAACTAGTTGGTGGTATACCGATGCTAATACAGGGGATGGTGGTAATGTTCATAAGGGTGGTGTGTTAGACAAACTAGCTGATAATCCAGATAGTCGGGTTATGTATGTTATGAAAGGTAGCTCACGTTTCCACTTCAATGCTAGTAATGTGGCAGCGACAGGAAACTCCAAGATAACACCTGATGATATGGAAGTAGCTGCAGAAGAAGGTGATGATGTACTAAAACTAACCAAAGGTTATGTTAACTTCCTACGTGGTTTCGCCTTTAATAGAGAGGGTGATGCAAGTGAAGATACAATCATTGCTAAAAATGATCTCAAATTAGGTGATTTTGCTCATAGCGCAGTAAACTTTGTAAACTATGGTAAATGTTTAACAGAAGAAGGTGCAGATCCTATTAATTGTGATGCAAGTTTTTCTGATGAAGGAGAGATTGATTATAGTGATACTAAATTCTTAGTAAATGGCTTACAACAAGTGGCACTGCTTGCGGGTAATGATGGATTCTTCCGTGCCTTTGATGTAACTAATGGTGAACAGTTATATGCTGTTATACCTAGTGAAATGCTACCAATCATTCCTGAATTACAGGCAAGACAGACCATTGGTTCAGATGTTCCAAGGTTATATGGCTTAGATGGAACTGTTCATATCTACCATGATGATCTGGATAATGATGGCTATGTAAATAATGGTGAAAAGGCGATTGCTTATGTGGCAGCAGGTAGAGGTGGTCGTGCGTTATTTGCCATAGATATCAGTGACAAAGCATCCCCTTCATTATTATGGAAAATAGAGGGTAATCAAGGAGATCAATTTAATAACTTAGGTTATACTTGGTCAACCCCAGTAACAGGAAAGATGCAAGTAGGATCAGACGTAAGAAAGGTAGTTATCTTTGGTGGTGGTTATGATTCACAACAAGATGAAGTAACAGAGAGAACAGCAGATAATATGGGTAATGAAATCTATATACTAGATGCTGTTACAGGTGGTTTAATTTGGAAAGCAGACCAAAGCACCTATGGTAATATGAAATATAGTATACCTAGTCCTGTTACTACAATGGAAAGGGAAATAGATGGAGAAGGAAACAAATTAATTACCGACATCTTTGTGGGTGATATGGGTGGACAACTATGGCGCTTCAATATTGCTAATGGAGTTATAAAACCTGTTGGAGAGAATGGAGTTATTGCTAGAGTAGGAGCTTCCGGAGATAAGGCACAAGCGCAACGTATCTATATGCCACCTGCTGTTTATGAGTTTGTGGATTCAGCAAACAAGGGTAAATACTCAGTTAATATAGGAACGGGCTATCTTGGTCATCCATTAGTGACTTATAACAAAGACAAATTCTATTCATTCCGTTTTAATGTTACGCCGACTGATGGGGATAATACAGCACTGACTGAGGCATCAATGGTAGAAGTAACATCAGAGACTATTAAAGATGAAGGAAAAACCATTGCTACTGAAACAGCTTTCACAGAACATGGCTTCTATGTTAGTTTTGGTGCAGCGGATCCTAGTGGTATGACTGGCAACGGCTTGGGAGAAAAAATGGTTTCTAGCTTGTCAGCTGCTCGTAATATTACTAACTCGGGTAGAGAAGAAGCGAGTGTTTTCTTTAATACCTATGTGCCTAACTCTAACACTGGCCGTACCTGCCGATTAGCGAGTGGATGGCAACGTGCTTATGGTTTTAACCTAGTAACAGGAGAATCCTATTTTGGTGATTCTTTATTTAGGGGTAGTGTTATTATAGGTATTCCACCCGGTGTTAATACTTATTGTGAAGGCAATTGGTGTACCCCAGTATGGAACTATGAAGACCTGACATCAGGAAATAAAGAGGGTCAGCCATTCCAATGGAAAGAGTATGAAGATGATAAAGCATCTGTATTTAAGAAAATGAGTTGGACGGATTTATTCGATCCTGAGATATAATGTGTGGGGAGAGGACCTTGATATTTAAGGTCCTTTCTTAAATAAGTATTGGTAGGTGTATGGAGTTAGATATGAAACAAACCAAAGGGTTTTCTTTAATAGAGTTACTTATTGTTATGGCTATTTTGGGAATTATATCTGCTATTGCCTACCCCATGTATACTAATTATACGATTAGAGCTGCTTGTGATAATGGTAAGGCTGGCTTAATGCAAGCTGATGCATTAATGAATCAGTATTATATTAAGTATGGTTCTTATGATAATAGTGATAGTAATGCTTTTCCTATTACAACAATTCCTATTGATGGTAGCTCATCTGGTAATGCAGATTTTGATATAGATGTTGTAAAAGACACAACAACTTATACAATAACTGCAACTGTTAGTGCTAATGGAAGATTAGGGAAATATTCTGGAGGCAGAATGACTGTTGATCAGTCAGGTACAAAAACTGCTAATATTAATGGTATAGATGTCTGGACTCAAGGATGCAGTAGTCTTTAATATTTTTAATAGAAGTTTCAAATGCTTATTAATAATATACTGAGTTATAAGTAATATAAGATTAAGAGATCTTTTGATCTCTTAATTTATTTTATAGCTTTTAACACTATAAATTTATTGGTCTGAGTAATAGTTGTAACCTGTGTAAATAGTTTTTTTAGTAGTTGATAGTAATTTAAATGTCTATTGGCAACAATCCATAACTCTCCTTGCGGTTTAAGGCAATCTCTAGCCTGTTTAAACATTCTTTTAGCGATAAAGTCACCAATTACCTGTTGTTGGTGAAAGGGTGGATTACAAAGTATACAATCTAAAGAGTTTTTAGCTTGGTTTAATAAGCCGTCAGCTACTTTGATAGTTGCTGAACGATTAGGTAATGCTTGTTGCCAGTTCTCTTTGGCAGAAGCAATAGCCATATAGGATTCATCAACTAACATAAGTTCAGCTTGGGGATTATTAAGTGCAAAGATAATACCCAATATTCCATTACCACAACCTAAGTCTGCTACGTTAATCAAGTGTGGTTGGTAAGTTAGATATGGCATTAATACTCTTGTACCAATATCCAGTCCTTCACGACAAAATACATTAGCATGATTTATAAGTGTTAAGTTTAATTCTTTAACTTTGTAGCAACTGGGGTAGGGTGATTTTATTAACTTTTTATGAGTGGGTGTGACTCTTAATAGTCGTGCTTTTTTTATAGCTAATGAGGCCTGTACAGAACCAATATATTTTTCTAATAATTCGTTAGCTGTTTTTGATAAGTGTTTTATCATTGCTCCAGCTAGTATTAGAGTATTAGTTGTAATATGTGGTTGCAGTTGGATTAATTGCTCTTCTAATAATGCGAGTGTTTTAGGTATTTTAATAAGCACCACATCATATTGTTCTAACAATAATTCTGTACTAGGTATAAAGTTGATTGTAGATAAAGGGATATTATTTTGAACAAGGTTATTATAAAGTGCTAATTCAGCTAGATAAGAGTCGCTATAACTATTGATAGAAAATTGGTTAGCTAAGCTACATGCAAGGCTGCCAAAGCTATCATTTAAGACAAGTATTTTACTATTTTTTGTAGGATTAAGAGCAGCTAGTTCATTGAGTAAGTATTCATCAGCAGCATCAAAAGCTTGTAAAGAGGGATGGCTGTCCGTAGGGTAACGGTCTAATTTAAGTGTTGCAAAAGGCGTAGTAAGTACTTTACTCATATTAATAAATAGTATGCTAATTTAAAGTAGTAATTATCTATGATAGTAGGATAGTTGGCTATGAATAAATAAAAAAGGCTCTAACTTTAGAGCCTTTTTAAAGAATATACTAAGGATTAGCTTTTAACATATGAGCCAGGCGCCATTTCTATTGATGGGTACTCCGGTGAGCCAAGTACTTTGGTGGCCGCTGTCTTTTTACCCGCATGTTGATTAATCCAAGCAAACCAATCTGGCCACCAGCTCCCTTCATGCCTTTCTGCTTTTTTTAACCAATCATCAGGGTTTTTGGTGAGTGTATCGTTTGTCCAATAATTACGTTTATTATCGGCAGGAGGATTAATAACACCAGCCACATGACCTGATGCACCTAATACAAAACGTATAGGGCCTGATAGTAGCTTAGTAGTAGCATAAGCACTTTTCCAAGGAACAATATGATCTTTTTCTGAACCATAAAGATAGGTTGGTGCTTTAATAACTGTAAAATCTACAGGTATACCTTTACATTTTAATTCACCAGATTTTAAATCATTTTGTAAATAGGTATGGCGTAGGTACCAGCAATACATTGGGCCAGGCATATTAGTGCTGTCATTATTCCAATAAAGAATATCAAAGGTTCTGGGCTTTTCACCTTTTAAATATTTGCTAGTAGTATAATTCCACCAAAGTTCATCTGGACGAAGAATAGAGAAGGTATTACACATGTCTTCACCACGGAAAAGCCCAACAGAGCCATTTTTGCCTCCAATGGTGTTTTCTTGGTAATCTACAAGTGCTTCATCTACATAAACATTAATTGGCCCTGTGTCTTCATAGTCAAGGAAGCAAGTAAATAAAGTTAATGAGTTAGGTTGTGAATCACCACGGCCAATTAGTACGGAAAGTGCACAGCTTAGTAACGTGCCACCTATACAGAAGCCTAACATATTAAGGTCATGTACACCTGAAATAGCTCTTGTTACACGCATAGCCGTAATCACGCCATCTTGCAAATAATCTTCCCATGTTTTGTTGGCCATAGAGTTATCAGGATTACGCCATGATATTAAGAAAACTCTATGCCCTTGTTCCACTAGATGTTTGATAAAAGAGTTATGGGGTTGTAAATCAAGAATATAAAATTTATTAATGGCAGGAGGTACAATTAATATGGGTATTTCATATTGTGTTCGGGTTTTTGGTGCATATTGAATAAGCTGAAAAAACTCATTTTGGAAAACAACTTCTCCAGCTGTAGTTGCTAGATTAACACCTACTTCGAAATCACCTTTATCACATTGGCGTAGCTTACCCTCTACCATATCTTGTTGTAGGTTCATTAAACCTGAAACTAAACTGCCGCCATTGGTTTGTATCGCTTTCTCTAATGCATCAGGATTAGTATAAAAGAAATTACTGGGAGCAGAGGCAGCGACTGTTTGTTCAACTAAAAATGTCATTCGTTCTGCAGCTTTTTTGTCATCAATGTTAAGTAAATTTACCAGTGATAACATAAATTTGCTATTTAATAGGTAGAAAGCAGCAACAGAACCAAAAAGAGGTGTATTCCAATTTTCTGAGTTAAATCGTCTATCTGTAAAATTGAAAGGTTGTAAACTCAGTAGTTGATTGCCTAAATCCACGCATTCTACTTGATAATCATTTTGTAGTTGTTCTAATTTAGTTTGGTCTACTTCAAACCAATGGCTAGTATCACATTCTTTAAACCATGATGATGTTGTGGCCCACAAGCGTAATTGCTCTATGGCAATAGTTGTTACAAAGGGAGTTTGAACTGACCAATAAGTAGCAAGTGTATCTTGTGTTGCCATAAAATATACTCTTTTATTTTGTGTATGTAGAAAATGCTACATCCTTGTAGCAGAATATTCCTGAATTAATTGGGTAGATTAACGTTCAACAGCGATAGCTACACCCATACCGCCACCGATACAAAGGGTAGCTAAACCTTTCTTTTTATTGCTGCGTTGCATTTCGTGAAGTAAAGAAACCAGTACACGACAGCCAGAAGCGCCAATTGGGTGACCCAGTGCAATTGCACCACCATTAACATTGATTTTGCTAGTATCCCAACCTAATTCTTTGTTTACAGCAATGGCTTGAGCAGCAAAAGCTTCATTAGCTTCGACAACGTCAAGGTCTTCGGCTTTCCAACCTGCTTTAGCTAAACATTTTTTAGTTGCTTCTGCTGGGCCGATTCCCATAATAGCAGGATCAACACCCGCACTTGCATAAGAGGTGACTTTAGCTAATATAGGTAAACCTAGTTCTTTGGCTTTGTCTTCTGTCATTAACATTACTGCTGCTGCACCATCATTCAGTGTTGATGAATTACCAGCTGTTACTGTACCGCCATCACGTTTGAAGGCTGGTTTTAAGCGAGTCAATATTTCGATTGTAGCGCTAGCACGAGGTTGTTCATCTGTGTCAAAAACAACAGCATCACCTCTACGTTGTGGAATATGCACAGGTGTGATTTCATCTTTAAATTTACCAGCAGCAACTGCAGCAACGGCTTTTTGTTGTGATGCTAACGAGAATTCATCTTGTTCTTGACGGCTAATGTTGTATTTTTCTGCTAAGTTTTCGGCAGTAATACCCATATGGTAGTCATTGAATGCATCCCATAAACCATCTTGAATCATTGTATCAATGGTTTTACCAGGTCCCATTCTTAGGCCATTACGTAAGCCTGTTACAAGATAAGGGGCCAGACTCATATTCTCCATACCACCCGCAATAATAATTTCAGCATCACCACAACGGATAGCTTGGGTGGCAAGGTGAACAGTTTTAAGTCCTGAGCCACATACTTTATTAATTGTCATCGCTGGCGTAGTGTAAGGTATACCAGCTTTGATAGATGCTTGACGGGCTGTATTTTGTCCACAACCAGCGGTAAGAATTTGTCCTAAAATAACCTCACATACTTGTTCAGGTGCTACTTTAGTTTTTTCGAGAAGAGATTTAATAACAGTAACACCCAAATCTACAGCAGAAACATCTTTTAAAGAGCCTTGAAAGCTTCCTATAGGTGTACGTGTGGCCGCCACAATCACAACATCTTTAGACATATTGATTTCCTATTTTAGATAAATACATTTTAATTAAAATTTGTTGTTAGTAAGAATCGCAACAGCCATTATTGCATATTCATTCCGCCATTTACAGAGAAGTCTGCGCCTGTACAATAAGCACCATCATCTGATGCTAGGAATGATACCATCGCAGCAATTTCCTCTGGATTACCTAAACGACCTACAGGGGAACCAGCGACGATTGATTCTAAAACCTCTGGACGCATAGCCGCTGTCATTTCAGTTTTAATATAGCCTGGAGAAATAGTATTTACAGTCACTCCTTTACTCGCTACTTCTTTTGCTAGAGCCATGGTAAAACCATGTAGACCTGCTTTGGCTGCGGAGTAGTTAGTTTGACCAAATTGACCACGTTGACCATTAATTGAGGAAATATTAATAACACGTCCCCAGCCTTTCTCTAACATGCCATCAATCACTTGTTTAGTTACATTAAATGCACTATTCAAGTTAGTGTTGATAACCGCATACCATTTTTCAGGTGTTAACTTTTTGAAGGTACCATCGCGAGTAATCCCTGCATTATTTACTAATACATCAATACTTTCTATTTGTTCTTTAGCACTTTCAAATGCCGAAGTTACGGAGTTCCAGTCGCTAACATCAAAAGCAAGCACCTCGAATTCAAAACCTTGAGATTTTTGCTTGGCTAACCATTCTTCTTTCTTAGTAGAGTTTACAGAGCATCCAACGATAACTCTAAACCCATCTTTATAAAGACGTTGGCAAATGCTAGTACCAATACCACCCATACCGCCAGTTACTAATGCTATTTTTTTGCTCATAATTTACCCTTATTATTGTGGTTGACATAGTTATTACTTTTTATAGCTATAGCTAAACACAATCACGGTAAACTATTATTGATCTAATGATGATGATCGGATGGTAATTTATTTACTTAATGTATTGTTGATCTGGGATAATAAAAAAACTACCAAAACTCGTGTAACACACTGTGTTTAAGAATTTAAACGATCTTCTTATTGTATAAGAAAACAAAAGGAGATGAAAGTACATTTCATCTCCTTTTTATGGCTATTTATTACAAGTTATTTTTTTTTATAGAATTATTAGCTTTTGTTGCTTTTTTAGCGACTTTAGTAGCAGTTTTGGGCTTTGTGATTTTGCTGGAAACTGTGTCTGCAACAGGTTTTTTAGTTACTTTGGGTTTGGCTTTTTGAGCGGTTGCTGGTTTGGTAACTGTTTGTTTAGCAGAAGGGGTTACTTTATTTTTAGCAGGTGCAACAGCTTTTTTCACAGGAGCTACTTTTTTTATAGCTGGCACAGATTTAGCAGCTTCACCTAATAAAATATCATTAATCTTTAACCACAATGCTTGTGTTTTATCGTTAGTTTGAATAAGTGCGGGTTCAGATATTGCGACACTTTCTAACACTTCTTTACGTACCTCTAGCGAAGGTAGTAAGTTTGTTAAAGTATTTAGGCTTTCCTCAGGTTGTGTAAATACCAGTAAGCTTTGTAGATTAATAATTTCTCTTAATGCCTTTCTATCTGTTAATGAGTTATAGTTTTTAGTCTCACGGTAGTGTTGCACAAATCCAGCAAGGAAGTCACGATCAACCATGCCCGCTTCATTGGCAAGTAATAGTAAAATACGTATAGTAGCATCTTGAACATCACCTTGAGTTAGTGAGTTTTCAAGACGATGAGTGAGTTCTTTGCTCTGGTTGACAGTACTCTGTTCCAAATAATTGGCTTGCGAGTTAGTTAAGGCATTTAACATGCCATAGACGCTGTAGAAGCACATTTCTTGAGTAGAGTCGCGGGTATCACGATAAACATCTAATACATTAGTAATATTGTTAGAAAGTGCTTCTTGCCATGCTAATAAAGGATTATCTGCACGTACAGGGCGGCGATTAGCTTTTACTAGTTCAGCCGCACCAGGCAACCACCACGTCATTGGATTAATACTGCTCCATGCTACTTGGTTGACATGGAAAGGATTAGCATCTCTTAGATATTGAGCCTCAGGTTCACTGATGAAGAGTCGCATCATTGGACGAATGAGCCATTCATAAAGGTTACTGTTAGTTTCAGAGATGCGGCTTACCAGTGAGAATACTTTTTCATCTTCTCTACCATCGGTATCGCCTGTTTCTAAATCTTTAATACTACGTGTTTCGAAGATAACCTGATGGTCTATTACATTACCTTGTTTATCTTTAACATCTTTAATGATCATTTCAAAGAGTCCAGGTGGTAATGCTTTTACTGCATCTAGAGACGCAATAAGTTGTCGATGTTCACGGCGTGCCACTGTGCCAGACACAAAAATACCAAGATGACCAATGCTATGATGTTGTAAGTAGATAATGGTTTTACCTGCTTTCTTTAAATCAAGATCATTTGGATAAACATCAATAATCCAGTTTAATGCTTGTTGTGGTGGGGTAATGTTGTCACCTGATGAGCAGAAAACAATGATGGGTGATTCAATGTTGCGGAAAATTTTATTTTGTCCACCTAAACCCGAATTGGTTAAACGGTTACCGATAAATAACTCATCAACAATCGCTTCAATTTCTTCACTATTATAAAGTACAGGATTACCCCACCATTGTTCAAAATCTAAGAAGCGAGAAGGTTCTGTATCTACTTTAGAGTAAAGATTGTAGTATTTACCCCAGAAAGTATTAGCTGGATTTAGGTTCTCAAAATTGGTAACCAACCATGTGCCATCAAATCGACCATTACCTAAGTCACTAGCCAATCTAGTTCCCCAAGCACCGCCCATTAATCCACCAGCATAACGCATAGGATTACGGCCTGTTACACCAGACCAGTAGGCAAGAGGTGCACCATTAATAATGATACCGCCAGGTAGCTCAGGACGTTCAGAGGCTAATAACATGATTGCCCAACCAGCCTGACAGTTACCAATGATAATAGGTTTGTCATGTTTTGGATGGCGTCTAATCACTTCTTCGATAAAAACAGCCTGCGCTTTAGTAATTGTTTCTAATGTTTGTCCTTTTACTGGACTATAGCTAAAAGAAATAAAGTAAGTAGGATGACCTGCCCTTAAACTTTCACCAATTTCAGAGTCTTCTTTAAAACCACCAATACCTGCACCATGACCACCTCTTGGATCAACAACCACAATAGGTTGTAATTTTTTATTAATAACTTGACCTGGTAGTGGTTTGATTTCTAATAATGAATAGTTGCAGGGTTCAGGTAAATCTCTACCATTAATTAATACTTCATAATCGAATTTTAATAGTAAAGGACGGTCTTCTGCTTGATAGGTCAGAGTATTATCACCGCGTTGGCGTAATGTGTCCCAATATAGCGTGAGTCTTTGGGGGATATCTGCTAAGTATTCTCGCCAGTCTTCTAATGTTGGTACTTTTAAAATATCTTTCTGAATAGGCGTAATATTATCTTCTTGCCACTTGCTAATGGATTCTTGATTAATATCTATATGTAATAAGCTGAGCTTACGTAAACCAGTCAGTAATGAGGTAATAGAGGATATTGCCCTTTCTTGCTTTGCAATATAATCATCTTGGCTCATACTAAAATCTCCCATTGTGAGGTGGCAAAATATGGACTTTTTGATAAAATACCATTAACTTAATATCTTACTAATTCAGGTTAATATAGCATTTTTATAAAAAAATCAAAAACAAATAGTATTAGATAATATATTGTATTAAATTCTATTGTGCAGTGCAAAAATAATACTTGCAAAAATATTTTAATTAGCTAAAAATATGTACATCTGTTAAGAAAAGTTGTAGATGTACCAATATATAAATTGTAATGTCTAATTAATATAAAATTTCGGAGAGTTTAATCATGGCAACGTTTAATACTGATAAGTTACAAGATATTCAAGCTAAAAACCTTGATCTATTAAAAGAATTAAGTGATAAAGTATTTGAAGGTGTTGAGCAATTAACACAACTTCAATTAAAAACATTAAAAGCTTCTTCTGAAGAAAGCTTTGATAATTTCCGTAAGCTATTAACTGTACGTGACCCACAATCATTTGCTAGCTTACAAGCTTCTTTATCACAACCTGCTGCACAAGCTGAGCGTATTTTAGAGTTCAATCGTCAAGTATATGATTTAATTTCTAAAACTCAAGCTAGTATCAGTAAATTAACTGAAAATCAAGTAAGTCAAGGTGGTAAACAAGTTCAAGAGCTTGTTGAAAACATTGTAAAAAATGCACCTGCTGGTTCTGAACCTGTGGTTTCTGTATTAAAATCAGCTTTAGAAGGTGCTGGTACAGCTTATGAAAGCTTACAAAAAGCAGCTAAAAAAGTAGCTGAAATGACAGAAAACAATATCAATGCGGCAACAGTAGCAGCTGATAAAGCAACTAAAGCAGCGACCAGCCGTAAAGCAAGCTAATTAGCTGTTAGAAATAACAAGGGGGAGAATATTAATTCTCCTCCTTTTTTTTGCTTTGATTAAATGGGGTAGGGAAGTTAGGGAATAGACCAAACATATTTTGGGTATTCATATAAAGTTGTTTGGTACGCTCTAAATATTCTTGCATTACTTTCTGCATAACAGGCATTTGGCTAGACATAAAATCTGTCCAAGCTTCCGTGGACGGCATTCCTGATTGTTTCTGAATTTCCATAACGGATTCTAATGTTTTTTCGAGGTAGCTACCCAGCATGCCTTGGAAAGGGCCATAAAAACGAATAATATTTTTTAGTGCCTGACTAGAAAAAATAGGATCACCATCAGTTTCTGCATCTTGAATAATTTGGAGTAAGATACTTCTTGTTATATCTTCTCCTGATTTTGCTTCTACTACTTGGAAAGGAATCTCTTCAATTACATAGTTACGAATATCTTGTAATGTAATATGCGTGCTTGTATGGCTGTCATATAAGCGACGGTTAGCATATTTTTTGATTAAATGGATAGTGGATGTATCAGACATTAAACTGCTCATTTATAGTAAAAAATTAATCGTGTTTATTATACAACAGTAACTCATTTATCCTTTCATTATTTATAAATTAATATCTTATAAAGTTTTGTTTAGGCTTAATTAGATATTTTAGTTTCTATGAAAATAATCAGGAGTAAATTCAATGAGATTAAAAGATAAGATAGCTTAGGTGTTACTTATGTTGCAAAAGGTATACGCATTAATACAGTATATTCGAGATATGTGAGCAGCCATATTTTGGATTATATGATACCAGAAGTAAAACTAGATTTAATTAAGCGACATTCAATAGGATGTTTAGCTAAATCAGAGGAAATTGCAAAGGTTGTAATATTTTTAGCATCAAATGATGTTAGTTTTATAGTAGGTACTGGTTTACTAGTAGATGGTGGTTATACGGTGCAATAAGTAGTATTCTTTTCGCTAAGTAAGACTATAATTTTCATTTTATGTGATAAGGAGTTTTTGATGGATAAGTATGTGGTAGGAGAGGTTTGGTTATATCAACAGCGGGAGGAAGAGGAAAACTCTACAGTGGTTATCAATAAGATTGAGCTTGGTAGCGATCAATTGCCTATTTATCACATTACTATCCGTGATGTTAAAATTGCTAATCCAAATAGTCCAACAGGTTTTACAGATAAGATCGGACATGCACCTGTTTCTGTAGAAACATTAGAGCGAAGTTTAACAACAAAGATTGCTAATGAAGAAGTTGATAGTGACTATTTAGAAGGATATGAGGCTTGGTATAAAGCTCATGTGGCAGGAGAGGCTGGTGTTTTTACTAATACTGTGGCTGAAATTGTGAGCTATATTGAGCAAGTGATAAACTCTCAACAGTAGGATTATTTAAGGTAAAGGGATATAACATGGGTAAAAAATATAAAACTATTATTATTTTATTAGTTATGCTGTTGATACCTATTCCTCGTTGTGCTGTAGCTAATACGATAACAATAGATACAAAAGTAATGATGAGTTAATCTAATTAGAAATTTTAACTTATGTTACTATATTTTAATGCATTTAATTATGCGTAAAAGATATTTAATGGTATTCTTAAAAACTTCTATTGACATTTTATAAGACTAATTGACTATGATTAAATTACATACAAACCATGGCGTAATAACATTAAAACTTGATGTTGAGAAAGCTCCAGAAACCACTGCTAATTTTGAAAAATATGTAAAAGATGGTCATTATAATGGCACTATTTTTCACCGTGTAATTAATAATTTTATGATTCAAGGCGGTGGTTTTGAGCCAGGAATGAGCCAGAAAGAAACCAATGCACCTATTAAGAATGAAGCTAATAATGGTCTTTCTAACAAGCGTGGCACTATTGCTATGGCTCGTACTATGGACCCTCATTCAGCTAGCGCACAATTTTTTATTAATGTAAAAGATAATACGTTCTTAGACCATACTGCTCCTACAGCACAAGGTTGGGGTTATGCTGTGTTTGGTGAAGTAGTAGATGGTATGGATGTAGTAGATAAGATTCGTGATGTTGCAACAACATCGAAAGCAGGTCATCAAGATGTTCCTGTAGAAGATGTAATCATCGAGAAAGCAGAGGTTGTAGCAGACTAAGCAAGTAAATGAGCATTTTACTGATCGCTGATTTACATTTAAATGAAGAACGCCCAGATATTACTGAGGCGTTCTTGTCTTTTTTGCACAATAAAACAAAGGATTGTGAAGCATTATACATCTTAGGTGATTTTTTTCATGTATGGATAGGTGATGATGCTATGGGAGAGTTTGAACATACTATTGCCCGTCAACTAAAAAAATTAACTGAGCAGGGCATTAAAATCTATTTGATGCACGGTAATCGAGATTTTGCAATTGGTAAAACCTTTTGTAAATTAGCAGGTTGTACATTACTGAAAGATCCAACATTAACTTCTTTTTATGGTACACCTGTATTACTTTCACATGGCGATATTCTTTGTACTAAAGACATTGACTATCAGAAAAAACGGCGTTTTTATCGAAACCCGCTTATTTTATTCCTATTGCGGTTATTATCCCTTAAAAAAAGAAAACAATTAGCTGCAAAACTACGTGCAGAAAGTAAAATGAAGAAAGGGATTAAATCAGCTGATATTATGGATGTTACTCCAGAAGAAGTTGTTAAGTTATTAGAAAAATATAAGGTACAACTATTGGTTCATGGACATACCCATCGACCAGCTATTCATCAATTGATAGCAAACCAACAGCATGCAAAAAGAATAGTATTGGGTGATTGGGAGCCTAATGGTAAAGTGCTAAGGGTCACTTCTGAAGGCATGAGTTTAGAACCAGCTAATTAAACATTACATTCAACAATAAGTCCTTGATTTTTCATTTCGATTGAAAACATTTAACTCTCTAAAAATTAAAATTTCTGTTTTTAAATTTTTGTCACAAAATACATACAAAACACGAACAAAAATAATTTCCATTTTTTATAAAATAATTATCAATTAATATTGATTAATAATCATAATTTAGGGGATATGTTATTAATTATAAAGATATTATTTGCTGTTAGAAAATATTATTCTTTAATAATTCCTTAATGATGTTTTGTTTTACTAACTTAAACAAATAGCAGGGATGAAATAATAATGGTATTGAATAATTATTCTGGGGTCATACCAAATAAAGTAATAAATCAAGTATTGTATATTGTGTATGGGGATAATCTGAATTATCAGATTGAAACAAAATTAAGTATCCTAAGTATTTTACGGCATACTAAACAACCAAATTTTACTATTCGAATAATGACAGATAGGCCAGCAGATTATGATGGATGGCCTGTAGAAATTTTGCCACTTAATGATCAAATATTAAATGATTGGTTAGGCATTACGGATTATCATTATCGCCGTAAGGCAGTAGGTATTTTAATGGCTTTACCATATGCTGAGCGTACTGTATTTTTAGATACAGATACTATTCTAAAAGAAGACACAAATCAGTTATTTACTCTATTTAATAAGGGAGAGGTTTTAGTTGATCGCATTGAGGGTAATTGGGCTAGATGTATACATGATAAATTAATTGGTAAGGTTAATGAATATCTAATAAAAACCTATCCACAACTGGATACATCACTAAAACTTATTAACTCTGGTGTAGTAGGTTTATTTGCAGAGGATAGCCAGTTAATCGAAAAGGCTATTGAGCTCATTGATGAGCTGTGGCCAAAAGATCCAGCATGTCGAGTATTAGAGCAGTTTTGCTTGGCTATTAGTTTTGATAAGCAAAGAACATTAGTGGAACATAATATTATTTATCATTATTGGAGCAAAAAAGAGTTTTTCCATCAAATGGGCCAGTATTTCTTTGAAAAATATGGATATGCTTATCAAGAAAATTACCCTGAGAAAAGTAAAGAAATTGTAACCAGTATTCTTCGGCCATCTTTTCTAAAGCGTTTAATATCGCGTGTGAAAGTACGATCATTTCCTAAAAAGCAAAGAAGTGGTTTATTAAAATTACTTTATGCTTTAGCACTTAATGCTAATGGTTATGAAGCAAGCCAAAAGGCTGCTTATTGGCTACAGGCGATGAATAAAGATTTTCCTCGCTATAACCCAGCAGCCTATGAGCAATTTAAACAAGGGCAGTGGCCAACTGATTACTTAAGAATTGCAACAGTTAAACAACAACAAGACTTTTTAAGTTTTCTTAAGAAACAGAAACTATTAAATTAATCAAGCAAAGTAAAAATTACTTGATAATAGTTTCATCTGCTTCTTGTTTTTCTGTAGCAAAGCCTATTGGCGTGGGTTCCATGCTGATATTAAAATCGGGTTGAATGTAAAAGTTAATGCCACCTAAGTAACCCGTACGTGCTAAAGAGCTGATTACTTTATCGCTTGTTTTGGCTTGAAAATAAATGGCAGCATTTCTACCTTTAATAAAAGGTAAGTTGATTGTAAATTCTGTATTAGCAGGGATGCTTCCCACAGATGATTCATTACCATTTACTTTTACCATATAAAGTAGTGGCTCATTGGAAGTATTGTGAATAGTAAGCTTAGGTGCTTCTTGCCAAGCCACAAAAATAAAAGAACATAGCAAAAGAATTAGGATAGTAATAATACGACGTTTATTTGCTAGCCTAGCGCCCTTTTTAGGTTTTGTTTCATCAACTGTCACAATGTTATCCCGTTTTCTTTCAATAAATTAGTTAATGCTTCTTCATCCCAAACAGCAACGCCTAACTCGTTAGCTTTCGTGAGTTTAGAACCAGCATCAGCTCCAGCTACGACTACGGATGTTTTTGCTGAAACACTGCCTGCTATTTTCGCGCCTAGTTGCTCTAAATACAGTTTGGCTGCATCACGCTTCATGGTTTGCAGTGTGCCTGTTAGTACCCAACTTTGACCTGCAAGAGGCAAATTCTGCTTGGTTTGCTTTTGTTCACTTTGCCAATGCATACCAAAATCTTTTAACTGAGTTTCTATAGCCCTTGCTTTATCTGCATTTTGAGGTTGTTTAAAATAATCCAGTAAACTATTCGCTGCACGTTCTGATAGTTTGTCTACTACAGATAGATCAATTTTATCAGCCTTTATAATCGCTTCAAGGGTATTGAAACGTTTTGTTAAACGTTCCGCAGTAGTATCCGCAATAAAAGATATATTTAACGTTTTTAGTAAGTCTGCGAGTGTAAAACTGGCTGTTAAATTTTCAGCAATATCACCTTCATTTTGTAATTCAATATAATTTAATAATTGCTGTAGTGTTTGTTGATTATGGTCTTCTGCAAAGAAGTTATTAATTTCATAAGCCACTTCTAAACCAACATCAGGTAGTGAAGTAAGTATTTCAGGATAAGCCTGTTTAATACGCGTTAGTGAGCCAAAAGAGCGAGCTAATAATTTGGCGGTACTTTCGCCTACATTGGGAATACCTAAGGCATAGATAAATCTTGCTAAGTCAGGTTTTCTACTATTATTAATAGCGGCTAATAGATTTTTACTAGAAGTATCTGCAAAACCTTCCAGTTCAATGACTTGTTCAAAAGTAAGCTGATATAAATCGGCAGGCGAACTTATCAATTGATTATCAACTAATTGCTCAACGATTTTGTCGCCTAAACCATCGATATCCAAAGCTTTACGAGAAACAAAATGAATAATAGATTGTTTAACTTGAGCAGGGCAGGATAGCCTACCCGTACAGCGATAAATAGCACCTTCTGAAATGTGCTCTTGTCCTTTACTACGCTTTATAAGTTGCGTACGTTCAACCATTGAACCACAAACTGGGCAATGTTCAGGAATTTGTACAGGTTTGGCATCACTAGGACGACGTTCTAATACAACACTGGTAATTTGTGGAATAACATCACCTGCACGACGGATAATTACAGAATCACCAATCATTAAGCCTAGTCGAGTTACTTCATCCATATTATGCAAGGTAGCGTTAGAAACAATAACACCGCCAACATGCACAGGTTTTAATCTAGCAACAGGGGTTACAGCACCTGTACGACCAACTTGGAATTCAACATCTAATAGTTCAGTGATTTCCTCTTGAGCAGGGAATTTATAGGCAATAGCCCAACGTGGCTCACGAGAACGAAAACCTAATTGTTGTTGATCTTCGATTTGATTAACTTTAAACACTACACCATCAATATCATAGCCAAGATTATCCCGTCGTTGACCAATATCTTGGTAATAGCTAAAGCATTCGGTAAAGCCTGTGGCTAATTTTAATTCAGGACTAATGGGGATACCCCATTCTTTTAATTGTAGTAATGCTTGCTGTTGAGTATTAGCTAATTCGTTATCTTCTGTAATAAAACCATAACAACAGAAGGTTAAGGGTCTAGTAGCAGTTACTTTTGAGTCTAATTGGCGAAGTGAACCTGCCGCTGCATTACGGGGGTTAGCAAAAGGTTTACCTTCATTGGCTAAGATTGAGGTATTAAGTTTTTCAAAACCTGCTCGAGGCATATAAACTTCACCTCTAACTTCTAGTCGAGTAGGCCATCCAGAACCATGTAGTTTTAAAGGAATATTGCGGATGGTACGGATATTAGCTGTAATATCTTCACCTGTAGTACCATCACCACGAGTGGCACCCCTTATAAAAATACCATTTTCGTAAACCAGACTTACTGCTAAACCATCTAATTTAGGTTCACAGCAGTAGACAATTTCAGCAGAAGTTGATAAACCTTCTTTAACTCGTCGATCAAAGTTTTTTAATTCATCTTCTGCAAAAGCATTGCCAAGACTTAGCATAGGGACTTCATGCTGTACCGTATTAAATTGGGGTAATGCTTCACCCCCCACTCGCTGAGTCAGTGAGTCAGTAGTTTTTAATTCAGGGTATTGTTCTTCTAATGCTTGTAGCTCACGAAATAAACGATCATATTCAGCATCAGGGATAGTAGGGTTATCAAGTACATAGTATTGATAACTATGATGATTAAGTTCTTTACGAAGTTGCTCTATACGTAAGATAGCTTGTTCTTTTGTCAACATAGTAGTACCAAAGGGGAAAAAGGAGCTATTTGTTACAGCTCCTTAAAAGTAGGCTTAATATTTCTTTTTGAGTTTACGGCGTTCAAAATCAACGATACGTTGCCGATAATGTTCAATGGTTTGGGCTGTCATAACACTGTGTTGGTCATCGTGTAATTCACCATTTAACTCGTTACTTAATTTACGAGCAGCGGCTAGCATTACATCAAATGCACGTTTAGGGTGTTTGGGGCCAGGTAAACCTAGGAAGAAACTAACTGCACGGGTAGAAAAGTGATCAATATCATCAAGGTCAAAAGTACCAGGTTTTACCCCATTAGCCATAGAAAAATAGCGTTCACCATTGCCCGTCATGCTTTCATGACGATGAAAAATATCCATTTCACCAAAACGTAGACCGCTTTCTAAAATATTTTGTAATAATGCAGGGCCTTTAAAGCCTTCTGAATCAAGAGATACTACATTAATAATTAATACTTCTTCTATAGGTTGTGGCTTATTATCTGTTTCTGTTTTAGGACTATGCTTATTATATTGAGCTTCTTCATCTGTAAGATTTAGGCTAATCTGTTGTTCTTGTTTGGAGGGTTTAGAATCTGATTCATCTTTTGTTGATAAAAATGGAACATCCTCCTCTTCATTTTCTGTTTCTGAAAAAAAGGATTTAGGATTTTTAGATTTTGATTTAGGGTCATCCGTATTGTCGTAATAAGGGCTTAAGTTTCGATCAAGCCTTAATTTCCCACGACTACCTCTTATACGACGCCAGCCATCGAACAGAATGGCTGCAATAACTATGATGCCAACAATAATTAGCAATTCACGCAACCCAATGTCCATTAAATCTCCCTTAGTGGTAGTTAGTTTATTAAATTATATGAATTATCGCATATTATGTAAAAACAAGAATAGCTTATTTGCACTAGTCAAATGATAATGATACCTTTATTTTAAAATCATAACAGTTAACCATTAATCAATTATATTTCAAAAAATATTTTAGTAAATTTTTTGTATGGCAGTATTTAATTGATTTATAGCATTATTCAAAATATACATTTTTATAAAGATATTGGTATAACCTTCTTCATAGTAAATAGTATTTTTATGTTTCTCACCAACATGATTTTTGAAAAAGAAAAAACCATAACGCTCATATAATCGATAAGTGTTTATAGTGTGATGATTTTTTTCTGTCACTTGCAATATTTGTAATTTCTCTAGAAAATTATTATCTAAAGGATAATCTGCTTCTGCAAAATCTATGGCAGGTTGCCAATCTAAATAAACAGCGTTTAGCGTACCATTAAACTTATAAAGTAATCTTGAAAAATAACGACTAAATGAACAGCTGTCATTATAACAACCACTAATTTCACTATTGCCAGTGTAAAAATAAAAATGACTCAAGGAAGTTTGAACAATTAATTGATAGTTTCGTTCATTTTCTAATGTCCATACTAAGTTTCTTTCTTGTGAGGATAGGGGGGTTAATAAAGTCGTTAGATCAGATAAATAAGGGGCAAGATTTACACCAGAATGAACCAATCTATCCAATACAAAATAATGCTGATTTAGCATATTAATAAAAATAACTGTATCTTCTATATTTCGTTGCTTGTTATTTAACATATGACGATAAAATTTTATGTCATTTATTAAGAAAGAGACTCCTTCTTCTATATTTCCAGACTTAATTTCTAGAATGGCATTGGCTGTTAATAGTTGTGATACGCTACTTATATATTGATAAGGTACAGAGCTATTAAGATTAGCGGGTAGGATATGAGCAAACTCAGAGAATTTTTGTAATGACAAATAATTATTAATAAAACCTTTTTGTTCTTGCATTAATTGTCGAATAAAAGGGGCTTGTTGAGTAATATCATTTAAGCATTGTGTATTTATAAAGTTAGCATCACAAGGTAATTGGTACAGTGTACTTATTTCTTGTGCTTTTGTTGCTTCAAAACCCATATTGTATTCAAATGGCGTTTTTTCTGTCGTATGAATTGCTTTTTGAATGGCCTTTAAACCTTCTGTTACCATATTTTCAGAATGTAGTACATTAAATCCAGCCATAGCAACAAAAGCATTTTGTTCATTAGGAATATTTGTTTTGGGAATGATATTGGAAAGTTGCTCTTTTACAACAGGTAGCATTTCCTCATCTTTCGTTTGTCCCCACATAAAGAATAAAATGATGATGAAAAGGATAATATAAGAAGCATAAGATATTTTTTTAGCCATAATTATGATAGCCTAAAAATTTGTTTTAACTTAATTATTAACGGATTTGGTGGTGCTAGTTTTTTATATTCAGTTAATTTTGGTGTCGTTTTTTTAACCCAAATTTGATAGCTACTATAAATAATTTCAAGCTCATTGCTATAATTTTTTAGAAAAGAATCTATTCCTTGTTTAGGATTATTAAAATCTTCTTTATAAGCTTTCCATTTATAGTCATCAAAAATAATAATTCCACCTACTTTACATAGTTTAAAAGCAAAAATTGCATCAGATAAAACATCGGGTGAGCGATGTGAGCCATCAATATAGATTATATCGAAATTACTTTCAAATTGTTGTTGTATGGAAAATACTCGATAATTAGTATCTATATCTAAACTACTTCCTTGTAAAATGGTTAGTTTATATCTATCTACTGGTGTAATAGAAGACTGTGAGTTTATAAAAATATATTTTTCAGCACTTGATGATTGCCAAACATTTGCATTATGCATGAATGTAGAAAATGTTCCTGAGTCGTGCTCCATACTGCCTTCAAAGGTGTCAATTGAAACTGCTTTCGAATCTGGATGGCGCAGCACATTATTCATCATCCAAAAAGTACTTTGTCCTTCATATGAGCCTATTTCTAAATACAAAGTTTTTTTGTTTTGATAGAGTGGAATTAATTCAGACCATTTTGCTATATTGTTCTGAAACCAATTATTGCTAAAAGAATAACTTGGATTTTTATTCATAAAGTATTTCCTATAAATTTTAGAAATTATTCTATATTTCACATGGTATATTAACAAGTTAATATACCATGTGGGTTATTTTTGTTTAATATATTTCATAAGTAAATTAATGGTATGAAAAAGATTAAATGACCTTATTTTCATATAGAAAAACATCTTAGTTTGACGATTAAACAAATCATATATAAGAGCAGTGCATGCCATTGCAATAAGTGATGATATTGCCGCCCCTAAACCTCCTATTATAGGAATTAGTAGAAAATTCATTACTAGATTTACAATGGCGCCACAAAGTGTTCTATATAGTGATAATAGTTGTAAATTTTCAATTACAAACCATTGTGATGAGGCTACACCTAAGCTAACAAAAACACCAGTCCATATATGGATAATTAAAATACTTGCAGATGCTTGATATTGGACGCCATAAAGAAAATAAATAATATAAGGTGCAAGAAAGCTAGTAATAATAGCAATACTAATAGAGATAATAACTAAAATGTTAATAATAAGTTTTAATTTGGAGTAATAGTTTTCTTCATTAACTGCCCTAGCTTTAATTAGTGTTGGTGTTACAGATGACATGATAATCATTGGAATTAAATACCAAATTTCACTAATTTTTGTGGCAGCAGTATAAAGCCCTACAGCTTCATAATCTAGCATCTGGGCTAACATAACTTGGTCGATACGCATATAAATTATGATGGTTAGCCCTGAAAGTATAAGAGGCCAACACTGTTTTATTATTTTTTTAATATAATTTAAATCAATTTTCCAAGTAGTTATTTGTTGTTTTCTACTGAGATAAGCAAAGACTATTAAACTACTGATAATAAACGCATCTAATAAAAAAATACTGGCAATAGCAAGTAATGAGGCTTTACAGAGAATTAGAATTATTTTTAATAGACTACAAATCACGAAAGAACAGTTTTCAGACCATACAATGTATTTAGATTGAGTGTGAGACTCAAAGAAATAACGGATTACATCACTAGCTTTAAAGAGCAATGAAAAGCCAATAACGATTGCAATAACCTTTGAAGTATTATCTGTAAATAAAATAAAAGTTAAAAGTAATAGGATTAAAAAAGCGAGAACAGAAGTCACTATTTGTATAAAAAATGTACTTCCCATAATTATATTAGTTAATTTAGGTTCATTAACTAACTCTTTAACAGTAATGCTGTTTAGACCAAAGCCTGCAATAACAACTAAAAAACTTATAATTGCTAGCACATAATTTAATAATCCAAGTTGTTCTGGGCCTAAATAGCGTGCCATCCATGCGCCAATAAATAATCCGACACCCATACGGAAAATTTTATCGAAAAAAAGCCAGCCCATATTATTAATTATTTTATTTAAGTAAGGCTTTTGCGATAATTTATTTTTGATATGGTTAGGAATTAGTTTCATGAATTAACTGTTGGGCGACCTATAGAATAATAAGTAATGTTTAGTTTTTTCATGTTCTCTAATGCGTAAAGATTGCGACCATCAAAAATTACAGCCTGTTTTAGTGTATTACGGATAGTGACAAAGCTAGGGGCTTTAAATTCTTGCCATTCTGTAACAATAACTAAAGCATCAGCATTTTCTATGGCATCTTCTTTTGTTTGACAAAGTATAAGATCATTACGGTCACCATAAATACGATAGGTTTCTTGCATTGCTTTAGGGTCATAAGCTTTAACTTTAGCGCCTGCTTGCCATAAAGCTTCCATTAAATTACGGCTAGATGCCTCTCGCATATCATCAGTATTGGGTTTAAAGCTTAATCCCCAAATAGCAAAGGTTTTATCTTTTAAATTATGTTGAAAATGTTGATCAATTTTTTCAAATAAAACATGTTTTTGTATGTTATTACGTTCTTCTACAGCAGATAATAGTTTTGCATCAAAATTTATTTCATTTGCTGTACGAATGAGGGCTTTAACATCTTTGGGGAAACAAGAACCCCCATAACCTGCACCAGCATAAATAAAGTGATAACCAATACGAGGATCTGAACCAATACCCCGTCGAATCATTTCAATATCAGCGCCTAATTTTTCCGCCAAATTAGCCACTTCATTCATAAAGCTAATCTTAGTAGCAAGCATACAGTTGGCAGCATATTTACAGAGTTCAGCACTACGAATATCCATGACAATAATTTTTTCATGATTACGGTTAAATGGAGCATAAAGTTCACGTAAGGTTTTTTCAGTTTCAAGATTATCCGTGCCAATAATAATACGGTCTGGCCTCATGCAATCATTAACTGCTGAACCTTCTTTTAGAAATTCGGGATTGGAAGCAACAGTAAATTGTAAATTTGTTCGATTAGTTTTTGTTAAAACCTCTGTAATACAATTTGACACTTTATCAGCGGTGCCAACAGGGACAGTAGATTTATTAATAATAATACTATTATTGGTCATATGTGTAGCAATAGTTTTTGCTACAGCTAATACATATTGTAAGTCTGCAGAACCATCTTCATCTGGAGGGGTTCCAACAGCAATAAAGAATATCTCTTTATTGATTATTGCTTCTTTTGCATCAGTGGTAAATTTTAAACGGCCTGCTTGATAATTAGTTTTAACTAAACTATCTAAGCCAGGTTCAAAAATAGGTAAAATCCCTTTTTTTAAATTTTCAATTTTAGTGGGATCAACATCTACACAAGTAACATCATGTCCTATTTCTGCTAAAACGGTTCCTTGTACTAAACCTACATACCCTGTACCAAAGACTGTAATATTCATAGTGTATTTTTACTCACTATTTAGGTTAAAAAGAAATAGGCTTTAAAATCGCTACTTAACAATATACCTATGGAAATTAGAAAATTATACCATTGGGTTAATTTAATATTAAAAAACTTTCACCGTTTTGTGATAGATTAATAAAACTTGTTATTAATGAAGAAGTAAGATGAAAAGGATTTACTATTATTTATTATTTTTACTATGTTTCACAATAACTGCTGAAGCAAGTATTCACTATTGTGTGGACTCTCAGGGGCAACGTATTTTTTCTGATAAACCCTGTGCAGAAACAATGATGGGCGAGGGTGATGTAACGAGTTATGAGCAAGGCAAAGGAAGTGTGGAGTTACAAAAAATACCTGTAGTAGTAGATGATACAGTTGCAGACAAAATACGCTATCGTATGTCACCAGCACAAATTAGGAAAACATATTGTGCAAAATATGATCAAGTGCAGCGTAACCGTCTTGTGCAGACTAAACAAGTGGTATTAGGCATGTATTTAGCAGATGTTATTAAAGTGTGGGGAGCGCCTATAGCATCTGATGGTAATAAAGTATTGTTCCAAGATGATAATGATGAAATGGTGACAATTTCTTTACTAGAAGGATGTGTTATTAATATTCGACATGATTATATGGATAGTGATGAAGAATTTTTTTATGAAGAACAACCTATTGAAGATAATATAAATTAATCACATGCGGATAGCGTTAATAACTTTTATCATTGGATTGTTATCTATTCGTTTTTTTCCTGCGTTACCCTCACTTTCAGCTTGTATCATATTGGCTTGTGTGGGGCTAACTTTATTACCTTGGCGACTTTATCCACTAGGCATGCTGTTAATAGGTATTGCATGGGGATGTTATGGGGCAAGTCAAACCATTAATGATCGTTTAAATCCAGCATTAGATGGCAAAACAATATGGATAGAGGGCACTATAGCTGGTTTACCAGAGCAAGCTGAACAGGTTATTCGCTTTCAATTAAAAAATGCCAAAGCACAAGATATTCAGTTACCTACCAATATAAGGCTTGCTTGGTATAAAGGTGAACAAGTAGCTACTGGGGAGTCTTGGCGTCTACAAGTAAGATTAAAATACCCTAGAGGAACAATTAACCCGTATGTTTTCGATTATGAAGCATGGCTAACAGCCAAGCATATTGGTGCAACAGGTACGGTTAAACAAGCACAACGTTTACAAGAAAACACCAATATTATTAACTGGCGTTATCAACTACGTCAAAAAATGTTAGCACAAGATACTGCTAACCAAACAGCAGGATTAATCGCTTTAGTATTAGGTGATGGTTCTGCATTATCTAGAAGTCAATGGCAAGTATTACAAGAAACGGGCACTGTCCATTTAATGGTTATTTCGGGGCAGCATATTACGTTATTAGCAGGATTTCTTTATTTTTTTATAGCAGGCTTAGTGCGTTTAGGGTGGTGGCCTAAAAGACTACCATGGTTACCTATAGCTTGTGGTTTAGCTATGTTAGGTGCTTTAGCTTATGGTTTATTGGCAGGGTTTGAAGTACCTGTACAGCGTGCTTGTATTATGTTGGCACTCGTGTTGTTATGGCGTTTAAGGTTTCGTCATTTAGGGGTAGCCACACCGTTTTTAATGGCTTTAGCTATTGTTCTTATTGCAGACCCTTTAGCCAGTTTACAAGCTGGTTTTTGGCTATCGTTTAGTGCAGTAGCCATCTTATTATTGTTGCTTTCAGGGCGACTGAATTATAACAATTGGTGGTTAAGTGCTATAAACATTCAGTGGGCAATTACCATAGGTTTAATACCTGTACTATTGGTTTTGCTATTGCCTGTTAGTTTAACCAGCCCTATTGCCAATTTAATAGCAGTACCTATTGTTAGTTTTATTATTGTACCTTTTGCATTATTGGGGACTTTACTCATAGGTATTCCCTATGTAGGCGCACTATTGCTTTGGTTGGCGGGTTATACTTTAAAGTTAATGTTTATTATTTTGACTTTTGTTGCTGAAGTAGTACCTGCTTGGGTAGCCCCTATGCCTCCTTGGTGGGCTTTTTTATTAGCTTTTTTAGGCGTATTTTTAATATTGTTACCAAGAGGTGCATTACTTCGAGTATTTGGCATAGTTTTTTGTTTGCCATTATTTTTTGTTAACACAGTAAATATTAAAGAAGATCAAGCAGAAGTAACAGTGTTTGATGTAGGACAAGGGTTGTCCGTATTAGTGAGAACTAAAAATCATAGCTTATTATATGATACAGGTCCCAGTTTTGGTGATTTTAATTTGGGAGAGAGGATTATTACTCCCTCTCTACAGCGACAAGGGGTTAAACTACTCGATAAAATAGTTGTTTCTCATGCAGATACAGATCATGCAGGCGGACTACAAGCAATTACTAAGCGTGTAACCGTGCAACAGTTAATAAGTGGTGAGCCAGATAAATTAGTGAGTGAATTAATGACTCACCCTTGTCAAAATAATAGTTGGCAGTGGGATGGGGTAAAATTCTCATTATGGCAGTGGTCAGCAGCAACAAAGGGTAATGATGCATCTTGCGTATTATTGGTAGAAGCAAAGGGTGAAACGTTATTATTAACAGGTGATATTTCAAGTAAAGCTGAACAAGCTTGGTTTGCAGAAAATAACAGGCAGATTAATTGGCTATTAGTGCCACATCACGGTAGTAAGAATAGTTCATCATGGAACTTTTTAGCGGCTACAAAGCCTCAATATATAATTGTTTCAAGAGGATGGTTAAATCCATTTAATCATCCAAACTTAGCCACTCTGGAGCGTTATCAAAAAGTGGGAGCTAAGGTTGAGGATACAGCATTAGCAGGTGCTTTACAGATTAACTTAGGTACATTTCAATCTGCTACAAGGCAGCGTGATACAAAATATTTTTGGCGAAAACAATGACATCAGTTTATCATTATAGGTTAGCCTTGTGATAAAGTTGTTATTTTAAGAAGGGAGCGTAAAAACTGTGTGGGAATTAGTTAAAGCAGGTGGGATCATGATGTTCCCATTAATCCTTTGCTCTATTGTAGCAATGGGCATTATTATTGAGCGACTGATTGTTTTAAGAGCAACAAAAGTAGCACCTGCACCATTAATGGGTAAAGTATGGACTTGGTTTAAATCAGGCCAAATAGATCATTTACGCTTAGAAGAGTTAAGAAATGATTCTCCACTAGGACAAATTTTAGCGGCTGGACTGTCAACTGCTCATAAAGGTCGCGAACAAATGAAGGAAGCCATTGAAGAAGCAGGTGGCTTTGTTATTCATAATTTAGAGCGCTATTTAAATACCTTAGGTACAATTGCTGCTATTACGCCATTATTGGGATTATTAGGTACAATTTTTGGTCTTATTGAGATTTTTAGTGCTTTTTTAGGTGGTGGTGCACCAGATTCATCTAAATTAGCTGGTGGTATTGCTATGGCGTTAGTAACCACTGCCACAGGTTTGATTGTGGCGATTCCTTCGGTATTTTTTCATCGCTTTTTATTACGTAAAGTAGATGAGTTAGTGGTAACCATGGAGCAAAATGTAACTAGATTAGTTGATGCGATTGATGATAGTTATAACCAAAGAGAAACAACCTATGCACCAGATGTTAAGCCAACTAAAAAGCGTAAAACTGGTAAACCAGTGAGTAAAGCATCAGAAGCTCGAGGCGAATCAACGTGAGATTTAAAAGAGGACGGGGTAATGGAGCTGCCCGTGATGAAATTTTCATCAATTTAGCGTCGTTGATAGATATTATTTTTGTGCTTTTGTTATTTTTTGTAGTAACTACAACATTTACTCGCGAAAACCAATTAACTATCGAGCTTCCAGAATCAAGTATTCATAATCCAATTACCTCTGCTAATGTAGATCGTTTAGAGGTTACCATTAGTAATGACGGCAAATATGCGGTGAATGGTCGTGTATTACTACAGTCAACAGAAGATGCATTAACTGAGGCAATGATAGCTGAGTCTAAAGGTAATAGAGATTTGCCTGTGTTAGTGACGGCGGACGCTAATGCCAAATATCAGGCAGTTATTACAGCAATGTCGGCAGCAGGGCAATTAGGCTTTTCTAAATTACGTTTAGTCACTGTAGAGTCTGATCAGTAATATGTCTTTTAGTGATTGCTTAGTGGCATCATGGTATGGGCAAAGGAAGCCTTTCTATTGGCTTAGCCCCTTTTCGAAATTATATGCTAAGCAGGTCCTAAAACGTCGAGAGGACTATCTTTCAGGTAAAAAAGAAGCTTATCGAGCGCCTGTTCCTATCATTGTAGTAGGTAATATTACAGTGGGGGGAACAGGTAAGACACCGATGATTCTATGGTTAATTGATTACTGTAGAAGTAAAGGATTAACGGTGGGCGTGGTTAGTCGTGGTTATGGTGCAAAGCCCTCTAAATTTCCATGGCGTGTTAAAGAAAACCAATCTGCCAGTGAAACAGGGGATGAGCCTTTATTAATTGTTAAAAGGACTCAAGTTCCCTTAGTGATTGATCCTAATCGAACCAATGCAGTTAAGCATTTACTAGCAACTGAAAAAATAGATATTATTTTATGTGATGATGGTCTACAGCACTATAAGTTAGCCCGTGATTTAGAATTAGTGATGATAGATGCCGCTAGGGGTTTAGGTAATGGTTATTGTTTACCTATGGGGCCACTACGTGAGCCTGCAAATCGTTTAAAGTCTGTGGATGCCATTATTTATAATGGGGCTGAACAAGACACTGCTGATGGTTATGCTATGCATTTACAGCCTACCCAGTTAATTAATGTATTAACAGGTGAGCAACAGTCACTGGATTATTTTAAAGCAGCACAATCAGTTCATGCAGTGGCAGGTATTGGTAACCCTCAGCGATTCTTTAAAACATTACAGCAATTTGATTGGAAGGTATTTGAACATCCTTTTAACGACCACGCTGTTTTCGATAAAACTACTTTAAATTTTACAGATCAATATCCTGTTGTCATGACTGAGAAAGATGCGGTGAAATGTAAAGATTTTGCTCAACCGCATTGGTGGTATTTAAAAGTAACAACAGAGCCCTCTATGGCTTTTGTGAAATGGTTTGATCAAAAAATTACCGAGCTTGTTGGCTAAAACTGTTTATAATAAGCCAAATAATTTTGCCAGTAACTCACTATTGAGGTTATTACAATGAATCAAAGTTTACTCGACATATTGGCTTGTCCTATTTGTAAAGGACCTTTGGAACTTAGCAAAGACAAAACAGAACTTATCAGCAAAGGCGCAGGTGTTGCCTATCCTATTCGTGATGGTATTCCTGTGATGATCGTCGATGAAGCACGTACCTTAACGACTGATGAGCGATTAGCTAAATGAGTACACCTTTTATTGTTGTTATCCCTGCACGCTATGGTTCAACACGTTTACCAGGTAAACCATTGTTAGCAATAGCAGGTAAACCAATGGTGCAGCATGTATGGGAACGGGCAATAGAGAGTGGTGCAAAGCAAGTTTATATTGCTACGGATGATTCACGTATTAAAGAGGCTTGTGAGGCTTTTAATGCTCCCGTATTAATGACACGGGGTGATCATCGTTCAGGCACTGATCGTTTAGAAGAAGTAGCCACTATGTTAGGGTTGGCAGATGATGATATTGTAGTTAATGTACAAGGTGATGAACCTTTAATACCTGCAAGTATTATCAATCAAGTGGCTGAAAATCTTGCGTTGTTTAATGAAGCAGCTATTGCTACGTTATCTGAGCCTATTAAAGAATTAGATGGTTTATTTAATCCTAATTTTGTAAAGGTAGTTACTGATTGTCATGGTTATGCATTAACCTTTAGTCGTGCCCCTATGCCGTGGGCTAGAGATGCAATGCTAGAAAATCCAGAATTATTACCTGATGGCATTCCTTACCGTCGTCATATAGGTCTGTATGCTTATCGTGCAGGCTTTTTACATGATTATGTTAATTGGGGCTCTTGTTGGTTGGAGCGCTGTGAGTCATTAGAGCAGTTACGCGCGTTATGGAATGGCGTAAAAATTCATGTGGGTGATGCGCTAGAAGTGCCACCAGCAGGCGTAGATACGATGGATGATTTAGAACGTATTAGACAAATATTGGAACAAGCATAGTGCGTATTTTAATGGTTTGTTTGGGGAATATTTGTCGTTCCCCTTCGGCAGAAGGTATTCTTCGCCAAAAATTAAAACAAGCAGGATTAGCTGATAAGGTGACTGTAGACTCAGCAGGAATAGGTGGTTGGCACGAGGGTGAGGCTCCAGATAAGAGAGCACAGCAAACTGCCAAAGCTAAAGGTTATGATATTTCTGGATTACGTGCTAGACAAATTCAGCCGGAAGATTTTGCTCGTTTTGATGTGATTTTAGGTATGGATAACAGTAATCTCATTGCATTAAAACAAATGCCACAAAAAACAGCAGTGGTTGATTTGTTTTTAAATTATGCTGACACACGAAAAGCAGAAGTTGTAGATCCTTATTATGGTGATATGCAAGACTTTAAAGCTATGTTTGAACAACTAGAAGCAAATTGTGATTTGATTGTTAAACGCATTCAGGAACAATTGTGAACTTAGCCATTGCAGAAAATGTTTCCTTAAAACCGTTTAATACGTTTGGGATTGATGTTAAAGCTCGTTATCTATTAGTTGTAAAAGACGTTACAGAATTACCGCAAGCATTGCTTTGGGCAAAAACCAATAATCAAGCTGTAACAGTGATAGGTGGCGGTAGTAATGTGGTTTTTACCAAAGATATCAATGGGTTGGTGTTAGTGCTACAAACCCAAGGTATAAAGATCATTGAACAACAAGCTTCTGTTGCTATTGTTGAGGTGGCAGCAGGCGTTGTGTGGCATGAACTGGTGCGTTGGTCTGTTGCACAAGGTCTTGGTGGTATAGAAAATCTAAGTTTAATTTATGGCACAGTGGGCGCTGCACCTGTACAGAATATTGGAGCTTATGGTGTTGAGTTTAAGGATGTTTGTCACTCAGTACAGGCGTTAAATAGACTAACAGGTGAGCTACATACTTTTACTACAGAACAATGTTGTTTTAGTTATCGGGATAGTTTGTTCAAACATCAACCAGAGCAATGGATTATTACTAAGGTTCAAATAAAGCTAGATTATAAAGCACCAATACATATAGGTTATGCAGCATTACAGCAGAATTTACCTGAACAGATTGATCAATTAACCTATGCACAAGTCAGTGATATAGTTATTAAAACGCGTCAACAACGTTTGCCAGATCCAAAACAATTAGGTAATGCAGGTAGTTTCTTTAAAAACCCTATTGTGAGCTTAGAAAAGGCAGAACAATTGAAACAACAATACCCAGATTTAGTCACTTATCCTTATGCTATTAAGCAGGTTAAGTTAGCGGCTGGTTGGCTTATTGACAAAGCAGGCTTAAAAGGATTGCAAGAGGGAGATATTGGCACTTACCCTCTACAAGCATTAGTATTAGTCAATTATGGCAATGTTAGTGGAAAAGCTGTGTTGGCTTTTGCTCAAAAAATACAAGAGATTGTTAAGCAAAAGTTTGATATAGAATTAGAGCCTGAACCTATTGTGTTGTAGAGAACTTATCTAGAATATTAGACCAGTTAAAACAAATAAATATTTTTGGCAATATTGTAAATAAAATTAAAATTTTAGCTAACTAACCATTAGCTAAAAAAACTACAATAATTGTCAATTTCTGTGTTTATAAAATTTATTTTAGTTTCAATATTATAAAATTATTATTTATGTAATATTGGACTAATGTAGCAGTTACCAACCAAAATGTTCCTCTCTATACTTTAGACGCAATTATAAAAATAAAAACTGTTAATAGTAATAATAATAAGTATGAGGAAAGTAGATATGTCAAATGTCGTTCACAATGATGATGCTTCGACGCATTATCAAAAAATTGAGTCAAATGTTACCTTTGAAAAACTGGTTCGGCAACGTTCAGTTTTTGCTTGGGTATTGTCTAGTATAATGTTGGGGAGTTACTGTTCATTTATTCTGCTATTAGCTTATGCACCTAAATTTGTTGGAACACCTATTTTTGAGGGAGGTTCTGTTACTTATGGAATTCCTATGGGGATTGGTTTAATTTTATTAGCCATCGCTCTTTCTGGAATCTATGTTTACAAAGCCAATGGTGATTTCGATCGTTTAAATCAAGAAGTCGTTGAATCGCTAAAAGATATGCAGGAGACAAAATAATGATAACAAGAATATTACAAATCAGTATTCTGCTACTGTGTACAACGATGGTGCAAGCTGCTGGAGCTATTGATGGTGCTGTTGAGAGACAACCACTCAATTTGTCAGCCATTGTGATGTTTTTAATCTTTGTATCAGCAACCTTGTATATTACTAAATGGGCAGCTAAGCGCAATACGTCAAAAGCTGATCATTATACCGCGGGGGGTAAAATTACAGGCTTTCAAAACGGTCTCGCAATTGCTGGGGACTTTATGTCAGCAGCTTCATTCTTAGGTATTTCCGCACTGGTTTTTACCTCTGGCTATGATGGCTTGATTTATTCCATTGGTTTCTTAGCGGGATGGCCATTAATTTTATTTATGATTGCCGAGCGTTTACGTAACTTAGGTAAATTTACCTTTGCCGATGTGGCTTCTTATCGTCTAAAACAACGTGCAATTCGTACCTTGTCAGCGTTTAGTTCGTTGATTGTAGTAGCACTTTATTTGATTGCACAAATGGTAGGTGCAGGTAAATTAATCGAGTTATTATTCGGCTTAAATTATCATATTGCTGTAGTACTAGTAGGTATCTTAATGGTGCTGTATGTACTGTTTGGCGGTATGTTAGCAACCACATGGGTGCAAATTATTAAAGCAGTATTGTTATTATTTGGTGCTAGCTTTATGGCGATTATGGTACTGGTAGCAGTTAATTTTGATTTAGGTACTTTATTTAATCGAGCTATTGAGTTACATCCAAAAGGTAATGCTATTATGTTCCCTGGTGGATTAGCACCTGATCCTATTTCTGCATTCTCATTGGCTTTTGCATTAATGTTTGGTACAGCAGGCTTGCCGCATATTTTAATGCGATTCTTTACCGTTAGTAGTGCCAAAGAAGCTCGTAAGAGCGTTTTTTATGCCACAGGTTTTATTGGTTACTTCTATATCCTAACTTTTATTATTGGCTTTGGCGCTATTATTTTAGTAACAGGTAACCCAGCTTTCCATAGCCCAACAGGTGAGTTGTTAGGTGGTAATAATATGGCCGCTGTGCATCTTGCTCATGCTGTGGGTGGTGACTTGTTCCTTGGCTTTATTTCAGCGGTTGCCTTTGCCACTATTTTAGCAGTAGTTGCAGGTTTGGCACTCGCAGGTGCTTCGGCTGTTTCTCATGATCTTTATTCTTGTGTGCTTAAAGATGGTAAAGTGAGTGAAAGAACTGAAATGCGAGTAACTCGTCTTGCTACCTTAGCGTTGGGTATCGTTGCTGTATTATTAGGCATTCTATTTGAGAAGCAAAATATTGCCTTCATGGTGGGATTAGCATTCTCCATTGCTGCTAGTTGTAATTTCCCTATTCTGTTTTTATCGATGTACTGGAAAGGCTTAACCACTCGTGGTGCTTTCTGGGGCGGTGGTTTAGGATTAGCAACTGCTGTTGTGTTAATGATCTTAGGGCCAACCGTTTGGGTGCAAATCTTAGGGCATGAAAAAGCAATCTTCCCTTATGAATATCCTGCTTTATTCTCCATGTTTGTTGCCTTTATGGGGGTTTGGATCTTCTCTGTTACTGACAAGTCTAGTCAGGCACACCAAGAGCGTGCACGTTTCTTACCACAGTTTATTCGCTCGCAAACAGGAATAGGCGCCAGTGGTGCAGTTTCTCACTAACTTAAATAGATAAAAAAATACCAGAAGTTATCTTCTGGTATTTTTTATTTAGCCATAATAAATAATATAAATTTGTTGGGTGATTGAGTTTACATGTTTATTTCTTTATTTTCCTCAATAGTCAGTAACCTCTACTTTTAGTTAATTAAAATCATTAAAGATTGCATATAAAACTTTAATCTAATAAACTGAATTGGTGATTATAAGGAAAAGATTTCATATTTATAATCAGCAGAGAAAAATAATAATGATGCACTATAAAACTAAGTAATTTTTAAAATAATAAAGAGGTTTATAAAGATGACAACAGCAACATTGGCAAATCCAGCACCACTTGGTTTAATGGGATTTGGTATGACCACCGTGTTATTAAATATTCATAATGCTGGCTTTTTTCCAGTAGTAACTGCTATCGTCGCAATGGGGATTTTCTATGGAGGTATTGCGCAAATTATTGCAGGGATTTTGGAATATAAAAAAGGTAATACGTTTGGTGCCACAGCTTTTACTTCCTATGGTTGCTTTTGGTTAACATTAGTAGGTGTTTGGTATTTACCCTTATCAGGTGCTATTTCTGCAACAGATGCAAGCTTTTTAGGTATTTACTTAGGGCTATGGGGCATTTTCACCTTATTTATGTTCTTTGGTACATTACAAGGTAATCGAGCATTACAGTTTGTGTTTGGTAGTTTAGTGGTACTATTCTTTTTATTGGCTATAGGTAATATTATTGGTAGTAAAACAATTCTAATCATTGCTGGCTTTGAGGGAATTATTTGTGGTGCAAGTGCTATTTATTTAGCCATGGCCGAAGTACTTAATGAGCAATATGGTAGAACTGTATTGCCAATAGGTGCATAAATAATATATAGCTATTACTCTATATTTTTATACGTCGTTGAATGACTTTGCCGTACTAGTTGTACTGTCTTCAGTCATTCGCCTTGTCTAAAATTATATAGAAATAGCTATAAGTAGCTTACGGCTTTGTAAGCTACGCAATTATTTCTTTAATAAAATCTTATCTAGCCAACTACTAGGCAATAAGCGTTTAGCTAGCCACATACTTTTACTAATCATAGTAATTCGATAACGAATTTTAGGTTTAGGATGGGTGAAAGCATGTTTTAGATAGGGCATAACATCATCTGCTGTTAATGAAAATTTAGCAGCAATGCTTGGGTTTACCACTTTATTTTGTTCATCTACTTGATTTACATTTTTAGAAAACGATGTTTTGATGGGTCCTGGCTCAATTAAACTCACCTTTATACCTGTGCTATGTAATTCTAAACGTAAAGCATCACTTAAACCTTCCACCGCATATTTACTGGCAGCATAAGCACCACGTCCAGCAGTGGCCACAAATCCCATCACTGAACTGGTTTGTACAATACGTCCCTCATTATGGGGTAACATCAGTGGTAATAGCTTATTAGTTAACTCATGTAAGCCAAATACATTGGTAGAAAACTGTTTCTCTAGCTGTTCACGACTAATTTCTTGTAAAGGCCCATAAATACCAAAACCTGCATTATTAAATAGACCATAAAGTCTGCCTTGGGTCATTTCTGAGATTTGTAAGCTAGCTTTGTGAATGCTTTCACTGCTATCCAAGTCTAATAAAACAACTTCAAACCCTTGTTGTTGTAAATTATTAAAGTCACTTTCTTTGCGACAGGAGGTTATGACCCTAAAACCAAGACTCTTTAAATAATGGGCTGAAGTCAATCCTATGCCACTTGAGCAACCAGTAATAAAGATAGTTTTTGCCAAAATAAATAATTCCTTATAAGATTATGTAGTTATAAGTTTACTCTAGCATGTTTATAAAATTCTACTGCATGCAGAGTGTATCTTTTTGTTATGATAGTTGAGTAAAGTTAAAAATGAATATAACAATTAAATGAAGATAATCACGGAAAAAGTTAATTGTTTATGTTTTCTAAAAGTTAAATTGCTTATTCTATATAAATCAATTGAGTAGGCATCAAATAAATAAATTTAATGGGGTTTATCTAATGAATCATT
Organism: Entomomonas sp. E2T0; assembly: GCF_025985425.1. Classification (GTDB taxonomy): domain Bacteria; phylum Pseudomonadota; class Gammaproteobacteria; order Pseudomonadales; family Pseudomonadaceae; genus Entomomonas. The sequence goes on from NZ_CP094972.1 coordinate 1,441,336, forward strand.
TCTCAAAATTACTAACGGCGATGGCCTTTATTGGTTTCAGTGGTTATGGCTTGGCCGCAGAAACTATTAAAATTGGTGTTGTAGGCCCTGTAACTGGCCCAGTTGTACAATATGGTGATATGGTTTTTGCTGGCGCATTAGCAGCAGTTGATGAAATTAATAAAGCAGGCGGTGTTAATGGTGCTAAATTAGAAGCAGTTAAATATGATGATATGTGTGATGCTAAACAAGGCGTAGCAGTAGCTAATAAAATTGTTAATGATGGTGTTAAATTTGTAGTAGGTCATACTTGTTCAGGCCCTACTCAAGTAGCTGTTAATATTTATGATGAAGATGGTGTGTTAATGGTTACCCCATCAGCCACTGCACCAGAAATTACTGAGCGTGGTTATCAAATGGTGTTCCGTACTATCGGTTTAGATAATATGCAGGCACCTGTAGCGGCTAGCTATGTAGCAGAAAAAGTTAAACCTAAAGCGGTAGCTGTTATTCATGACAAACAACAATATGGTGAAGGTGTTGCTACAGCGTTTAAAGAGGCAATAGAAGGTAAAGGCGTTAAAGTAATTACCTTTGAGGGTATTAATGTAGGGGATAAAGATTTCTCTAGTTTAATTACTAAACTAAAACGTGAGAATGTAGATTTTGTTTATTTTGGTGGTTACCACCCAGAATTAGGTATGTTACTTCGCCAAGCTAAAGAAAAAGGCTTGAATGCGAAATTTATGGGGCCTGAAGGTGCTGGTAACCCAATGTTATCAGCTATCGCTGGTGAAGCTTCAGAAGGTTTATTGGTTACTTTACCAAGATCTGTAGATAGCGATACACGTAATGCGCCTGTAGTAGAAGCATTAAAAGCTAGAAAAGTAGATGCGGCTGGCGCTTTCGTATTACCTGCTTATGCAGCGGTACAAGTGATTGCACAAGGTATTGAGAAAGCAAAATCAACAGATACAGAAGAAGTAGCTGATGTAATTCATAGTGAGAAATTTGATGTAGTATTGGGTGAAAATATCTCTTTTGATAAAAAAGGTGATATTAACGGTTTCCAATTCTCTGTTTATGAGTGGCATAAAGATGGTAGTAAAACACTAGCCAAATAATTTATTTGTAAAAGTAGGTAGGTATGCTACCTACTTTTTATAGGACTTTGACTAGTAGTAATATAAAAATTAAATAAGGTTAACTATGGATTATTACCATTATCTTCAGCAGTTAATAAATGGTTTAACTGTAGGTAGTACCTATGCATTAATAGCCATCGGCTACACGATGGTTTATGGCATTATAGGTATGATTAACTTCGCTCATGGCGAAGTTTATATGATCGGTTCTTATATAGCGTTTATTGCTTTGCTGGGCCTTAGTATGATGGGCTTAGAAAGTGTCCCTTTATTAATCATAGGTGCTTTTATTCTTAGTATGATTGTCACCTGTACCTATGGTTACAGTATTGAACGAGTGGCTTACCGCCCCTTACGTGGTAGTAACCGTTTGATTCCACTGATTACCGCTATTGGTATGTCTATTTTTTTACAAGACTATGTGAAATTAGGTCAAGGTACTGACGATAAATCTATTCAACCCCTTATTTCAGGTAATTTAGAGCTAGCAGGGGGACAGTTAATGATCTCCTATATGCAATTATTTATCTGGATAGTGACTTTAATTGCCATGATTGGTTTGAGTGTGTTTATCGCTAAGTCACGTTTAGGTCGTGCCTGTCGAGCTTGTTCACAAGATATGAAGATGGTTAACTTATTAGGTATTAATACCAATACGGTTATTTCTTCAACCTTCGTTATCGGTGCCATGTTAGCAGCGGTTGCTTCTGTACTACTAGGTATGCAATATGGTGTGATTAATACCAATATGGGTTTCTTAGCTGGTATAAAAGCATTTACTGCGGCTGTGTTAGGTGGTATTGGCAGTATTCCAGGTGCTATGTTAGGTGGTTTAGTATTAGGGGTAGCAGAAGCTTTTGGTGGCGATATCTTGGGAGACCAATATAAAGATGTGGTGGCCTTTAGTTTATTAGTGCTTATCTTACTATTTAGGCCAACAGGCATTTTAGGCCGACCAGAGGTAGAAAAGGTATGAATAAATCCATTCGTATGGCGTTTATTAATGCCTTATTAGTGGTTATTTTAGCTTATTCGGTGTTTGGTCTTAAGTTAACAGGGCAAGGAGTAGGCTTTGTTGTTGAAGGTGCTGATGCCAAAACCCTATGGCTGATTGCCATTGCTGCTCTAGCCATGTTTGTTTGGTGTATTGCTCGTGATTTATTAACCGCTAAATTTCCACGTCATCCTAACTCTTCATTTATCCCTCTCCGCCTTAAAGCTAAATTAACCATGCAGTCAACCCAAATATGGATAATGCTAGCTTTAATTATTGTGGCATTCCTTATTCCTTTTATGGGGTCTAAGGTAATTATGACCACAGCTACCACTATTCTTATTTATGCCTTATTGGGGTTAGGTCTAAATATTGTAGTAGGTTTAGCAGGCTTGTTGGATCTAGGCTATATTGGTTTTTATGCAGTGGGTGCCTATACCTATGCCTTTTTAATGGAGTTTGCAGGCCTTGGATTTTGGGCATCATTACCTTTGGCTGGATTAGCTGCTGCTATTTTTGGCTTATTATTAGGTTTTCCTGTCTTAAGACTTAGAGGTGACTATTTAGCCATCGTTACTTTAGGCTTTGGTGAGATTATTCGAATTTTACTGAATAATCTAACACAATTTACCAATGGCCCAAGGGGAATGTCAGTGGATGCGCCTACTTTCTTTGGTCTTGCTTTTAGCCGACGAGCACCAGAGGGAGTAACTACTTTCCATGAGTTCTTTGGAATAAAGTTCAGCAGTGATTATAGAATGATATTTATCTATATTATTCTGTTGTTATTTGTATTACTTGCTTTATTTGTGATTAATCGATTAATTCGTATGCCTATTGGTAGAGCTTGGGAAGCATTGCGTGAAGATGAAATTGCGTGTCGTGCTTTAGGGCTAAATCCTACCTTAATTAAACTGTCTGCATTTACTATTGGAGCTAGCTTTGCTGGTTTGGCAGGCTGTATTTTCGCCGCTAAACAAGGCACTATTTATCCGGGTGACTTTACCTTTCTAGGCTCAGCAATGATTCTTGCTATTGTTGTTTTAGGTGGCTTAGGTTCACAGCTGGGGGTGATTCTAGCGGCTATTTTTATGGGGCTGTTAGAAAATATGCAAGAGTTTCAAGAATATCGTATGCTAATTTTTGGACTTAGTATGATTGTTATTATGATTTGGCGTCCACAAGGTTTACTACCTATGCAAAGACCCCATCTGGAGTTAAAGCGCCGATGAGTCAAGTAATATTAGAAGTTAAAGATTTAGCGATGCGTTTTGGTGGTTTATTAGCAGTTGATGGCGTTGGTTTTAAAGTTAAAGAAAAACAAATTCTTTCGTTAATTGGGCCTAATGGGGCAGGTAAAACTACAGTATTTAACTGCTTAACAGGATTTTATAAGCCTACAGGTGGCACCATCACTTTAAAAGGAGAGCAAATTCAAGGGTTAGCGGGTCATAAGGTAGCACGCAAAGGGGTAGTCAGAACCTTTCAAAATGTGCGTTTATTCTCTGAAATGACAGCTATTGAGAACTTGTTAATTGCACAACATCGTCATTTAAATACTAGTTTTATTGGTGGTCTTTTAAAAACAGCTAGTTACCGAAGAAGTGAGCGTAAAGCATTAGAGTATGCTAGCCAATGGTTAGAAAAAGTAGGCTTAATCGATGTGGCTAATCGCACAGCAGGTACTTTGGCTTATGGGCAACAACGTCGTCTTGAAATTATTCGCTGTATGATGACCAAACCAGAAATATTGATGCTAGATGAGCCAGCTGCTGGTTTAAACCCTAAAGAAACAGAAGATTTAAAAGAGTTAATCGCCTTATTACGTGATGACTACAATGTAACAGTATTATTAATTGAACATGATATGAAATTAGTGATGACTATTTCAGATTATATTGTGGTGATTAATCAAGGTAAGCCATTGGCTGAAGGATTACCTGAGGAAATACGTAATAACCCCGAAGTGATTAAAGCCTATTTGGGGGAGGAATAATGTTAACCATTAATCAAGTTTCTACCTTTTATGGCAAAATTCAGGCGCTGCATGATGTTTCTATTAGTGTTGAAAAGGGGGAGATTGTTACCCTAATTGGTGCTAATGGTGCAGGTAAATCTACTTTATTGATGACGCTTTGTGGTTCACCTAGGGCGCAGAGTGGCAGTATCCTTTATAAAGGTGAAGAGTTAGTGGGGCAGCCAACCCATCATATTATGCGACAAGGCATTGCCGTTGTTCCAGAAGGACGCCGCGTATTTTCACGCTTAACCGTTGAAGAAAATCTTGCAATGGGTGGTTTTTTCGCCAGTAGTAAAGATTATGACGAGCAAATGGACAAAGTATTAACGTTGTTTCCACGTCTAAAGGAACGCTTTACACAACGTGCAGGAACAATGTCTGGTGGTGAGCAACAAATGCTGGCCATTGGTCGGGCAATGATGAGTAAGCCTGAATTATTATTGTTAGATGAGCCTTCTTTAGGTTTAGCCCCCATTATTATTCAACAAATCTTTGCTATTATTGAGCAATTGAGGGCAGAGGGCGTAACTGTTTTCTTAGTGGAACAGAATGCTAATCAAGCACTTAAATTAGCCGATCGTGCTTATGTGTTAGAAAATGGTCATATTGTTATGCAAGGCAGTGGTCATGATTTATTAACTGATCCAGAAGTGCGTAACGCTTATTTAGGGGGCTAACTATATTCATGTTTTTGGGCACTTTATAGTTAATTACCGGTCTATTATTTATATTCTTGCAACTTTATTGCTAGTTTTCAAAAGAAACTAGCAATAATTATTAGGCCAATCGGTAACATTTATTAAAACTTAGTTACTAAAAAATTATCCTTTACTTGGTCTATATTGCAACCTTCTTACCACATTGGTTGCACTTAAGAGTTGCAATAAAATCACAATTATTAACAAATTCTGTTATATTTGCGAGTTTTATTACTTACTTAAGTTATTTTGCAAAATAACGCACAAAATTATTTATGCAATTTTTGATAAATGATTTTAGTTTAATGTGGTACAGCCTTTAATGAATACATTGAGAACACGAGACATCTTTGCATTAGGTTTTATGACCTTTGCTTTGTTTGTGGGTGCAGGAAATATTATTTTCCCCCCTTTTATTGGGTTACAAGCTGGACATAATGTTTGGTTAGCAGCGGCAGGTTTTCTAATAACAGGTGTAACGTTACCTGTTATTACCATTGTAGCAATGGCCAAAGTTGGTGGCTCAATGGCTAAATTAACGCAACCAATTGGTAAAACAGCGGGAATTATCTTAACAGTCGTTTGTTATTTAGCAATTGGTCCTTTGTTTGCAGGGCCTAGAACAGCTACTGTTTCCTTTGAAATAGGCCTCTTACCTTTTCTTAAAGAGAACTCTATTGAACATTATAAAAATTATGCTTTATTTATTTATAGTTTAATCTACTTCCTAATTGTCATCGCTATTTCATTACATCCTGGTAAGTTACTAGATACAGTTGGTCATGTATTAGCACCACTTAAAATTATTGCTTTAGCGATCTTAGGAATTGCAGCTTTTATTTATCCAGCAGGTGATATTGGGCATGCCACTAAGGTTTATGAGGTTTCAGCCTTTTCGCAGGGCTTTGTGAATGGTTATTTAACAATGGATACCCTAGCTTCTTTAGCCTTTGGTATTGTTATTATTAATGCTATTCGCTCAAGAGGAATTGAGTCTACTAAACTGCTAACACGTTATGCTGTGATCGCAGGTATTATCGCTGGGATTGGCTTGGCATTAGTTTATATTAGTCTTTTCAAATTAGGCAGTAATAGCTCCTCGGTTGCTATGGATGCTGATAATGGTGCGGTTGTTCTTCATCAATATGTTAATTTTACGTTTGGTGAGTTTGGTGCTATCTTTCTTGGTATTCTTATTGGTATTGCTTGTTTAGTCACTGCTATTGGGGTGACTACTGCCTGTGGAGCTTATTTTTCTACTATATTACCTATTCCTTACCGAGCGATTATTTTGGGTATTGCTACGTTTTCATTTATTATTTCTAATATCGGATTAACCCAATTAATTAAAATATCAGAGCCTGTATTGATTGCCATTTATCCACCATGTATTGTGCTTGTGATGATGAGTTTCTTCAAAAAGTTTTGGCATTTTCCACATTATGTTTTTTCTCCTGTTATGTTAGTATCACTTATATTCGGTATTTTCGATGGACTAAAAACAGCAAAAATATCTATACCTGAATGGTTTATTCATTTACCTTTAGCAGATAAAAGTTTGGCTTGGTTAATACCATCATTAATCGTTTTAGTGATTGCTACTGTTGTTGATCAATTATTAGCTAAAAGGATGGCTTATAAAATAGAGTAAGCCATTAATTGGAAAGGGAAGTATATGAGATTGGTACGTTTTTGTTGCTTATTATTATCACTACTATTGTTGGTGGCTTGTCAGAATAATGAAATAAAGCGACCTGCTTATTTTGGTCAAACTCAATTACGAGCAGTCCTAACTCAGCAAGATGGACAATGGATAGCAACTGACTGTACAAACGGTAGCAATGAAAGATTTCAGTTAGTGGATGATATTAATTTCGCTATGGATGCTAGTGATTTGCTGACAAAAACAAAAGGTAACTTATTTATTGATGCAATAGGCACTATTAACAATAAGCCAACAGCTAGTAGTGATGGAAGTTTTACAGTTAAACAGTTAAATCGTTTAACAGTAGATGCTAATAGGGGTTGTAAAGAAGATGATTATAACCGAGTGGTTGTGCGCACTATTGGTAAAAATCCATTATGGGTAACCAGTATTGCACCAAAAGGACTGGTATTAGAGCGTGTTAATCAAAATCCATTAGTATTACCTTATGTTGATGAACGTTTACCTGATGGACAAATGAACTTTGCTACAGAAGCTAATGGCCAGACTATTCAATTATGGGTAGCTCCTGAACGTTGCCTTGATGAAGAAACAGGTGATGTATATTCCATGCGTGCTATTTTGACTATTAATTTTCAAACCTTTCAGGGGTGTGGTTATTTAGGAAAAGTGGCGGGTATCGTTAATCATTGATAATAAAAAAGGCTAGTAACTACTAGCCTTTTTTATTATTACTTAGTTATTTTCCAAGCACGATGGATTTTATTATTGCGTTTAAAATCCATATCAATAGTTTGTTCAGATATTTCTTCTATTTGGTATTCATCTTGTAAGCTTTCATCTAATATAAATTTTCTAAAGTTATTAGAGAAATAGAGCGTGCCATTATTGGATAAGCGATTCATAGCAAGATTAATTAACTTAGCATGATCTCGTTGAATATCAAACACGCCTTCAAAACGTTTTGAGTTGGAGAAAGTAGGGGGATCAATAAAGATTAAATCATATTCTTCTTGATCGTTTTTTAACCACTCTATTACATCAGCTTGAATAAGTCTTTGCCGTTCAGAGTAGCCGTTCAATAATAAATTGCGTTTAGCCCATTCTAAATAAGTTTTGGAAAGATCAACACTGGTGGTTGTTCTAGCCCCACCTTTAACCGCATGCACGCTGGCAGTAGCGGTATAACAGAATAAATTTAGGAAGCGTTTACCTTGTGACTCTTGTTGAATACGTAAGCGCATGGGGCGATGATCTAAGAATAGACCTGTATCTAAATAGTCTTTTAAATTAACTAATAGTTTAACATCACCTTCTGCCACTTCCATAAAGTGACCTTCACTATTTTGGCGTTCGTATTGGCGCTTACCTTTTTGCTGTTCACGGCGCTTAATCACAATTTTTTCGGGGGCAATATCTAATACCTGCGGAATAGCTGAAAGTGCATCTAATAAGCGAATTTGTGCTTTCTCAGGATCAATTGTGCGTGGTGGCGCATATTCTTGAACATGTACCCAATCATTATAGATATCAATAGCCAAGGCATATTCAGGCATATCTGCATCGTATAAGCGATAACAGCTAATCTCTTGTTGTTTAGCCCATTTAGCTAATTGCTTTCTATTTTTCTCTAAGCGATTAGCAAACATCTGTGCACCTTCCGAGAGCATAGCTGCTTGTCTATTATCAGTAGTAGTTGTTTCTTCTTGTTCCGAATGTTGTACTACAAACTTCTCAGGCACTATATCCATTAACACTAATTTACAAGGAATAGTACCATTATAGAAAGCATATTGCTTATGACTACGAATGCCCATCCGTTTACATAGTTCAGGTGCACCTGTAAAAATACCTGCTTGCCAACCTTGGCATTCTGCTCTTAAAGCCTCACCAAAATGTTGGTAAAGATAGAGTAAGCTAGCCTCATCACCTAATCGCTCACCATAAGGAGGATTACATACCACTAAACCTTTTTGTCCTTTATCAGGATGGGGTGCAAAAGTAGCTAGGTCACCTTGGTAAATATTGATCCAACGATCTAAGTTAGCCCGTGCAATATTATTATGAGCAGGTTTAATTAAGCGAGGGTCGGCTTCATAGCCACGAATCCATAACGGTGGTTTGGCTAAGCCTTCCTCTGAACGTTCTTGTGCTTCTTGATAAACTCGTTTCCAAATACTGGGAATATGACCTAACCAATTAGTAAATCCCCAATGTTCGCGGTATAAATTAGGAGCAACACCAGCGGCCATCATAGCACCTTCAATGACTAATGTTCCCACCCCACACATAGGGTCAACTAAAGCACCGCCCTCAGCGGCAATTTTCGGCCAACCTGCACGAATGAGAATAGCAGCTGCTAAGTTTTCTTTTAAAGGTGCAGCACCTTGTTGTAAACGATAGCCCCGTTGGTGCAGACTTTGTCCTGATAGGTCGATAGAAATAGTGGCTTCACCACGTTCTAAACGTACATGAATACGAAGATCTGGGTATAGCTTATCAATGGATGGGCGTTCGCCCCGTTTATTTCTTAGCCTGTCGACAATGGCATCTTTGGCTTTAAGGGCACCAAAGTGAGTATTATCAATACCACTACCTTTACCTGTAAATTCAATAGCTAAACTACCTGTCGCTTCCAGATGATCTCGCCAATCAATATGATAAATACCATCGTAGAGGTCTTGTGCATTCTTTACAGGAAAGCGTTTTAATACTAGAAGAACTCTATTAGCTAAACGAGACCAGATACATAGTCGATAGGCTGTTTCCATATCTGCTAAGCCTTGAATATTGGCTATCCTTTCTTTTGCTTCTAATAAACCTAACTCACTCGCTTCATCTTTAAGCAGACTTTCAAGGCTTTTAGGGCAGGTAAGGATAATTTCAAACTGATCAGACATGGTAAGTGGAACCTAATAGATATTTTATAAAGTGTATAGTATAACTGTTTCTGACTAAGCAGTAATGAATATGATATATTTGACAGTTAAATCTCAGTAATAAAAGAATTATAGAGTAAAAGGGTAATGGATGATGAGTAAACTTTCACAAACTCAAAAAATTGCTAATTGGTTAGCTGAGCATCCTAATCAAAAGTTTACTGCTAGAGAAATTGCTAAAGCGATTATTGAACGATATCCAGAGGATTATCAAGATAAACGAAATAATGATCGTTTTGAAACAGAGCAAGATTTTGTTCAACAGATTGTTGCAGAAATAGGTGCTCAAAAAGATCAAATCATAAAGAAGAATAAGAAAATTCGTTGGCAAGATAAGCCTAAACCACGTGTTTATTGGTTTGATGAAAGTGAAACAACAGGTTTAGTAAGTTCTATTATTGCCGATGATATTGCAGCTATTGAACAAGATACTGTTAGGCAAACTAAAGAAAAACAATCGTTACTATCTGAGCACGATCTTTATCCTTTATTAATGCAATATTTAAGCAGTGAACAGAAACTTTATTGTATGCGCATCGATGAAAAGCGTTCTAGTAATCGTTATGGTATTAATGCTAATAAATGGTTGCATCCAGATATTGTGGCTATGCAACCTATAGCAGAGTCATGGGATCAATTAGTTCGTACTTGTGTTTTAAAGGGGGATGGACAAAGTACAAGGCTTTGGTCATTTGAGGTTAAAAAGGGCTTAACTAGAGCGAATGTGAGAGAGTACTTTTTCCAAGCTGTCAGTAATTCCTCTTGGGCTAATGAAGGTTATTTAGTTTGTACAGCAATTGCTGGTGATGGGACAGAAGATGAGTTAAGAATGTTATCAGCTTTACATGGTATTGGCGTTATTGTATTAAATATAGCAGATTTATCTGAGTCTGAAATTTTAATTCCTGCGCGCTCTAAACAAGATATTGATTGGCAAACCGTTAATCGTTTAGTAGTTGAGAACGGAGATATGAAAGATTTTATTGATCTAGTTTCTAACTACTATGAAACAGGTCGCTTACGGACTAGAGATTGGAATAAATAAAAAGGGGGAGGGGGCCATCCTTTTTTAAATTATTTTGCTACTTTAGGTAAAAAACCAGTATCCATAAAATTAACCTTAAACTTACCAGGTAACACTAATACTTCAAAATATTCTCTATCAATATAGGGTGTGGGGTCATACCAGTAATTTTCACTATAAAATAAATGAATTTGATTGGTATTTGTATCTAGCCATTGGCAAACTATTCTATAAGGACTTTTACCATTAACTGTAAGACTGGTATTTATCTCAACGCCTTGATATTTGGCTTGAAGGGGGATGCCATATTGTTGTAATTCGGCTATTTGTTTAGCCCTCCTTACTCTAAGAAATTCTGCTATAGCACCAATAGCAAAGAAAATAGAACCAAGACCAATGGTAATAGGTTCTAATATAACAATACCTAATATAAGTACTAAAATGCCTATTACTCCAAAAATACGAGTAATTATATTAACGTTATTAATTGGTATACTTCGACTGTATTGCATAATACGTCCTATTTTTAATTAGAATAATTATTGAGTATTAATTATATATTTTTTAAAAAACTTTGTATTAACTATAAATTAATTAAGGCTAAAATTTAACTATATTAAGAAAAAGAGGAAAGATATAAATAATCTTTCCCCTGATAGCTGTTAGTTGAATGTTTTACGTTTCTTCTCAATCCGTCTATTAATAAACCAAGCAGCTAAAGTAAAGGTTGATATTACTAATAGAATAATGGAAGCAATAGCATTAATTTGTGGATCAACCCCTAATCTTACTTTCGAGAAAATATACACAGGTAAGGTAGTAGAGCCAGGGCCTGATAAGAAGTTAGCTAACACCACATCATCTAATGACATTGCAAAAGATAACATAGCGCCTGCCAATAGTGATGGTATGATCATTGGAATAGTAATAAAAATAAAGGTTTTCCAAGGTGGAGCACCTAAATCCATTGAGGCTTCTTCTAAGGAGCGATCAAGTTCTCTGAGGCGTGAAGACACAAGAATAGCTACATAAGCCGTACAAAAGGTTGTATGAGCAATCCAAATATTGATTAATCCTTTACTTGGCCAACCAAAAAACTCATTTATTGCCATAAATAATAACAATAAGGAGAAACCCGTGATAATTTCAGGCATTACGAGAGGTGCAGTCACCATTCCAGCAAAGAATGAACGTCCTCTAAAATGATCCATACGAGTCAGTACAAAAGCTGCTAAAGTACCTAGAACTACTGCACTAATAGAGGTATAGAAGGCTACTTCTAAAGAGCGGAATAGTGCAGAAATAAGATCATTGGTATCGGTTTGGAACCAGTTGGTTTGCCATCCTCTTTTTAAAATACCAAAAACTACTGTAGCTACTGCAACATAAAAGGCTATTTCTAATGCTAGAAAAATGGTAGATCTAAAACCACCTTTTATATTATGTCCTTTAGTTTTCCAAAGACCTCTAACCATCACTACTATTATAGTAGCTAGTGATGTAAAAATAGCTGTGGTTATTGATAGAAGGAGGGCAGAAATAAAATCACTGCTACCTGCTAAGTTTTGGTACCACTTAACAGACCATCCCCCCCAAACAACAACCATTTTAGAAGCATTAAAGGAGTAAACTACCAAAATAATCATCGGTAGATAAATAAATAATAAACCTAAAACCAACATGATATTGGTGAAGTTAAAACGATTCTTCATCAGTTGGCCTCCAATTGCTTAGATTGATTACGGTTAAATAAGTGAATAGGTATTATCAACAGAACTAGCATTATCACCGCTAATGCAGCCGCTTTAGGCCAATCATTATTGCTAAAGTATTCACGATAAATAGTTTGACCAATTAATTGATATTCTGAGCCGCCTAGTAATTCAGGGATAACAAATTCACCAATTACAGGAATAAATACTAACATACAACCTGCAATAATACCTCCTTTAGAGAGGGGTAAAGTGATTTTCCAGAAAGCTGCTAGGCTTTTTGTACCTAAGTCAGCAGCCGCTTCTAATAAAGAGTGATCATGTTTTACTAAATTAGCGTATAGCGGTAGAACCATAAAAGGTAAATAGGCATAAACTACCCCAATATAAACAGCAATATAGGTGTTTAGTATTTCAATAGGTGAGTTGATAATACCTAGCCCCATTAGAAGTTGGTTTAATAAGCCGTTATTTCCGTTGCCTAAGATAGTCATCCATGCATAAACACGGATAAGTAACGCTGTCCAAGTAGGCATAATAATTAATAATATCAAAACTGCTTGGGTACTTTTGGGAGCTCTAGCAATGGCATAGGCCATTGGATAGCCAAGAAGTAAACAAAAGAATGTACTAAAGAAAGCTAATTCAACAGAATTTAAATAAGGAGTTAAATAACTTGAGCTTTCAAAATGTTCAAAACCTAATGGATTCGGAATTAAATATTTACCAATAATACAAATAAAGACTAATAGTGCACCAATAATTAAGCCCATTCTTGGTAAATGAGAGAGGCGACTTTTCTTTATAACAAAATCATTGCTATATTCACGTTGATTAAGCTGAAAAAATATGGGAATAACAGCTAATGATAGGTGGGTAATTACAATACTAAGATAAATAAAAATTCTTTTATTTAAAATTGTAATAGGTTCATTAACAATACCTAAGTGCATAAGAAAATTATTAACAATACCTGTAGCCGCTAGGGTATTGCCTGTATGGGAAGCATAACCATGCAGTAATATTGTTAGTATGGTTGGTATTGCAATAATCCATAATAAAGTATTTTGTAGCTTACAGTTTTGTAATTTTGCTATTGCGCGGGCAATAAAATAGCCTAATATCAAGCAAACCAAAGTACTAATAAAAGCTAGTTTTAGCATCGCAAGATAAGGGTCAAGATAAGCCCAGTCATCATCTTGAACAATACTTACAAAACTAAAGTAATTAAAAACAACAGAGAGCTGATCTTCTGTCCATACGAACATAGCATGGTAAGGTGGGCTATAATCGGACTCTGATAAACTGATCTTTAATACGATAATAAAGGGCAGTAGAAAGAATAAAAATAGCCAGAAAAAGGGTATGCCGATAACAGAGCCACGGCCTAACCTTTTTGCGAAAGTTGCTAATTTAGGGTTCATTGTAGTACCACACCGCTGTCATCTTCCCAATAAAGATAAACCTGATCATCCCATGTAGGACGTTTCACATGGCGTTCAGAGTTGGCCATAAATGATTGTACAATCATTCCAGAAGGTAATTCGATATAGTAAACAGAATGACCACCTAGATAGGCAATGTCATACACTTTACCTGTTGTCCAGTTATAGTCTGGATGTTCAATTTCAGGTTTTTGATGGCTAATTAATACTTTTTCAGGGCGTATTGCATAGGTAACTTTTTTATCTTCAGCACGGCTACTGATACCATGACCTATATAAATAGGGTTTGGTAACTGTGGGCAAATAATTAGTGCATGGTTGCTGGCATCTTCAACAATTTCACCTTCAAACATGTTTACGTTACCAATAAATTCGCACACTAAACGAGTAGCAGGTGTTTCGTAAATATCCATAGGGCTACCAATTTGTTCAATGGTGCCTTGGTTCATAATGGCAATACGTTGTGCCATGGTCATGGCTTCTTCTTGGTCATGGGTAACCATTACGCAAGTTACACCGACGCTTTCAATAATCTCTACTAACTCTAATTGCATTTGTGAGCGTAGTTTTTTATCAAGGGCACCCATAGGTTCGTCTAATAACAATAGTTTAGGACGTTTAGCTAATGAACGAGCTAATGCCACACGTTGTCTTTGACCACCCGATAGTTGATGAGGTTTGCGGTGTGCATATTGTGTCATATGCACCAGTTTTAACATCTGTTCAACCCGTTGCTTAATTTGATCTTTTGGTAATTTATCCTGTTTTAAACCAAAAGCAATGTTTTGTTCCACTGTCATATGCGGGAATAGGGCATAAGATTGGAACATCATATTAATAGGGCGTTCATAAGGTGGTAGCTTGGTAATATCTTGACCATCTAAGAAGATACGACCTTCTGTAGGGGTTTCAAAGCCTGCTAGCATTCGTAATAGTGTGGATTTTCCTGAGCCAGAACCACCTAATAAAGCAAAAATTTCGCCACGGTTAATGGTAAGGCTTACGTTATCAACAGCGATAGTCCCATCAAACGATTTAGTCACTCGATCAATCTTGACGAGTTCCTGCTTAGGCGTTTGGGTACCTGTCATGGCTTTTTTGAAAGCACTAGATGCAATAGCCATTACTTTGAATCTCCACACTAATATTAAAATGACAAAGAGTAATAAGTTGTATTAACTTATTACTCTCTTTGTGTACTAGGAACTAGTTAGGTTTATTTACTAGTTTTAACTTTTGTCCAACTACTTACCATTGCACGTTGTGTTTTCAATGGTAGTAATGGGAAAGTATAAATTTTTTCCATTACAGCTTCAGTTGGATAAATACCAGGATCATTACGGATATCTTCTATTACTAAAGGTGTTGCTGCACTATTAGCATTAGGGAAGCGTACATAGTTAGTAATTTCTGCTGCAATTTCAGGTTGCATAATAAAGTTGATAAACTTGTGTGCAGCATCTGGATTTGGTGCATCTTTAGGGATAGCCATCATATCAAAGAAGCTAGCAGCACCTTCTTTAGGAATGTTGTATTGGATATTTACGCCATTTTTTGCTTCTTTGGCACGTATTTTACTTTGTTGTAAGTCGCCTGAATAACCTACAGATACACAGATATTACCATTAGCTAGATCTAAAATATTTTTAGAAGAATGGAAGTAAGCTACATAAGGACGAATTTTTAAGAATAATTCTTGAGCCTCTTTTATATGAGCTGTGTCAGTAGCTGTAGGGTCATTGCCTAAGTATTTCATAGCAGCAGGTAACATTTCAGTAGGTGAGTCTAGGAATGCTACACCACAAGATTTTAGTTTTTTCATGTTTTCAACATTGAATACTAAATCCCAAGAATCAGTAGGTGCATTATCACCTAATGCTGCTTTTACTTTATCAACATTATAGGCAATACCAATAGTACCCCACATATAAGGTACGGCATATTTATTTTCTGGATCATTAACCTCTAACGCTTTCATTAGGGTAGGGTTTAAGTTTTTCCAGTTAGGTAATTTGGTTTTATCTAATGGTTGGTATAAACCGGCTTTAATTTGTTTGGCTAAAAAGGCATTAGAAGGCACAACAATGTCATAGCCTGAGTTGCCAGCAATTAATTTAGCTTCTACGATTTCGTTGTTATCAAATACATCATAAACAACTTTGATGCCTGTTTGTTTTTCAAACTTGCTGATAGTGTCTGGAGCAATATAGTCAGACCAGTTATATACATGCAATACATCATCAGCAGCATAGGCCATACCTGTAGCTACAATAGTAATAGAAGTGGCGAGAAGTGTTTTTTTAAAAAATTTCATCATGGCTAATTCCCCAATAAAGATAAAATTGCCTGCCAATAGTTACACTTAGTAGGTATTACTAAGTAGCTTATTAATGTGTAGTTACTTCCAAGAAATAATCGGCACATTATAGTTTTTCTTTACATACAACACTAGAAAATTCTTATCGTGAAACACTTTTATTTTGCTTTAGCATCTTGCCAAGTTAAATCTAAACATTTCACTGCTTTTTCAATTAGTTCATCAACTTCAGTTTTAGTAATAACAAGTGGTGGAGCAATAATCATAGTATCGCCTACAGCACGCATAACAAGGCCATTGTTAAAGCAATGTTCACGACACATCATGCCGGTATTGCCACCTGCAAAACGTTCTGCTGTTTGTTTATCCTTAACTAATTCTAAAGCACCAACCATGCCAAGTGCTCTTGCTTCTCCTACCAATGGGTGATCAGCTAACTGAGTCCATTTTTCTAATAGATAGGGGGCTGTATCACGTTTAACTAGATCTAAAATGTTTTCATTTTTAAGTATATTGATATTTTCTAAAGCAACTGCTGCAGAAGCAGGGTGTCCTGAGTAAGTATAACCATGATAGAACTCACCACCTTGATTTAGTACTTCAACAATTTCATCACGTACAATAACACCACCCATGGGTAAATAACCAGAGGTTAAACCTTTGGCAATAGGCATTAAGTCAGGTTGAATGCCATAGTATTGGCTACCAAACCATTCACCCGTACGACCAAAACCACAAATTACTTCATCAGCTACAAATAATATATCGTATTTATTGAGGATTTCTCTTACTTTTGGCCAATAAGTGGTAGGTGGAATAATAACGCCACCAGCACCTTGAATAGGTTCTGCAATAAATGCAGCTATTTTCTCTACACCAATTTCTTGAATTTTTAGCTCTAATTGTTCAGCTGCCCAAATACCAAACTCTTCAGGTGACTTGGTGCGATCACTACCATACCAATAAGGTTGTTCTATATGCACTATGCCAGGTAATACTCCGCCTTGTTTATGCATTGCAGGCATACCACTGAGACTAGCCCCTGCTACAGTAGAACCATGGTAACCATTATTTCTACCTATAATAATTTGTTTGTTGGGTTGCCCTTTGGTTGCCCAATAATGGCGCACCATACGCACCACTGTATCATTAGATTCTGAACCTGAACCTGTAAAAAATACATGATTCATTCCTTCAGGCGCTAGTTCAGTAATTGCTTTAGCTAGTTCAATAGCAGGTGGATGAGCTGTTTGGAAGAAAAGATTATAGTAGGGTAGTTCAAGCATTTGCTTATAAGCAGCTTCTGCTAATTCTTTGCGGCCATAGCCTACGTTGACACACCAAAGCCCTGCCATGCCATCAAGAATCTTGTTACCTTCTGTATCCCATAAATAAACCCCTTTGGCTTGTTTAATAATACGTGCACCTTTAGCGTTTAACTGTTGATAGTCAGTAAAAGGGGGAAGTAAGTGCTCTCTTCCTAAGTCTTGTAATTGAGCAGTTTGAGAATTCTGTGTTGTCATTATTCGAGGCCTCAAGTTTGGATACAAAGAGAAGACCTAGCATATAGCGAGAAGCTAGTCTTTTGCAAGTAATTAAGACTTAAGAAGCATAAAGGATGCCATCTATAGACTATTATTGACGTTTAACTAGTTTAGTAAAGCTACCTGCTATTAGCGCAGCGGTATCAGTTAATGCAATTAATGGGTCTAGCCCTGCGGGTACAGCCATATAGCGCGCTTCCCAATTGGGGTTAAATTTTTCTTTAAAGCGGCTTAAACCTTGGAAATTATAGAATTGATTGCTACGCCTAAATACTAGTGAGCCTAAACGGTAAGCAATAGGAGCGCCTTTACTAGGTTTTAATTCTGAAAGAGGATTTAGTCCTAAACTAAATTGTTTAACACCTTGTTCTTTTAGATCTATTGCTAATGCAATAAGTAAGTATTCCATAGTTAGCTTTGGCGCATCAGGGTGGACTTGCATTAAATCAAAAGCCACTAAATGTTTAGAATCGGTTTCTAGTAAATTAACAAAAGCAATAATCTCGCCCTTAAAATCAACAGTAGCAATTCTAAAGTGTTGTAAATAGTCTTCAGTAAGTTTGCCAAGGGAAAAGCCCCTTTCCTGTTCTTGTTTCTTTATAAGGGAAATGTCTGTAAGAGCTTTGAGTTTTTCAAAAGGCAATTCACCTTGATTATAAATTTTTAATGATAGGTTGTTGCTTTGTGCGGTATGCCATATTTGTTGTAATTCTTGTTTATCTTCGCTATCAATATCAAAATTGGCAAGGTCAATAATAGCTTCATCACCCAGTTTAATAACGGCTAAACCAATATCCATATAATTTGATAGTGTTTCAGGCTGTACTTGATAGAAAACAGGGCGGACATTATGTAAATCACAATAATCGCGGAATTGCCAAATAAGTTCGTTATGATGTTGTGGATTACCTACAGGGTCAAATAGTGCAACAAGGCTTCGACCATGACAGGCATACATAATGAAAGCGTCCTGTTTAGAATGAAATAGAATGTCTTTATCTTTACTTAATACCAATCCACCGTTAGGTTGTTGCGAGTTTTTAATGATGTTTTCAGCTAAAGCTAATTGTTCATCATCAGGTATTAGAATTTTAGGTGGGGAAGTATGTAATAACCATGTTATAACAATAACGCCTAATAAGAGGCTACTGCCTGTAATTGCCCTTAACCCTCTACTAGCATCTGCATCTAAAGTAAATTGCCACCATAAATCACTGCTATAGGGAACATGGCGATAAGTGAAGAAAAATAACCAGATAGAGATGGCAACGGTGCCTCCTGCAATAATAAGTGTTACTGCGGAGTAAGGAATATCAAGTATCTGACTTGGTCGATAAAATACTTTACGAAAGGTAAGTAAACAGCCAGCAGCAAATAAAAGTAAGGCTGCTATTTGCCAATCTAGTCCTCTTAATAAACAAAATAAAGTGCCTGATAGCATTAAAATAAGTGTAAAAGTCCAAGCGCTAGATAATCTTCGCCACAAACCTTGTGCAGAGACCAAGCACAATGTGCCAATTATACTGGCTACTAAATGTGAGCTATTGATAACATAGTCAGGGACAAAGCTAGCCAAATAATTTAGGTAGTGTTCTGGTTCAGGTTCTACCCCTGAGAAAATAAGTGTGACACCAGAAATAAAGACTAATAAAGCCATAACAGGCGCTGCTACGCTTGAAGCAAGACGGGCAGCATGGCGCGAAGAGGCAAATTGCCTTGCTTCTGCTACTAATAGCACTAGACAAGCCACAACTAGTGGCATTACAACATAGATTAGTCGATATAAGAATAATGCCGCTAATAAACCTGGTTGGTCTAATTGCGATTTGAAAGCTGCCAATAGTACTACCTCAAATACTCCTAAACCACCAGGAACATGACTGAGTACGCCTGCTGCTAAAGCCAATAGATAAACAGTTAAAAATGTACCAAAGGGAATATCGGCAGAGTTGGGTAGTAAACAATAAAGCACAGTACTTGCTGCAAGCATATCGAGCAAAGTAATTACAAATTGCAGCATGGTAATACGCATACTAGGAACACGTATGGTAATTAAGCCTAAACTAAGATGGCGACTATCAATTGAAGGATAGTTAGGTGAGATAAAACGACTAATAATAAACAGAAAAATGATATAGCTTACAATCACAGCACTAGCAATAATAACCAGTAAGGTTTCATTTAAATATAATGCTTTAGCTGAGTAGTGAATATCGGTAAAAGCCATTAATGCAGCAATGGGGGGCAGGGCTAAACCTAAGGATAGGCTAGCAAAAACAGTCATTTGAATAATAGCCATGGCAGGTGTGTTTTTCTTGCTATAGACCCTATATCGAACAGAGCCACCAGTTAGCATAGAAAAACCTAGTGCATTACCAATAGCAGCGGCTGAAAGACCACCCAAGGCTAAAGTAGAAAGGGGTAGTTTGGCATCGGCATAACGACTGGCAGACCATTCATAGCCAAAAATCATACAATAACTGGTAATGGCTGCTAATATGGCAAGGCCTATGGCATACCAAGAAACATTATTAAAAGCTGTAGTTAGACTTTGTCGATCAATATCTTCCACAAGGTGAGCAAAAGCAACTAATGCGAGTGCAAAGACGATAACAGTAAACGCTATACCAATACGTTGTTGATTACGACGGAAAAAAGCCAACAATCCTGTTTGTTTCTCAGGTGACGTATGACAAGAAATATCTGGTTGGTCGGACTGCTGCGTCATAATGATTTAACTATATCTTTAACTCAATAACTTAGATGATTATAAGTTAATCCTTGTAGTAAAAGTAAGGTTTTTTATGATAACTCATCTAATTGATGACCTATGGGCTAATAATTTAGTCTATAGGTCATTTTTCTATTAAATTTGTCTAATAAAGCTTAGTAATTCCTGTGTTTTTTCTTTTAATAATTGAGGGTTATTGCGGCTTTCTACATTTAGACGAATAACAGGTTCGGTATTAGAAGCACGTAAATTAAAACGCCAATCTTCATAATCAATGCCTACACCATCAATATGCTCGATTTGTTTAGCATTTTTGCCATAGTGTTGTTCAACACTAGCCATTACTTTTTTAGCATCAGTTACGGTTAGATTAATCTCACCTGAAGAAGGGTAAGCAGCAATACGCTCATTAACCAGTGCAGAAAGCGGTTGTTGTTTACGACTCATTAATTCAATAATTAATAACCAAGGAATCATACCGCTGTCACAGTAGAAGAAATCACGAAAATAATGATGAGCACTCATTTCGCCACCATAAATGGCATCATGTTTACGCATAGTTTCTTTAATAAATGCATGGCCTGCCTTAGTAGTCACTGCTTTACCATTATTATTGGCAATAATTTCTAAGGTGTTCCAAGTCATACGAGGATCAAGAATAATGCTGGCGCCTTGTTCTTTTTGTAAAAAAGCTTCTGCTAGTAAGCCAACAATATAGTAACCTTCAATAAATTGGCCTTGTTCATCAAATAGAAAACAGCGATCAAAATCACCATCCCATGCAATACCCATATCAGCTTTATGTGCTAGTACCGCATTACGGGTGACATCACGATTTTCTACTAAAATAGGATTGGGAATACCATTAGGGAAAGTACCATCTGGTTCAAAATTAATTCTAATAAACTCGATAGGTGCGTTGGCTTTTTTAAGAGCTTTTTCTAATACATCTACTACAGGACCAGCTACACCATTGCCAGGATTAACCACTAGTTTTAATGGTTTAAGTGCTGTTAGATCAACATAAGACAATAAGTGTTTTGTATAGTCGTCTCTGGTGTTAACTTGTTGGTAACTACCTCGATTACTCTCACTAATACTAGGATCTCGACCATCTACTAAATCGTAAGACAAGGTTTCAGCAATAGCCTGAATCTCTTTAAGACCTGTATCAGCTGAGATTGGCTTTGATTGTTCTCTAACAAATTTAAAGCCGTTGTAATCAATTGGATTATGGGAAGCAGTGACTTCAATACCACCAGATGTTTGAAGGTGGGTAGTGGCAAAGTAAATTTCCTCTGTGCCTGTTAAACCAAGATCAAATACATCAACACCTTCATCCCTTAAGCCATTAGCTAAAGCTGCTTTTAAACTAGCAGATGTAGCGCGGATATCGCCGCCTAACACAATAGACTTCGGCTTTAGCCATTGAGCAAAAGCGCGGGCAATACGATAAGCGATTTCTTCGTTTAGTTCTGTACCTAATTGTCCACGGATATCATAGGCTTTGAAACAGGTAAGTGTGCTCATGGTTTATCCTTAAATTTCGTTCTTGTAAATGTTTTCATAACAAAAGTTAGTAGCTTCAACAAAGCCCTCTGCACTACCACAATCAAAACGACGACCTTGGAATTTATAGGCAATTACACAACCGTTTTTAGCTTGGGTTAATAATGCATCCGTAATTTGTATTTCACCATTTTTACCAGGTGGTGTGTTTTCTAAAATATCAAAGATATCAGGGGTTAAAATATAACGACCAATAATCGCAAGATTAGAAGGTGCTTCTTCTGGTGCTGGTTTTTCAACCATATTAGTGACGGTATATAAACCTTCTGTAATCATATTACCCTCAATAACACCATAGCGGCTTATTTCTGCTTTAGGTACTTCTTCTACAGCCACAATAGAGCAACGGAATTGTTTATATAATTTAACCATCTGAGCTAATACACCATCACCTTCTAAATTAAGGCAAAGGTCATCGGCTAGTACGACAGCAAAAGCTTCATCACCAATCAATTGTTTACCCGTTAAAATGGCATGGCCTAAGCCTTTCATTTCAACTTGGCGTGTGTAAGAGAATGTACAATGAGTGATTAAATCACGAATACTGTTTAATAAATGTTCTTTAGATGAACCAGCAATTTGGCTTTCTAATTCATAACTGATATCAAAATGATCTTCTAAGGCTCTTTTGCCACGGCCTGTTACAATAGCCATGTTTTTTAAGCCTGCATTTTTTGCCTCTTCTACTGCGTATTGAATAAGTGGCTTATTAACAATAGGCAACATTTCCTTTGGCATGGCTTTGGTAACAGGTAAAAAACGTGTTCCGTATCCAGCAGCAGGGAAAAGACATTTGGTGATCATAATAACTCCATTAACACATTATCTATAAAATCTTAATATTTTTTAATATGGGCAAGTGAGCCTGATAACTAATGATGTAGTTGCCATAGCTGATTGGCTTCTGTTAGCGCCTGTTCTCTGGTCATGCCTAGCCCTCTAAAAGCGAGCGCTATAGTAGCAGGTATTGCTAAATCTGCGTATTCATCTTTCACCTTTTTTTGCCACACCGCAATAAGATGATCTGGATTGATTTCGCTTGGTTTTAATAATCGTTGTTCAGTTAAGGCAGGCCAAGTTTCTTGCCATAAGGAACCATTGCTTGTTCCTAATAGCACACAATTATTATCTGCTCTCACCTCGTTTTCACCACCTTCACCTTTAATGATAATAGTGTTATCACCCAATAATTGACTAGCTTGCTGATGAATCGCTTGATAGTTAGGGTGAAAAATACTTTGTAAACTACAACGTGCCTGTAAAGGGTTTAATAAACGAACCAGTGAATGGATAGGTGAGCGCACACCGAGTAAAGGCCTTAACTCAATAATTTGTTGTAGTTTGGGTGAAAAATGTTGTAAGCCAATAAAAGCAATATGTTGATCTTTTAACGATCGTTCTACTTGTTGCCAATCTTTGCAATCATTGATGTTTAAAACGGGTAAAAATTGTTCTGTATAAAAACGATCACTGGTGTGTTGTCCTGCACCATGTAACAGTATAGAAACACCTTGTTTGGCTAATAGTTTGGCCGCTAATAAATACCAAGGGTAATGTCTTTTCTTACCTGCATAGCTTGGCCAATCAATATCTACAGATATTTTAGGAGCTTGCGTATGGGCACGTACTGCTTTTGCGAAGCCTGCTAACTCTTCAAAAGTTTCTTGTTGATAGCGTAGTAATAATAAGAAAGCACCTAGTTGAACATCTTCTACTTTATTTTCTAGAATCATATTCATAACTGTTTCAGCTTCAGCAAAGGTTAAGTGGCGAGAGCCATTTTGGCCTTTACCCAAAATACGAATATATTCAGCAAATGGATGTTCAGTAATAGATTTTGTGGGTGTGATAGTCTGATTCATAGGCAATTAGTCGGTTTTGGTAAGCCTGCTAACTTAGCAGCAAGCTTAGCAGGGCTTCCTTTAAATAGTAAATTGAGTTGTAAGCTATTGGCTTGTTCTTTATCTAAATGTTGGCTTAAATATTTGATTAGTGGCCGATTAGCAGGAGAAAGTTCATACTGTTGATAAAATTGGCGTAACAAATTAATAATTTGCCAATGTGGTTCAGTTAATGTAATAGATTCTAGCTCTGCTAATTTTTCAGCAACAACAGTAGACCAATCTTGTAAATTAACAAGATAGCCTTCATCATCTAATTCAATCGGTTTCTGCTCAACGGTTATTATCATAGCCAACTAACAACTTTTAAATATTGAGTACATAGCTCTACAAATTGTTGATAATTGATTATTTTGACATTATCTAAGCCAATTTGCACTGCTCTAGTCACAATATCTTCATCTAAAGCATAAATAATAATAGTTGACTCTCGTAGCAATTTAAGAGGGGCGGTATTGGCTAGTAAAGCATAAACGGCATCACCTGTTAATAAAACAGCATCTGCTGGGCTAACAAAAGCTAAAGCTTGTTCAAATTGATTGCCTGTGAAAGGACTTTCATTAAATAAATGTAATGTACTCATTAGCTAGTTACCACTACATCATATTGAGTTAATAAATGAGCTAATTGCTGTTGTGGTATAAGCTTGGTTGGTAAAATCAATTGCTCTGTGGTTAAGCTTCGTTGCTGTAGGCTCTGTTCGGCTACTAATAACTCATCAATACCAAACAATGGCAGCGCTTGTAAGTTAGCGGATATATCTTTTTGCTGAATAGTTTTAGCTTGTTGATTCGCTACTAATTGAAAAACGCCATCTTCTAGAAAGAGTAAGCTAATAGGTAATTCAAAAGCACCACCCGCTAAAGCCAAATCTAGTGTTTCCCTAACAGAAATATTGCTCCAAGGACCCTGTTTACAAATGATTAACATCGACTTAGCCATTAAGCATTACCCCCAAAGCAAACAAAACGATCACTATTCTGGATGGCTTCATGCAATTGCCCTAATCCTGATAATTGCCAAGGTGGCGAGATAGTAATAGCTGTTTTTTGATAACGTTTTGCTTCCGTTGTATCTAATTGGCCACGACGTAATGCAGCTGCAATACAGACAACAGCATCTAAATTATTTTCCTCAATAAAGGTTTGCCATGCTAAGCGAATATCAAATTCATCCTGAGGCGTTACTATACTACTAACAGCATTATAAACGCCTTGCTGGTAAAAAAATAAACGCTCAATAGTATGGCCTGTTTGCAATACAGTTTGAGAAAAGTGTAATGCTCTTCTAGAGGCAGAGCTTTGTGGTGGAGAGTAGATAGCAATAGTAAATTTCATAAGTACTTATATAAAAAAGCCCGCAAAGCGGGCTTTTTGAGCTAAAGGGAGTATTAGTCGTTAGAAGCAATACCTAAAATATTCAATAAATGAACAAACATAAAATAGATATCCATAAATAATGACATAGTAGCCATAATATAGTTAGTTTCTCCCCCATGAACGATGGCACTGGTTTTCCATAAAATACCAGCAGCAGAAATTAAAATAATACCTGCACTAATAGCTAAGGATAGCCCTGGAATATAGTAACCAAAAAGTGGTGCTATAAAAAATAGAGCAATAGCGCCAAGTATTATAAATGCACCTACTACTATAAAATTGCCCAAAAAGCTCATGTCTTTACGTGTAATCAATACAAAAGCAGAAAGACCAAAGAAAGCAAAAGCAGTTAGAGCAAAAGCAGTAAATACTATGTTGGCACCATTAGGAAGGTATAAGTAATAATTAATAGCTGGTGCTATTGAAAACCCCATAAAACCAGTGAAAGCAAAAAGACTGGCTAAACCCCAAATAGAGTTTCTTAATTTTGTAGTTAAAAACATTAAGCCCCATGCACCTGCAAAAAAGACAAAAATATTTAATTGTCTAAAATTGGCAGCCATAGCGATTAAGCAACAAATAGCAGAAAAAGTTAAAGTTAGTGCTAGTAGGGCATATGTATTACGTAAAACCTTGCTTACTAAAAGTTGACTGGCATGTTCCATCACATAATTATCACTAGCCATTGTGTAAGTAGTTGGCTCGTGAGACTTATAACGATCATTCATAAATACAGCTCCTAAATATTGTGAATCCAGTAGTAATTGTTAAGTTAAGTAGTAATTTGTAATTTTAATAAGTTAGATAATATACATTTATCAAAAAAAAACAACAGATAATATTTGACAGACTGTAACAATCGGGTATTATATGCGTCCGAAACGGAAGTGTGGCTGAGTTGGTTTAAAGCACCGGTCTTGAAAACCGGCGAGGGTTAACGCCCTCCCAGAGTTCGAATCTCTGCGCTTCCGCCAGATATGCCCTGTATCACAATAGATACAGGGCTTTTTTGTTTTTAAATAACTGTATGAAAAAAACAAATCATTTCCGCAATTATTTAACGAGTTTCCGCAATTATTTGTTACTAATGCCTCTATTTACTGGCTCTACTTCTTGACCAACCCTAATATAAATCTTCTTAGTAATTTCCTCTTTTGTATGGCCTAGTAGCTTACTGGCTAATTCAATATTATTCATATCACTAGCTGCTTTGGGACGTAAATCTTTAAATTGGAACTCTTTAATATGCTTTGCAAACTCTTCATCATTATTCGCTAGAGCTTCGTTGATAGCTGTGTTTCTGGCATTTTCGAATCTATACCTTCGCATTGAGTAGGTCATGCCTCTGTCTTTAATAGTAATTAAGTAGGGAGAACTATCATTTTTTCTTTTCAAAATATCATCAATAAGTAATCCTAAACCAGTACGTCCAGTTTCATTGTTAAGCTTGATTCTTAATTTGTGAGTTGTTTTATTTTGTCCTATAAATAAATGATCTTCCGTAATATGTGATAACCTGATTTTTATAGCATCTGCTGGACGCTGACCAGTAAAATAGGCAATCATCATCGCATCTTTTAGTTCTTGAGGAGCATGTTTATATACTGCAAGAAATACTTCATCATCGGCATAGTAATCTCTTAGTTTTTCTTTATTTTTACGTACACCAGTAACAGGATTATATGTTACATACCCCCATTCTTTAGCTATATTATAAATATGGGAAAGCAAAGACATTTCTCTATTAGCTCTTACTTTGGCAGTCCTTGCGTCACGGTACTGCGCTATATGATGGGAGGTTATTTCATCAATTGGTGCATCATCAAATACTTTTCTTAGTTGTCTTAATGAATCCCTGTTGTCACTTTGGGTTTTAGGTGCTTTACTAGGTATAATTTCATTTTCATATCTGTCAAATACATAGCCTAAAGTTTTAATATCTTTGGGAGCCTCTGTCATTTCAAGTTCAGCCCATTTTATTTTTGCTTTATCAAGATCAGTACCTAAAGGGATTTCTTTCCGTTTCCCATTTTTTCGACAGTCATAATAATAACCAATCCACATTTTGCCATTTTTAAGCAATCTGTTTCGTCTAAACATATGAGGAGGTAAGTCCCTATTTTCAGGTTTTTTCTTTCTCATATACTATACAATGGCCTTAAGTCAATTTACTTAAATCTAGTTTCCATTTTTGTTTAGGTTCATCTTCAATCGTTTTAGTGGATGGTGAGCCTAACTTACTGAACATTACTTCCATTAAAAGCTTTGGATGGTTAGCACCATTAACTTCAAAAGGGTAGTTTTTGCGAGTAAGCCACTCTATTTGTTTGTATGGTGCTTTATATCCAGTTAATTCTTCTAAAAGTTCTTTGCTAACAAATATTGATTTACCGCCTTTTTCCTCTTGTGATTCAGTCATCTAGCCCCTCTTTACTAAGAATTAAATTACTTTTTTAATTACTGACTTAGTAGAGAAAGTTCTACAACTAAACCAGTAATTAATTTTATCGGTCATACGTAATTCGATTTCCAACTAAAGAGGTATTGTGCTAGTAGTTACTCCGAATATTGCGTAAAACATCCTGTACTAACTTAATAAACTGTGATCGTCTTTCTCTCAATCTTTCTATATCCTCTAAATAATCACTTCTATTAAGTCGGTAAACAAATAACCTTGAATCTTCTGGAAAATCAGAGCAATAACTTATAAAGTCTACCCAATCTCTATTGGTACAATCTAAGTGGCCTATCAATTGCCATCTATAGGTAGGATCAAAGGATTTTCTTTTAAGAGTGGCATAATGAGTTGAAGCAATTACACTTTTAATTTCGATTACACCATCGTCATCAACCAGCCCATCAGGTGAGTCACCATAATCGCTATGATCAAAAAAGCCACCATTAGTCACATCAACAAAATAGGTATTTTCGTAAAGCATCCTTGCTACTGGTTCTTGTTCATGGCCTCTTTCCATGTGTCTATTACTAAAGCTATGTTCTGCTTTTTGACCTGTAGCTAACTCTAAAGCTACTTGTAAAGCATATTTCTTTGCTGTATCACCAAATGCACCACCATCATTGGCCATGATATGGCCAAAATTAGAGGCAGTGACTTTTCCTAGTCTGACCTGCTCCCAAGCTTCACTATTTTGCTGAATGTTATGCCATTTCATAGCTACACTCCTCAATTAGTTGAGCTTGGTGTTCTTGAGACATACTGACTTTAGCAAGCACTTTGTCTAAATTGCCATTTTTCTTATAGGATTTTTTAGCATTTTCCCATTGAACTGTATGCTCAGGTAATAACCTTACCTTTTCAGAGCTAAAGGGTGAAATCCTTAAACCTTCTACCGTATCACGACCAAATTTAACATTACTATCAACATAGATAGTAACTTTTACATCTTGCCAATCTTCTAAAAATGAAGAGCCAGTGAGTTGTCTCATAACCTTACTATTAGAGACATTTAAAATCATAGGTTTTAATGGTTCACCTACTCTAATTTCTTTTTCTACAAAATAAGCCGTATTAAACGCTTCTTTTGTTTTCTTGGTCTTGTCTAACTCCAGTACCACATACTTAATAGTGAGTACAATGGGTTCAACTATATCGGCACTGCTTAAGTACGGTGACTTAAAAGCCTTTCTAAAATGTGTTTTACTTGGTTGATTGTTCGATGACATTCTCAATACCTCTGCTAGTATTCATTTTGCTTAATACCACTGTTGCTAATGGGAGAGGCTTACAAACCTTCTGTATTAAGCGGATAGTAAAAAAACTACAATTTTTTAACCTGACTTTTTAGAAATAAAATCATGGCATTAACATAAGTAATAATTTTTGGTGATAGTGATCTATTTCCCTTTGGGCATTTTCTGTATCTTCAGAAACATAAAGGTTCATTAACACATGACCTTTTGAGTTTTTAATGGATGCAGATACAGAGCCAAAACCATATTCAAAATAGGGTTGTAACCTCGGTTCTTGTTGTACTACCTTTGCTTGTAATACAGAAATTTCAGCAGCTTTAACTAAATCAAACATGATGTTCTCCTAAGCAGCTTGTTTACCAAGTACTTTTAAAATTGTTTCTTCTGCAAATTTTTTAAGGTGTGGTCTAAAAACTGTTTGATAAATGCGACTAACTTCATTCCAGTCTTTACGTTCAATTGCTGCATAAAGATCAATATCAGCAGTAAGGTTATTTCCAACTAAACCGTTGATAGCTTCCGCAGCAGCATCTAATGCATAATTAGTAGGAATAATTAAGTTATTACATGTTCTGTTTTCTAATAATTCTTGAACTTGACTGAGCATTTTAGGAATCCTCAATAGATTATTTCATTTGTTGAAATAATTATGAAGTTAAAATACATATTTGTAAAGAAAAACTACATATTATTATGTATTATTAATACATTTTATTTATATCTATATGAATTAAATAATAAATTATTGTTTTTTAATTTATGGATTCACTAACGAAGAACAATATATTTGAGTGTAGTTGAGAAAAAGAGTGATATCACATTACCAATAAGCAAAGACGATGAGTCTCAATGAATTTATTTATAAAGGTATATTATTAATCTAATATTTGTATATATAAATCAGTGATTTTTCCTAAAACTTTACCATCATCATCCTTAATTAAAACAGGTAAATATTTTTCATTTAATGTCTTTAAATAAGTGTTATTTGAGTTTTTTACAATTTGTCTAAAAATTTTATCACCATTTAATAGTTGAATTAATAAAAATTTTCCATTTTCTAATTGATTATAATTTTTATCGACAAGAATTAATGAACCTTTTGGAAAGGATGGTAGACTGGGATTACTCATAAGATCATCTTTAACTTCGAGCCAGAAACCTTGTTCTATCTTTTTTGTAGATACGGTTTTTTTTAATTTACTTTGAGATAAATGCCCATCTAAAAAATTTTCTATATCATTCCATTCTATAACTGGATAATAGAATACTTCGATCATTTCAGACTTTATATTTTTAAAACCTGAAAGACTAGTAGAAAAATGGCTAGTTTCATCTTCTCCATATTCTAACCATGCACTTGAGATACCTAATGCTTTTGATATAAGAGTTATTTTTTCTTTATTAGGTATAGATTCACCATTCAACCAGTTATTAGCAGCTTTTTGGGTGACTCCAGTAATATTTTTTAAAAAAGTACCACTACCCCAACCATCTTTACCATTTTGAGCAAGGGCTTGTTTTAATCTTTTTGAGAATTGTTCTCTTATGAGTTCCGATTTCTTCATTTATACATTATTACATTTATTTATATGTAGTGAAAGTACATTAATGATTATGATGCATCTATACAATTAACTTAAAAATGTAGTTGATGATATTGATTGTATAACTAGGGTTATATCTATGTGTGATTTTTATCAAGAGTAATTTTTTCTTCAGCTAGATTATATTGAAAAATTCCTAGCTTATTGATTTTTGCTCCAGCAAGTATTTTCCAGTCATTCTTTTTAATAGTATTACAACGTGTACTTGTTTTTGCAATAGGTACAAGATAATCGTTAAAAATCATTTCGATATGTAATATTTTTTATTGGAAGGAATTGGAATGTCACCCCTTACAAAATATAGAAAACGTTTAAAGCTTTCCCAAAAAGCGTTTGGACATAAAGCAGGTTTTTGCCAGTCAACTATCAGTCATTATGAAAAACGAAAAAGGACACCCAGTATTCCCGATGCTAGAAAAATAATCTCTACACTAAATAAGTTAGGCATTGATTGTTGTTTTGATGATGTGTTTCCACCAGAAGAAATAGTATAAAAAAGACAAGATTTAGAGCAGATTCATATCATTTTGATTATGGGGCAGTAAATGAAAGCAACTGATGTATTAAGGCAGCTTGGTCGGCCTGTTGCTTATTATCCTAATTTAGTAAAGCAATTTAAAAGTGTGACAGCTACAGTTTTATTCTGCCAATTTTTTTATTGGCATGATAAAGCTCATTCAGAATTAGGTATTTATAAAACTACCGAAGAAATTACAGAGGAAACAGGGCTTACCTATAAAGAACAACTAACGGCTAGAAAACAATTAATAGCATTAGGTGTACTAAGTGAGACAAATAAACGATTAGAACATAGAATCTATTATAAGATAAATCTCGATCGTGTTAATGAACTTTTAGAAAACACTATTGAAAACTCGCCATATTCCCAAACGGCATTTGGGGAAAATCCTATTGGTAATTTCGGCAATAACTCATTGGGCAGTTCGTTATATACAGAGAATACATCAGAGAATACAACAGATATTTTTAATACTGATAAATCAGTATTTGTTGACGATAAAAAAATCGCCCAACTTGATGATGATTGTTCAGAAGAAAATATACCTAATACTATTCAACCTAAAAATAAAAAACAAAATACGCCAAATTGCCCTTATCAAAAAATTGTAGAACTCTATGAAGAAATACTGCCAGAACTACCAAGGGTAGCCATTCTTACTGAGAAGCGAAAACGCTATCTAAATGCTCGTTGGCGAGAACATAAAAACCACCAAAGTTTAGCATTTTGGGAGGATTATTTTAAATTTGTTAGAAAATCTCAATTCTTACTAGGTAATTCCATCCCTAAAGAGAGGAGTAAATCATTTAAGGCAGATTTTGAGTGGTTAATTAGTCCTAATAATTTTGTCAAAGTAGTTGAAGGTAAATATGTCTGAGTTATTTAGTAGAGAGGCAGAGCAAAGTGTCATAGGGGCATTGCTATTACGACCTGAACTAATTGATATTATTTCAACTGATCTAGTGGCAGAAGATTTTTATTATTCAGAACATAGTGAAATCTACCGAGCTATATTAAATCTTTATAAAAAAAATATTCAAATTGATGTAATTAGTGTTGCAGAAACTATAGAGTTACTTAGATTCTCTAATGGTGAAGTAACTAATCCATTAATTTATTTAGTTGAAATTGCTAAAAATACACCCAGTGTTGTTAATGCTAAGTTATATGCTGATATTGTCAGAGAACGTTCAGTCTGTCGAGAAATAGAAAAATTAGGACTGGTAGCAAGAGAGATAGCACTATCTAAACAAGACCTACCAGATAAGATTAGTCTTATTCAAAGCAAAGCATTATCGCTAGATTCATCCACCACTTCACATGATGTAGTCCATGCTAGCGACGTAATGAGAGATCATGTGGAAGAACTACAAAGACGTTTTGATTTAGGTGGGCAAATTGATGGTTTATCAACAGGACTAAGTGACCTAGATGATAAGCTAATGGGATTAAAAGCTGGAGAGCTAATAGTGATTGCTGCAAGGCCATCGATGGGTAAGACAGTATTAGCCATGAACATAGCTACCCATAATGCCATCCATGCAAATAAATCTACGCTTATTGTTAGTCTTGAAATGACCAATGGCAAGTTAATGGATAGGGCATTAGCCTCTGTTGGTAGTATTCCATTAACTGAGCTAAAAACTGGTCAGGCTGCTTGTAACTACGCTTCACAACTGGCTTCAGCCAGTAACCTAATTGCAAACTCGAAATTATATATGGCAGATAGGCCAAATATCAATATTATGCAATTACGCTCAATTGCCCGTAGGCATAAATTAAAGTATGGCCTAGATTTATTAGTGGTTGACTATTTACAACTGATGCAGGGAACAGGGAAAAATGAAAATCGAGTAACAGAAGTCAGTGAAATGTCACGTCAATGTAAGTTACTTGCTCGTGAACTCAATATTCCTGTGGTTTTACTTTCACAACTCAATAGACAACTAGAACAAAGAGCTAATAAACGTCCCATATTAAGTGACTTAAGAGAGTCAGGTGCAATTGAGCAAGATGCTGATGTCATCATCTTTCTCTATCGAGACGAAGTGTATAACAAAGAAAATAGCCGTTACAAGGGAATTGCAGAAGCAATTTTAGGCAAATATCGAGATGGTGAAGTGACCACCGTATTTATGGCATTTAATGGAACTATGAGTCGCTTTGATCTACTGGTTAAAGGTTGGCAGCCAGACCCAGAAGATACCAATGATAATAGCTTTTCTGATAGATACAGGAAAAGGAGATAAAACGATGAATTGTAAAGCAATGGAGAAAAAAGAACTCACCATTAAAAATGAATTTGATAAAAATAGTTTTATTAATTTCTTTACTGCATTGGATTTAACCATACCTAAGAAAATAATCATTGAAGATCAGAAAAATAGCAGAACAGCTGCACAAAATAGACTTTTGTGGCTTTGGAATAATGAAATACAAAAGTTTATGTTCGATCATTCAGGTATTACCGCTTCAGCCTTTGATTGGCATGAAACAATGGTCGAAAGGTTATGCCCTACAGTTAATAAAGAAATAACTCTACCTAATGGAGAAACTGTATCTATTCAAGAACGTACTAGAACCAGTAAATTTAATACCAAAAAAATGACCAAATATTTAGAAATGCTAGATGCTTACTGTGCTAGTTTTGGTTTATTACTTCCTCATCCGCAAGACTTAATGAACGCTATCTATGGAAAAAGAAATATATGATACAAGGACGCTCAGTAACAGATAGCCAAAAACGCTATTGGGACAATCTTGCTCAATTTGTTGGCTGTATTGCCTGTATTAAAGAAGGTAAATTTAATAATTATTGCTCTATTCACCATATCGAAGGGCGTACTAAGAAAAATGCTCACTGGCTAGTTTTACCGTTATGTGCAGGACATCATCAAGATAATGGTACAGCCATAGCCATTCATCCCTATAAAAAACAATTTGAACAAAAATACGGGAATCAATATCAGCTAATAGTGGATTGTATAACACTATTAAAAAAGAGAGGTGTTGATATTCCTGAAAATATATTAACTCTTTTAGACAGTATAAAAGGGAAGTTTTCAACTGATATTTTAATTTCTCTTAAAGATCAAAAAATATGCAAGTAGGTGTTGTTCATGGCAGCTTTTTGGTGTTCAAAATATGAACCTGTTGAATACAATGGCATTGTAAAACCAGCTATTGAATGGGCAGATAGAAAAGGGGTATCTTGGGAAACCGTTAAAAAACGTGTTCAGCGTGGCTCTGGTTGGTGTAAGGCACTCAATCTAAATGAAGATGATCTACTGCCAAAACAATTCCAATTATTTAAGTTCAAGTTATCTAAACAAAAAAAGAAAAGGTATAAGTATAAAAAAAATGCACCTTGTTGCTACTTTCATCAGCTAACTCTATTTAGTATATAATATTCCTATTTTTAAATTTAATAGGTACACAGTATGGTTGATATGGCAACACTTCGGTCTGCATATAAAGCATATAATCAATCTAAACAGGACTATTGGGATAAGTTCCGTAATAAAGTAATAGAGATTTATGAAGGTTTTGCAGATCATCTTGGTATTAAAGATGAAGAATTTATAGCAGTTGTGGATGATGAAGAAAGGCCACGTAAATATTTACGTTATGGAGGATTAAGTGAAGGGCGTTTTTATAATGGATGGATACCTACTTACGAAAGAGAGGATGCTGTAGGCTTTACTTTTAGACTTTATTTGGATGAAAGTAAAGAATCAAAGGAAAAAGTCCGCTTTGATTTTACGATGAAACTAACTAAGAAAAATGATCAATATATTATTCTTTTTCCAGATGATGAAAAGAATAAACATGATTTTTCTAATATGTTTGATGATATTTTTGGTGATGGAAAAAGGAAAAATACTAACTCTACTAACAATAATTCTATGAAAAGAAAAGAGAAACCAAAAGAATTGCTTTTAACAGATGGTAATGAAGACTTATATGATTTGTTGACTCAGGAAATTATAGATAGCTTTGATCAAGCAAAATGGCAATAAATACTTGACAAGGCTATAAAGGGACATAGTTTTATCTATTATTCATTTATGATAGGTAGGATTATGGCAACTAAACACGGTACAGCTTTTGCCTTTGCACTAGAGGCAGCACAGAATGCAGAAATTTGTTTAAATGATAAAGATTTAGAGTTTTTTCTGTGTTCAGTAATAGATGGTGAAAAAGTTTATATAGAATTTGGTGGTAATATTAATAACAATATTATCAATGGACTTGAGAGTTTTTTAGCTAAATTAAAAGAAAAAAAAGATACTACAGGAATATATAGTTATTCAACAGAAGTAGAAGAGAGATTAAAGGAGGTCGCCAGTGGCCTTATCTGATGATCTTTTACTACAGAGACGAAATAATCAAGGTTTAACTAGGCAATTATTAAATCAATCAGCTAATCTACCAAAACCTAGTCCAGAGCAATTACAACAATGGAATAATGAAGCTAAAAATTATGCTTATCAAGCAGATGGATTAAGAGGCTCATTCCGAAAATTATTAGGTATGAATCCTTATACAAACAATTATCCTTCTGCTAGTAGGATTGGTACTGAAATAGCATCAATCCCACCTGTTCAGTCATCTTCCACAAGGCAACTATCTGATTTTGAAGCACTAGGTAAAAATGCTGTTAGTCCTATACCAAGAACAGCCTCTTCTTCTGTACAAAATGGTGAACCTACTAGTATACAAGGTGTTACTAAACAATTAATAAATGGTGTTCCTACCTATAGTAATGCACCTAATCAAGACGCAAGTGGTTTAGGTATTATTCCTTCTATAAGGCAAAACTCCCCTAGCGTTAGAGATATTTTACAATCAGCAGCTACACAAATTCCTGCTTATAATGCTGGAACACAATCAACTGTTATCGAAGATTCTACAACAGGTGGTTATTATCAACGTAGAAAAGCTGACAGAGCCAATAAGAAAACTATAGATCGCCTCAATAGCCAAGGTAAGGACAATTGGCAAATCAATAAACAAGCTGCTTTAGATAATAGCCAGTTACAAAATGATTCTTTAAGCAGAAGATTATTAGGGTCTAATATCGAAGCAGCAGAACGAGTAGGTAGTTTAGAAAGATTATTAGCAGATTTCAATGCAACACCACAGCAACGATTAGCAGCATTACAAACTAGAAACTTATTAGCTAGTGGTGCACAGAAAGCTCAAAGAAATGCAGTCAATGTGGTTACTGATGAACTGCCAGATGGTAGTAAGAAACAAAGAGTCATTGTGACTGATCCAAGTACAGGGCAGGAAGTTAGTAATATTGATTGGGCAAGTGCTAATACAGAAGATTATATTAATGAAATAGCGAAGCGTACAGGTAAATCAAAAGAGGAAATACATAAACAATTAATAAGTGGTACTTAATCACATAATAAAAAGCAATTATTTTTATATTGAGTTTAACTAACTAATACCATGAGTTTTTTATGTTTTGTTATACATTAGCATGACGAATAGAATTACAGATAGTTAAAAAATTCATTATAAAGACAATAACAAATAGTAAAAAATATATTTTGGCTGTTTTTGTTGTTTATAGGGAGATTAAATGCTTACCATCTTATCAATAATTATCGCATTAGGTATTGTTTTAGGCTTAAAAGATTTTTTTAGACCACACAATAAAAAATACTCAAGAAAAAATAAGTGGAATCCTCCTGTAAGAGAACAGTTAAATCAGCGTTCTAGTTCTTACCTTGATATTAGTGATCCTCGAGATCAGTTAAAAATAGTCTCTGATGAGAAAATAGCGTTTTCTGCTCAAAAAATCATGGGGCGTAAAGAATATAGGGTTTTTAACATAATTGAAAAAGAAGTAATCAAAGAATTTAAATATTACAGAGTATTTGCCCAAGTAAGTCTAGGGGAAGTTTTGTCTAGTGAAACTAGTTATGCTTATAGTTGTATAAATACTAAACGTGTTGATGTATTAATTATTGATGGTGCTGGTAATCCTATTTTAGCTGTTGAATATCAGGGAGAAGGTCACTATCAAAGTAGTGCTGCTCTGAGAGACGCAATAAAAAAAGAAGCTTTACGTAAAGCAGGAGTTGGATATATTGAAATTACTCCTGATCATACTAATGATGATATTAAATATATTGTAAGAAGAGCAATTGAAAGCAAAATGACAAATAATAAGGTTATCGAAATACCTGTCGCGGAACAAAGTATTCATGTAGTGAAGTGATCACAGCGAATACATAATTATAAATCATATCAAGTGATTTTATTGACTATAAAATATAAAAATAATTGACAACACCCAAAAGGGACATAACTTGCTATTTAAATAAGATTAGCAGGTTTAGTTATGGCAAATTATGATTTATTACCTATTGGGAATCAAAAAAAGAGAAAACCAACCGTTGAAGAGTTTGCTCAACGGTATAATATTGATTTAACGCCAACTCAAGAAAATAACTCAAGTATATTAGGCCGTGTTGGTGATGCCAGTTTAGATTTAGCTAAAGGTGTGGTCGATACAGGTGAAGCTGTAGTCGGACTGGGTAATTTAGCCACAGGAGGTAGAGTAGGGAAATTATTACAAGATTATGTAGGTTATGATCCTAAACGTACTAAGGATTTACTGAGTAATAATTATTCTGCGGCAAGGCAGCAAGCTAATCAAGAAGTAGAAAAAGCAGATGGATTTATTGATACAGCTACGGCTATGTTAAAAAATCCTTCTACTCTTGTAGGTACAGTTCTGGAATCTGCACCCTCTATGTTAGGTGGTGGTGCTTATGCAAGGTTATTAGGTAAAGCAGGGATATTAGCCAATAATCCTGTTGCTAGAGGTACAATAGGTGAAGGTTTAGTAGGCGCAGGACAAACAGCAGAACAAATTAGGCAAGAAAATCCAGATAACTTATTAACAGGTAAGCAATCTTTAGCTTCTGCTGCTTCAGGTTTAACTACAGGTCTAATAGGTTATGGTGGTGGTCGATTAGCACAAAAAACAGGTATTTTAGATCCACAAACGTTATTAGCTGGTGGTAGTCAGTTACCCAAAGGACTAAGCAAAAAGACCTTTAGTAATATTATTAAAGGTGCTATCTCCGAAGGTGCATTTCAAGAACTACCTCAATCAGCTACGGAACAAATGTGGCAAAATTATGCTCAAGATAAACCACTATTAGAAGGTGTACCTGAAGCCGCAGCCACAGGTTTATTAGCAGGTGGTTTTATGGGGGCAGGTGCAAACTTAGCGCATAGTAGAAATAGTAGACCAGAACAACAATCACCTACTACCAGTAAAGAACTATTAAAGTTAGGCTATGATGCAACACCAAAACTAGGCTATGAAGGATTACAACCTGCACCAGATATTATTTATCAGGGTACAGACTATCAACCACCACCTCCAGCACAGATAGGTTTTGATAACCCTAATAATCCACAGTCAGCTAATTTTAATCCTAACTTATCTAATCAGTATGATCCTGTTATCGAAGGTTTAAATAAACAAGCTGATTTCTACGGTATGCCAGAACCTAGTAAACCTAGCGGTACAATTACCAAAGCTTTATTGGCTGGTGGACTTGGACAACAACAAAATTTGCAATCTCCCGTAGTAGATAATGTAACCAATCAATATTCCACTACTCCAACGAGTGAAATTAATCAATTATTGCCCCCTACTAATCAAGTTACTTCACAACTAGATCAACATTTTAATCTTCCAAAACAGTATGAGCCAAATAGTAAACCGAAAGAAGTAACTTTAAACCAATTAAAAGATATTGCTCGGCAGTATGACAATATTAGTACAAAACAACTAATGGAATATACAGGAAGTAACTATATTCAAGCGGTTAAAGCGATTAATCAAGTTAATCAAGAGAAAATGGTGCAGCCTAATCAACTGCCTACTAATGATAACTTATTAACTGAAGCAGAACTAAAAAACTACCAAGCTCAATATGACAAAAAGCAAAAACAGCTTAAAAGACGTAAAATCAATCCTGAAAAAGATACTCTTACCGATGCTATCATCAAATTAGGGGGTATTTCACCTGATTATAAATTAGATACTACAGGTGACACAGTAGGTAATAAATCTATAGTAGGTGTTGGCTATCTCTGGAGTAATAAAAATGGTGCTAGTATAGATGATGTTGCCAGAAGATTAGCTGATGAAGGTTATATACCCTCTAATACAATAAATAATGATGATGGTGTTAGATGGCTTCAACAAGCAATAGCAGATGAGCTAGCAGGTAGAAAAAAACATTATGCCCTTAACTCTGAAATGGCTTATTTACAGCAGTATGAGCAAGACCTATTAAATAAGCTAGAACAAGATAATGCGCTACGAGAAGAAGAATATAGTATCATACGTGAACAGTATGGCGCAGAAGCAGAACAACAGGCACGTTTCTATGATGAAAATGCCAGCAACTACTTTATGCAACTAGAGGAACAACTCAATGAACTCCAAAGACAAGCAACCATCCTCGAAGGTGAACCAGTCACAGAAGCCGATTCAACCAGCATTAACGACCAGTTACGGCAATACGATCAGCGAGCTAATCAAACTGAAGGAACAACAACTTCAGAAGTTGAAAGAACAACTAGCAACCAACAAGAAATAACTAACTTTAATCTACAGCAACAGACTGAACAAACACTTAGGCAGGAGCTAGAAGCTAGATTAGCTAAAGAGCAAAAATTAGCTAATGAAACAAAGCAGCAGCAACAAAAACAACAAGCAGATAATGATCTTAATAACTTTAAATTAACTGGGTCTAATAGAGATATTGATATTGCTGCTGCTAATAGTCAACAAGTACTTACCATTAACGACAATACAAAAAAAACTAATAAAGTAAAAAAAATACCTGAGAGTAAAAATAATTCTTCCAGTGAACAAAAAATTAACTTAACAGATGAGTTAGTTAATATATCAGAAAGTGATCTTAGTACTTTATTTGATGAAATAGCCAGTGAAACTAAAGCAGTAGAAACAGACAAGCCACTCAAAGAACGTAAACAACGTGTTAAGAAAAAACAAACTACCACTAAACGTACAGTATCCAAAGCAGAAAGATCAGATACTAATAATAAGCAGTCTGTTGATAGAACAGCCTCGCGTATTGCTAAAGATATTGGTGTTGACCTAACTAGTGCTGGTAAAAATGCTGTAAAAGGATTAGTAGAATTATTTGGTGGTAAAGGTAGGTTAAATAGTGGTTTATCTTTTGATGAGGAAACGTATACTAAAGCAAAGCCACACTTTGTCGCTATGTTAAAGGATTTTCAGAGTGCAGGTAAAAACTTACGTGACTTTATTAGGGCAATATTAGATAATTTTGGAACAGGTATTAAACCACACATTATGCGGTTTGCCCAAGACCTTAGAGAGGGAAATATAGATGTATCAGATGCCAGCATATCTATGGAACGAGATAGCGAAAACAGTGGAGTTGGAAACACCACTGTACAAGAAACTATTTCAGATGAATCAACAGGAACTAGACAAAGCACTGGAACAGCAAGCGAACCAGTTGGAGAGAGAGTATCCAGACAGCCAATCAGTGATAACCAGTTACCAAACACTGATGCCATTACTAATGGAGAGCCTAACGATAGCAGAATATATCGAGAAAACCCAGCAAGTAGAACTACGGAGTCCACTACCAGAGATAGCGAGCAAAGCAGAGTTAATAGCGATAGCGACCTACGACAAGATGTTGAGTCAGCAAGAACAACAGAAATTATTGAAGATAGTAGACAGCGAGATGCAGAAGCCTTATATGCAAGGCAATTAGAAGCTAATAAAACAATAACAACTAATTTTGCTGATAAAGATAATATAGAAAAAGCATTACCTGTTCTTTTCGATGCTCAAATAGACGATGTTTACAAAGCTGAGAAACGTTTTTATAAAGATAAAAAAAATGGAATGATGTTTACCAATGGTACTGGTACTGGTAAAACAGGTACAGGATCAGGGGTAGTTAGACGTTTTGTTAGTGCTGGTAAAAATAACATTATTATAGTAGTGCCTAATAATAGCATTGCTGGTGATTGGTTAGATTTTCTAAAAAATAAATTAGATGTTTCTGCTAGACAACTAACGGGTATTACTGATAGTGGTGGTGAAGGGGTAGTAGTTACAACTTATGCCAATTTTGGTTTAAATGATGCTATTACTAAGCGAACTAATGACTTAATTGTTGCTGATGAAAGCCACTACTTATCTAGTGAAGAAAACGGAGGTAATACCAATTATCTAAATAAACTTAGACTTATTACTGGACATAAGAGAGGCAAACACTTTTTTGCCGAATCCTATTTTGATACCGAATACAAAGAGTATAGTGATAATGTTGATAAACTATATGACAAAATAGAAAAATTAGATTCTGAAAAAGACAAGGTAGCTATCGAAGGATTCAGAAATAAAATAGATAACTTGCATAAGAAATGGCGATTAAAAGAAGAAGAAGCTAATGCCATTTTTGATAAAAGACCGAAGTCAAAAGTAGTAATGCTCTCAGCAACACCTTTCTCTTATGTAAAAAGTGTTGACTATGCCGAAGGTTATTTGTTCGATTATTCAACTATACCAGACTCTGATACAGGTGGTTATAATTCAGGTAATGCCAGAGAAAGATTTTTCATGGAAAACTTTGGCTATAGGATGCGCTACAACAAATTAACAAGACCAGATGGTAATGTTAATAATGAGTTAATGGAACAACAATTTAATGAAAAGTTACAGACTAGTGGAGCTTTATCAGGTAGACGCTTAGATATTCCTTATGATTATGATCGTAAATTCTTCTATACAGAAGATGCAGCAGGTACAAAACTAGATTTAGCTTTTGCAGCAATATCTGAAGCTCAACAAAAAGATAAAACTTTAAGAAATATACCTAGCTTATATGATTTATTTCCACACCATGAAAGAATGTACTTGTTGGAAGCTATCAAAGCTAAACATGCTGTTGATTATATCAAGCAAAATTTAGCATTAGGTCGAAAGGTTGTAGTATTTCATGACTTTAACAAGGGAGGTGCTTGGAATCCCTATGAACTGATGTTAAGCCGTATTAAAGATGGTAGTCATAGAAAAAAAATAGCGGCAATTCTAGCAAGGCCAGAATTTAAAGCTGATTTTTCTGATTTGATATCACCTATTGATAGATTTAGTAGAGATTTTGACAAGGTGCTATTTGTCAATGGTACGTTGACAAAAAAACAGCGTAAAACAAATTTAGCAAAGTTTAATGATGATAATTCAGGCTATGATTTACTAATAGCACAATCTGATGCTGCCCGTGAAGGCTCTAGTATGCATGATACTACTAGCCTACATAAACGTGTACTTATTAACTTGGGTATGCCTACAAGACCCGTTAAAGCTACTCAAATAGAAGGACGTATTTACCGTACAGGCCAAGCATCTGATGCAATTTTTAGGTACTTTACAACAGGTACTGGTTGGGAATCTAGCGCGTTTACCCACAAGGTAGCAGAAAGATCAGGTACAGCAGAAAATCTTGCATTAGGTAGAGAAGCCAGAGCTTTAAAAAAATCCTTCTTAGATGCCTATGCCAATGCCTCAGATATAGAAGTTAGTGATTTAGATGGAACTGGTGGTAAAGAGTATGATCAACAGCTTGCTAAATCTAGTGCGATTAGTCCTTTCGAGGCAGCCAAAACATACTATTATGGACAACAGAAAAATGCCAAACGAAGAGATCAAAGAGAAGGTTTAGATTACTATGCCACGCCTGAACCTGTTGGTTTTAAGGTAACTGAATGG
The DNA here is from genome assembly GCF_025985425.1 of Entomomonas sp. E2T0. Lineage (GTDB taxonomy): Bacteria > Pseudomonadota > Gammaproteobacteria > Pseudomonadales > Pseudomonadaceae > Entomomonas. The sequence goes on from NZ_CP094972.1 coordinate 1,484,058, forward strand.
GCTGATATTGTTCGAGGCGACAAAGCATTAGAGCCTTCGGCTGGTCATGGCGCAATTGCTCGTTTTATACCTGAAGGGGCAAAAATTACAGCGATTGAGCCTAGTTATAATTTATCGCAAAGAATTGGTTTAAGTAATGCTGATGCAACAATAATCAATGACCGTTTTGAAAACCATAATATAGTTAATAAATACGATGCTATTGTTATGAATCCTCCCTATGGCGCAGGGGGTAAAACGGCAATGGAACATTTACAAAAAGCTATCCATCATTTAAAACCTAATGGTCGTGTTGTAGCAATTGTGCCAATTGGACAATTTGATAAACGTTTTGATAACTTTTTAGAATCCAAAGAAGCCAGTAATATTAATATTGTGGCAAAAATACTATTACCTAGTATCACTTTTGAAAAAGCTGGTACTGGTGTGATGACACAAGTTTTAATCATTGATAATAATACTTTAGATCAAGGTACTACCAATATTGATTTAACAAGAACTAAAACCATCAATGAATTATTTGATCGAATAGAACATATCGACATTCTCAAACGCACTAGAGAAAATAAGGAAGAAGCTGAAGCCAGAAAAGAACAAGAAAAAGAACTTAAAAAACAACAGAAGTTAGCCGCCTTTGAAAAAGCAAAACAACAAGAGCTAGCAACTATTGACACTGTGGATACTAGGTCGGTGGTAAAGTTTGACGAAGATAATAATCCTATTTTTGCCGAACATACCACTAAATATGGTAAGGTGCTAAAAGGTGTTATTGCTAAGTTGACTAAAATCCAAGCACAAGCAATTGACCCTTACGCAATTAAAAAATCAAATGGCTATTTTATTCGTGAAAATTATTTAGACGAAAATAATAACTTTATTATTAGTAATAATAAAGAGTCTGACAGTAAACTAGTGATTAACTTAGCTGGTAATGGTAAACCTTTAATTGTTGAACATACAACAGCTAGAGGTAAAGTCATCAAAGGTATTATAGCTAATATCAGCAAGGAGCAAGCAAAAGCAATTGATAAATATACTTTCCAGAAAGAGGGTGGTTTCTTTATTCGTGAAGAGTATTTAGATGAAAATGGTAACTTACATTTAGATCAGCAGTATTCACGAAAAGGAATTAACCAGGGGAGCAATGCAGTAACTTTACGATCATTTATTAATAATACTACCAAACATTGGAAAAATGTACCTGCTACTACCATTGTTCAGTCTATAGAAGATTTACCTGAAGCGATCCGTCATAAAATAAACAAAGATAATGCCGATGATGCCAGTGGTATTCAACATAATGGCACAGTCTATTTAATTGCTGATAATATCGAATCGACTAAACATGCGTCCTTTGTGGTAGAACATGAGATATTAGGTCACTATGGGCTACGTGGTTTATTTGGTAATAGCCTAAATCCAATTTTAAATAATATCTACAATACTAATCCAGCAGTTAAACAACAAGCAGATCAACTATCAAAACAGTATGGCTATAGTAAATTATTAGCTACTGAAGAAGTGCTTGCTGATATGGCAACTACAGATGATATTCAAAATATGTCTTTTTGGAATAAATTAGTGGCTGCTTTTAGAAACTTCTCAAGAAAATTAGGTTTACCTATTAATTGGTCTACTAATGATATAGCTTCTTTATTAGGTAATGCGAGGCGTTTTGTAGAAAATGGCAGAAAGGTATCTATTGGCGATAATAATCAACAATATTCACGTCTCAGCCAATTTATTGATAGTGGCCTTAGTTGGTTAGATAATAAAATTGATAGATCACAGCCTTTAGCGGATCGTCTTTCACCAGCTCAACGTAGCATTATGAAAAATAAGTTTGCTATGTTCCAGCATGAAAGCATTAAAAATAAAATTGAAGGCATAACTGAAAACCTAGGTAAAAAATTTATTCAGGGTGTGTTTGACTCCTTTGCACCACTAAAAGAATTAAGTGAAACTGCTTATATGCAAGCTCATCTGTCAAAAGGCACAGAGGGAGCAGTAGAAGCTTTATTGCGCTTTGGTAAACCTAAACTTAGCCAAGGTGCATTAGATATAGATTCAGATGGGCGAGGATTATTTGGTATTTTATCAGAACTAAATTCAGGCGAAACCAATGAACTTAACGAATGGTTAAGCTGGATGGCAGCTAATCGAGCAGAACGATTAAAACAACAGGATCGAGAAAACCTATTTACAGATAGTGATATACAAGAGCTTAAAAAATTAAGTGATGGTACTATGACTGATGGTCGAAGCAGGGCAAAGGTATATAATCAAGTTAGAAAACAATTCATGGCCTACAACAAAGCAGTGTTGGATATTGCCGAACAATCAGGGCTAATAGATGGCGAAAACCGTAAAACGTGGGAAAGTGGTTTTTACTTACCTTTTTATCGTATTGCTGATGAAGATACTAATTTCAGTATAGGCAATGTCAATAAACTAGTAGGGCAGAAAGCATTTAAAAAACTTAAAGGCGGTACTAAGGCACTGGGTGATCTATTAGTTAATATTGTCTCTAACTGGTCACACCTATTGACTGCTTCCATGAAAAATCAAGCTGGTGTTACCTCTCTTAAATCTGCGGTTAATCTAGGGATTGCTGATAAGTTAGATAAAATAGGTGCAGGTGAGTATATCAACCAATCCACCAATGGTTACCGTAAAGGAGGCCAAAATATTGTTTGGGTGATGGAAGAGGGGCAACAAGAATATTACCAAGTAAATGATCCTTTGGTATTTGATGCGCTGAATATGATTAATCACAAAGGTTGGAATAATCCTCTGATTAATATCATGGGTAGCTTTAAAAAAGCTTTAACTGTTGGTGTTACAATCTCGCCTACCTTTAGATTAAGAAATTTAATCAGAGATACGTTACAGGCTACCGCAGTAGCTAACCTAAAATATAATCCTATCAGTAATGTAATAGATGGTTTTAATGCTTCTAAAATAGGTACTAATACCTTAAATCATCTAATGGCTGGTGGTGGTGCTATTCGCTTTGGCTCTATGAATGATGGCAACCAAGGTTATCAACTACGTAAACTAATGAAAGAACTTAGTATCAAAGAAGGACAGATATTAAATACTCGCTCCAAAGTAGAACATGCTCTATTTGAAGCATGTAATTGGTATAAGGAAGTCGGAGACAGAGCAGAAACTGTTAATCGGGCAGCTATCTATCAGCAAGCCATAGCAGCAGGAAAAAGTCATTTACAAGCAAGCTTTGAAGCACGTGATTTAATGAACTTTACAGCACATGGCAAATGGGCTTCTATTCGTTTTCTCAGTCAAGTAGTCCCTTTTTTTAATGCACGTTTACAAGGAATGTATAAACTGGGGCGGGCAGCTAAAAATGATCCTAAACGGTTTGCTATGGTAACAGGGGCTGTCGCTCTAGCTTCTTCATTACTGTATTTACTACAAAAAGATGACGATGATTATAAACAACTGCCAGACTGGGTACGGGATAATTACTGGTATGTGAAGCTAGCTGATAAAGCGTTATATATTCCTAAACCATTTGAAATTGGCGCATTAGGCACAGTAGTTGAACGTGGTTTAGAATTTGCGCTAGCTGGCAATGATTACACGACTAAAGATTTTGCAGGATCATTGACTACTTTACTGGCTGATCAACTAGCTATGAATCCTATGCCACAATTAATAAAACCAGCTTTAGAAGCAACTAATAATTATAATTCTTTCCTTGGTTCACCTATAGATAATATGGGGCAACAACGACTTGCAGCTAAAAACCGTTATACAGCAACCACCAGTGCAGGGGCTATAGCAGCAGGAAAGGTATTAAATATTTCACCACAGCGTATAGAGTATCTTGTGCGTGGTTATTTTGGTTGGCTTGGTTTACAGGTGTTAAATATTACTGATCTAGCCGCTAGACCTTTAGTAGATTTACCTAGTAATCCTAATCGAGATTTAAGCAAAGTTAATAATCTATTTATGATAGGAGATTTTATTAAAAATGCTGAAGTAGGTGCAGGTAGTAAATATTTGACGAGGTTCTATGACTCGCAACAAAAAATAGATCAAGTCTATGCTTCTCTATCAAATGCTCGCAAAAATGGTGAGCTAGAGTATGCCAAAGAGTTAGCGCAGGATAATAGATTAAAATCACGTCAGTTATATAATAATGCCAAAACTAGGATAGATAAATATTCACAGCAAATAAATGTGATTAGAGCTAATAAACAATTAACTGCCAGTATGAAAAATGAGCGTATCGAGATACTACAAAAAAGACGTAATAAGTTGGCTGAATCTGTAGATAAAATGGCAAGGGCAAGAGGATATTTGTAATACTGCTAATATCTAAAATAGTCTGTATAACGTCTGGAAACCCACCCTTGTACAAACTCACCATTTATCTCAACTTCAACTAGAAGCCATGAACGGTAAGTTTTTTTATCTATAACCTCAACGAGTGTTCCTATAGGTAGAGTTGTAATTACTTCAGATTTTGTACTAGGTCTACTTCTAAAGTTCAGAGAGTCTGCAATTGTGACACGATATCCTTTTAGAGATAACCAATCAGAACTTTTACTATAAGATCGGACAAAGGCTTTTGCCTCTGCGGGAGTTGATACATGTTCTAATTCTTTCCTAACTTCAGAAGATTGGGTCATCATGTGTGTAACTAAACAACTGAGAAAAAAAGGCAAAAAGTAATAATGATAAAGATAAGTAAGAATGTTCTTAGTTTTTTCTGAAAGAGTATTAAAATCTGTTGTAGATAACACTTCTTCACGTATTTGGGAATCTATTTCTAAAAAAGATTTATCAATTATCTGTTCGGGACTAATATTTGATAAACAGTCTACTGATGGACGATTAAATAATGGAGAGTTTTTTAAATTGGTTAATGCTTTGAACGAGGCAAGATTACTTATCTCAGAAAATTGTTTTAGTACCTCAATTTGACTTTTGGCAATTGAGGGTAATTGAAATGTTTTACTAAAATTTTCTAGGTGTTTTACTGCTTCTGGCTGCTGAAAATATAAACCTGATAATTTAGTTGCTTCTACAAACATTTTTAGTGAGCTTATAACTTCTGGTGTTTGTAGTGCAAGAGAAGCAAACTTATTTGATTTTGCGAGGTCGCCAGCTAGTTTTATAGCTGTTGATTCACGCCAAGCGAATGCCAATTTATTGTTTTCTGCTGCCAACTGAGCTAATTTCATAAGTCCAGATTGTCTTGTAGCCAAGGAAGTTAGATTATTAGTAGCGGCCTCATTAAGTTTTTGGATTGAACGCATTGTTTCAGATTCAAAGAAAGGTAAAGATGTAAATTTAGTCAACTCTTGCAATCTTTTAATAGACTCAGGCCAAGGATGGTTTATTGGGTGTTCAAGTTCTTTATCCATATTTAGGTATACCATTTCTTTATTACTGCTGGAGTGTCTTGGAGATAATTATTGATTAATGGCAATGTCTAGTATTTGTTGACTTATCTCTATGACAACCGTTTTTATCAGTACGTCCAGAGTGAGCCATACCTAAATTACTTATTAACAAACTACTTATAAGAATAATAAATATCACTTTTTTCATTGCAGGTCTTTAACTCTAACATTATTTGGCTTTCAATCTAATCAATATATCAAAAGGATTTTATTTTTAATAATGATTTTAAATGCATAGTATTATGAGTTTTTATTAATATATATAATAAAAGGGTAAGAGGGTATTTGTAAGTTTATTGACCGATACGTCAGAATGACGTAATATTCAAAGTTGGTGGTGCGCCTCGACTATTTTCAGGGGTAAGGATATGAGAATGACAGCATTAAACATTTCAAATAAGCATGATTTACTTAACTTGTTAGTAGAGGATTTAGCTAATAGAAGTTTATGTATCTGTGAAGATATAACTACTTTTTTAGTTAAGTATTTCAAATTATTCACTCAGGATATTATTGATTCTACTGAACAAGTTAAATTAATGAGCCGTGAAATAGTTAAACAGCAGGTCATTCAGAAACTCAAAGAATTTATAGATCAAAAATCAATCGAGTATGAAATGGCGAATCACCAGAATAGAAATAGAGATAAAAAATACTCACCAACACCTGAAGAGATTATAGCTTTTCGGGAGTCAGTAGGACTTACTTCACAGCAAGCAAGTGATTTAGTATATATTTCTCTCAATACATGGATGAAGTGGGAAACTGGTACAGGTAAGATGAGCTTGGCAACTTGGGAGCTTTTACAGTTAAAAGTTACTATAGAATCAATAATTAGTGAAACACAACACCGTATAGACGAAAGTAAATTTCCTTTACCTAGTGAAATAAAAGCATTAAGAGAAGCTAAAGGATTAACACAGACACAAGCAAGTAAATTAGTTTATGCCTTATTAAGACAATGGCAACGTTGGGAAGGTGGTACTAATGAAATGAATATTGCCATGTTAGAACTGTTTAGGCTAAAAGCAGAATATAACACTATCACCAGTGAATCGGAAGCACGTAAAAACAATGCTGAATAGAAATACTTGACAATACGTCTAAATGACGTATTATTTAGCATAAATAGTGCGCCTCGGCTAGTCAGGGGCAGGTTATAGTAAAATGGAAAAATCAATTGTTGTAGGTACTAAAGTATGGGATTCTTCATTGTATGGTTTTAAATATGGATATATTACACAGATTACAGAAGAAAATAATTTAAACCACTACCATATTATCTATGAAGATGGATCAAGTACACAAATTAATCATAATCAATTAAATAATGGTTATTCTTTTAAGATTTATGAAGCAATAGCCACAGATCACGAGTTAAAGTTACTCGCTACAATGTCTGAGCTATTTAATGCTAAAGAAGAAGCTGAAATCGAACTTGCTAAAAAAACTAGAATATTAGAAAAACAAAGAATACTTACCAGTGATGAATATACTCATTTAGAAGTTTTAACCGATAATCATGGTACTGGTGCAGTTAATAAAAATATTCGCAGCGATTTAAAAAAACATTTTAAAGACATTAAGTTTAAAGTATCAAAAGACCGTAATAGAACCTATGTTGAATGGACTGATGGTGCGACTGAGGAAGAGGTATATAATGTAATAGGCAAGTTTAATGCTTATTATACAGATGAATTAACAGGTGATTATAGGGATTATGAACCATCACCATTTAATGAAATATACGGTGGTGTTGATGGAGTATCCTTAACTAGAAACTCTAGTGATGAACTAAAGCTATTAGCAATCAATGAAATTAAAAAGTTATACCCTGAATATGAGATTAATTTAGAACTCTACAAAAAAGGGGATTTACATAATATTCCTGAATATGGTTTACGTTCTATAGGCGCACAAATATTTAGATTAATTAACAGTACATCATTCTACAAGAATAAAAAAGTATCTGTAGCTTCTAGTGATCAAGATAACGTCATAATTCATTAAACTCACTTTGGTGAGTTTTTTTATTTTAAATAATTTAAAAAAATGTTTGACTAGTACGTCTAAAAGACGTATTATAAAATCAAATGGTGCGCCTCGACTGATCAGGGGTAAGGAACTTAAAATGAGAGATATAATTACAATAGATTTACAAAAAGTATTAGCTAATAAAATGACTTTGTTAGGTAGACTATGGGGTAAACTAAAAGCAGAGGACGCTAAGAACTTAACAAATAAAGAAATAGAAAGAGTTTTTTATTCTGTTGTACTTCCTAAATTCTGTATAACTAATGCTAAAAACTTTAGGGATACCGATGCTCTATATTTTGAACATGGTCAATTAAAATACAGTGAAGAAAAACTTACAGAATCATTTAATAAAAGTATTGAAGAAACTGTAAACCATTTTCTAATCAGTGATACTTATTCTAAAATCATTAATAACTATACTGCCAATATTAAAGATATAAATATTGATCTAATACTATCTATATTGGAGGAGTGTGTTATTCAATTTTCTGATAACTTAAAAAGTTTAATAACTAGTACAGATATTAGGCATAGTATTTTATCACTTAATAAACCTGTTGATGGTTTTCGCATTATAGATAATAGAGCAAAAATCCTTATTCAAAAAGATTTAGAAGAAAAATTACTTAAATAGGTTTTAGCAATTCATCCTTTAGTTAAACAACTTAGTGCGCCTCGACTGATCAGGGGCAGGGTAATAAAAATGCAAAGCAACTATTTACCACCTTACGATATTTATTATTTAAGAGCTAAAACGATGGGCGATATTATTGACCTAATCAATATAGCTTATGTAGTAGGCCAGCCTTACAGAACACCAGAATATTATGCGGCTGTTCATGTTTTTGAACATGTATGGAATAATTTAAATAGTCCTTATGAGGACGATGAAGTAATTGATCTCAATTCTGTAACCTATGATGATATTAAGCATTTATTTGCTGAAGTGTTTATATTCTCATCCAGATACAATGAAGATATTGCAATGGTAATTCTCTCTGAAAATTTTACTTATTGGCAGGGATTAAAACTAGCAGAAGAAAATAAAACACAACAAATACAAGTGGACTACTGGTTAGAGTTTGTTAATGTAGATGAGATTACCAGTTTTATCATTGATAGAAACCAGTGGGAAGCTATGAGCAAACAAGAATGTGATAAATTAATGGATGAAAAATATAAAGAGTTAATCAAAGGTAAAATTATGGGTAATCGTAGATTAAGAAATATTTAAGAAGAGGTTATGTAATAAAAAATTAGACTGCTCACAAACTAACTATTAAGCCCACTTTTTTAAGTGGGTTTTTTATTGCCTAAAAAGTATAAAACGGCTTGACAACATTATAAAGGGACATAATTTGAATAGGGTTATAAATGAACTCACTTGGAGAGATATAGGTAATTATTTGTTATGGCTAATGCTAAATATGACTGGGAAGCAATAGAGAAAGACTACAGACTGGGACAGTTATCTGTAAGAGCTATTGCTGAAAAACATAATTTTAAAGGTTCACACAGTACAATAACAAGTAGAGCTAAAAGATATGGTTGGACACGCAACATTACAAAACAGGTTCAAGAGCTTACGAGAGAGGGGTTGGTTAGTGGTGTATATAAAGATTGCGCACACTTTGCGCACACCCCCACGCGCGAGGATATCAAAGCAGCAGCATTAACCAACATTCAAGTTATTACCCAACATCGTAAAGATATTCGCACAGGAAGAGAGTTAGTTAATCTATTTATGGGGCAACTCCAAGAAGCAGCTACTAATCGAAATGAAATAGAAGCAGCTATCTTATCTGAAACAGAAGAGGATCAAACTACCGTTAGGCGCAGTGCTATGTTAAAAGCTGTTGCTTTGCCTACTCATGCTAGCACCTTACGTGATTTATCTACTACTCTTAAAAATCTAATCCCTTTAGAACGCCAAGCTTACAATATCACAGATGAAGTAGAAGGCGAGTCCTATGAAGAACGATTAGCACGCTTAGCAAGTGAGGCCAAAGATGTCTAATTGTGCATCTAAAACGGCTGACAGCTATTTTAAGCGCATGATGACAGATGATGCTTATTATTTTGCTAATAATCTTAAGATCATTGATAAAGATGGTGAAATAGTACCTTTCTATATGAATGAAGCACAAAAGATAGTTCATGATGCAGTAGAAAAGCAATTACAAGAAAATGGTAAGGTTAGGGCAATTTGTGTAAAGGGTAGACAGCAAGGCATTAGTACTTATGTTGGTGCGAGATTTTATAAGCGTACCTCTAGCAAAACCAATAAGAAAACTTTTATTCTTACCCATGATCTTGATGCTACAGATAACCTATTTAATATGGCTAAAAATTATTATGATCTCAGCCATGATGAATTTAAGCCAAAAATTAATGCTAGGAATGCTAAAACATTATCCTTTTCAAAGTTAAATAGTAGCTATCGTGTAGCTACAGCCAAAAATAAAACAACAGGACGCTCTTTTACTGCACAATTTTTTCATGGCTCTGAAGTGGCTTATTGGCCTTTTGGTATCAATATTATGGCAGGTCTTGGGCAATCAATACCAGATAAGGAAGGTACAGAGATATTTTTGGAATCTACGGCTAATGGTATGAACTTTTTTCATGAGCGTTGGAAATTAGCTGTTGCTGGTAAGTCTGATTATATTCCTATTTTTGTACCTTGGTATATTCAAGAAGAGTACAGAAGAGAACCAACCAAAGATTTAGAGCTAAATGAATATGATCTTGAGTATATGGAAACCTATGGCCTTGATATTAACCAGATGGCATGGCGAGCTAATAAAATATTCTCAGATTTTAACGGCAGTAAAGACGTATTTAACCAAGAATATCCTGCTACCTGTGATCTCGCTTTCCAAAAAGTAGGCCACCAGCCATTAGTAAGCACCTTTGCTGTTACCAAGGCTAGAAAGCAAGTAGCAGCATATATGCAAAGGATAGGCGCGCATGTGGTAGGTGTAGATGTGGCTCGCTATGGTGATGATGATACCAGTATTTACCATCGACAAGGTCGAGTCGCTTGGAAAGAAGGATCATATAATGGTCTATCCGTGCCAGAAGTAGCTAGTATCTGTGCCAACCTATTACGCAATGATCCTAGTATTAGAATGATGTTTATTGATATTACGGGTGGATTAGGTGCTGGTGTTTATGACTTACTAGTATTATGGGGGCATGGTAAACGTGTCACGCCTGTAGTTTTCAATGCTAAACCTAGTGATCCACGCAAATACTACAATAAACGTGCTGAAATATGGGGAGAAATGGCAGATTGGATAGCTGATCCTATTACACCTTCTATTCCAGATACTGATCGCTTACATATGGATTTAACTGCACCTAGTTACTCCTTTACCCACAATGGGCAAATCAAACTAGATTCAAAAGAAAAAATCAAGAAAGAAACAGGTAAATCCCCTGATGATGGTGATGCTCTAGCTTTAACCTTTGCTGCACCTATCCAAGCGGATGACAGTTATACACCAGATTGGCAGAAAAACCTTACTAACTCAGATTTAGATTACATGGCTGCATAATATGATAGTAAATGAAGAGCTAGATATAAAAGAAACGGATGATACTCAACTATGTGCTATGAATTGGCAACGCTACAACTACGGTATGCGTAAAGGCCACAGTGATTATTGTCAGGAAGCGAAAGAAAATGAAGCCTTCTATCTTGGTAAGCAGTGGTCTGATGCTGCCCTAGCAGTCATGCAACGCCTTAAAAAACCTGCCTTAACCATTAACCAAATTCTACCGAGGATTAATGCAGCCATTGGCTATCAGATTGCCAATCGAGCAGATATTAGCTATCGTCCTCGTGGTGGTGTAGCCAATGATGAACTAGCAGCTACTTTATCAAAGCTAGCAATGCAAATAGCTGACAATATTAATTTTCATTGGAAAGAAACAGAGCTTTTTGCAGATGGTTTAATAATGAAGCGTGGTTACTATGATATAGGTATTAGCTACGATGATACTATTCTTGGTGAAATCTCAATAAATATACTTGATCCATTGGATGTTATACCTGATCCTGATGCTAACGACTATGACCCTGATAACTGGCAAGATGTTATTGTTACACGTTGGTTTACCATAGATGAAATTGCCAGTACTTACGATATTAACCCATCATCATTAAAAACATTATTAGAGGCACAAGAACCCTCTAACAACTTTGGTGATGGACTAGATGAAGAAGAAACACGTAATAGTTTTGCAGGTAGTTATTCCAGCAGTGCCAGATTATGTAGTGATGGCATAAAACGTTATAGAATTATTGATCGTCAATATTGGGTAAATGAACAAGTAGATGTGTTTATTACTCCTACTGGTGATATTCGTATCGCTCATGCACTGAAAGAAGAACAAAAGAACCATTTAATAGCGAGTGGTTATTTTCTGCATAAAATGCAACGTAGGGTAGTAAGAAGAGTGGCTACTACCTCCAATGCTGTTTTATACAATGAAATCTCACCTTACAACCATTTTACAATAATTCCCTACTTCCCCATGTTTAGGCGTGGCCTTACCCTTGGCTTAGTGGATAATGCCAAAGACCCACAAAAACTACTTAACAAAACACTGAGTCAATCACTGCATATAGTTAATACCACAGCTAATAGTGGTTTTGTTAGTTGGGAAAATACCCTTGCTAATATGTCCAATGAGAAATTAAGTGAAGTAGGTTCTACGATTGGACTTAATTTAATTCTAAAGCATGATACCGATCCATCCAAAGTACCCTTCAAACTACAACCTAATCCTATTCCTTCAGGTGTTACCAACTTAACGGATAGAGCAACCGTAGCAATCCATGATGTAACAGGTATCAATGAAGCCATGCTAGGCCAACAAGGCCAAGAGATTAGTGGCGTAGCTATACAGAGTCGCCAATTTGCAGCACAACAGCAACTAGCTTTAGCTTTAGACTCATTGGCGCGCACTCGTAATATGGTAGGTCGCTTCTTTATTGAACTTATTCAAACCTTCTACGATTTACCACGCACTAGGAGAATTACCAATACGGATATTAATGGTAAACAAACATCTGAAGAAATCTATCTTAACTATCCTTTAGAAGATGGACGTATCTTAAATGATCTTACCATTGGTGAATATGATGTAGTGATCAGTGAACAACCGATGCAAATTACCTTTGATAACAGCCAATTTAACCAACTAATAGAATTGGCTAACAAAGTACCACAAGTAGTTACCCCTGAATTTATCCGTATTCTAATTAGATACAGCAATATTACCGATAAACAAGACATGCTAGATGCACTCACCAAAATGCAAGAACCACAAACTGACCCAGTAGAAGAGGCCAAGGCTCAAGAAATTATGGCCAAGATTGAAAAACTACAAGCCGAAGCCGAAAGAATCAAAGCTGACTCAGTCAATAAAGGTATTGAATCAGTCTATAGCGGTGTACAGGCTGCTAATGTTATAGCTGCTACACCACAAACAGCACCTATTGCTGACCAACTATTAAAATCAGCAGGTTATCAAGATAAAGATCAACCACCTATTGTAGCTACACCTACTCAACAACTACCCGAAGCTGAACTAGCGAATCCAACTAATACTAATCCCTTAACCCCTGCTAATCCTGATGTGGGAATAATGCAGGGAATCAGAACACCACAAATTGATTAATAACCTAAGAGAGAGTAATACTATGTCAAATGAAGCAATAAATACGATCAACGATGATTTACCTTATGATCCTGATGCAGATGAAGTGACTAATGAAGAAATAGTAACAGATGAACCAGAGACCAATAAAGAAACAGTAGATAAATCAACAGAAGAAATAACTGATGAACAACAAGAAGAGGTCAAGGAAACAGCCAATCAGCCTCCTAAATCAGTGCCTTATCAGCGATTCCAACAAAAAGTACATGAAGCGAATGAACTTAGTCAAAAGTACCGTGAATTAGAATTAGAGCTTGCTCGTTTACAAGGTGCCGCTTCTGCACAAACTAAACAACAAGCAGAACCACCTAAAGAACCAGAGCTTAATATTAAGCAACTAAGACGTGATTACTATGAAGCAATGGCAATAGGTGATGATGATAAAGCACTGGAAATCCAAGAACAAATAGACACTTACCATGATAAACTCACTGAAGAAAAGACATTAAAAATAGCTGAAAAGGTTATCAAAGAAAGGGAAGAGGCCAAACAGAAGGAACAGCAGCAACTTACTCAAGCCGAAAATAAAAAATATGCTAATGAGTTTTTAGAAAAGTATGATTATCTAAATGATGAATCAGCTAACTTTGATCCTGATGCGTTTGAAGTATTTAGTGCCTTCTTTAAATCATCCATTGAAAGTGGTAATAAAACCTTTAAAGAAAGTTTAGATTATGCTGTTAGTAAAGTAGAAACATTAACTAATCGGCAAACTACTCAACCAGTACAGAAAAAACCAACTTTAACCAAGGAACAAGTTGAAGAACAGTTAGTACGTGCTAATAAAGCTACACCACAAATCTCCAAAAAAGGCACATCAGGTAAAGATATAATTGTTGACCCTGCTGATATGTCAGAAGAAGAGTATGAAAAGTTTAGAGATAATGGTGGGAGGTTTGATTTTGAAAGTTAATAATAGAAAGGCTAGTTTAGTTATTTCTTATTTAATTGAATAATCTATTGGTCAGAATTTAAATCATTTGTCCTGATATAGTAAAAGGTGAGTTTAATATTATACTTTAGTCTAATAATGGTGGCAATATGCCTTCTTTTATTGATGGTTATTAGTATATAAGTTATTTTAACCTTATATAAAATAGTTATTAATTATCAAAAGGAAATGGTTATGTCTGATCCATTACAGAAGCGAAAATATACAATTGATTTTTTCCAGATTACAATTATGCCAACTGCTGAAATAAATGAAGTGGAAAGTGGCTTTGAGATGATGATGGATGATCAAATAGACTCAACTTTGACGACATCTAACTATTTATATGATCTTTGGGGTGTAAAAAAAAGAACTAGGCCTGTTTCAATTGCTGGAGAGTTCAGAAAGTTTAGAAAACAAGATCTTGAATATGGGTTACCTAAGAATGAAGGGCAACCCCTTGATCTAGGAGAAAATGGATTAATTGAAAAGAATTGCTTTGTATATTATCCAGAAAATCAAATTTTAGGATGGTGCAGAAATGGAAATGCTTGTACTACTAAAAGATTAGAGACTTTCCTACAGGAGAAATGGGGTACGGATGTGTCAATTATACCTGTAATTAGAGCGGATGCAATTAAACGACTGTTGAGCGGAAATTCTATTTTAAAAAGAATAGAAATTACTGTTCCAAAACCAACAAATCCAGACATGATTCCAAGTAATGATTTTTCTGCCCAAACTCTACAAATGCTTAATAGTTCAGATGCAGATAGTATGTATGTTGAAATGAGAATTGATGGAAGAAAGGGAAATAGCAATAAGTCCCTAAAAGATAATTTAAAATTTGCAGTTAGAGAGCTTTTTGAGATGGGGGCAACTAAGGCAAAAGCTGTAGTTGACGAAAATGGAGCTATTTATCCAATAGACTTGATTGCTGATAGAGTTTACTCTATTCAAGAAATTGAAACAAATGGAAATCCTCCTTCTGGTACCATTCATAAAGTGATTGATTCAGCAATGAACGAATGTAGAGAATCCATAAATGAATATTTTGGAACGGGTGATAAAAAACTTTAGAAGAATATTTTGCTCAACACAGAGCTTTATATCATTATTGGTTGTGCATAGTTATATTTGGTTTTGTTTAAATATTAATCCAACTCGTCTTTTTGAAGTTAATAATATTGTAATTAATTTAAGTAGCGTGCTTCTCGGATTTTTAATTACTTCGATAGCTATTTTGACAGCAATAATGGATAGAAAGTTAATTGCAAATATGAGAAAAACAGGGCATTTTAAAAACCTGATGACCGAAGCTTTCATAGCATCAGGATTATTGTTATGTTTAATCATTATGGGTGTAATAAATTTGTTTATTAGTGAATCTTATTTGTATTGTACTATGGGAATACTAATATATTTTTTATCTCTAAGCTTTTTATATGTGTTAGTTTTAGGAAGGATATTTTATAAAGTCATTATTATAGTTTAACTATTTTTATACTTAATTTTAAGGAATGAGGTATTTAATTAATATTTGCAATACATAATAGCTACTTTTTTTGTAAATTTAAGTATACCCAACTTCAAACGTGGTGTTTTCTTATAAGCAAAAAATTATATGATAATACTTGACAACTAATAAAAAGGACATAACTTAATTAGCATGGATAGAGGAAGTTTACTATATTTATTTCTATTCGATAGTCTATAACTTATCCTCTATCCATATCCTTCGCTTTAATAATTAAGCTCGCTCACTAAGAATAGTGTTCTTCGTCTGCTGGACGTAAAACAGGTATGCGCCGACAGCATTTAAAGGTCGTTTCTTCGTCATTGGACGTTAAATCAAAGACATTGAAACTAAATTTAAATATTGGAGATTTTATTATGGCGGAAACCTCTTTTGCCGAACAGCAATCCAAGCAAAAAATAGCTTGGTGTAAAGACATTTGGTATGAAGCTAAAAAACAATCAGAACTACCTAAGTTTTTAGGTAAAGGTGCAAAGGCTGTATTTACCTATGTCACTGAACTTACTCAAACTAAGCAAGGTGCTAAAGCTATCTTTCAATTATTAGCTCCTCTCATGAAAGATGGGGTAGCTGGTGATAATCAGTTAGTGGGCAATGAAGAAGAAATGACTGCCCATGACCAAGAAATTACCCTAGATCGTTTAAGTCATGCAGTTAAAAATGTAGGTCGTATGGATGACCAGCGTGGCAATATTCAATTTGCTAAAGTGGCTAATCCACAACTCTCTGAATGGTTAGCTGATCGTGTAGATCAACTAGCCTTTTTAACCTTATTAGGTATCAGTTATGACTACAACCTAGATGGTTCTAAGCGTAATGATCCTACCTTCCAACAATTAGCCTTTGCTAAAGATGTCAAAGCACCTTCTGAAAATCGTTATCGTGTTTGGTCAGGTGGCAAACTTGTAAAAGCGGGGAATAACGTACTAACTGCAACTGATACGCCTAATCATAAAATGCTTACCGACATGATTACAATGGCTAAGCGTCACAATATCAAGCCATTAATTGTCAGTGGTAAAAAGCACTACATCATCTTTATGGATGCTACTGCTATTGGGGAACTAAAAAAAGACCCTGATTTTATGAAGTCTATTATCAATGCCTCTGAACGTGGCAAAAATAACCCTTGGTTTACGGGTGCTATCGTTACCCATGATGGTGCAGTAATTCACGAAACCGAACGAGTCTTTAATACTTTACATGCTCCAGCAGGTGAGAAATGGGGCGCAGATAGTAAAGTCAACGGTGTGCGTATAGGTTTAGCAGGCTGTCAGGCAGTAGCTTTTGCCCGTATTGGTGATGGTACTTGGGATACTGAGAAATTTAACTATGGTAACCAAATTGGTGTAGCACATGGTCGTATTATTGGCTTCCTAAAACCCACATTCCCTTCTAGCTACTCAGGTACGGTAGAAGACTTTGGTGTACTCACTGTTGATTGTGCAATACCAGGAGATGACTAATGAACAGACAACCAAGTAACAAGCCAGATAAGCCATTTATCACTAAACATTCACGTCATCAATACAGTGGTAGCACCGTTATTGAATTATACCCTAGTGATTTTTCAGTACGTACAGAACGTTATGCTTTAGCTCTTCATCCCGACACCATTATTACAGGTGGACATTTTATTGTAGAAGAAGCATTTGATAGTGGCACTATCAAGATTGGTGATGATGAAACAGCTGATTGTTATCTAGCTGATACACCACTTAATACAGTAACTGTTAAGCCATTATTAGTGACAGGCAAAGTAACCCATGTATTAAATCAAATCAAACTAACCCTTGATGCTGTTTTATCTGGTGATAAGGGTAAAGCCATCTTAATTGTTGACCATGTAGGTGTAGGTAAATCCAACTGGACTATCAATAACGTTAATAAGGAATAAATAAAATGAGTTATGCAACCATTACTGTATTACCACCAGTGGGTAAAGAAAAAGTAGTTATTTGTTTGGAATCAGGGCATTCAGCACTTATTGCAAAGAAAGGCGGCAAGGGAACAGATATTAGCTCACGCTTCCAGCAAAAAGCAGCACTGATGGGCTGTATTATCAGAAACATGGTAGAAGTCAAACAAGAAGAAAAACCTGCTAAAGATCAGGTAATTACTTCGATTATAGAAGCCATTAAAAAATTACAACCTGATGAGTACAGTGCTGGCTATCCTAACCTTGAGGCTGTGATTAAACAAGCTGGCTTTAAAGTGAGTCAATCACAACTCACCAAAGCATGGACTGCCTTTCAACAAGAGGCTGTGCAGTAATGCTAGTGTGTGAACTCATTAAAATCTATCGTGAAGAAGAGAAGGATAAAATACCTAGTTATTTCACTAGCGACTTTATGCTTATTACCTATCTTAATGATGCGCTTAATGAGTTTGCTAAAAAAACCATGTCATTCTATGACACCAGCAGTCCATTAACACAAGTCTATGTACCTAAAGAACAACATCTTTTACCTTTTGATCAACGTATTTTAGAGATCAAACAGGCCATCGTTAGAGAAACAGGGGATAATCTTCGTATTATCTCTGCTAATGTAGCTGATCCTACCCCCTATTCATTATTACTGAATAGCGAAGCAGGGGAAATGATCCTAACCAAAAAATATCATTATCCTGTCAATATCTATCTAAGAGTCATTAGAAAACCACTTAAACGACTAACTTTAGAAGATATTAACCAAATAATACCTGATATTAATGAAGAAGATTATCGTGTATTACTACATTACATTAAATATCTAGCCTTTAGTGTGGCTGATGCTGACATATTTGATCCTAATCGAGCCGCTACTAACTTAGCTTTATTTGAACAAAAATGCCAACAAATTAAAGATCAAAATTTACGTAGACGTTCAGCTATTCAACCTATAGCTATGGAGTGGATATGGAACGTGTAATTAATTGGTCGTTAGGATCAAATAATGTGACAGCCATTGAACGATTACCAGATGGCTTTGTACGAAGCATTGTTAATTTAGATGCTGGTGATCTGCTTAGTTTGCGTACTGGCTTTGAAAAAGTATTAGCAGGACAAAATATCAGAGCGTTATTTAGCATTGGCAATGATTTAATCATTGTCGATAGTGATCAGCTAATTTGTTTTGATACATTAACAGGTACTTCAGATACATTAATTAATGTGCCTGAGAATGGAACTGTAGCTGGTACGTTATTTAACGAGCAGCTTTATCTTATTATTGCCAACCAATCTTATCGGATTAAAGGCCGAGTAGTTAAGCAATGGATAATTGCTAATCCTAAAGTTAATTTATCTATTGGTAAAGGTAATTTACAGGGTGGACGCTATAAGCTAGCAGTGACTAGCAATGGTGAAGAGGGCGAGGAGTCAGGGGCAGATATTTATTTTATAGATGTACCTGATAATAGCTCTATTCAAATTAACAGTAACATTAGAAGCAACGTTTACGCCACTGAACAAAATTCAGAGATTCTATATTACCAAGGTCTTGCTGATGATAGTTATACCATTCTTAACATTGAATCAGATACTAAACGTCTTGCTACTGGCAATATGTATCCCTTCCCTTATGTCACCAACCTAGTTAATTATCATGGTGTGATTATTGGTAGTATCGACAACTATCTGTATTTCTCAGCTCCTTTTATGCCTCATTTAATTAGAGCAGAAAGAGGATTCTTACAATACCCTGCACCCATTAGCATTATTGCGCCTGTAGCTGATGGTATCTATGTAGTAGCTGATAAAACCTACTTTATAGCCAACCTCGAAAACGACCAAATAAACCAAGTCAAAGTATCTGATACAGATGCAATCAAAGGTACATATACCCCATTACCTGATGGGCGTGCTGCTTGGTTCTGTCGTTATGGACAAGTAATAGCTGGCATGAGTGGTGAATTAGCAACACCCAACAAAGGTATCTACGCACCTGAAGTTAAACAAACAGGCGCAGCAGGGTACTTAGAACATAACGGACGACAACTCATCGTCAATTCATTAGATAAAAATAGTCATGCTAATAATAACCTTGCCATTGGTGATTATTGGGAAATTGAAATAGATGGCGAGGTATGCACATGTTAGATCGTATTGTATTAGATGGCTTTGTATGGCAATCAACCGTCTACGACAAACAAGGCAATATTGTAGACCAATGGGAAGAACATAACCTGATCCCCAATGAAGGCGTTGCTTTTTTAATGCGTTCTCCTTTTGGTGATGCGCAACCTGTAAGCAATTTTTATTGTGGTATTTTTAAAGGTAACTATCTACCTACTGCCGCCTCTAAAGCCACAGATATTCCCAATATAGGTGAAGTGACGAGTTATCAAGAAGTGAGCAGACCTTTATGGAACAAAGTATTTGATGGCAGCAATACCTTTTCCAATAGTAGCAATCCAGCCATATTTACCTTTACTGAAGAACAAACCATTAACGGTTACTTCTTAGTATCCAGCGATATTAAAGGATCTAGTAATGGCATTTTATTATCCATTGCAAGGTTATCTACGCCAAAAACCGTTTCAGAAGAACTAAAGGTTAAAACCAGACTTTCTTATTTATCAGGCACAAGTTTATAAGGTGACACTATGATTAAAATTTCAAAAGCATTAGCACTGCAAATAGGTGGTACATCCTCATTAAAAGAGGCTATCGACAATACTGTATTACGCCTCTTTGCAGGTAATGTACCAGACACCGCAGATGACTCCATTGGATCAGCCACTATGCTAGTAGAGATCAGGGCTGCTGATGGTTCACCGCTTCAATTTGAAGTAGACTCATTAGGGCGAGTGATTAAAAGCACCAATCAACAATGGAATGGCACAGCCACTAATACAGGGCGTGCAACGTTTTATAGATTGGTAAAAGAATCTGATACTAACGGTATAGCGACAACCGAAGTCAGAATACAGGGAACAGTCAGTGATATGGGCGCAGACTTAACCATTACCAATCCTGATATTACTACAGGGGCAATTATACCTATTGGATCAGGCGGTTATTACTTCCCAACAACTGCATGAACAAATTAATTAAAACAGGTATTTATTCCTATATTCCTGAAATACCTGCTGAAGCTGGTAGACCTGCTTTTTGCAGAGTGGAATATAAGCTACATACAGAAATGGTCTTTGAAAATGGTACGGTACACTTTGTATCAGAGTATCGACCAGAAACCGTATGCTATCCAGCAATACCTAGCAAACCAGCAGTACCTTCCCAAGAGTCTGTTAAACCCATGACAGGCTGGAACGCTGGTGCAGTGAGTGTAGTGAGTTTTGCGGATAATTGCCAATTCTCTTTTAATGTGCCACAGAACTTTGTAGGCATTATTGGCGGTTTATCTGATGGTAAAAACACAAGAAGTTATTACCATGTAGCACATGGCTTTTTATTTAAAGTGGATGAACTAGACGGAAACCTACATACCTACATTATTGAATCAGGTGTTATAAAGCAAACGGTTAATATAGAGCTAATGTATCAACCGCGCTTTATGATTAGGGCATTATCAGGCGAGATAAGTTACTTTGCTGAAATAGACGGAGAACTTGAAGTAGTCTATAAAAGCAATAGCACCATAACGGGCAATATCTTTGCAGAATCTACCCTCTATATGATTAATGATTTTGTTGATAATCCTGAATTTATCAGCATTGATAATAATCTCGCTATCGCCAAAATAACAATGGCTGGTGGTTTTACTAATATTGATAGCAACTTACTTAATGGCGTGATGTCAGCATTAACAGGCGAGTTAGAGGTAGGTAACTACTTTTTTAATCCACTTTATTTAAAGGATAATTTCTTTCAAGAATTTTATTGTGGTTTTGAATCAGCTATACCTATACAAACAGAATCCTTTATTAGTGACACATCACCACAAATACAGACAGGTGTTTTTCTTGGCATGATGCCAGCTCTTAATCAACTACCTATACTAGCTATTAATGGTGGTGTAGCTGATTTAGCTTTAACACCTATTCCTATCCACAACATGATCATGTCAGATAGGAAATACTATGCTGAGTTTATAAACCAATTACCACTACCAACGGGATCATTTACCAGCAGTGACGAGACAGGCGACACCATAGACCTACAAGAATATATCGTTATTAATACCGAACAAACGATCGACAGCATAACCGTTCTATTATTTACTGAAACGATTGAAATACAAGATAGCATAGAAGTAGCTTTAATCTTTACTATTGAGGGCAATGAATCAATTTATATTAATGAACACATTGATTTTGCCACCACCTTACAACTCCTGTTTGAAGAAAAAATCAAATTAATTAGCCAAGCTTCACCACAGGATACTAAAAATTACCAGTATGCAGTCAATGTCGCCAATTTCGCGTTATCTTTGTATGACAACTTTGATTTTACCTCCTTTGCTAATTGTAATGGTGTTACCTATGGCATTAAGTCAGATGGCCTCTATCGCCTATCAGGTATTACTGATAATGGACAACTAATCAACGCTGAACTAGATATAGGCGCAAAAGATTGGGGAGTACCTAATGTTAAACGTGTTTCCTCTGCTTATCTTGGTATTCGTAGTGATGGTGATGTGTATTTAAAAGTCGTGGTAGATGATAAGCACACTAATGTATACCGCTTTGAAGATACACAAAGTCAAAGGCGTACCTTTATGGCCAAAGGGGTAGCAGGGCGATATTGGCGCATGAACTTAGTATTAGAAGATATAACGTATGCAGAAATAGATAGCCTTGAATTTGAAGTGGGTCTATCACAAAGACGAATAAGGCGGTAATAAAATGGCAGTAACAGTAGATACAGTTCTACAAAGTAACATGAAGACTGTTAGTGAAGGCATCAGTCAAGCCAGACAAACAGCAAGCAGAATACGATTCTCAGATTATTTAGGTAATGTTAGCAAACATAACCTAGACTATCAATTTAACAAGCCTTATATACCACCACCATCTTTATCATTAGATGATCTGATTCCGGATGGATTGGATAATGATTTTATTAAATGGCTAGATACCGAAGCTGAAAAACTAATTGATAAATACTTTCCACTGCTGAAATGTTGTCTTAGAACATTACCTGAAGAATGGTTATGCAAAGTGATTTCAGGTGAAGATCCTTATGGCAACAGTGAACAAATGTTTAGGGCAGTGTGGAATCAGGCAAGGGATAACGCTTATAAAACAGCACAGATAGAGAAAAATCAAATCTATGCTGAATTTTCTAGTCGTGGTTTTACTCTTCCTATGGGCGCAATGGTAGCAGCTATTCAACAGACAGAAGAAAATGCTAGTGATACTATTTCAGCAGCCAATAAAGAAATCATGATCAATGAGATCAATGTCAAACTCGATTTACTCAAATTTGCAGTAGAACAGGCGATTAATCTAAAAATTGCCCTCTTAAAAGCAATGGCAGATTTCTATAAATTATTTATGGATATGCCTAACTACCAAACCAGAATAGCTGAAGCCAAAGCCAATATCTATAATGCTTACTACAGAGCATTAGGCAGCTACTATGATAATGAACTGGGTTTTGAGCGTTTAAAACTAACGGCTGCCACCGCCCAATTGGATGCTGGTAATACCTACGAAAAACTAAAAATAGAGGCGTATCGTCCTGATCCTTCCTTTAATCCAGCCGTAGCCAGAGCAGCAGAGTCTTTTGCACAAATAGCTGCTGCTGCCTCCAATGCCAACTCTATTCTTGTGGCACAAATGGAGACAGTTTCCGATGATTAGGCCAGTAGAATTATCGTTATTTTTTTCAAAAAAGATACATGATCAATTATTATTATTGTTATTAACAGACCCTTTCAACGGTGCGATTCTCAAAATGGGTATTGTTGAAAGAATTATCTTAGATTTTGCTCATACGCCCTATGATACAGTAGTGAGTGGTGAACCATACCCAAAATATAATAGTACATACAGTTATACTTTTGTTATCCATGACGATTATCTACATTTTATGTGTTTTGACTATGGTGGTGCAGGAACGATAACGGATAAATATAAAGCAAGAATTAACTGGATTACTGATAATGATATAACTATTGGGGCTTATAAAAACTCAATCGTACACGCTAAACATAGCAAAGGATTCAATACCTCTTCTATTTGTGGTATCCCTAATTTATATGGATACTTTAAAACAAATCGAATAGATAAAACTTTATCTTTAGAGGATGTTAATAATAATGTTATTCGCTATATCTTACCTGATGAATATTATCCTCAAAGTTATTTTAATGCAGTTATTACAGATACAGGTATGCAGCTGGCATTATTTACTTTTAAAGACAATGGCGATGGTATCTTATTAGATAACCAAAAGATTAATAGTGATGGTTTAAAAGACAATGAACAATTTACTTATGCAGGACAACAAATTTTTAAAGGGTTGATACCTTTTGAAAGTACTGATTACTTAAATATTATCTACCCTGCTAATGAATGGGCTATAAAACAAAATACCAGTGGCTATATTGCTACTGTTAAAAATATGGGCTTTCGTAGAAGTTTAGTATTACCTGTTAATGAAGAAAGCTGTTATGTGTTATGGAATGGTAGAAATCCTACTTCATGGGATAGACAACTATTTTTTATTAATCAGTCAGACAAAACTGAGCTAACCAAGCCTGATTTGCCAAGCCTATACCCTGAGTTGGGCATTAATTATTTTGGTTCAGCAGCCCACCAATCGTATGAAATTTACTACGATACCACCAATGGCTTTTGGAAAGAGTTCGTGTATTCAGAGGAACTGATAGATGAGTAAATACTTACATTCGTTATCTATCGCCTCAGTCAGTGGTCAAAAATATGCTTCCTATTTTAAAAACAGGGCTAAAACATTAGATTATAGTAATGCTCTGTCCATGAATCATTTTTATAAAGGCTATATAGGGAAAAGCATAAAATCAGGACAATTTATTAATACCAAAGTGATTGATAGCAATGTATGTTTAGTTGGCATACTGGCTACCTTTAACGAGGTTCAGTGGTTACAACAACAGGCAGAAACCCATGTAATAGAACTAAATACAGGGCGTGATGTGTTTAACCCCAATGTAAAAAATAAAATAAAAGAAGGGTCTATAAAAATCAAAAGAGAACCTAAAAAATTAGGTTATTTATATTACTCTTTGGGTAGTGAAAGCAGTGAAAAACCCTATGTTGAATATAGGGCTTCAGCAGTAGAACGATCTATTATTTCAGTCAGTGAAAACATCAGATATAAAGATAATAATACAGGCTCACTAGATGGCTGGAATGATGCTGATAGCTGGCCTGATGGTTACAAAGGTGCAAAACGCTCAAGGTGTTGGAGTTATTTTTTTATTGAAAGAGGCATTGCAAGAAAAGAACTAAAAGGCAATGGCTACTTGGGTAATTTAGCGATGACAATTTTTGAAAACTCAAATACATTAAAACAGCTAGATGCATCAATCTGTCAAAGAAAGCCAAGAGGAGGGGCAACATTACCCTATATTGCTATTGGTGGTAGTTATGCTATGGCCTACAACTCACTGAGAATTATGGGAGGTGTTTGTTTCTGTGAAAATCCCAACCCTGAGATACTACAAGAAACATCGACCAGTATTACCTACAAAGATTATTATGCTGGTTATGGACAAGCGGCGTTGTTTATTTTTGTACTGAATACAAGAAATGGCTCATATACACCTATAAGACTACAGGTAACACCGACTAACTCTTCAGAAGAAGCATTTTTTTATTTAGAAAAATATGAAGAAAATGCTGATAAATGGCGTGATGCGGCATCATTGATAAGCGTACCACCAAAAGAGGGGGGTAAATGGCTTGGCTATTTACCTAATCTACTAGGGCAGCCATTAGTAGTAGGCACGAGCAAAGGTATTGCTATTTATATCTCAGGTGTTCGTAGTCACTATAGTGAAAGAACAAGTACGAGTGGTGGTGGAACCTATAATGTTTATGACTCACAAACGGCAGTGCTAAGAGTTTATTTTAAACTACGTGAAGATGGTGCATTAGCCTTTGAAGAAGCCAAAGTGATTGAACATGATGCTTCTGGTAACTCACAGACGAGTAAAAAGTTTGGCGGTACTGATGGTGCATTCTGGAATATATACCATACCCTTTGGGCTGATACAGTTGGCGATAAAGAAATTGTATTAGTGTCTAATACTCGACACAAAAGATATGATGAAGCGGCGGCAAACTATGCAGGGGAAAGTTCCATAGAAGATATGAATGATCCTGATACCAATTTGGAAACCTTCTTCCATCTCTATATTGATGGAAAAATATATAAATTTGATACTGCAAAATTAAAGTTTGGGGCAAACTTAATCTCAGAAAATGATACTACCTATCGTCACCATAAATATTTTTGGCTTTATGCAGATATTTTTCCTATAACATGGGGTAGAAAATACGGCACAGTGATGAGTGATACGGAAGTATTATTTTGTTTTAGGTCTTACCCCAAGCATGAAGAAAATCTACTGGTTAAATTTGATATTGAAACACAGACCTTTGAAGTCCTCAAAAGGACACCTAAAGCAGATGGTGATATTGTGGCTACCTGCTACCAAAAGAAAGTAACCGACAAGGATGGCAAGGAAATCATCCCAGCAGGGATTATCTACAGAGTAGGAACACAGGGAAAAAGTGGCAAAGTTTATATTTCTAAAGACTCAGCTAAAACCTTTACTAAAATTATAGACAGTCCTTATACCGCAGGGGGAGGACTGTATTTTTTAGGCAATGAGTTCTATGCAATCAATTATAGTAATGCTTTTGCAGACAATAATAACAAAAAATCTTGACAAGACCACAAAGGGACATAATTTTATCCTTAAAAGAGGATAGTTATGACACAACCAATAGAGATAACCATACAACAAGGTAAAACCTTTAATTATGGATTTAAACTAGCTGATAACGAAATAGTTTATAGATCTATTTCAGAACTTATTAATAAAGTACCTGTGCAACTTTTAGTAGAAGATCATAGCATTCCTGATAATTGGCCTGTGACTATTAGCTGTGTCAAAAATCCTTTTGAGTTAAATACAGAATGCCCTGTAATAGCTACGGTTATAGATAAAGATATTATTGAAATCAACCAAATGACAGTCTGTTGCAAACGTCCTTACTCAGGAAGCGGCATGATTTCTTACTATAAACCTTATGACTTAACAGGATTTACAGCAAGAGCAACCATTAGACCCCATATCAACAGTAAAGAAATATTTTATCAATGGGATCAGGTTATTGTAGATGCTCAAAACCATTTAATTATCTTACAAATTCCTGCGGAAGTAACAGCAACGTTTTGTTGGTGTAATGCTATCTATGATGTAGAGGCCACAGCTCCATCAGGTGAAGTGTTATCAGTAGTTAGTCCAAGTGGCGTAACTATTGAGCCAGAGGTCACGCGATGAAAGTAATTGATGCAGATAACAGCTCTCAAATCGTGGTTAATAATACAGTCACAAAACAGCCACACATTGTCATGGCTGGTATTAGAGGGGCAGCAGGTAAAGACGGTAGCGGCGAAGTATTAACCGCTACCGCAGGGGTAAATATCTCAGCTTTAAAAGTAGTCTATGTAAAAACAGGTAAGGCTTATCAACTCGATAGTTCAGACAGTGACAATATCTTCTTTATTGCAGGTATAGCAGTAACTGGAGCTATGCAAAATAATCCTATAAAAATTAAAAGACAGGGTGAACTAACAGACCAGTCATTTAACTTTACATTAGGCAGAGTTTATTTAGGGGTAGAGGGTACATTGACTCAAACACCTTTAAATAAAGGTTATTGTGTACTTATTGGTACAGCAATAGCAGACAAAACAATTTTATTAAATATCCAAGACCCCATTGAATTATAGGTAGGTAGATTATGGCAGTGCAAAAGATTTTAACATTAGTAAATGGTGTACGTAAGTTAGTGAGTGCAATTACGATCAGTACAGGTGCGGCTGATGCAGGAAAAATCCCAGCGTTAGACAGTGAAGGTAAACTGGATGTTTCAATGCTACCAGATACTACCGAAACACCTGATATTATTATGGCAAGTGAAGCGATTAGTGCAGGATCATTTGTTAATATCTTCGAGGATAGTGGTACAGCCTCTATTCGGATGGCGGATAACTCTAATAGTCGTCCAGTGGATGGATTTATTAAAGAAGCTGTCGCTTCAGGTGAGACAGTAGCCGTTTATCCACTAGGTACTGTTAATGCTGCATTATCAGGATTAACCATTGGTTCACGCTATTATTTAGGTACAACAGGACAAATTGTTACTACGCCTTTAGACCCTAACACTAATGATGGGAAAATTCATCAATATATTGGTAAAGCAAAATCTGCTACCGAATTAATGACCATTCAAGAAGATTATACACAACTATAAGGTGCTTATTATGGCAGATAAAAAGAAAAAGCCACTGGTTTTAGGAACGGCTAATAATGTTATTGCACAGGCTAAAGAGACTGAAATAGACGGTGTATGTATTGCCTATGAAAGAGAAAATCCTGAACGCAGTACAAGGGTAGCAGGTAGTATTCCCTATTTTTTAGATCGTCAAATTAAATGGAATATAGCAACAGAAGTGCCACCTGATGGCACAGGTGAGCATTTAGAAGGCTATCTTATTTATGACCCTAATCCCTACTGGAATTAGTTGATTATGATACTTGTAAAACTAGCTTGGAATAATGCCTATCATAAAGTAAATAAAATTATTTTAAATCTTAATGGCAAAATGCACGAAGTAAAAAAGGGTGTTATTAACATAGGGGATTTGGGTAGAAAATATCAATTTTTCCCATTGCCAGATGGAAGTTTGACAGATGATCAGCTTTATCATAATGCAGTCGATCAAACGTTATACAATATTACCTTGTCCAGTTTATTTGATATGAGTAAATTGTCTAAAAATTTTGTATTAGTGAATGAAGGCATAATAGGCTCACAAGATATAACTAAACCAGCCTTATTAATTGATGATAACTTTCCTGATGGTAGCATGGTTACTATTCTTAATATTGGCTACATTGTGGGTAAAGGTGGTCATGGTATCCCACCATTAGTAGGGGGAAAAGCCTATAATGGCAGTGATGCTATCAGAAATAAGTACAAATTTACACAAATTCAAAACTTTGCTGTTATTGGTGGTGGTGGAGGCGGTGGTGCTACTGCCAGAGGTTTTAGAATAGTGAATAATAACCAGATTACAGTAGGTCTAGCTCATGGTGGTGGCGGTGCTGGTGAGGCAATAGGCACTACACCTAATGGTAATGGTGCTATTGATGCTACTATCGAAGAAGGTGGTAAAGGTCAAACACTTGCTAATGGATATACTATAGCTGGTGGCAAGGGTGGTGATTTAGGGCAAAATGGCTCTTTAGGTTCTGTGGTGGGATTAGCTGGTGATGGTTCTCAAGTGGGTATTGCTGGCTATGCTATTTCGTATCCTAATAATACAGTTAAACCTAAATACCTTGAGCAAGGCGGTATGCTTTATGGCAAAAATGGTATAAAAACATAATGCCATGTTTCTATTTTAATCTTTAACTATAACAAATTCTAACGAATAAATATTTACTTCTTTTTGCTATTTTTAACATTTAATAGATATGGCACAGCTTTATATTCTTTTGCTCTTATAATTTCATTGTTGCTTTTACTGTTTATATAGTTAAATAAAAACTCTAAAAATTACAGGAGGTTTTTATGCCAGTATGGGAAGTTGATTTAACTGATGCCAAAAGGGCTAGATTAAGGAATAAGCTTGATACTCATGTAGAAGAGGAAAAGTTTGATACATTTTTTGCAGAGCTTGAAGGTCAGGCAACCATTCAAGCTGCAGCAAATGCTATTGGCGATGCAGACTTAAAGCAAATTTCTAAAGATCAATGGCAAATAAGACTTAGTCGTAGTATGAGGCTTGCATTTGTGCAAATTGGATTGAGATTAACTGATTTTCAGGTAGGCCATACCTAGTAAGTAAAATTTTAATGAAAAGCTATTGCTTCTTATTTTTTCTAAACCCCAAGGTGCAATAGCTTTCAATAATAGTTTAATTCATCACAGTATAATTAGTTTGAGCTTTTGTGTATTACCTCTTTAAAGCTAAGACCTTTAGCATAAAGTTGTTGTAGTTGTTTAGTTTGTTTTAGTAGTTCTTCGCTAGGTTTTGCCCATTGTTCTTTGGGAATAGGTTTTGACCAAGCTAACATTTCTTTAGTGAGTTTAAGGCGTGGGTGTTTATCTAAAAACTGTACTATATGGCAAGGTAAAGTCCACAAGGTAACACTATGCATAGTTAGCCACCAAATATATTTGATTAGGCTACCTTCTTTTTTAACTCGATTTTTAACTGCATAAAAATAATCTACACTGCCTTCAGGGTGATATTGGCAGAGGACACTACAGTATTCTAGGCTATCTTTAGGTAAGTTTTTTAAGTTATTTTCTAATGCTTGTTTTTCTAGTTTATCGGTTTTTTGTCTTAAGCTATCTAGCCCTTCTTCCATATAGGTTCTAATAGCTTCCCATTCATCAATAGCTAATGCTTCTGAAGGGTAATCCCTTACAAACTGTCCTGCCTCATCACAACTATTATCAGGTATAGTTAGCGTTAAAGCACCACCTTGAATAGCATAGTAGGCAGTAACTTGCATTTTAGCTTCTGCTATAACACTTACTTTTTCCCAATCAGCAATTAGGGTTTTACCATTGGGCATGGTACAGCAGACTTGGCGTTTTTCTCGGTTAAAACGAATAGGCGGTTCAATGCCTTTTTTAAATAGATAATATATTGATACTACCAATATAAATAATGACATTCCAGCATAGAGAATATACATTACTTTCATTTCATGCCAACCATTAACCCACGTTGTTATAAAGTCATGACCATCCCTATTCATTGCAGCAAAATTAACAATAATATGTACTATTACAAAGGAAATAAAGAACACAGTTATACCAGAGATGCTCATTCTTACCCCAAATTCAGCACTTAAATAATCAGAGCGTCCATAATTGATAGTAGTGTGATTGGCAGTATCTACATCTAAGTGTTGGGCAATGGCTGGTTCATTTAAAGGAACAGGCAAAGGAGCAAGTTGCCAACGGTCTGTTAATAGGCCTTTTTGATAATCGCCTGCCTGTTGTAGTTTATTCGCCATAATTTAATTCACCCGTATACATTACATAAGAGCCAAGCTGTCTAGTCAATTTAGGATGTTTATCTGCCTGAATAATCGCAGGGTCAGTGCTAGGTTTGCCTGTTTCCTTATCCGTATCACGCTCTATATCCCAATCGCTAATCGCCACTTTATACTCTAGTCCTACTTGATTGTTATTCATCATATTGTTTGGATTCATATCATTACGATGGAATAGATTAAAGGTTAAACTGCCCTTTAAGCTATTACCCCAATCTTTTTTTGCTACCCAAGGCAAACGCCATTCAATTACCATTGGTGCAGCCGCTTGTAATAGGGTGCTATTTTGCTTTAAATAGAGGGCATAGTCTACTTTATCAGGTGCTTCATAGGCTGATTGCCAATGTGCTGCCCATATTAAAGGTCTTTCTTTTAAGGTAGTTAAGTCTTGACCAGGGATCATTAATCGAATGACACGCCAATATTGGCCATTTTCTTCCAGTACACCATAATCTTCTAACCAAGGTATCATTAATACTTCAGCTAATTGTTGGTTATGCTGAGTTAAATCCCAGCTTTTATCTTCTTTACCCCAACAACATTTTAAAAACCATTTTTGAGTATCAGATAAATTATAGTAGTTATAGGCAAATTCAGCCGCTACTTGAACTACTGTTAAGGCAATAGTGACAGGTACTAACTTTACTAATAAACTGGTAAAACTAATCCCTCTGGCTGCCCAAACAGCCCCTTTAGCCCCTTGGTAAAGTTTTTGAGCATCGGCTGATAGGGTAGCTGCACGAGTTACACCAAAACCTTGTCTAATATGACGAATATCACGAATAAGACCATAACCTTCCTTCAGACCTTTACCTGTACCAATCCCTGCGATACCAAAAGACCCCACATTAACCCCATAAGCTCCTAGAGCTGTTAGTCGTTCTTTGGTATCACCATAATAAAGGGATTCTACCCATTGGGCATGATTATTATAAATATTGAGTGCTGATGCACCTAACCCAAAGCCTTGAGCAAAAAATCCTGTTAATAATGAGAAGCGGCCTAGTTTAGTTTCCAGTTGTTTTACTAAAGAGCTATTATTAGTAGCGGTTTTAAGGTTATTAATGGCATGTTGAGTCACACCAATATAGGCGGCTTGAGCCAAGGATAAACTAGCTGAGGCAGTACCTAAAAGACTAGCTGCTAGATGTGTGCCACCAGTATTTTTTGTTTTGTTATTATAGTTTTGCCATGTATCGATTAAATTATTAAATTGCAAATACCAAATTAAGCTGGGTAGCCATATGCTTTTAATTAAAGCAGAGCTACTATCAGGTACACCATAACCACGTAAGACACCTTTTTTAAGCATCCCTTCTTCTAAGGCAATTAAGGATTTTTGATTACTGGTGAGGTCATTACCCGTCAGTGCAAAGGGTGTTTCACCTTCACGTAGTGGACTGGTATAACGTTGTAGATTTTCTTCATTGCTGGCTATTTGTTGGTTTAATCCTGCGATTTGTCCTTCCAGTTTATTAATTGCTAATTGGTGGTTAGTTCGCTGTGCCTTCCAATCAGGCGAATAACGAATTTTCATTTTATTAATGGTTTTAATTTGTCGTTGTAGTTTATTGATTTGTTTCATTAGCGAGTTTATTTGTTCGGCTAATGATCCTATATTTTCTATATAGGTTAAAGCTTGGTTAATCGCTTTAGGATCTGATGTTTTAAAGGCCATATTTTGCTGTTTTAAAGCAATTAGGTAGGCGGCTCTTTGGCTTGGCTTTAAGCGCATCATTATTTGGGTAACACGATCTAAGTTATTGGCTACATTAACTTGTTGTTCAGGTGTTAGTTGTTCTTTTGTTAATTTATCTATTATTTCTTGAAGACCATGAGTTATAGCAGGGTTAAGGTTAGCTTGTTGAGCTTTTTTTAGGGTTATAATACTTAAATCATCATCCATAAAGTTAAGCCAATATTCTTTATTAATCATATTGGCTGTTTTTTGCTCAAGTGTTGTATTTTCTTGAGTAGCTTGTTTGTACTCTTGAGCAGAGTTCATTAAACCTCTTATAGTAGAGATTAATCCTGTGAAGTTACTTGATGTGAAATTAGTTTGGAAAGCAGGGAAAAGATATTCTGTATGTTTATTTAAA
Organism: Entomomonas sp. E2T0; assembly: GCF_025985425.1. Lineage (GTDB taxonomy): Bacteria > Pseudomonadota > Gammaproteobacteria > Pseudomonadales > Pseudomonadaceae > Entomomonas. The sequence continues at coordinate 1,517,069 of NZ_CP094972.1, forward strand.
AACTCTGCCATATCTGCTATGACTTTATCAGTACGCAGTAAATCACCTGTGCAGTTACATTCTAAGGCTAATGCTTGTTTGAATTGTTCTTTTTCACTGTTATCAAAATACCATGTAGCTTTATGAAAGTAAGTGGTATAAAGGTGGAAGCGATCATGGGTTATATTATCTAACCTTGCTCGCCAACGTTTTAGTCTGGCTCTTTCGGTTTTGATGTAGTCTTTTAGTTCTTTAATATGCACTAAATCATACAGACCTCTATTACCCCATAGACTACCATAAAGGTATGACATGTGTGTGTCTTTTAAGGTTTCTATTTCGTCTTTATGTTTGTCGTATTCTGCTTGAGTAATAGCAGCTATCATCGCTTGCTTTTTTTGCCCCATATCAGCCACTAGTTCTAAATACCAAGGCGCACGAACGGTAGGTACGCTATCGCCAGCAGCTTGTTTTTCTGCTTCTGTTGCATTAACATCTGGTATCCAACCTATGCCACTATTGTATTCCACTTTTATTTTGGCGGTTACATAATCAAAAATGGTTTGTCGTTGATTAACACTTAGCCCCATCATCCATTTACTTGCCCCTTTAGTTAGGGCATTCTCTTCAGTAATTTCTAAAGTGGATTCTATATAGGTAGCAATATTGTATTTTTGGTAGTTAGTGGCTGATGTATATTTTTGTTCTGACCAATCACCCATCCATTCAGTTATTTTTTCTTGCTCATTGGCGAGGTCTTGCATCATACCAATGTGATCGTTGACTGCCACAAATAGGTAGTTACCTTTTTGGCATTCTGGTTTAACTTGGGCAAGAAGCTTACCTATACCTGCTTGGTTAAATTCACTTTGTGTTTTATCTTCCCATGTATAGGGTTTGATTTCATCTTTGAATGTGTGTTCTGGTACAGGTTGAGTCGGTTTTTCTGCTACTTCAGCAATCCATTGTTCAGCTTTTTCTCTGGTAAGTAGATGTTCATTTTGATGGGCGCAATCCACACCTATCAAATCTACTTTTTGCATAAAGAATTCGCATTCTTTTTTGTAGGCCATTTGATTGCATTGTTTATTTGTCCATTGTATTTCTGAGAAAGAGATATAGAGAACACGATCTTTTTTAAATACAAGGGCTAATTCTTTATTATCTCTTTGTGGTATCTTGTCATATTCTCCCCGAACATCGGCTGATAACCATCTACCCTTAAAGGTTCTTTCTATAATAACGCCATCTTTTAGCTTTAGTTCATATAAACGACCATCTTTACTATCAACCAAATAAAGCCAACCATCACGTATAAAACGATAGCCTATAGGATGACTTTTAACTTCATCTGTTTTGATATTGGTTTTTAGGTTTTCTACTAGGGCATAACGAATAGGGATTAGTTGTAGTGTATCTGCTGATAAGGGGCAACTGGCTTTTTCTTTTACAGGTGTAGCATCAGAAGCAGCAGCCACTTGGTTAGGGTCTAATTTACTGGTATCTAGGATAGCTTGATCTGACATGGTGTTATTCCTTTAATTAATGGCTGGCTATGGTTTTAGCTAATTCTGCTGCTTGTTGTAATGATTGAAGTGTTTGTTGTTGTACAAGCTGAAAAATATTAGGATGTTCTTGTAGAACATTATTTCCCAAATAGCCATGTATATTAAGGTAGTAGGTTTGTTCCATAGGAGTTGTATATCCCTTATTCTCAGCTTCTTGGATTAGATTGCAGATAATCTGTTTTTTATCTGGTTCTGCATAATCTGCTAAGAATGTTGGAAAATACTGTTGCATATGTTGATAAAGTTTATGGTTATTACGTTTAGTTTCTACTTTATCTAGTTGCTCATCTTGCGCTTTACTAAGTTGATAGGGCAAGGTTAAAGGTACAATGTTTTTATCACTTGGACGTTGATAGCTATCTAGCTGATTATCTATTATGTCTGTGGTATATACTTGTGTAAAAGCTCCAAAGAATTGCGTATCTTCTTGACTTTGTGCTAAACCAAATAGTGCTTTAGCCACTAATGGATCAGCTATTTTTAAGATAGTTGGTTCTTCGTCTCTGGATGATTGAACTAAAATTAAGCTTCTAAGGTGGTCTACTTGTTGTTGCCACGCTTGATCACTGACTAAGATATAGCCCCAATCATTTGCTAGGTTATTAAGATAGGCTTGTAAATGTGGATTATTAGTATTGTCTAATTTTACTAAGCAAGGGGAAATATCATACAGTTGGGCAAAAGGTGTTTGTAAATAAAGTACTTCAAACGTAGAAGTATTATTTTGGGTATAAAATCGATGAAGTAGATTGTTGATGTTAATACCATCAAGCAGTAAACTAACGGTATGGGTTTGCCAAGGTAGTTTAGCAATTTGCTGAGTTAATTGTTCAGTTAAACTATAAGTAGATTGATACATGTCTTTTTAGCCTCTACTTAGATAGTTTGTTGAGTAGTTGTTGCTTGTTTTGCAACAGGACAAAGCGCAGTACGTGTTTTACCTTGCAGTAAAGCAGCTTTTTGGGTTGCCAATGCTACGGGTGGTGCAGTAGTAGCAGGAACAACACCTCCTTTGGATAAAGGCAGTAAGGGTGCTGCTGGTGTTCCTTCCATTGGTACACCTCCTGTCCATACTGGCATAGTCATCCAGATTCCTGCTGGATTTAGTATAATATGTTGACCACCAGCCTTTAAAGTTAAGCTTAAACCACCATCTACTACAGCTTGTAAACCAGCTTTTAAATGAATTTCCATCCCTGCCTGTACTGTTTTAATAGTACCTATGGTTTCATGTTCTGATATACCCACAGTTTTGTGATCATTCATCATGATTTGGGTTTTACGATCAAGTGCGGTAAAATGATGTTCCTCGGAAATCTGGTGTTGGTAACGATTCTTTGCTATAGTTTCTGAGTGTTCATTTTGCACCTGAAGGTGACTATTATTTAAAACTTGTACGGTGTGATTATTTTTGGTAAGTTGGTCAAAATCTTTTTGTGCTTGCACAAAGATTTGTTCTTGGCCTGCTTTATCTTCTATCCTAAATTCATTAGAACCTACACCACCTTTAGAAGATGAAGTTTTAAATACTGATCTGGTTTTATTGGCTGGTAAATCATAAGGTACTTTATTAACGCCATTATGCAATGCACCTGTTACAATTGGCGTATCAACGTTACCTTCCAGAAAATCGACTTTTACCTCCATTCCCACTCGAGGTACTACTACTGTGCCATACCCATCACCAGCCCAGTTGCTCGCTACTCTTACCCAATGACTTGAGTTTTCATTATAGTTGCCTTCACGATCCCAATGAAATTGAATTTTGACACGACCATATTCGTCACAATAAATTTCTTCACCTGCTGCACCTGTTACAATAGCTGTTTGTGCGCCCAATACTTTAGGCTTGGGATGTAGTCTTTGAGGGCGGTGTGGTACAGCTTGCGGTATAGCCACTAAGCAATTACGATACCCTTGGGCAAATTCATCAAAGGGAAATTGCAGGGCTTCATTGATTGGCAATTGGTAATATTTAAATAAGTAGTTAGGCTGTTGCATAATGGCACTAACTTCACTGCCCATTGCTTCAATGACTTGCGGTTGTCTACCCTGATGATATACTTGGATAGCTAGCCATTTATCACTACTATCGAGTGTATCAAGTGCAGGAAAATCCTCAACACTAAAGCAATAACCACTTTTTAGTTCAGGTATATCCGTATAAGCTTCTGCTAGGATATGAAAAGTGCGTAAACGCTCTATTTCTATTTTTGAATAATAGTCGCCTCTGGCTTTATTAAGATGATGCTGTGGGTAATCATAAAACTCTAATAAAGGCTCTTGGGCATCATTTGCTTTTTTATGTTGCTTGCCTTGGGCATTGCCTTCAGGGATTTTAGCTGTCTCAAAATTATAATTTCTATAACTAGCCGTTGTAGTAGCACTCGTTAAATTAACATCTAACCGTTTAAAGACAGGGTAATCTGCTATAAAACCTGTATCGCTGGCATAGTGAAAAGCATTATTATTACTAGAAAAGAAGTTATTATCATCACTGATTACCATTAAATGATTATCTTGATTATGTTGGTAATGAATGCTTAAACCTTCTTCCTCGCACAGACGATAAATAAAATTTGCATCATTTTCTTCATATTGACAACAAAATTCTCTTTTGGGATATTGTTCTTTTAGTTTAAAGTCAAAATCTATCGTCTGCTGTTGCCCATGTTCATTAAGAACAGTAGTAATAATATCGATTACAGATTTATCAATAAAAACTCTTTGATTAAAGCGTTTATGCAAATGGCTAAATTTTGGAGCTAAAATTACCTTAAATAATGAATAGTCTTTACCTACTGCACCACGCCTCACAAAAAGTATATTTCCATGTATCCCTTGAGACTTATCAGGGGTAAAAGAAAGATAAGCATTTTTACTTAGTAACTTAGTAATATCATAACGTAAATGATTTGAAACTAATGTTACTTCAAAAATATATTCACTATTTAAACCTTCAATCCCATCGAACGAGAGGACTTGGAGATTATCATTAGAAATACCTTGCACATTAAAATAAAAATGCGTTTCGTTAGCTGTGTGAAACATAATAGGTACATCCTTATTTGTTTTTAAATTAAAGCCCTATAACAGCCTAGATATGGGGGCGGACTATGAACGGGTGACCTACCGTGAACGAAACGAAAACGGCACGCTAAATAGCGTCCCGTCCATAGTCCGCCATAAAAGCGGACACAAAAAAACACTAGGTAGCATCATGTTGTATCTATGGCGGTTTTTCGTTCAAATGGGAGGTCAAGCCCATACCCTAACGATTTAGCTAGAGCGCGTTAATTAAACATTATGTCCATATAAAAAACAAGTCTTTGTAAAGTTATTGTTTTATTTGCTTATTAGACTTTAGTATTAGATTTAAGTGTAGAAACTCTACAACTAAGAATTCTTCAATAAATTTATTAAATTATAGTGTTAGAATAAAGATGCCGTTTGCATCTTTTGATGTTGAATTTCTTAATTGATACGATCTTGAGCAATATTGAAATACCTTTCTTCTTTTTCTATTCCAATGAAATGACAGTTAGTTCTTACACAGGCAACACCAGTAGTACCACTTCCAATTGTGTTGTCAAGTACAGTCATTTGTTCATATGAATTGTACGTTTTAGATTATCTAAATTATTTTTTAAATTAATTTCTTCTGTGGACTTTGATTTTACATGTTCGCTAGTATCTAAATAATAATTTTCTTTGCTATTTTCGACAAATAGCAACCAATGTTGAGTTGACCTACCTTCATTTCTTCTTTTTAGTAGGCTTTTAATTATAGCATTAGATGGAATATTGTGTTGTTCTTTATAGTTTTTTAGGTCATCTATAGACTGAAAAGTATCAGGACTGCCAGTTAACTCTAAGCTTATATTAGCTAAAAAGTAGCCTACAGCATCATGTTGGTAATGAACATGTTTATAGCCTATTAAATTTCCTTTTAAGTTTTGTTTTAACGGATCTGTTAATAAATCTACTCTCAAATCTTGTATTCTAGGCTTTGTTATTCCTTCAAGCACATCTATAACATGTATAACACCACGAAAATAATAGTCATTGCCATTTATAAGTTTACTTTTTAATTGTAAAGATACCCTATTACTATATGGTTTGGAGTTCAATCTATCTATAAAAATATCTTTTTGAGAGGGGGTATCAGTCATATAAAAAATCCTTATTCATTTCTCTGAATTTTATTTGCTTCAGCATCGATATCAATTATGGTTATGTTTTGATCTTCAAATACAGATTTATCTTCATGCTTATCATAAAATGCTTCTGCGCAAGAGTAAATCCGAAAACAAATCTGAGCAATGTCTAAACGGATAGCATAACTAGGGTTCTCTTCGTTGCCGTTAATACTGTACTTGCTAGCGCCATAAAGTCCATTAAACGATTTTGAAATACTTAACTCAAATTTATCAATATCAGGTATGCCGTTAATACTACCCTCATGAAGAAATGCACAACGTAGTTTCCAGCATTTTTTACCATCAAATTTTAGTTTTTCATCAAATTCTTTTGGATAATCATATTTAGTGAGGTTTTCATTAAACCATTTAATATATCTCTCACCATTCTTATCATTAGGATAAGCTATTTTGCCACATATATCTGGCAAGGTTAACGTTAAAGCTAGTGCTGAAAGATATGCCTTTGCCTCTAAAGCTTTTTTTATATCTTCAATTTTTTTTAACATAACACATTCTTTATTTATTTTTTAAATTAAGCAGAAAATATTATTACATAAATAAGACTAAAGATGGTTATAAGTATACAAAATCATTTCCGCAATTAAAATAGCAGTTTAGTAATTACAAGGGGTTTAAAGGCTATGAAAATAAGTATTTGCGGAAATGATTTTGATTTAACACTATGATTATAATGATTTTATGTCTGGACTTGAAAACCGGCGAGGGTTAACGCCCTCCCAGAGTTCGAATCTCTGCGCTTCCGCCACTTAAATATTAAACCCCTTGTTTTACAAGGGGTTTTTATTTTGTAAAGTATAAAGGTGGGCCATTTAGAGGGCCATTTTGTATTGCCTTTAATGAAATGACATAAGACTAAATCAGAACAACTATCAAATTATACTACTATAGTTTTTCTTTTTTTAGCTTTCCATTTATTACTCTAATATTTTTTCAATGATTTCTTTTTAAGATCTCCTGCACTGCATTAGTTGTTATTTGCTTTTTGCTATCTACCCTATTTAGGTTTTCAAAGTGTTTATCGAACCTTGCTAATCAGTCCCTGTTTCTGGTGATGAGTTATTATTGTTAAAATTATCAATAGTATTTGTATCAGAAGCATTGGTTATAACATCTTGCTTACTTGTTTCGCTAAAACCTGAGTTGTTTCTGGAACCATATAAATGTTCAATATCATAATTATCTTCATTACTAGACACTACATCAGCTTGAGGAACATGGGTAGATACAGTTTTTTCTTCTATTACAGTATCTAAATCTTCTTCTGTTGCATCTGTTTCTGTAGTTGTTTGCTCTAAGCTTTGTGATTCTTGATCAATTGTAACATTATCAGCTATATTAGGTGTAGCATTGATAGGATCTGTTTGTTGCGTATCCACTATTTCTTGAGTATGGTTTGATTCTTCTGTTTTATCAGCAAATGGATTAGGCTCTTTGTTCCAATCATGTTGGTAGATTTTTTCCTTTACAGTGTTATAGTCAGTGTCATCTGAACTTGTTATTCCAGAGGGAAGCTCTGTACTTTGTTTGCTGACTAAATAATCCAATCGGGGCAGTCCTTTATTTGTGCAGTATATAACCAGTTCTTTTAATAGTTTTTCTAGTTTTTTATGATGTTTAAAGCCTAATTTTTTAGCTAAATTTCCATAAGTTATTGATTCTTTATTTTTAGCAATGAGTATTAAAGTATCCCATAATGTAGCCTTTATATTAATATCTGCTGGTTCATTTATTTTTACCACATCCTTTACTGTGTCTTCATCATATTTTTTACGAAGCTGCGCTTCATCATAGCTTTCAAATTGCTCTTTATGGTCAGCAGAAATGCTTAATGCTGGAGCATTTTTTAGGCTCTGTATAGGAAACAATCCATAACCTCCTTCTTCCAAAGTACCCAAAAAATAGCCTAGTTCTTCCAATGCATTTTTTAAACTATACAAATAAGAGATAGGTAATACTGTACTTTGTGCCAGTTTTTTTAAACTAGCCTCACTGATAGTGAGTCTTTTTCTCTTATTAATTTTAGCTAAATAAGCAATCCTTAAAGCTAAATATGATGTGCTAATCATGCATTTCCTCTTTCTATTTATTAGATAAATCTATATTAATCTACTATAAAATAGAATAAGAATAATAACTAGACACTTTAAATTTATAAAAATAAATAGGGTTATTTAATATAAATAGCTAATAATAAGACAATTTATTTATAAAATAATTATATTAATTTAATATAATTAAATTTAATTAATATTAAGGTATTATTTTAATTTTATTTGATACTGATTTTATATTTATTATTATGTTTCTAGGCTATTGATGCTAAATATGTTATGTTTTCTTAGTTTATTTTTATAAGTAATAAAAGTATGAGTAAGTATAGCTATTTACAAGAAATATTAAGTGGTAATAATACAGGCTTGCTAGTAAAAGAAGATTTACAGCTGATCGTTTATTTTATTAAGTCTTGTAAGGCTTTTTTTAAAATGGATTTTCTTGAGAGGAAGTTAACAGATAAAAATATAACAATTATTCAGCATCTATTGCAGCAATGGTTTGCTTTAGAAAAACTTTTGAATAAAAAACAATTTAATTCAAGTGAAGCTATCAAGCAGTATTATGATTGCTTTAAATTATCTCCATACTCCGATTTTTTTGATGTATTAAAAGTGGAAATACCATATTTATTAGAAAGTCTGATTTGGGAAAATAATAAGGTAATTAATGGGTATAATGACCCTATAATAAAAAAAATGATCGAGTGCTATCATCAACATAAAACAGACTTTTTAAAACAAGATAAGGCATATCAGCAAACAACAATGAATCGCTACAAGCAAGTTATGCGCTTTTATAAGTTGTTTAAGCAAATACCAAATTTTGATCTTAGTGGTAAAAATAAGGAAATATACTACTTCAAAATAAGCCTTGAAATTATTAAGCCTATTTCATGGGCGCAGACGTATCATGCGATACAGCAAATGTATACTTGCATTGACAAAATATTTAGAGACCATCAAACAGTTGTTATTCGTTTTTTAAAGATCCGTGATAACATGTTTGAGTTTAGCTTTATGTGTATGGGGTTTTCATATCCTGATTATGGATATTTAATTGCCTCATGCCAGTCTGTTTTCCCCTGCTGCTTTAGGCTACGGGCAGATGAGCAAAAAATCAAACTTTCTAATGAAATTGAAATAGTACAGGCACTTAAAAATAATAAAGATGCCGAATATATAATAGCTCAGTTAAAAGCAATTATGACAGAAACGGACGAAAGAAAAATACAAGCTGTTTTTGATACAATTATAGAAAGTACTGCTATGAGATCACATGATTTAGATCGTTTATGGGGGCTACTACTTACTCAACAGGATGGTGAAGAAGAGCTAATGAATCTTATAAAATCTTATTTTTCACATTCTAACTTATATCGAACACATCTAGAAGGACTTTATTGTTTTCAAGTGATTAATAAAAAAGCCTTGAATAACCTCAATAGGAAAAGCATTGAATGATAAGTTCAACAAATACTCAATATGATAAACTGATTAAGCTTGTTAAACTCATGCGGCAATTAAAAAAGTATAAAGGTGCTTTGTTTATCTATGCGCTTCAGGATAAAGGCAGTGTCAACGGCAGTAAAGATAAAAAGCTTAAACAGTATGGCTACAAAGAAAATCTTAAAGGAATTTCTGAGTTAGGTAATCTATCTCCTCAAGGCCTTATGAATAGCTCCCTAATAACGTATCATCCCTATATTAATCTCTTTCGTCAGTGGCCTAGAATCACAGCTCTGCTACACGCAAAAAATATTGTTGGTCTAGAAGACCAAATGGCTAATCTAGTGGCTGAATATGAGTGGTTAAGAACTAAACTAAAATATCCTCCTTTATCTGAGAAAGTAAGGCGTTTTGAGAAAAATACAACAAATCATCTTAAAGAAAGTAAGGCTTACTTAGCTAAGTTTTTTTTAGTAGACACCCACTTTGCTTTTTATCACATTAATATTGTCTTTTCAGACACTGTAAACAATGCAGAGCAGCTAGAAAATGCTTTGATTCATATTAAGTCTTTCAGAACCAAACTATTATCACAATTAAAGAATCAGCGCTTAATTGATAGCCATAGCCGTTATCTTTGGAAGGTTATTGTTGTTAAGGGTAAACTAGTATGGCATTGTTTAATTGTAAAACGCTTATTATCACAAAAAAATATTGATGCAAGTATTATAGAGGAAAAAGAAGCACTCATAAAACAAATTCAGCAGTCAGCACGTATTACAAAAGTTGAGATAGAGCAGACACTAGATATTCAAATAAAAATCACTAAAGATAGTAAAGATGATAAAAGGAAGCAATTTAATCTCTATCTTCAGAATTACTTTAATCAAGATTTTTGGTTTCCCTATTATCAAATTCCCTGTAAGCAACCTAAAAAAATGCTCTTTGATAAAGGTAATGACAAGGAAGAATAATTAAGCTCCATGAAAATGAATTCTTTAAGTAAATACTAAAAAGATGGACAAACAAAGCAAGCGTAAAAAATACTATTTTAGAACATATTAAACAAAAAAATAAAAAATTACATATTCATCCTATCATGAGATGGCATAGTTTGTTTGTTATTTTTTTAATCCATATTTAGGCTATGCAGTACACAGGATTAATTAGTATTTTCGGACAATATTGTTGCTCATCTGTTTTTAAATTTAAATCCATTTTTCTTTATTTTTACCATAAGCCACTTAGTTAACGTTTTCCTGTCAGGGAGCCGTTTTAAGTGGTTTTTTTATTGGAGCTTAATATATGAATACTGTTACCCCTGTAAAAATGCAAGCAACCTTAAATTCAACTATTCAACCTCTCTCTCAGGATCAAGCCAATAGTCAACCTACATTATCTGCTGGAACGGCTGCTTCTGAGGTTCGTATCCTGCGTATTAAAGAGGTGATTAATAAGTTAGGCATAGGTAAATCTACTATTTATGATTGGCTAGATGTTAAATCGCCTCGGTATGATGCCAGCTTTCCCAAGCCCATTAAGCTTAATGCTAAATCTATTGGTTGGTTATCTACTGAAATAGACCATTGGTTATTAGCGAAGGTTGCACAAAGTAGGCATTAATTGATTGTGCTGATTTTAATGGTATTGATCTCGCTTTCTTATTTTTTCTATTTTGCTTTTCGGCTAAGTATCGTTGATGGTATCAGATTACTTTATAATAAATTGAGCTATTTTGGAAAAGATAAGTTTCCTTATAGTACTAAGGTGTTTTATTTTAGTTAGGGTTGGTTCTTATAGTATTAGTTAATGATATTAATACTACAGTATCAATGTATCTTAATAATATTCTTATTTATTTTATTATTATCAGAAAGATGTTGCCCATAAAATATAATCTATTAGAGTTATCTTTCAACCATTAACATATAAGTTGTAGTTCTTTTAACAACACTATAGAGCAGATTTCAACAAGACCAATACCTTTTTACAACAAATAGTTAAAAAATATTGTTTAAAAGGGTTATTTATATGTTTAACATAAATACTAACACACTTTCTTCTTTTCATTTCTTAAAACAGCAACAAGCCAATAGTGCAGCAGGAATTAATAATGCCATTGTAAAATTACTGAATGACCCACATAAAAGAAGCATAGCACTTACCTATTCATTTCTTAGCGAAAAACGGGCTTACCTTAATCCCTACCATCCCTTTTATTTATTGATACAAGCCTACTCTATGTTTGATGAAGTGTTATTCCAACAGCTATTTGATGATAAAGGATTATCGCCTTACTGTAGATTATTAATACAAAGTGATCAGTTTGTTGATATCAGAAGTAAAGTGGAATTACAAGAAGAGTATGGCTATTGGCATAATAACTATAAGAAGTTTAGTATTAATCTTGGAGCATTAGGTGATATTCAACAACTATTAACCACTTTACTGATCCATGCACAAGACCCTGCTTTTAATAGTGCTGTTAGTCAATACCATCATGATACGGGTTTTACTGATAATTTAAGAGAATATATAAAGTATGTTGAGGATCTTTATAAAATCAACTCAAGATTATTAATTGTTCGAGTAGATTTAAGCTATAGCCAAGACTTCTGTATTACTGATGAAACCTTCTATACCCATACTAGCAGATTTTTAAAGCGTATGCAGAGTAATCCTCTATTTAACTATTTAGAGGGTTATGTTGCCAAATTAGAGCATGGTTTTGAACGAGGCTATCATGTACATTTAATGTTATTTTATAACAGTGCTAAAAAACGAGGGGATATTCATCTGGGAAAAATGATAGGCGAGTTATGGCGGCATGACATAACCAAAGGACAAGGCAGTTACTTTAATTGTAATACGGATGAGCATAAAGCCACTTATCCTATCTGCTTTTTAGGTAGATTACAACGAGACGAACAGATCAGGATGAATTGTTTAAAAGAAGTGGGTATTAGATACCTAGTAAAAATAGATGAATACCAACGATTAATGAAGCCTTATGGGAAAAAACTCTTATCTAGAGGTAAAACACCTATGAAACAAATAAAAGAAGTTGAAGTAATAGTTAATCCATTTTCTTAAAATATGTCCATTTATAGCAATGGCTATATAACAGAATTTAAAGATAACAATACTAGTATGTTGTACAAATAACAGTATTAATCTATAAAAATACCTTATTAATTAAGATTAATACTGTTTATTATTGTTTCTCTGATGGATTACGATTTATAAAACTATAAACAATACTTATTGTACTTAATATAAATAACAATAATCCTAAAATGATCAAAATAGAATCTGATAACCACAAACTCATAAAACGATAAATTTCGGGCCTACCTGTGTTGGGATCATAGAGTATGGGAGCTTTTTCTCCCTTATTATAAGAGACAGGATTAGAGCTAATATCAGGTGTGTGAGTCAGTGTTTTACCAGAGGGTAATTTAAATTGAATCACAGGTTTATAGGTATCTTGTGCTCTTACTGTATTACCAATTTGATTTCTTTTATAATTTATAACCGTAATAATATCTATAACTGTACCTTCCACTTGGATGGTATTAATAAAAAATCGTATATCCATTTTTGTTTTAATAGCACCAGATCCTAATGAGATAATGCCTAATATCGCTATAATCCATGGAAATATAGAAAATTTATTATTATTCATTGACTAGATAAATACCCTAATTATTTATAGCTAATACAGTAACTATAACAAAGATTAGCATGCAGGATAAATCAGTTATTAATAAAATGAGTAAGAGATGGATTGTCTAGTTAAACCAGATGAATATTTGCGATTGACTAAACTTGATAGGAGAAGAGTTTTAGGAAGGGGCATTATGTCTAGATGAACTTATGATATAATAACAAACAGATAGAAATAACTACTTTGCTAATCAAGTGACGACTCAGTTAAGTCACTTGATTCTAATCTTCAATACGATGGTTTATGAATTAAACTGATAATTTTCCAAAATAAATCAAAAATCATGTTTTTCTTACCTTCAATTGATCAGTAAGCATATGAAATACCAATATAGTGAAAATTAACGATGCAAATTTATACATCCATTGATGATATATGGTGTGAATGGGGAAAAGCTATTACTGCTATTATAGAATATTTGGAGGAAAAAGAATCCCTTTCAGATAAACATGAATGGCATTTTAATAAAGGATATGTTGTTAACCAGCATGATGCTTATTGTGTCTATACTACATTTAGTACCTACCATCCTATTTTAAAATCTATTGTGGAAATTCATGTTTCAGCTACTGTTGAACTAGCAGATAATAAAATAACTGTCAAAGATACAGGCAAACGCCTAGTCAAAAATACTATAACTAGTTAACCATATACCTGCTTAGTTTAGTGGTGATGACTCAAAGCTGACTTTATTTTATATAGTATTTCAGCTTATTCGATCAGGTTGCTTATGTAAGTATATCTGATATTATCTTTTGATAATTAAAGGTTTTATTTTTATATGGAATGAGTAGAGTTAAATTGAACATAGGATATATCTTAATTGATTACGAAAATATACAGCCTATAGACTTAAAGAATATAGACGATGACTTTTTTAGGGTGAAAGTATTTCTTGGTGCCAATCAAACAAAAATTTCTACTGAATTGGCAACAGCTATGCAATGCCTAAAAGATCGGGGAGAATATATCCAAATTTCTGGTTGTGGTAAAAATGCCTTGGATTTTCATATTACTTACTATTTAGGAAAACTTATAAGCAAAGAGCCAGATGCTCATTACTATATCATCTCAAATGATACAGGTTTTGACCCTCTTATTACACATATTAGAGGTAAGAAAACTAAAATCTCTCGTGTAAAAACCATTGGTGATATACCAAAGATCAAAGTTAAACATATACAAATATTGCCACAACGTGTTAGTTTTATTCTCGAACAGCTTAAAATTCAAAAAAACTCAAAGCCTGCAACAGTAAGTACGCTACAAAATATGATTAAATCACGTTTTCAAAACACGATTGAAATGACAGATATAGAGAGTATTATTGAAGAGCTAGCTAAGAAAAAACACATCACCATTAATGAAAAAAAGGTAACCTATCATTTTTAAAGTGATCGTTATATCTCTTTTAAGCAACTAATTACTTAAATACTGATCAAATAGCTATAAAAAATAGAGCATTTAACTTGCTAGACATATACTGTGATATTAGAGACTAATAAAATACAAAAAAGTAATGGTGAAAGATAAAACCATACCATAAGTTGATATGGTTTTATAAAAGACACCAAGCTATAAAATCTTTATTTTAATCACCTGCCAAGCTCCATCATCAATCAGCTCAGCCAACCTTATTGCTAAATCATCAAAATACACATTAGTGACTTCCATGAGTCCAGCTGTAGTTGAGGTTGCCTGAATAACATAGGTATCAGCCCCACGATCATAAGCAACCGTGATTTGTCCTGTAAATTTAGCATTTGCTACTGTAAAGCTAATACTAGGTGGTTGGTCTATTATATCGCTTGCTTTAGGAACATTCAGGGTAAACTCCTTAGCTCCTGCATCTACCAATAAATGACTAATTTGCCTAAACCCATCAGGGGCAGGCAGTTGTTCCAGTTGTTCAATCAGTTCTAATAGTTCTGGGCATTGGATTTGTCCTTTGGGGATTGGTAATGGTAGCTCAGTGGTTTCGCCGCCTAATATCATTTTGGTAGTTACATAACGTGTACCATCATCAAGGATTTGTTCTTGTTGGCTTATTTCATCAATCCGTTTGCCATTAAAATGTCTTCTGGCATAGGGAATAACTTCTATTTGATTACCTACTGCTGGTAGATTATCTATATAAGCGCTGTTTACAATAATAAAATGATTCTTAGTGCCTTTTTCTTGTACTAGCATAAACGTATCAGTAATTAATGCTACTTTACCTTGGAAGGGCTGTGGATCGCATCTAAAACCAAATAAATTAGGCTCTGGTATTAAATCACAAAAACGATAATGATACTGACGACAATTTTTAGGTACCAACGGTCTGATAAGTTCAGAAAGGCTTTGTTTGATGGTGGTTTTATCTAAGGGTACAGGATATACATTATTGTTGGGTTGTAGTTGCATAATAGGATTCTCCAAAAAAGAATCCCCCGTACCTAAAGTAAAATAGAACACTACCAACCCTATTGCTATTTATAAACTACCTTTTATTATTTAATATGATTAGTATATTAACGTATTAACACTAACGTAAAAATAAATAAAGTAATCGCAATGGTAATAGATAGGTGAGTAATGGCTATATTAGGACAGGGGAAAAATTGATAATAAATTTAGAATAAGAGTTATAGTTAAGGTAGGATAAGCAAGGTTCAGTCAGTAGCATAAGCTAAAAAATAAGATTACCTACTACTACCAACTACCTTGTAAAAAAAGTTGATGCTGATTGAAATCAAAGCTATCTAGCAGTTGCTTTAACTTAACACGCAGTTGGGCTACTTTTTGCCAATAGGCCTCATCATACTCACTAGCACCATGGACAAAGTTAGGAATAGTAGGAAATACTTGTTCGCAGTTATTGGCACTAAGACGATACAGATCACTTAATAGTTTTAGCAGTGTTTGTTCTGTTAACTCAACAATAGCCTCACTGTGTAACTCCAGCAGATGATTATCAAACCAATTTAATAACGCATTACATTGTTCAATACTGGCAACAGGTTTAATACTGGATCGAGGGCATTCATACAGCTTGATTAATAAAGACATCAATGGTTACTCCTTTTAAATTAATAGCAAATAATAGTTTTTATTTATTATTGGATAGTCGCTATCAAGCAATTAGCTTTACTGCCCGTGATAAGGCTTGCTGTTTAAGTTGGGCACCTTGACCAAACCAAGCACTATCTAAACGATTCTCTTGATTACGCGCTTGTCGTTCATGATCCACAAACTCCGTCATCGCACACAGCAAGCCCCAAGCAGTACCTTTAGCTGCTTGTAGTTCAGCACCACGTCCATGGCTTTCATATAAGGTTTGTACTTTCTTCATTGCACGACCATTAGGGAGCTTATTCCAATCAACCTCCTTAGTGGTTATAGAATTAATATTACCTACTTCTGCTTGAATTACTTTACCTGTATTACTAACAATACGATCCAGTAAGGAAGCACCTTCAAAATTATTATTACCTGTCAATGGCACAATATTAGAAACACGATTAACTGTATCTACACCATCAATAACAATTTCGTTATGACCATGATTGCTATTACTACCATAACGATCAAAAGCAGTGGCAGGATTTAATACATTCATAAAGAATTGCTCACTCTCTTTAGCAGACACTTTACGCTTTACTAACTCCTGCATCATTAACATAAAGTCATCCCATTGACCGATACTAAGATTTAAACGACGTTTAATCGCAGCGGCATCAAATATAGTATTATGAGGTACCTTAATAGACTCAGCTGCGAGCGATTTATTTATTGCTACCGATAAAGTATTATTACACACCACGCGAACGGTAGTAGGAATTACTACCGTAGCTAACGAACCATCACAAGAAGTAGCTAATAATACATAACCATTCACCACATCATTACCAGCTAATACACTGGACTGACCTGTACGTGCTAATGCCCAAAATTTACGGCCTTGCTTTAATACCCCTGCTGTTTCCAACTCAAAACCAAACTGTTCAGTAAGATCACGATAAAATTCCAACACCTCCATTGGCTGAACTACCTTATAACGACCACTCACTACCGACAAAGGTAGATTAGAATCACTACGATACAACACCTTCTGGTCTTCAAAGCTCACTAAAGATTGTGGATTAACAGCAGATACTCCATCCAACTCAATAAGCTCACCGCGTTCGTTATCTAAATGAGGAGCAATAAAACGCACAGGGGCTTCATTAATCTGCCAATTCATGCCTGCTTTATCGGCCCAGACCTCTATAGGCTGTCCAGAAGGTAACGCACTGCCTAACCCATGCCAAGGGGTTTTACCTACATAAGCCATTGTTTCAACTAAATGTGCCATTATAAAAATCCTCTTAAACTAAATAAAAATAGATAACCAATAAATATGTGAATAGATCAATCAAACAGACATAAAAAAAGCATCTTGGACAAACGCCAAGATGCTTCTTCAATAAAACAGTGACTTTACACCTCAAAATAATCACGAATCCAGTTGGTTAATTGTTCTGCTTCTTCCACAGCTAATTCAGCTACTTTAATAGCTAATACCTTTAACATGATATTTAATAACTCAGACATATCTACTCCTTAAGAAATAAAAAAATACCTCAAACTAAACAGACCTTTTGTCTATTCATGGGAGTAATATATAACTGAAATTATTTTGGATATTATTACTTAGCTTTTATTAGCTATAATAATTGGTATTTTTCTCTTAATTTAAAATAAATTTTAAAGTTTGGATTTTGGAGTTGTATTACTTTCTTTTAGGTAAACTTAAGGACTAATTTTTTATGGCTAAATTAATTCCGCTTTTTGGGCCTAGGGAAACGGAAAGTTTTGGTGAAAAACTATTATATTATCGCCTAGAGAAAGAGCTTCCAAATGACTATATTGTCATTCAAAGTTTACCATTACTAGCATCAGCAGTAAAAGAAGACAATCCAAGTTATGCACCCACAGGCGAAATAGATTTTATAGTGATTGGTCCTTTAGGTATATTAACTCTTGAAATAAAAAGTGGTGTATATGAGGTTAGGGATACTACATTTATACATAAAAAAGATAAATATACTATTGATCCACTTAACCAAATAAAAAAGAATTCATTTGGTTTAAATAAATGGCTAAAAAATTTTGCAAAGGATCTAAATATTCCTATTGGCTATGCGGTTATATTTCCAGATAGTAGTTTCGATGAGGATATTATTAGTACTGGTCTTATAGATAAGACCATTGATCCACCAGAAAATATTTTTATTGATAAGCCCAAATTTCCTTTTGTAGCTGATCGAATTATAGAAATAATGAAATACTGGAAAAAGGCTCTTAAAACCCCCTATCTTAATAATAAAAAAATTCAAGAATTAATAACAACTCTTTGCCCTCAATCTAGTGGAGTACCTAGTTGGGCTGTGAAGATAACTTATGATAATCAAATGTGGTTACCCTTAACAGAAGATCAAGATAGCGTTATAAAGCGTGCTATAGAAAATGACCGTATTATAGTAACAGGTTGGCCAGGTACAGGAAAAACGCTTATAGCCACAGAATGTGCAAAAAAAATATCATTACAAGACAGGAAAATCCTTATTTTGACTTTCAATGTTAGATTAGTTACTTACTTACGAGAACAGTTGGAAGATATAGAAAAAATAACTATTACCCATTGGCATGATTTATGTCGTACATATAAAAAAGAGGATTCTAATGAAAATAATGAATGGTTTGAAACTACATGTGTACAAGAAATTAAAGAAGCTCTTAGTGATAATAGGTTAGAAGATTATGATGTACTCATATTAGATGAGGCTCAAGCTTTTAAACCAGAATGGTGTGATATATTATTTGAGTGGTTTAAAAATAAACAAATTATAACCTTTTGTGATGAAACACAATTATTCGAGTTTGAAAAAGATAGAGTAACGCTTTCAGAACTTGCACAGAAGCTAGGTAATATAATACCATTTTATTTAACAATAGCATTACGTACCCCTCAGATAATAACAAACCATTTACAAAAAATTAACCCTCCAACATATCAACTTTCAGTAAGACCAACAACTGAACAAGATAGTTTTCAAGAGATACTAACAAACAATATGATGGAGGAAACTAATAAAATTATAGATCTTGTATTAAAACAAGGAGTTGAACAACAAAATATAGTTATTTTATGTCGAATTAAGAGTGATATATCATTTGCTAAACGTCATCTTAACTTTGCATATATTAACTATGAAACAGTATCTCGCTACCGTGGATTAGAATCACCTGTTGTAATCATTCTAAATGCAGAACATATGGATGATAAACAACTTTTTAGCGCTTGTTCTAGGGCTACAACGGTTTGTATTGCACTATATGACTCAGAGTATCTAGTACAAAATGTAGTTATGAAAATTAATGATACAGTAACTTTTCATGGCAATATTGAGGCGTTTCATAGGTTAGTAGTGGAAAATCAAAAAAATATCCCTATATTAGAACAGGCAAAGAAAAATTTATTAACTACAACTTTGATTAGTAAATACTTAAAATGCCAATTTCTTCCTCTCAAAACCTTATTATTAGCCTGGAGCGAACAATGGCAAGGTTGGCTATTACAATTAAAAGACAAAAATGATCATAATTATCATTGGATTAGCTACTTACAAGAAAATGATGATAATAATATTTACTATTGGTATAACGACTCTTCTTTACGCACAATTAATTGTTATTTTGAAAGCCGATCAAATAATGAGGTAATGTTAACGGAAAACTATGCTAAAATATTATTGTGTAATATATGTAATAACTATACTCCACATATTTATAGACAAAGTAAAGATCAGTGTCTGTTCTGTTATAACGATAAAAAAACTAACGTTTTTCCTAAAAAAAAGATCCTTCATGCAATCAAATTATATGATGAAAATTTAAATAATAAAAAAGTTAAAGATCTTCCTCTAGAGCTTATTCCAGTCTATGCACAAAAAATGGTTATTAAGAGTAATCCTAGCTACACAGATTATTTTAATTTCTGTGATGGAGAAAAGTATTATAAAGTAGCCTTAATACTAGTTATATCTTGGATATTGTGGTCACCAACCAAAAGATTTACTAGAGAAGAATTATCCAAACGTTTTTATAAAAGATATTCTGCTCTAAATACTACTATTTCTTTTCAAGACTGGGATAGTAAAGTAGCATCAGCTATTAATGTTTGTTGTAAATTTAGAAAAGTATTAGAAAAAACAGAGGAAGGGGATTACATCCCTCAAATTTCTATATAAAGCAATTTATTATTTAAAAGAATTTTTGTTACCTGATTATTTATAATCTTAAGAAAATGACTAAATTTTTATTTCAGGAGTAAGAATAATAATCTTATTATCTATATTTGTAATTTCTTGAATATTAAATTTACTAGGCTGGCTTGCATAATAAAAAATAATACTTGTATTAATTTTTGTTAAATTCATATAGCTATTAACTTGTACAATAGCTCTTTCCAATTCACTTTTGGTAGATTTTCTACGATATGCTTTTAATTCAAGAATAATTTTTTCATCATTTTTAGCAAAAATAGCATCTGGGCATACATCATTATTTAATGAAGGTTCAACAGTTAAAGATATATCAGATGTGACAGACTTAAAATAACCTTCTAAGGCACTTATTACATGATGCTCTCTAATCATTGGATGTACTGTACCCACTAAGAACATATTCCATAAACTCTTATTTGAGCAGAAATCCTCAAGTAGTTTAAGGGTATCAGCTATAAAATCATTGTTTTTGATTGGAGAAATATATTTTGTTGGGCTTTGCGATTTTATTTCTTTCTCAACTTTTTGGCTAATAAGCGTATCTTCTATTTGACTAATTAGTAAATAACTAAAAGCTGATACAGTAATAATAGCTAAATATGCCTCTCTATCATCGAAATCTAAATGATAATCATGGGTTGAAGGATTTCGCCAATTTTTACGGTAACTAGTAAATTGTTCTAATACACGTGGTCTAAAAATATTACTGTCTGTAAAGTAGCTTTCAATATCGTTAAGTGTCTTTTTAGAAGGATCTTTATGAGTTAAAACTCTATATAGCTCCTTAATGCTACCTTCAAAGGCTTGATTTGTTCTATATATAACATCTGTAAAGCATTGAAAATCACCTTTTTGACCTCTTTCAAGATGACGGAAGGCAACCTCAATATGAGTTAATATCGCATTTAAACCCTTAGAATAGTCACCATTCTCTAGAGTATTGATTTTATCCTTGATTACTTGTATTAAGTCCATAAGCCATTTTTAATTTACTATCTTGTTATAGATTATATTAGTTATTCTCTATATATTACCATATATTCTATTTAGTTTATTCTGTACAAATTTGATGAAAAAAATAGCATAAACTATCTAGGAATCAGTGGAAATTATGTTCATCATATTTAAAGACTATTAAATACAGTTATCCGTGAGGTCATCTATTTTCCAGCCTTTTTGAATAGCTATTTGTTGTTTGTTTTCTGGAAATCTTGATTTATCTAGAGCTAAACAAACAAGGTATTTTGGTCTTGTTGTAGCAACAAATAGCTGTTTCATAAATTTTTCTTTTCGTACTCCAGATGGTTTTTTATTAGTATTTTTTAATAAGTAATCTATGGTTTGTTGAATATCGAATTCATGGTTTTTAGTTTCAAGAACAAGTGTTGCAGCATGTGTTTCACCTTTTACACCATGTATGGTTGAAACTTCAACATTAATAGTTTTATCTTCATCAGTATAAGAGTAAACATTACTTGTATTTGTTGAATCAACCATATCCTGCTGGGTATACTTAAGAAATTCTGTAACTTTAGGAGTAGACTCTATATTAAATAGAGAGAGTAATTCTATTATTTGAGATTGCCAGAAAGGCTCAGTGATTGCGTTAGTTTGCATAACTGATAAAAACCATCGGTTATAGTCCATTATTTTATTAGTTTGTTTAAACCATGCTTTTAATGAGCTAGTAGAGTTTTGATTAAGTTCTATATTAGCTAACTCACAAAACTTGACTATGCCTTTCATAATAACTTGATAAGGCTCTTTCATATGAGAGTCTTTTAATTGTTTAGCCACCAAAATATAAAGTATTAATTTATCAAAATTAAGGTTGTGATTATTAATTTTTTCCATTGCGAAGGATGGGAAATAATGAACGATAGTTAAGCTATCTTCTTTTTTCTTACCTACAGCTCCTACTGCTTTAATGGGGAGTGTATTATCATTGGGAATGCATTCACAACAGAGCTTAGCAAAAGTGGGAATAACTTGGTCTCTCGTCGCCTTGTCAACTAAATAAATTGTATGTTGTGGGCTATTTTGACTAGAAAGAACAGTATTAAGTGTCAGTTTATTATAGCTAAGACCTGTAACAAGGTTTGCAATATCGTTTGAAAAACGATGGCTTAATTCTATGGTTAATAAGTTGGGCTGATTATTATAAGACTCATTAGGCTGACTATTATTCATAGAGTCATATATTGCTTGATCTGGATCGCCAAATTTTTGAAGCTTACAAGCCTGGTTATTAAAGATACTATTAAGTAATTCATCTTGTTGCTTATTGGTATCTTGCATTTCATCTATAATAACTATTGGAAAACGCTTTCTAAGAAATTTTTTAATTGAATAATTTGAATGTAAATAGGCTTTCCCATACTCAAACATTTCACTATAAAAATGATAACCTAAACTCAATAGTTGTTGCTTGACACGACATAAATCTAAATAGCTTGGTTTTTCTGATGTATTAGAAAACCCAGGCACGAGTAAAGTTAACTGATTATCCCTATAATAATACTTTAGATCGCTTAAATTACAGTAATTTTGCTCAATATAATATTTAGTTTTATAACAAATATGGCTTTCAATATAATTATAACAACTATCGTCATCAATTTTAGTGACAAGAAGGTTATTTGATCGACAGTAAGGTATTCCAAGAAACATATTCACAAAACTATGAATTGTTCCTATAAAATGAGGGTATCTTAAAAGCTTGGCTCCATGTGGGTGATCTTGTAATCTTTTAGTAATCTCATCTTTAGCCACATTGGTATGACTCAAAACACAGACACCTTGGTAGTTGGCATTCCATTTTTTAGCTAGCAGTATTAATTTAGCTGCAACTAAAGTGGTTTTCCCACTACCTGGGCATGCTTGAACATCTTGATATGATTTTAAGCATTCCCTTCGGGCATCATCAAATACTAATCCCATCTCTTGCTGTAATAGATCAATATCTTCATCTGTAATATCAATCATTCTGAGTAACCTCAGCGACAGCTGCTGACTCTGGTATTTCATCATTAAATGGTTCTGTAACAAATTCTATGGCATCGATGATATAGGTAGGTAATTTTTCTTTTAGCTCTTGAGAGCTATCTTTATATTTATTAATTAGAATTTTTGATAAATTGTATGCAACTTCAGTTTTAGCGCTACTTTTAGTATCTATTTTTGAGTAAATTTGTATTGCTTTTTCTTCAATATTCTCATTTAAATCTGCAAATCCTTCGTTATTACCTTGGCTGGCTTGGTAAACTTCTTCTGCCAAACCATATTTGGCTAAACAATATTCAAAAGTCCATTCATTAGAAATAAAGGTTTTGATATTATCATCATCAAACTCCTGTTTTTTCTGTTTGTAGTCGTCGAGCCCATCAGAATAACTAGATCGCCAGTAATGTAAATTACCACCTTTTCCATTTTTTGGTTGTTTTTTTTCTTTAAAACCAACTATATCATTCTCGCCTTGCTTCTCTGCCTTATCAGGCCATAAGTCTAGATCAGTAATACTTGCTACTTTAATGGGTAAATTGTCATTATCACTATTACCTTTATAAATTTTTACATAACGTTTATAAGTAATACCAGCTCCTTTCACTAATGAAACTCCATAGTTCTCAAAGGGTCTTCCTAATAGCTCGGCAATGGTAGGTAATAGTATTTCTTCACCTTCACCCTCGATAAAAATAACTGCTTTGGCAAAAAACATATTAGCTTTTGTCACATCTAAAAATTTTTCTAGAAAAATATAGTCATCATTAGCTAAAGCCGTACACCCTTTACGTAAAGGATAAGCTTTACCTTGGTTCATCAAAATAATACTTTCCAAAGGCACTTTAGAGGCTAAATTGGGGCTATGGGTAGAAAAGATACATTGAATATTTCTTTTATGACTAGTTACTTGCATCTGGCTATCTGTTGATTGCTCTTGATTATTTACAGGCTCACCTGCTGTAATTGTAGCTAAATACTGAATAAACTTCATTTGTAATTGAGGATGTAAGTGTGCTTCAGGCTCTTCTATTAACAACATAGGCAAACCTTCGTCTTGCTCATCCTTAAGTAGCATTAATTCAGCGGCCATAAAGAGCAAGTTACTATAACCCAAACCGTGGTTTTGGCCGGTTTCATCAATTGAAAGCATTAGCCTTTCTAATATATTTTTAAATACAATCTTTTTTTCTAGCTCGTTCATTTCTCCAAGAGGTTTGCTTGCTAACATTTCAATAACAGGATTGAACGCATGTTCTTTAAATGTAAAATTATTTAATTGTTCTTCTATAGTTTTTGCTGTATTGCGAATACAGTCATCTTCTTTAATCGTTTTATTGGCAGTTAATATTGCTTCTATTAAACGATTAACTACATTTGTGTCTCCCCCAAAGGCTTTGCTACTTTGTAGAAGTTGAGAGAAACGGGAGTTCGCACCAGCAGCCAATCCTTTCTCAGCATCCCTTAATGGCTTTAAATAAGTAGCCGCTAAATAGGTTCTTTGTTCATCTTCGAGCCTATCCCCTTCAAAATTTTTACCCGAAGATATTGTTTGGCTAATATTATTGCCATATCGATTGAAACCTTGTTTTAGCGAGGCTTTCATATTGACATATAATACAGATTTACCTTCCTCTGTCGTTAAGTGATTAGCAAAAGCAGCACCATCGAGCTCTACTAAGTCTTCAAACTTTAACTGAATGGATAGCTCATCTGCTCCTGTGTGAAAATCCGTTTCTTTAACACGGACATTTTCAATAGAGTTTGTATTTAGTACTAATTTTATAGCATCAATTAATGCAGTTTTCCCTGCATCATTTTCACCGATTAAAACATTTAACCCCTTGTTAAGCTTTAGATCTAATGCTTCAAATAATCTAAAGTTGTTGATGACTATATGTGCTAAATACATATTACTTATCCTATTTTGATTTATTTGTTTTTCTAGCTAATCAGACTTCGATACATCTAAGACAAATACGTCAATTTTGTCTTTTAGTTCTGATGGCATAAGACTTTCAATGGAAAACTTAAGTTCTTGAGCATTATTAATATTACGATTTTTTCGATCTGCCACTTTTTCGTTTGAACCAAACCAAAATACTAGGTAGATACCTTGATCAGCAGCATTGGGGTGTATAGAATAACGTTTATGAAGTTGCTCAGATGCAGCTGTATAAAGTTCAGGATGCCACTGGCCTTTTGCCTCGATCACTAATAAATAAGTTTGACCACTCAAAGAAAAAGCAACAGTAATATCACATCTATTTTGTTGAGACATAGATTTTTCTAAATCAATATGAATATCTAAAGGTGCTAAACGTGGTTTAAGCCAGTCAACCACTCTATTCCGAGCTGTATTTTCATCTACATGCTTTCCATTTTGATAAAAGACATCAACGGGATTTGTTTCTAAACCTTTAAGCTCTTTCTGATAATCTTCTAGTTTTTCAATAACATAAGTTCGTAAATCCTCTATAGATCCAATTTTATTATGATCAAAAAAGTTGACTATTTCTATTATCTTCGGTGGAGTAAAGTTTTGTAAGGTTATTCTCTTATTAGCTTCGTATCGGTGGTGACGGATAGGTTCAGATAAGTTATTAAACCGTGGATCAGACAATAACTTATCAAATACGACCATACTGTTGTTACCATCTTTTTCTATGTATTTAACCAATCCTACAAGAGTACTATAAGCTTTTTCTTCTTTCGTGCTATCTGTTGACCAAGCATACTGCTCTTCAGTAGGTGGACAACGTTCTATAAAGTAATCAAGTACTTTATAAATTTTTTCTGCTGAGAGATTAGGCCAATCTTTTTTGTCACTGCTCCAGGGCGAAACAATGTCAAAAAAAATCCATATTATATTAGGTTCCTGTTTTAACTCATCCCAAACTTTATTTTCTTTATCTTCTGTTAAGAAAAAAGCAGTTTCTAACCAAAATTGCCTTACTTGTAATTGGTTATCAGTTGGTGGCCCATAAAAACCTTTATCTATTACAAGACAATTATTTGCTTGTTTTTCTATTAGAGGGATTAACTTCTTAAGTTGATTGTGTTTAATACAATAATTAAAAAGCTCTTTTAAGTTATTAATACCCATATAAGGATAGTTTTCAAGCCAGTATAAACAAAATTTTATATTAACTGGACTCCAATTTTCTTTATCTAGAAGCCAATGTAAAGAAACATGATGATTATTGTTATTACCAAATTGAGGTGTTATATAGTGACTAATAAAATCCTCAAGATCTTTTTCAGATTTAAAAAGAGTTCGATCAATTTCATTTGCAAATTCAATTCTGTCTGTTTCAGTAACCTCTTGAAAATGTGTATTAGCGTTTGCCCTTAGTAATTTTAGATGTTTCTCTGGTAAATTCTCTAATGTTCCTGTTTTTTTAAAAATAACAAAACATATTGCATATAGCATTATCACAGTATAAGGAAGAGCTCCTTTCACAGTTTTTTGGGCCATTTCCTCTAAAGAGGGTAATTCTGGATCGAGTAATGCTAGACCATTACCTAAAGTATCTTCTATAAAATTTAAATCTTTATATTTAAGAATTTTTTTTCTATCAAATAAATATTTAATACTAAAAAACTCTAGCCACCACCAATGTTGACCTCTTTTAATTAAGGCTTCATTATCCAGTAAATAGCTATTATTATGATCAAATCTTTCTTGTTCTTCTCTTTCATATGAGCGATCTTTGCGACGCCATTTAGCATGAGAGTTACTTTTACCTTTTTTAAGAGTTTTTCTATAAGCTATATCTTTAGCCCATATTTTCATCAGATCATCTTTTTGATTAGCATGAGAGCGTAGAATTCGTCTTAAAATTATCATGTCATCTTTATTACTTTTATACCAATAACGATTATGAGATTGAAATAATAACTCCCAAAGACTGGTCTTATTGGTATCAAAAGCATAAATAATTAATTGCTGATAATCATCCAAAGTAAAGATTAATCCCGCATGTAAACGTTCATACCTCTCTTCATATATATCCTTAAAATACTCTGTTTCTATTAGTTGAATATAAATGGCATGTCTTAATTCAAAATTATTTAAAAGAGTATTAACACAAGGGTCTGTGTCAATAGAGTATCCTTTTGTAGCGTATCTTAAATCTTTCAACCACAATGCTAGTTTTTCAATATTGTAGTTATTGTCTGCTAGTTCAAAATACCTATCTAATAAACGACTTATAACTTTACTAGTACCATTTTTACAGGTGCATTTGTATTCGTTTTCAGCATTACAGGTACAATGTATATCTTTTGTTAGATTATCAAGAAAATATTCTGTATCTGTTAAATTAAAAGACTGAGCTAAAGACTTTATAAAGTACCTTTTGCCAATAACTCGTTCATTTAGTTTAGCCTCATCACTTGTTGGATATAAGTTTGTTAACTCTTTTAAAAGCGCTAAGACCTTATCTTTACCCACTGAAATAACGCCAAGCTTCTCTACAATATCTGCTGCATACTCTAAATCATCATCTTGCTGACGTTTGAATAGTGCTTGAAATACAGATAGATAATCCCAGTTATTTTGTAGAGTTAATAGGCTCCTTATTGCATCATTTCTGATTCGAGGATATTGTTTATTATCCAGTAATAACACTATAAGCTCTTCTTGAAAAAGGTTTGGTGTATCCAAGGTCTTTATAAGATCTAATAGCAGAGATTTTAAATGAAAGCCTATAGCTTCACTTAAAAGAAGCTTCTTTATTTGAGGTACTATATCAGGTGTAATAAAGCCCTTAGCATTAAAGCTACGATAGCTATCACTTGCTCTAAAATAGGGGTTTTCTTCTTGTAATTTTTCAAGAGCTAATATTAATTTATGTTTACTTGTGGGAAGTAAACGAGAGGGATCACCATTTGCGATAACTGCATAGACATCCAGATTAATAGCTTCTACTTGTATTAATTCATCCCCTAAACAAGCTATCCAGCCCAATAATCCTCTTAACTCCGTTCTTACTACATTATTAGGCGCTATAATAGAGAAACAACGTCTTAATGTTATTTGATCTTTTGGCTCTTTAATTCTTCTGATTAAGTAATTAGCAGCACAATACTCAGCAACTATTCTGTGTACTGGTTCGTAACAATTAAAGTTATCTGCTTGTTTAAACAGACCTGTATCTAAAATTTGTTTTAGGTCAGATTTAGATATTATTGGGCTAAGAGAATTTAAATGGGGGAATTCCTCTGATTGCTCTTGTTCAGATAAAGAGACCCCCGATATACCTGCAAGTAACAATTTAGCAAATACTTCTTCTGTAAATGTTATTAACTGATCCGTTGTACATCTATTCTTTTTAGGTACTTCTGGATTATGCTCTTTTGCAAGATCTTTTACAGCGTTTGCAAAAACTTCAGCTTTTGAACCAAATGTTTTAGTTTCTCTATAAGCAGATATAAATAGCTTTAAAAATTGAGGATTATTCGTTAGCCCGTGTAAATCCAATTTTGCTAACTGATCACTAAAATCTTTAAAATCCGCATTATTACAATGATGATTAAAAAAAAGTTGTTGTTCCTGTTGATCTAAAGGGGTTAAGTAAAAAGTTTCTATTTGTTCAGGTTTAATCTCTAAATAATCACAGATTAAACCCTGATTACGTTCATTTTCCCACTCACTCCCTCTACTAGATAGAATAACAATATTAGGAGATTGTTTATCTATCTTTACCAATAGGGTATCTATTGCAGATTGACCATCCAATTTAGATACTTCATCAAAACCATCTATTATCAATACTTCTTGTTTATCTACAGTAGCCTTATTTTTAAAAACATTAGCTCTATATCGGTTAGTGTTATATTGATTTGCAAGACTAGAAAGAAGAGTTGTTTTACCTGCTCCAGGTTCAGCTAATATTATAATAAACTTATAAGGAGTTTCTTGAGTAAATACTTGAGATTGAGGTATAGATTCATTATCTTTTTTTCTTAATATTCTTTGAATATAAAAATCAGGCATAGCTACTACTTACCTCTAGCGCTTTTTCCAGCTTCTCAGCAAAATAAGAATTATCCCCATGCGTCATCACTAAATACTTAGTAGCTCTAGTCATAGCTACATAAAGTATTCTGGCTTCCTCTTCCTTTGTTTCTTCGTATTTAGCGGGTGTTCCTACTGCTGGTATGCATACTAGTGGGAATTCTAAGCCTTTACTGGCATGCATGGTCATTAGGTTAATACCTGGTTGATCTTTCTTTTCTTTAATGGGAATGCCCCGTTTTTGGCAGCTTTTAGTGATTTGTTCTGCCATATAGTTCCAGCGATAGATAATGCCCATGTCTTGCCAAGGCATTCCTGCTTGGTTATGTTCTATCAGGATATCAGCTATGCGTTCACATTCTTGGTAGAATTTGGGCAGTTTTATTAATAGCGGCATTGGTCCATGAGTACCTGCTCCTACTGGTTCTATTACAGGTGGCTGGTCTTCGTCTCTTTCCTCTGCATGTAGTAATTCTTCAGCAAAGGTTTTGGCTACAGTGAGTATTTCTACAGTATTACGGTAATTTAGTTTTAAAACAGTGGTGCGCCCCCTAGCTTGAATACCTAGTTGGGAGAAGACAATTTTCTTTTTCTTTTGGTAGATAGATTGGGCATCATCATAGAGTACTAGTAAGGCATTACTTTCTGGATTTATCATTTGTACAATGAGTTTGAACCATTCATCCTTAAAGTCATGGCCTTCATCTATCAATATGGCATCATATTGACCACTGGGTATGAGTTTTCTATCGACATTTTCTATTACTCGCTGTACACACTCAGCATGAAATTGTTTTGTACCTTCAGGAGTCTTATCATTTTTATTAGGTAAGGGAATACCATAAGCCGTTAGCTGACGATTGCACCATTGATGGAAGTTCATGGTCTGGACTTTTTCATTAAGTCCTTTGTTGATCATGTTTTGTTCTAGAGTTTCAGCTAATTTACGATTAAAACAAAGAATCAGTATGGGTCTTTTAACAAGGGAAGCGAGATATTGTGCTCGATAACCCAGTATCATGGTTTTACCTGATCCTGCTACCCCATGAATAATACGGTGTCCTTCTCCTAAACTACGTGCCAGTTGTTCCTGTTGAATATCCATAATCTTTAGGATATCAGGCAGTTCTGCTATGGGGTTATTAGCATCCTCAGCAAAGAGATCCCTTTGTTCTGGTACGCGTATTTCAGGGAAGATATGCCAACGAATACGATCTATTTGTGGTAGGCTGATCATACCACGCATTTTATAGTGGAACATTTCCCAAAGACGTTGTTGAAAAACTTCAGCATCAACGCTTTCTACCATTTCATCTCTACAGATTACAAGATGTTCTGGAATAGCTTCAGCTAATTGCCCCTCATTAAATTGTTTACGGGTAATATTAGTTAGCACTACACCAAAGGCATAAGGAAACATCAATTTACCTTGGCGAGGCCCTCCTGCAAACACTAATTGCGGATCTCTTTCTAAGAGTTTGAGAATAGCCAATATATAGCTACGGGCTTGTTCTAGGGGATTTTTTTCTTTGATCTCACCTCGATCAGTAAGTAGTGTGGCTTGTTCTTTATCTAAGCCTATTAGCGTATCAACTTTCCAATCCTTAACTTCTAAGATTAATAAGCCACGGTTAGGATGGAAAATAATATAGTCAGGATGGAGTGCTTTATTACCAACAGGTACATCGTACCAACATAAATAATCTTCTTCTAATTTTGCTTCTAATAGCCGAGCAAAGCGTTTTTCCCCTGATGTCATACGAGGTAAACAACTATTAAGGGTAGGAATTAAAGTAGCCATGGCTTTTCTTCCTTGAAGAACTGAAGAGTATACTTACATAACAACACAGATAACGCTGTACTTAAAACAGCAGGCTTATATTAATTGTATATAACTTATAAGGTTATATATTACAAGCTATTCACTTTATAATGGATTGTTAATCAATCTTATTAGACTTTAGTCTAACAACTAACTTCTCTACCATATCAATCAACATTTGCTTATCCTCTACAGCAATAGAAGATAACAGAGATTGAAGGTATATAGCCTCATCAGTAGGTCTATTACTGGTTTCTGTGAGTAATTCTGACACAGGACAATCAAATACCTCTGCCATTTCAATGAGGCGTTCCACGGTAGGAATAACAATACCACGTTCTATTCTCGAAACGGCTTCATTACCCAAACCAAGCTTTTCTGCTAATTGTTCTTGTGATAAATCAGCTGCTTTACGGTATTTAGCAATGGCTTTACCTATCATATGGTGCAGTTGAGGTTTTTGTTTCTCTGCGCTTTTAGGTTTTTTTACTGTAGATTTTTTAGCCGATTTTACTGCTTGCGCTTGTTTCGTTTGTTTAGCCAATTTAATACCCTCCATTCATGTTGAATCATCGGGTATTCATGTATTATTTTGAACATCGTAATATGACTATATTCAACCTATATAGTTGAATATTTACTTTTTATGTGGTGAAATAAATAGCGAACTAAATATAGATTCATTTCCAAGTGTTATTTATCTATAAAAGTATTTTATGAAGTTAACCATCTAGTTTTATTTAAGGAGCATATAAATGAGTATAGATCTTGAAGAATATTCCTCTGATCAATTAACCAAGCAAGATTTAATTCAACTTATTGATGATAGAAAATCTTTTAGAGTAGTACAGGTTACTAGTATCTCAACTGTTGTTGGTCGTATAGAAGAAGCTATTGAGTCTCAAGGGTTAAGGTGTAGAGTTTATACTGAGTATAGGTCAGCAGCATTGAGTAGTGCTGTTATCCCGACAGGAGTTACTCAGGCAGTAGGATTATTTTCTGCTATTGGGATAGGGCTACATAATCTTGTTACTTATAATCCAGTGATGGATAGTGTTACTGTAGTATATAAAAAATCATAGTATTCAAATAGTTTTTTGATATTTCTAACTTATCTATTAATTATTTATTTTTAGTAAGGAAATTTCCATGAAAAAATTACTCACTATATTCAGCTTATTATGCTGTTCTGTATTATTTACCCATCATGCTATGGCTGCTCCTAATTTATGGGGATCTAGCTTTGCACAAGGCTTTATTGAATATGGAATTGTTAATGATAAAGGTGATTCTATAATTATTACCTGCAATATAGGAGCAGGTGACGATTATGACAACTCAGTAGCCATATATTTGGCCAGTAATAAGCAATACGAGAATGAAAAAAGTGAACTAGAATTTGTAATTGCGGATGAAAGCTATCCTATCCCCAGTGAAACTGAGACGAGGTCAGGCTCTAATGCATGGGATAGTTTTGTAGGGGCGATTAGTACAGCCACTCAATTTGATGTTTATGTAGATAATAAGAAAATAACGACATTTAGCCCCAAGGCTAACAATGTTAAGAAAGTCTTAAAAGACATGGATTGTAGTTCATTAGTTAATAGATCAGAATAATAGAAACCTTTTTAGTATGAGTATTTATTGATTATATAGCGATAAATACTCATACTAAATAGCCTTAATTAACAATCAGTTAAGGTAGTAAAGATTATAATAATATTTACTGTTTTAGACTAAAGTTTAATGGCATAATAGATGGCTTAATAATGAGTTAATAGATGATAGAGTATTTATTCAATGGTTATTAGCTGTACCAAGGAGTAAAAGGAGTTTAAGGTATGTTTTTTAGTAGTAATACCACCCATTTTACATTGTATGTAGATGGATTAGAGCAAGATCAAAATAGTAACAAACCTATTGATCAAATAACAACTAAGACAAATAATGCAAATTCAACTTTACCTATAGATTTAACCAGTGATTCTGGTGCAAGTGGTTTTAGTGATGCTTTATCAGGTATAGGTGACAAACTATCTTCTTTGTCAGGTGGTTTAACAAGCCTTGATCCGTTTACTGCTTTAAAACAAGCCAACGAATTAAAAACCTCCTTAAACAGCCTAAACAATAGCATTAATGATAATGAAAAACCTAAAAGCGCAGTAGATCGTCTCCAGATATTATCCTTCTCTGGTGTAGAAGGTATCTCTAGTCCTTATGCGTTTGAGCTGGTACTTGTCAATGAATTCGTTCGTTTTGACGTAACGACTTTACTGAGTAAGCCTGTTTTTCTAGCTTTTACTCCAGATGGACGTTCAGGCTCTGGAATTCATGGAATTGTACAATCCGTCAAGCGTGGACCTGTAGGTCAGCATTATGCTCAGTTCTCTATTGTGATTACCCCACGTTTCACTAACTTGATGCGTCGCACCAATCAAAGAAAATTTGTACAGCAGACCACGCCAGATATTATTAAAATTATCTTAGAAGAACACGGCATAATGGAAGGCGCTGAATCAGGATTTGAATATAAACTCAAAGAAACCTATCCAGTAAGAGACTTCTGTGTGCAGTATGACGAAAGTGATTATTCTTTTGTAAGCCGTCTCTGTGAAGAAGAAGGCATTGCCTATTCATTCACTCACTCAGCTAACGCTCACAAAATGATCTTTACCGATGCCATGCCATTCTTCCCAAGCATAGCAGAAGCTGTTAAATTTATGAACGACACAGGCATGGTAGCAGATACTCAAGCTTTAAAATACTTCGACGTCTCCCTTGCCTCCAGAACCCAAACAGCCGCATGGCGTGACTACAACTTCAAAACAGCCAAAATTCCTGAAGGTAGTAGTGAAGGTAAACAAAGTCAAAAGGGTAATGAGGCAACTGAACCAAACTTAGAGTACTATGACTACCCAAGCTCAGGTATGGACAAAGCCAGAAATGATCAACTAGCCAAAGTCCAAATAGAACGTCTTAGAGCAGACCACTTAACAGCTGAGGGGTATAGTGATCGATCAGACTTTCACTCAGGCTACTACATCACCATAGATGGACATCCTAGTCTAGATAGCATGGATGCAGAAAAACCTTGGCTGATTACCCAAATCAAACACAAAGCCTATCAACCCCAAGTATTAGAAGCATTTGGTGGAACAAATAGTGCACAAAACACCCTGCCAAGCCAACTGCATAAATACCTAGACATAGATACTCAGCTAGAATTTCCAATAGATAACCAACAACAAGGTTACTTCAACGTATTCAATGCTATACCCCAAGAAGTATCCTACCGCCCAGCTCTAAGACATCCAAAACCCAAAGTACTTGGTTCCCAAACAGCTGTTGTCACTGGCCCTGCTGGAGAGGAGATTTACTGTGATGAATATGGCAGAGTAAAAATTCAGCTACATTGGGACAGAGAAGGTAGCTATGACGAGAATAGCTCCTATTGGGTAAGGGTAGCCTCTAACTGGGCGCATGATGGCTATGGCACTGTAGTTATACCTAGAGTGGGTATGGAGGTTATGGTCGACTTCTTAGAGGGAGACCCTGATCAACCAATGATCAAAGGAGCAATTCATAATGGAGTTAACAAAGTTCCTTACGACTTACCAGCCAACAAAACCCGAAGCGTCTTCAAAACCTCCAGCTCAAAAGGTGGTGTAGGTTCAAACGAACTACGCATAGAAGATAAAGCAGGCCAAGAACAAATCTTTGTGCAAGCACAAAAAGACTTTGACCACCTCACAAAAAATAACCACACCGTACAAGTGCTCAACAACAGCCATCTTCAAGTTCAAAATGAACACTCAGAAACTATTGTAAAAAACCGTTATCAACACCAACAAAGTGAAGAACACCATCTCACTCAACTAGATCGTAAGACTCAAATACTACAAAACGACCACACTACAGTAGGTATGACCCAACATACCACAGTAGGTACAGTACAAACCATCCAAGCAGGCCAAGAAGTTCACCTTAAAGCAGGAATGAATATAGTAATAGATGGTGGTTTAAGTTTAACCTTAAAAGCAGGTGGACAGCATATTGTATTAAATCCAACAGGAATCTGGATGACCATGCCAGTGTGGACAGGTGGTGTACCTATGGAGGGAACTCCATCTGCTCCATTATTGCCAATGGCAAATGAAAAAGCTGTTGAAGCTACAGTTTCACCAAAAACACAATTAGCAGCATTAATGCAAAAGAAATCGCGTTGCCTAATTTGTGAAGCTGCAAAAAAACAAGCTTAGGAGTAATTGAAAAATGCAAAATACTCCTCAAGACTTAACTGAAAACTATCGCCAGGCAATCCAAAAACTACCTTGGCATACTCACCAAATAACTTTGTTATTAGATGGTATTAATGTTCCTAATATTTTACGTTTAATACATGCGAATAACGCCATTAAACAGTTTTCTGTTTTATATATACAAACCCGTTTTCAAGAGCTAAAAGAAGTTTCACCTTGTTTAATAAAACTTGATAGTTCAACGAGCTATCCGATAGAAAAGTTTTTAGAAAATATAAACAATGAATGGGGGTATTTTTTAGCTAGCCAATCAACTTGGGAAGAGCAAGTTCAATACTTAAAAAGTTTACTTGTTGTAGAGGATGCTTTAACCGAACAGCAAATGCTACTAAAAATTGCTGATCCACAAGTTATGGCAGCACTATTAAGCACTTCAATAGAGGAACAAGATACAACCTTGTTTGGTCCTTTTACAAATATGCTTGCCGCTAATGTAATAGATAAACAGATAAATTACTTACAAAGACCAAACCAACAATTAATCCCTTTAAGTATTCCATATAAGTTAACAGAAAAGCAGGCCAAAGCACTTGACCAAGTAGATATTAAACGGGCTAACCAACAAATCTATGCCCATATGCAAACTTATTTTCCAGAGTTTCTTACTGGTTATGGAAGTGATTATAAAAAAGAAATTGACCTCATAATAAGTCAAGCAGAACAATTCGGTTATACAAGTGTTAAAGAGCAACTTTACTATTTAAATATTCATGGCTATCTGGGAGTAAATGCACTTCAAGAGAATGCACAATTAGCTAGTTTAGTTAAAGCAAAAAATATAGAGTCATTAAAAGACGCCGCACAGTTAGCGAAGCAGCTATCTGAAGATAAAGGAATAGCAGTATGACAATAGATACATCAAAACCAGATCCAAATGAAGCAGCAGGTGCAGCAAATGCAGCAGATAAAACAGCGCCAGCAGTATGTCCATTAAATGATGACTATATTCAATTATTGCCTATTCGTTATGCTTATGTTGAGAACTTAGCAGGTAACCATGAGCACTATGATCAACCTGTTATGGATCAAGCAGGTGAAAATAAAACGTCACAAAATCAACAACAAGCTAATGATTCTACACAAGAAGGTGATGATGCAATAACCCAACTTCCAACTGTTACAGTGTATGGGGGACCTCATCCCGTAGGCTATAGATTTATTCGTGATGGTTGGTTATATATAATAGATGATAAGGATAACCGTATTCGTGAGTATGTTTTAAAAGATGGTGTTGTAGTACAACGTACCTACAAAGGCATAGGGCCAGCCATTTATCCAATTACTCGTGATAGCTATGACAAAATAGAGCAAGAGGATAGTAAAGAACTACGAATTATCTTTAAAAAAGATCGCAAAATATATATAAGTTACTCACAAGTACAATGGACTACTGCTAAATGCGTGCAAATGAGTAAAAGAGCAGAACGAAAAATGTTCATGCAAGAGGTGGATTTAGCTAATGTGAGTTGTGAGCATGTAGGAAAACACCTACTGACACGTGAACAAGCAGAAGAATCAATAGCAGAAGTAGCAGAAGAGTATCAACCACCAGAACATCCAACAGAGTTTGAAACAGAGTGTACAGCTTATAGTTGGACGGTAACGCCTTTTGCTAAAGCCTCTATTGGTAAATTGACTAGCCAAGTAAAACAGCAATATGAGCAAAAAGGTAATTATCTTTTTGTGGCTGTATATGATTATATTGGCATGATGTTAGATTTAGAAAATGAGCAACAACTGGTAGCTAAATGGTTAGGGGATTGGGCAGAAAAAGATAATAATAGCTTAAAATACAATGTAGGCAACTATATTGATTCCACCTTAACAATAACTCCAAATAATGCAGCCCAAAAAGGGGCAGGGTCTTGGATATCATCATTACCACCAGAAAAACAACAAGCGATTTATGATTATGTCAATGAAAGCATCAAAGTAGATCAGGAAATTACAAAAATCATTGATGAAAAAAGGGCTGCATATGCTAGTTCTGCTGAACTAGAGCGGACAGTTATGGAATATCCAGGCTATGTCACGCTTGAAGAAAAGAAACAAGCAATGATAGATATTCTTGGTAAAGAGGAATATGAGGCACATAAGGATGAGATTAATGAGCTTCGAAAAAATCAAGAGTTACATTATGATGGTAAGTTTTGGTTTGGTAGGGGTGTAAACCAGTTAGTTAATTTAGAAACAATGAAAAGCTACTTAGCCATCAATCGTGAAAAATATAATGGTTGGCAGAATCGCTTAGAAATCGTTACCAATGCTCGTTGCTCCTTATATACTAATCGATATCATATGACAACTTGGTATTATGATAATAATGATGAAGAGCAACATAAGGCAGTGCTGTTATTAGAAAAAGCTGTATTACAAGATATCCAACGTAATGATAGAAGTATTAATACACTGGCAGAGTTTTTAGATAAAAATCCATACTATGTATTTCCTGCCTTTCAAACTAACTTTACGGTAGATTATTTTACAAAAACAATTCCTGAGGTTACCAAGTGGCTTAATGATACGAATAATCTTATTCAATCAACCATTAATAACGAAGCCACACCGCTTCAGCAACTTGAACAAAGAATGGGCAATAATTATTGGCGACAGTTATATCATGCCTCAGGTGATCTAGCAGAACTGCAAAGAATACATAGCCTTAATTTAAGTGCTGCAGTTAACCAGAATTTAGCAAACTTTATCACAGAAACAACAAGACCATTATTAAATGAAGCTGGACAAACACGTTTCAACACTGCTTTAGCACACTATGAACATATGGTTAATAGTATGGGGCTTAGTGCACGTGCCAGCTTTTTGTTAGAAATAAGAAGAGTAGGACATGTTTATATAAGTGATCTACCACAAGCTAATGCTAATGCAAGTAAAGCACTTAATGATATTAATAGATGGCTTGGACAAATTCAAACTAATACCACTACCCTTAATAGTAAAATAGCAGAACGAAACCGCCTTCAAGATCCTAACTCTGCAGAGTCAAGACAACTACGCACGCTACGAGAGCGTCAAGCAGCTAATAGAAGATTAACCAGAGAGATTACTCGGTTACAAAATGAAAATAGTACCTTACATACACAGATAGGAAGTCGCGAACAGCATTTAATGCAATATATTAGTCCATTAAATGCAGGCGAAGCCCATGCAAGCTTACGGTTTACCATTTCAGCAGAACAACAAGCAGCGCTTGACTATGAGCAAAGAGCTTTACGATCACGCTTCTGGCGAGGCTATGGAGAGGGTTTTCCAGCAGTAGGTGAATCGCTAAGAAGTGTTGCTTTACCTACGATACTATTGGCATTTAGTATTTTTAACTTAAGTAATGCTTGGACTCAGTTTAATCGAGACAAAGCAGTTAATGGAGTAACATTAGTTAATCTTGCTGATATGGCAGGTAGTATTACAGGAACACTGGGGGCAGTGGCATCAGTCTGGGAGGCTGCTCACTCATTATTATTAAATAGAGTACTGCAACGTGTTAATGCGATGGGTAATAATCTAGCAGGTGCTCAGTTATTGGGTAGATTAGGTAGATTAAATATATTATTAGGTGGGGCTGGGCAGTTTTTTGGTGGTTTTGCTAACTATATCACCTTATTTACCACCTTTAATAAATGGTATGAAGGGATAATGAGTGGTGATACAGGTAAAGCCACAGGGGCGGCAATGTCACTCTTTGCTAATGTGGGTAATGCCGCTGTTAGTACCTATGGACTTTATCAAACAACTGTAACTGGCTTAGCAATAGCGCGAGAGCTTCGTGCTGGACAAATTGCAGTCCGTGCAGTATGGGCAGTGCGTGGCGCCAGATATGCTACCATGATAGGTCGAGTAACGCCTGTAGGGTTATTATTAACAGCGGTACAGCTGATAGGTGAGGGGATTTATAATTATTATGACCTTTCCGAAGTACAGGATTGGTTTGAGAAAAGTTATTGGGGGAAAAAGAATCGGGGTTGGAATCAAGAGCAACATAATCAAATATTGGCGGAGGCGCTGCTTAAACCAATTATTATTGATCAAGGGGTAAAAGAGGTTGAGGGTAAAAACTATCGAGTTTTACAAACTATATTCCCTGGTCAAATGCAAAATACCCTAGTAAGTAAACCAATAAAATGGCAAGCACAATGGTTGTATAATATGCTTGATAACCCAGATGTGGATATAACGATTGGCGAAAATTTAAAACAAACTACTAAGCTAATTGGTGAGAGTGTGGTAGTGTTAGAATGGAAGCTACCTTGGCTACCACAAAATGAATGGTCTTCAGCTCAAGAAAATACTTTGCATTTAAGACTGTTTTATCAACCAGATATGGCTAATCAAACACTGGGCGGGGAACAATATGGGCTTGGGTATAAAGTACCATTACGAAAATGGGATATGGATACTAGCAAAAAAGTAGAACAAATAGCAGGAAATGAAATGAGAATAAGGAATAATATACCAACCATTATTTATCCAACAGGGCACCTATAATGACAAAAACTAATACACTTTAGATTTAAAAATTATTTTAGTGATATTGATATAAACCTACCTATAAGGTAATTGATTAATGCAAAAGATATTAACGCTTTTATTAACTATTTTTTTAATAATCGGTTGTACTAAAAAAGTAGAATTGGATGTGCTACCAAATGATACCTATAGTCGTATTAGTAAAATTATGCCGCTTCAAAATGCTGATTTTAATACAGAATATAGCTCTTATTTAAGCAAAGAACTACCTCAAAGTGTAATGGGAATAGATACCCGTAATTTACAAATAGAAAGCGTAAGATATGATTTTGATAAAAGAAATAGATTATGTGCTTTTTATATGACTATTATAGGTAAAGAAAGTGCTGATAAACTGATTGCTAGAATTGATAGTGATAATAGATTTTTACGCCTTAGAGAAGACTTAGGTATGTGGGCGATAAATACAGAAGAACTAGCAGAAAGTTCTTCTCAAGTGCATGTGCTTTATGATTTAAATGATACGAATAAAGCGGTCATGTCTCTGGAGGAGTTTGGGCAATGTTACAATAAATACTGACAAGCTTAAACATTATTTTTATTTTAAAAAATAATATATTAATCACTATTTATCCAACAGGTCACCTCTAATGACAGGAGTTAACACCCCATACCCAACGGCAGGTATTCAGAGCAAAGGTCTAACCACTAGATATTTAGCTTTAGCTCCTTTACCAATACCTACAGGTTATCCACCTATAGTGCAAATTGCAGACCTAAAACAAGCTACAGCAACCTATATGGACTATGGTAAAGGTAATTATTGGGGGTTTGAATTTGGCGTGAGGGCACAAATTTCATGGTTTATGATGTTGTTTTTTGCACTTTTTGCAATGCATATAGTCGTTGCTGCAACGGACTCTTATCCTTTTTTTTATGCTTTTTTTATTTATGTAGGGCCTGTGATGCTACAGCTATATGCCTATAGCTTAGGTGGCTCATTTTTATTTTTTAGTTTTATTACTATTAGTGGCTATTTTAAAGCAGCAAAACAAATTCCTTTACGTTTTAATCGAGAACGAAGAGAAGTTTGTGCGGTAGTGGGAAAAGAAGTTTTTATTGCTCCTTGGGAAAGTATTAGTGTTCAGCTAGAAACAGCCTTATTAATGAGTCAATATTCTGCTACTCAGCATGTTACTTTAACTTTCCAAATTCCTGATATTAACACAGGTCGTCAGGCTACCTATAGTATGGGGTATGGTGTTGAAGGACTTGCCATCGCAGATTGGGAAGCAATAAGAGTATTTATGGAGTATGGTCTGGAAACTTTAAAAAAACAAACAGGAACCCCTGATCTATTAGAACCAGAAGCACTAAAAAAAATAAAAGCTAATCCACAACCGACCTTTGACTATTACTATAAATTAGCCCAGCAATGCCAAGAAGGAAGCCTTGAATATTTTTATGTTATAAAAAATCAGAATAAATACAGTGACAGTAAAGTAGGTTATTTTTTTTGGATCGTTGGTCATATATTAAGCGGCTGGACCTTTCCTTGTCATCTAGCCGAATGGTTAAATAGAAAAAACTTTGTTAAACGCCCAAAGGCTATGCTAACGTGGTCACAACCTATTGCTAAAGAGCAATGGGAAAAACCAAGTTTAGAACTTATTGAACAAAGTAATATTTTACTAGCTACTTATGGTAAAAATAATATTAATAATTTAAAAGATTATTTTAGTTGTCAATGCTAATTTAAAAATACACCAGTGGCTAAAGCAAAAATGCACCACTTAACGAGTAGTTATTTATCTATTTTATAATTCTTTAAGAATGATTTTTAAATAGATAGGAGTCATTACCTATTTCAATGATGTCACAATGATGAACTAGCCTATCTAATAAAGCTGCTGTCTTTTTTTCATCAGCAAATAAAGTAGCTCATTCAGAGAAGACTAAGTTTAGTAATAATATTAACTTGCTCTACATCTGATATGAGTTAGTACAAGTGAGTTAATCGCTACTTACCTACTATTTAATGGAGGTACTTTCTTGTTATTTTTTTTATGCTGTTGTTTAATTAATTTATTGGTATAAGCACGTCCTCGACTACACTGCCATGTTAACCAATAAACTAATTCATACAGTTCTAGTAGTTGCATTTGCTCTATAAATTTCTTTTTCCAAGTATGTGCACTGGAAAAACTTATTTGTACTTGTTTGGCTAGTTGTATATTACTTTTGCCCTGTATCATTCCTTCTATAAAGGGTAGCCATTTTTCTATATGGAACAATTTTTTAATGGGAGAGTGATCTAACAAACTAAAAAATTGTTTACAACGACCACAATAAAATGAAGGGCGATGCCTGTGGCGTATTCCTTCCTTATCTGCTGAACCTGTTTTTACTCGATTGATAGGAAAATTACCACAATAAGGACAAGTCGCTTATGATTGCTCAATAAGCTGTTTTAACCAATTAGTAAAATACTGATATTCGTTTTCTACCTGTGGAGAGAGTCTACGATCAATATAATCTTGATGGGGTTTCCACCATTGATATAGTGCAGGAAATTGCTCGGCAATAAGTTTGTCTAAAATTCTTGCTCTGCCTGTACTTGCTTTGATAGATAACCCTGTTATTTCACTAATCTCATTAGTAGATTTACCTGCCAAGCGCAATTTAGCAAAATCACCCCATAACTCTAAATACTGCATCCGCATAAAGAGAGTCCCCGTTATTTGAGTAAAACTTCTTTTACATGATTTACAATAATAAAGTGTTAAACCATTTTTGTTGTGTCTTGATATATTACTCAACGTAATATGACTACTATTACAATGTTTACAATGGGTTGGTTGTAAAAAAGGATAAACTGTTAAATACTCAACGATAGTATTAGCCTCATTCCAAAGTGATTGAGGAATAATAATATAATAATCTGGCTGTTTTTTTTGTCATGATAATAATAGAAATCTCTCGCCTATATGACCTAGCTTTAAAGATACATGTCTATATTTGAAATATACCCTAAAGCTAGCATGTGTGATTTATACATTGATGTAATAACATATTTATAATAGTTTTATTAAGATATTTTAGACCTACCTATTCAAGTTAACAATTATTAATTAAAAAGGGATGTATTTTTGTTTTAGCATTATTATATTTATATTTGCTGGTGTACTTTTACATTAGTATTAATACAAAGAGCATCATCTCCCCATTAATCGTAATAATTAACAGAATGTTATAACATTACTTATACGGTCATATCAAAGTACTATATGGTTCACTTTGGGTTTTATTTTGATAAAATCTCCTCTAATTTTTTATCTAATTTAGCCCAAGCTTCTTGCTTTTCTTCTTTATATTCATACTTTAGATAATGTCTTCTTACCTTAGAGCTTGCCTAGACAGATCTCAGCCCAAGCTTCCATCATAGGTTTACGCTGTTCTAATAAATCAGTTCGATGATAAGCTGCTTCCACTTGATTTTGAATAGTATGAGCTAATGCTCGCTCTGCTAAATCCCTAGCATAACCATTTTCACTACACCAATTCCTAAAGCTTGATCTAAAACCGTGGGCAGTAGCTAACCGACCTGTGGTATCACTTTGAGCTTCCATTCTCCTCAATAACTGAGTCAGTGCCATATCACTCATAATGGTTTTCTTTTTTACTGAAGGAAAAACTAATACCTCATCTAATCCTTTTAATCTATTTAAAATCTCAACGGTTCTCGTTGATAGTGGAACTCTATGCTCAATACCTGCCTTCATTCGATTAGCAGGAATTGTCCATACTTTATCTTTAAAATTGACTTCCTGCCATTTCATTCCTCTGACCTCACCTGAACGGCAAGCTGTTAAAATAAGAAACTCCAACATCAAATGAGAAATAATAATATTTTCATTCTTTAATTTTACTAAAAACTCAGGAATATCGCGCCAAGGCATAGAAGGCTGATGCTTAATCATAGCCTTTCTACTTCCCATATTAGGTAATAAATACTGTACACTATCCACAGGATTATACTTAGCAAATTTATAAGCAATAGCCCAAGCCATAACAGCATGTATACGTTGTTT
Organism: Entomomonas sp. E2T0; assembly: GCF_025985425.1. Taxonomy (GTDB): domain Bacteria; phylum Pseudomonadota; class Gammaproteobacteria; order Pseudomonadales; family Pseudomonadaceae; genus Entomomonas. The sequence goes on from NZ_CP094972.1 coordinate 1,561,112, forward strand.
CAAACGAGAAGCGGTCTCATGTTTAGATAACCAAATAGGTTTTAAAACAAGCTCAATATCCTCAACCTCAATTACATCTACTAACTTATTCCCTATAACAGGAAAAGCATACTGCTTTAATGTATTAATCCACTGTTGACCATGCTTCTTATTCTTCCAACTAGGTAATAAATTCTCGTAAAGCTTAAAAGCAGCCTCTTCAAAAGAAGGAACAACCTTATCAACTCTTTTAGCAACCTGCTGTTTATCCTCTAAAGGATCTTCACCATTAGCTAACCTAACCCTAAATTCACTGGCTTTAACAGCCACCTCAGCGATACTTACATCAGGATAAGGACCTAAACCTGCTTTCCTTCTCTTACCAGTGACAGGGCTGACATAACGTAAAATCCACTTGCCACGTCCTTTTGTTTTGGCAGGCCACAAGCTTAAACCAGTAACACCACCATGAGGTAAAGGATTGTCATCAGGGCTAATCCTTTTAGCTTTAAGATCAGTTAAAATTGCCATACAAATACATCCATAAAAGGAGGGCCATTTAGAGGGCCATTAAATAATGATTTTAATTATACCAAATCAAACTATATTAAATAGTTAAAATATATAATATATTACTATATAATAGGTTGTAGGAAATAAATTAAATTAAACAGGAATATATTGGAATATAAAATGACGGACTGCGCTTCCGCCATTTAAGTATAAAAACCCTTGTATCATTATATGTACAAGGGTTTTTTATTGCCTGTTATTTATCCATGAAAGTACAGTTGTTTCCTATCTTTATTACTGTTATTGCATTATTCATATTCTATGGGTACAGCTTCCTGGCTATTCCTTAATACAAACTATTTTTGCTATATCTATTTTGTGGGGTAAATAACTTTCTAACGAAGTGATTTGATAAATTTTGGGTAGGTCACTCGTTAGGAATTAGTAGGTTCAGAGTGATTAGATGGTGGCTTATCACCTGAGTTTATTGTTTCAGAGTGCTGTGTTGTAGGTGAAATATTATTGTAAGTTTCCTTATGTTTTCCTTCACATTCATAAACTGTAATGCAGCCTGCTAAAATTAGCAGGCTAAAAAGTATTGATATTTTAAGCATAATATCTCCTTATCTATAATAAAGAGCACAGTTTGCTAAGAAGTTACAAAGTAATAAAGTTGCGATAATAAAATAATATTTTTTCATGATTAATCCTTGCTATTAAATGGAAAAGGTGTTTTGTGAGTTAGGTTTCTATTTCATAGAACTAATTTTTATAAATATAAGGTGTGCAGTTGAATCCAATCATTTCTGAAATAGGGTTTGGGTAATTATTAATTAGGATTTATTTTATTGAATATAACTTTTTGATTCTTTTTGCTTAAACAAGAATATTTATAAAATGATATTAAAGCTATTAATAGAAAAACAAGAAATAATCTAAATGAGTAATAAGTGGTTATAAAAATATATATTAAATTATAAAATATTATATGTTTTTAAGGATATGATGATAAATATTCTAATTCTATTTTTTGTTTTCATTATGTTTTTTAATAAGTTATTTTTTATTTTAAGGGTTGGCACAACTTCTGCAATACATAATATGTAAGTTAAATAAATTTGGCGAATGCTAATGGAATTACATAGATAACTGCTAGGTTGTGGGTTCGAATCCCATCTCTTCTATCAATGGGGGAGTAGCTCAACAGGTAGAGCAAGCAAAGTAAATATTTCATCGCCCCAAGTCACAGCACTCTATAACCTTGGCAGGTATTAAGTAGTTTGCAACGTATTGTTTAATAGGAAATAAAAATGGAAAAGAAAACATATAATTTATTAGAAGTTGCCAATGGTAAGCCTATTAAGATGTGGACACAGGGTGTGCCTGTGGAAGATGATGCGCGTCAACAACTAATGGATACTGCCAAAATGCCTTTTATTTTTAAACATCTTGCGGTTATGCCAGATGTGCATTTAGGAAAAGGTTCTACGATTGGTAGTGTTATTCCTACAGTTGGCGCTATTATTCCAGCAGCAGTGGGTGTTGATATAGGTTGTGGAATGATTGCAGCGTGTACTTCATTAATGGCGAGTGATTTACCAGATAGTTTATTGGCAATTAGAACTGCCATTGAAAAAGCTGTACCACATGGAAGAACAACTGGACGTAATGATAGGGGTGCTTGGTCTAAGGCAACTACTGAAGTAGATAACACATGGCAGATTTTAGCTGATCGATTTAAGGTGATTACAGATAAATATCCTAAATTAGCAGATACTAATAATCGTCTACATTTAGGTACTTTAGGAACAGGTAATCACTTTATTGAAGTATGTTTAGATGAAGCTGATCATGTATGGTTTATGTTGCATAGTGGTTCGCGTGGTGTAGGGAATGCTATTGGTCGGTTATTTATTGAGTTAGCTCAAGATGATATGAGAGAGCATATTGCTAATTTGCCAAATAGAGATTTGGCTTATTTAAAAGAAGGGACTAAACATTATGATGATTATGTTGAGGCAGTAAGCTGGGCTCAAGATTTTGCACGATTAAATCGTGAGTTAATGATGCTAAATGTGATTAAAGCAGTTAGAACAGTAATTACTAAACCATTTGAGACACATTTAGAGGCAGTGAATTGTCATCATAACTATGTGCAAAAAGAGCAGCATTTCGGGCAAGAAGTATTAGTTACTCGTAAAGGTGCAGTATCTGCTCATAAGGGGCAATTAGGAATTATTCCAGGGTCTATGGGAGCAAAAAGTTATATTGTTCGAGGTTTAGGCAATGAGGAGGCGTTTTGTTCTTGTAGTCATGGAGCAGGACGTACTATGAGTCGAACTAAGGCTAAGAAAATGTTTACAGTCGCTGATCAAATCAAGGCAACTGCTCATGTGGAATGCCGAAAAGATGAAGATGTGATTGATGAAATTCCTATGGCTTATAAGGATATTGATGCTGTGATGGAAGCTCAAAGTGAATTAGTAGAAGTATTACATACTTTAAAACAAGTGGTTTGTGTTAAAGGGTAATTAAAAGAAAGCCTCTAAATTTTAGAGGCTTTCTTTATGCTGAATTATTATTTAGCTGCTTCTAAAGCTTGTTGTATCCAACCATCAAAGGTTGCTTGATGTGCTTTGATCCAACCATCTACATGACGATTGATAACCACTGTCGAGCTCTCTCCTTGGCGCATACGTAAATTTTGTGCATTAATATCAGTTACGGGTAACTGCATAATAGCAAACAACTTCGCCGCAGCAGGATTTTCTTCAGCAAATTTGCGATTGGCTACGATATGTTGAGTACTAACTGGGAAACCATAATTTTTACCGTTTGGTAGTACAGTTTTAATATCTTTTTGATTACTAGGTAGTGAGGTAAAGGGAACTTCTAACCAAATCACATCTTTACCAGGCACTAATACAGCACTTACCCAGTAAGGTGTCCAAGTATAGTAAAAAATAGGCTTACCTTCGCGATAGCGAGAAATAGTGTCAGCCATCATAGCAGGATAGCTACCCATATTATGCTTTACCGTATCCCGTAATTTATAAGCATCCATTTGGTGTTCAATGCTTTCTTGGCAGCCCCAGCCTGGCGTGCAGCCAGTTAAATCTGCTTTGCCATCACCATTACTATCAAATAATTTAGCAATTTTAGGGTCTTTGAATTGATCAATATTGGTGATGTTATATTTTTCTGCTGTGGCTTTATCAATTAGATAACCTTGTAATGAATTGTTAGAGTAGACACCTTTACGGTACAGTGTTTTATCGCCACCTACTGCATTGTAAAAATTATCATGTAGTGGTACCCAAGCATCAGCTAAGAAAGTGGCATCACCTGTAGCAATTGCTTGATAAGCAATATTATATTCTGCAACATTGATAGGTTTTACTGTGTAGCCTAGCTTTTCTAAGGCGCGCATAACAAGCTGAGTTTGAAATGTTTCTTCAGCAATAGAGCTTTTCATTGGGGTAACTGTAACACCTTTACCAGGTAAGTCTGCCGCTAATACGGATGTAGCTGCTAATGCCAAGGTTGTAGCACCTGCAAATAATATATTACGAGCAGATTTTAGAAAAAAGCTTTTTGGTTTTTTGCTTTGATTCTGCAAAATAGTAATTTGATTCATTTTTTAATCCTCTTAAGCTTGTTGGTTACGGTTCATCAGGCGTATTACTATGCCTATGGGGCCAGTTTGCCACCAATGGCGTACATTACGTTGTTTATTACCAATGGCCTGAGTTACACGGTCGAGCATAATGGCAAGAATAACAATACCTAGACCACCAATAGTGGCTTTACCCATATTCATACTGCTCATGCCTTCGTAAACCATTTGTCCAAGACCCGCTACAGAAATCATTGAAGCCACTACTACCATAGACATAGCAAGCATCAATGATTGGTTAATACCTGCCATAATAGAAGGCAGTGCTAATGGAATTTGTATTTTAGAAAGTAGTTGCCAGCTTGATGCACCATAAGCTCTAGAAGCCTCTATTAAATCTGGACGAACATGGCGAATACCTAAGTTGGTCATACGAACTAATGGGGGGAGTGCAAAAATAATGGTGACAATAGTTCCTGGTACATTACCAATACCTACTAATGACGCAATGGGAACAAGATAAACAAACGAGGGGGTCGTTTGCATAGCATCTAGAATAGGCCGTATCACTCGTTGTAATTTATTGCTAGATGCAGTCAGAATCCCCAAAGGTAATCCAATAATTATACAAAACAATAAGGCGGTGAGGACCAGTGATAAAGTCAACATAGCTTGTTGCCAGATGCCTAATACCACCAAGCAGGCTAAAGAAATTAATGCACCAACTGCCATAGTACGGCCTGCTAGTTGCCATGACAATAACACTAAAATTGCTATCATTAAGGGGATAGGTGCATCTTGAAAAGCATTAGCAATAAAGACCAAAGTGTGGTCAATAGGAACGCGTATTATCTGAAAAAATGGACGCCATTCATCGGATAACCAACGCACGGCATGGTTGATACTTGACTCCACGGGGGAGTATAACGAGCCATCCCATAATTGGCTGATATGAAAGCCGGAAGATGTAGTATCTACTGTGGATGGATCTGTTGAGCTAAGCCAATCAGTCGAGCTATTGTCGCTACCTCCTGTATTTAGCCAAGCATCTGAGGATGAGGTATCTGTAGTTGTATCGCCATTATTCATTGTTCCCCAAGGGTCTGCTGTTGTGTCAGTACCCGTTGTAGCCTGTGTTGCTGTAGTATCATTGGATGAGCTGTCGCTCATAGCAGCCCAAGGATCATTGGCTTGGGTAGTATCCGTATTTTGTTGGGTTGTGATATTGTTTTCCGTATCGTTCTCATTCATCGTTTTTAAACCTTTATCTCTCAAATACACTTATTTACTGTGTATATGTCTTATACTTTATGAGTAACTGATCGATTAATTATGTTCAGTCGCCACTGTAGGTTGTTCTACAGGTGGTGCAGTAGTTGTTGTTTTATCTAGGAATCGTAATAACGTTGTTTTACTAATAGCGCCCATATAACGGCCGTTATCATCGACTACAGGGAGTGCGTGTGGAGCTTGAGCCAAACTACCATATAACTCACCAACAGGCTCTGCTACGTTGGCAGGTGTGATGGCGTCAGGTAAAAAAGCATTAGCAAGCCCACTACCAGTGAATGCTGTTTGCCCCTTTAAAACTTCTCGTAAGGAATCAGTAGAAACCATACCTAAATATTTACGGTTTGAACTTAACACTACACCATAGTCACGATCTTCATCTTCGAGAATCTGTAAAGCTGCTCGACAACCACGGTTAGGCGATTCAGCAATAATTTCTACTTGAGTTTTTCGAGCAATATCTCCTGCTTTAAATACAGCAGTTGCATCAACCCCTTGAATAAAGCGTTTTACATAATCATCTGCTGGTTCACGAAGTATTTCTTCTGGTGTACCTACTTGTATGACTTGACCATCTTTCATAATGGCAATACGATCACCTAACCGCATAGATTCATCTAAATCATGAGAGATAAAGATAATGGTACGGCGTTTAATTTGTTGTAAACGCAAAAGTTCAGTTTGCATTTCAGTACGAATAATAGGGTCGAGTGCAGAAAAGGCTTCATCCATTAGTAAGATAGAAGGGTCTGCCGCTAATGCACGGGCTAAACCAACACGTTGTTGCATACCGCCAGAAAGTTCATCAGGATATTTATCTCCCCAACCTGCTAAGCCAACTTGTTCTAATGCTTCATTTGCAGCTTTTAAACGGGCCTTTTTATCTACACCAGAAAACTCTAAACCGAGTGCTGCATTGTCTAACACTGTCATATGTGGCATAAGTGCGAAGGATTGAAATACCATGCTGATATCTTTACGGCGTAATTCACGCAAACGAGAGTCGCTGACAGTTACAATATCCTCACCGTCAATTAGAATACGACCTGAAGTTGGTTTGATGAGTCGGTTTAACATCCGAACTAGCGTTGATTTCCCCGAACCCGATAATCCCATAATGACAAAAATCTCACCTTTTACAATGCTAAAGCTAGCATCAAAGACACCAATAGATTGTCCTGTTTGTTCGAGAATTTGCTGTTTGGTTTTACCCTGTTTGACTAATTCCATAGCTTTCTTTGGCTCAGAGCCAAAGACTTTAAAAATGCGATCGAGCACAATTTGTTCAGACATATTATTGTGTTGCTCCCTTTATGCTAATTAATAGGAACACTCCTGAACACTGAAAAAGTTATTAATAATAATGTTAACCAATAAAAAGGTTATTCAGTGTAAGATGCAACACCATATTAAAATGGCTGAGCTGTATGAAAATGGTAAACTCCAACATCACATCAGGAGTGCCAACAATTTAAAAATTCTGTATCCCCCGGCTTCGCAATAGAAACCCCTAAGAGTGGTAATACAGACAAGGTTATAGGCGAGAGGACAATTATATTGTCACAAAACGAAGCATCCAATCTTCACATGAAGCTCTACACAGAAACCCTGAAGGCAAAGAAGTAAAAACAATAGTCACTTCTTTTTTCAATATAACGTAATCATTACAAGTATGTCAAACCATTGGCGCAGAACATGCGCCAAAAGTATAACAAAAAGGGTGATGATATTAACCTAACCTTTTACAGGGATAAGCGTAACCACAGAGGCTAATGGATAATTAAAAAATCCCCTTAAAACAGCTAAGAGGATTTTGTTAAATAAAGTTACTTATTTAGAATTCTGACGATTTCCCGATTGAAATCAGGTAAATCATCAGGAGTACGACTAGTGACAATAGTATCGTTATCAACCACTACTGATTCGTCATGAAAATCAGCCCCAGCATTTTTTAAATCAATCACCACAGGTTTCACAGTGGTCATTTTTTTACCTTTAACAATGCCTGCATTAATCATTAGTTGGGGACCATGACAAATTGCAAAAATAGGCTTATTAGTGCTAGCAAAATGTTTAGTAAAGTTTACGAAACGATCATCGCCACGTAATGAATCAGGTGAAAAACCACCAGGGATTAATAACGCATCAAAATCTTCTGGTTTAACATCATCAATAGATTTATCTATTGTTACTTTGGTATCGTGTTTGCCTGTAATGGTATTGCCCGCTTTTTTCTCAATAGTAGTAATTTTATGTCCAGCTGCTTTAATAGCTTCAGCAGGAGAGGTGAATTCTGAATCTTCAAATTCATTAGTAATTAATACGGCTACTTGCTTGCTCATTGTTACCTCCGAAAGAGTAAAATTAAACGGTATATTTACTATTTATTGAGCAATTAGTAGTTAGACACAATGCCACGAAGGTATAAACAACAAAAATCTACAAAATATATTGTTCATAGTAGTTTAGTTGTACCCTAAGGTATGGAGATATAAGACGTTAATTAACTCTTGTTGGACAAGGCAAGGTAATTACATGATGATATGTAAATGGATATTTAAAAACATGTAATTTTATTTCCAATAGGTATTAGTTAACATCAATTTTAATAAATTATATTAGGTCATTTGAGTAATGGTTTTTCTAAAACGAGTCAGTGCAAAAATAAAGAAACCTGTACCTAATGTAATTAGCCATAAAAATGGTTTCCAAACAGTTTCAAGACCTGCACCACGGTATAAAATGGCCTGGCCTAATTCTACAAAATGAGTGGTAGGAGCAATTAACATAATTGTCTGGATAAGCTCTGGCATACTCTCGCGAGGAGTGCTACCGCCTGATAACATTTGTAATGGTAATAAAATTAACATTAATAACATACCAAACTGTGCCATGCTACGAGCAACTGTTGCCAAGAAAATACCCATGGAAGTGGTAGCAAATAAATGCAGTGCAGCACCCCATAAAAATAACCATTTAGAGCCAGTAATAGGTACTTTTAATGCACCCTCTACAATAAGCAGTAATGAGCAAGCAGTAGCGATCAGCACCACTAACCCCATTGACCAAACTTTTGACGTCATGATTTCAAAAGGAGTAACAGGCATGGCAAGCAGATGTTCAATAGTACCATGCTCACGCTCCCTCATAAGGGCTGCACCTGTTAAAATAATCGATAGGGTAGTTACCATATTGATGATTTCTGTAACCGAGCTAAACCATGATTGCGTCAAGTTTGGATTAAAACTAGTATGTACTTCTAAATTAACAGGCAAAATATCGGAACTACGGTAACGTTTAACAAATTCATTCACTTCATCTATAACAATTTGTTGGATATAGCCATTACCTGTAAATGCTTGACTCATCCTTGTGGCATCGACATTAAGCTGAATACTCGGAGAATCTCCTTTTAGTACATCTCGTTGAAAGTTTGGCGGGATATTGAGGACAAAGGTATATTTATCTTCATCCATACCTGGGTCCATTTCGTTTAAAGAAATCTTAGCAGGTTTATTAAAGAGGGGCGGATAGAAAGCACCAATAATTTGTCTAGATAAGGGTGAATCATCCTCATCAACCACCGCTACTGAAGCTAAGTTTAAAGAGTCAGGCACAGCCGTAGCTGCTGTATAGATAGAGGCTGTAAAACAATACACAATTAGAATCAGCATTACAGGGTCACGGGCTAATCCCCATAATTCTTTGATACCTAGCCGATAAATGTTAGTAAACTTTTGCATAGATCAGCTTTCCTGTTTTTTCAGTAATAAAATACTAATGCCCAATAACACAGGAATCATGGCCAGTAGCATATTGATTGAACTATATAAATCTGAAAAAGTCAGTGCTTTATTAAATATTCCGCGTGTAATTAATAGCATGTAGGTAGTGGGAAAGTATTCACCAATAAGTCTTCCGCCACCTTGTAAAGAGGATACAGGGTTAATTACTCCAGCAAACTGAATAGCAGGTACTAAGGTTAAGATAACCGTTAAGAAAATAACGGCTACTTGGCTACGGGTAATAGTTGAAGCAAGCAAGCCATAACTAGTGGCTACTATACAATATAGGAATATAGCAAAACAGAGGGTTAAGAAACTGCCTTTAATGGGAACATCAAAGATGGTTAAAGCCATAATGACCAATAGGAAGAAACTCAACATGGAAAGCAGAATATAAGGTATTTGCTTACCAATTAAAAACTCTACTCGTGACATAGGTGTTACATAAAGATTAAGAATGGAGCCTAACTCTTTTTCACGTACTACTGACAGTGCTGCAACCATTGCTGGTAACATTAATAATAGAATAGGAATTACCGCAGGAACCATAGCAGGTAAACTTTTAACATCAGGGTTATAGCGATAACGTGTTTCTATACTGGCATTACTCGTGGTATCGTAACCTTGTCTTTCTTTAGCTTGTTCTGCCAGCCAGCCTAAATGCAGTCCTTGCACATAACCGCGAATAGTTTCTGCACGCATTGGCATAGCACCATCAATCCATACCCCAACTTCTGCTTGGTCACCACGTTCAATTTTTTTGGCAAAGTTAGGCGGAATTTCTATCGCAAGGGTAATATCGCCCCTGCGCATTCGTTGATCCATCTCTTGATGGCTAGTGAGTGCTGGTTGTTCTATAAAATAACGAGAACCTGCAATATTTAATGTATAGTTTTGGCTTAAGCCTGTTTGATCTTGGTCAAGTACAGCAAATCTAAGATTTTCTACATCCATGGTAATACCATAACCCATTACTAGCATGAGTATGGCTGCGCCTAGTAAAGCTAAGGTCGCTCTAATAGGGTCACGTCTTAGTTCCAGTGATTCGCGCCACATACACCCAATAAGGCGGTTTAAACTAAACACACTAGGGCGCGTATGATTACTATTTGTTTGTTGAGTAATAGGGGGGGGAGTTGCAGTGGCTGTTTCTACTTCTGTTGCTGAAGTGCCAGCACCTGCATCCAATAGATATTCTATAAAAGCTTGCTCAAGTGTTTCGGCATGACGTTTTTCCATCAACTTAGCAGGGGTATCACTATCTAACACTTTACCCGCATGCATTAGTGACATGCGGTCACATCGTTCTGCTTCGTTCATAAAGTGAGTAGTAATAAAGATGGTTACATTATCTTTGCGAGATAGTTCTACCAGTAAATGCCAAAAATTATCACGAGCAATTGGATCTACACCTGAGGTAGGCTCATCAAGAATAAGAATATCTGGATCATGAATAACTGCAACTGCTAACGATAAACGTTGCCGTACACCGAGTGGAATATTGTCAGGTAAGCTATCTGCTACATTCTCTAGACCAAACCTTTGCAACATTTCATTGACGCGGTTTGGTATGTTTTCTTCAGCAACGCCAAATAAACGAGCATGTAACACAAGATTCTGTTCAACAGTGAGTTCGCTGTATAACGAAAATGCTTGTGACATGTAGCCTAAACGTTTACGGGTGTTAAGGTCATGGGCATCAATTTCTTTACCAAATAGCCATGCCTGTCCTTCAGTGGCAGGCAATAACCCAGTTAGCATTTTCATGGTGGTGGATTTGCCACAACCATTGGAGCCTAGGAAACCGAATATTTCTCCTTGAGCTATTCTAAAATCAACATGGTCTACGGCTACAAACTTGCCAAACCGTTGGGTAAGCCCTTTTGCTTCAATGGCAATCGGGGTGTTTTCATCAATTTGTAAAGGTGGAATAACAACGGGTTTATAGCCTTGTTTTTTTTCTTCTGGCATTAATTTAATAAACGCAGCTTCTAATGAATCTTGCTGAGTTTGTTGTAAAATTTCAGTGGGTGTGCCAGTGGCTAATATTTTACCTGCATCCATTGCCACTAACCAATCAAAGCGTTGAGCCTCATCCATATAAGCAGTGGCTACAATAACGCTCATTTGTGGACGTTGTTTACGGATATTATTAATCATATCCCAGAATTGAGCGCGAGATAGGGGGTCAACCCCTGTGGTTGGTTCATCTAAAATAAGTAAATCTGGATCATGGATTAAGGCTGAGCATAGCCCTAGCTTTTGTTTCATACCACCAGAGAGTTTGCCAGCAGGCCTATCTAGGAAAGGGTAGAGTCCCGTACTTTTGGTAAGTTCATCAATTCGACGACGACGCTCTTTAGCGTTGTGGCCAAATAAACGTGCAAAGAACTGTAAATTTTCTTCAACTGATAAAGTAGGGTATAAGTTTTTACCAAGTCCTTGTGGCATATAAGCAATACGTGAGCAAACTTGGGTACGATGTTCTTTGCTGCGCATATCGCCAGCTAGTGCTTCAACAGTACCTTGTTGAATAACATGAGCACCAGAAATTAAAGATAGTAGACTTGATTTACCCACACCATCTGGGCCAATTAGCCCTACCATACATTGAGCAGGTACATCTAAACTGACATTATCTAATGCTAATGTTTTACCATAATGTAGTGAAACATTTGCTACATGTACGACAATCTGTGAAAAATCAATAGGGTTGGCCATGTTAAGCCCCTAATCTTTTTTACACATAGGTACTAAATTAGATAATTCAGCAGGCCATGCGGCTTGTTTATCTAATTTTAACCAAGCGACTCCTGGTACTCCTGTTTTAATTTGTTCTAAATAACAGTTTAAAAGTTCTGGTTTAATTTGGGCTTTAACGCGAAACATTAGTTTTTGACGTTCACTCTGTGTTTCCACAGTTTTAGGTGTAAATTGAGCCACACTTGCTACATAGGAAACATAAGCAGGTATTGCCATATCTGGAAATACGTCTAACACCATTCTAACTTCATCACCTAATCTAACTTTACCTGCTACTGTTTCTGGTAAAAAGAAAGTAAGGTAAACATCATTTAAATCTACTACATTGAGCACTTTACCACCAGCGCCTAAAACTTCGCCTACTTGAGATATTTTATATTGCACACGACCATGTGCTGTAGCGATTAAAGTACTGTCATTAATATCTGCTTGAATACGATCAATGGTGGCTTGGGAGGCTTTTGTTGCATAGCTGGCGCTAGTAACATTGGCCTCCGCAGCTTGAATAGCCGCTTCTGCTACGGCCACTTGTGCTTCTGCGGCAGTTAATGCAGCTTTTGCACTATTAACAGAGGCTAGGTCATCATCATATATTTGGGCTGATACAGCACCACTACGATGCAAAGGTGCAGATCGTTTTAGTCGTCTATTAGCTAAATCAAGATCACTTTTACGTTGTAGAACAACAGCTTCGGTAGCAGCTTTATCACTCATTTTTAAGGCAAGTTGTGCTTTAGCATTTACTTCATTACTAATTGCTTGTTGTAATTGCGCCCTAGCTTCATTAAGTTGTTGCTCAAGCACATCAGTTTGCATAATAACTAGAGGTTGACTCTTTTCAACAAAATCGCCTTCTTTAACCAGTATTTTTTCGATGCGTGCTGCAAGTTTGGTTGATACATTAATTTCTGTAGCTTCTATGCGACCATTACCATTGACAAAACCTTCACCAAAGTCTTTAGTTTTTAGCTGTGACCACACTAGATAACCTATGATTAAAACTACTGCAATAATTATGATTATTAATGTTGGTTTTTTCATTTCAGTTTTCATGGTACAGAGTCTCTATCTATAGAAGATGTTCAACTAATAGTACTAAGTAAAAAGCTGCAATTGTGATTACGCTTTGTCACTCAAACATACGTTAGTGTATTTATAGTTATTTGACAGGTTCTAACACAGAAAGTCAATGACTATTGTAGTTATAAACAGCATTAGTCAATAGTTATCATATAAAATATCTAACAATTGTTTGGTATAAGCTTAATCACTAAATATTAAGAAATGTTGACCATTAAAGGTAAATTTAGCTTTTTCAGTGAGCCCTAATTTGTGATGAGCACGAATGGAATCTAAATTATCTTCTGCTATAAAAAGTAGTGGCCGAAAATTAGGTAATAATTGTTGTAACTTTTGATACATTAATTGGGTAATGCCTTGACCACGAAATTCTTCATCAATACAAATAGGGCCATAAAGGTAATTGTTGGCTGTAATAGGGTGAACAGCCAACATTGCTTGAAGAATAGGCGGTAAGTCTTTTTGCGGAAGGGAGGCAAATACTACCCCTATAACCTTAGAATCATGGCAAGCAATAATGACAGTAAGTGCTTCTTCAACCATAGCCGTTACTTTCTTTAATGGGAAATTACCAAATAGTCCGCCATTGTTATCCTGCTCATATTTTTGTAGTAGCTTGGCTATATTTGGAATGTCAGTGGCTTCAGCCGTTTTAATGGTTAACATAATAGAATACTCCTAATAAAGAGATTAGATTTTTTTAGCAGCAATTAATAAAAACATAGGTCTACGTAATTCATCACTGTATTCAGGGTATTTCTCTAATAATCTTGGATCAGGCTGAGGCTCAACTAATTTGGTTAATTGAAAGCCGTTTTCTAATAAGGTATTAATATAGGTGGTTAAGGTTTTATGGTATTTGGTTACTTGTTCACCAAGAAAGTTAGCTTGCCGAATACCTTCTGCAAAGTAGTTATCTACAGGCCAATAAAGGGGCTTTTGTTGTTGATCATAAATCCACTCTTGTTTGCCTTGAGCAGTAAACACAGGATGTTCAACTGAAAAAATAAAATCACCACCCTTGGTTAAACAGTTTCTAACCTTATCGCAAATTTCAGCAAAAGATTGAATATAGTGGAAAGCCAGTGAACTGATAACGACATCAAAACTATCTTTAGCAAAATGAATATCTTCAATGGCAGTTTGTTGATAACTTACATTAGGATAAGCATTCTTCTTGTTAGCTTCTGCTAACATTTTTGCTGAAATATCTGTACCTATCACTAATTTAGCACCTTGTTCTGCTGCATATTGACAATGCCAGCCGAAACCACAGCCTAAATCTAATACGCTTTTATTTTGTAGGTTAGGGAATATTTGTTTAAAAATATACCATTCCCCAGCGCCTGCTAAACCATCAATAGAGCGAGCCATTTGACTATATTGCTCAAAAAATGATGGATCATCATATTTGTTTTGCTTCATAGTGTTTGCTTCTATGCTTTTTAAATAAGGATAGAGGGTATATTAAATACAATAGACTTAGTAAAACAATAGGACAATTAGCGTATTACTAATCGTCCTATTATTTTAGTGTAAGGAGGTTTGTTTTGAAGAATGATTTTTAGTTAATAATCTTGCTATAACGAATTTTATTACAATAAATAAAATAATAAATATGGCAATTTGTGTGGCTAATTGAATAGTGGATGATTTAATGAGGCGTGCGTCACTCCAACCCCAGAACATCAAATACCAGTTATAAAGCACAAAAGCACAAATACTACTAAAACATATTAATACAGCTAAACGTTTTAAGCCAAAAACTTGTTGTTTATTCAGTACTTTCCAAGCTAATACTAAACTCCAAACTAAGGCACCAACTAATAATAGTAAACGTACATCTTGTACCCATGTAATAGCAAAACCATTTTGTCTAACTAATTTAACGGTGGTTGCGGTTAAACCAAGAAAAAGGCCAACACCACCAATAGGGATTAATGCTAAACAAATATGGGTATAGAAGGTTTTTCCTTTATTAGCAATTTTGCTAGCAAGGTGCATAATTAAACTAAATGCTGTACCCAGTACAATGCCATGACCAACAATATAAGCAACTACACAAAAACCATCAACCCAATTGAAAGCATCATTATTTTCTGGGTAATGAGTAAATAGCCACCAAGGTGTATTTTGATTAAGTGGCCAGAAGATGTCATGCATGACTAACCATTCAGCAATAGTTTGTTTAGCATAAATAAACCAAGGACTTACTGTCCAAGTAAAAGCTCCAATGGCTAAACCAAGAATTCCGAACAGTAATAAACGAATTAACCAAGGGTTTGCTTCTTCTTGTCCATAATCTACTACTTCTTCGTTGACGGAGCGTACTGATAGCCTTACTGCATCTCGTTGTCCACTACAACGACCACAAGCATGGCAAGCAGAAGCACCATGCATTCTACGAATATCTATTAAAGGTGCACAGTTAGGTACAGGTAGATGAGGCTCTGGGTTTTCTTGCCAACGTTTTTCATCTACTTTAAAGTGAACAGGTGCTAATCTGGCTAATAAAGAAAACACCCCACTAACAGGGCAAAGGTATCTACACCACACACGTTTATTACGGCCATATAAAAGACCTATACCAACTGCAGCTACAGTAGAGCCACCTAAAATAAGTAACGCAGGTTTAGCATAGTCATAAACACTAATCATTTGGCCATAGAGGGTGGTTAAAGCAAAAGCGATAGCAGGCCAGCCATTCCATTTAAGCCAATTAGGAACACCCTTATTTTTACCGTGTTTACTAGCCCATTCAGCTAATGCACCTTCTGGACAAAAAATACCGCACCATGCTCTTCCAAACAGTACCATAGAAACCAGTACAAAGGGCCACCAAATTCCCCAGAATACAAACTGAGCAAATAACGAGATATTATTCAATGCCCTTGCTTTATCAGGTGGTAGTGACAGAAAAGCAGGGATAATTAATAGCACTAAATAGAAGAGAATAATAAACCATTGAATACCACGAATAACCCCTCCATAACGGCGCATTAGGTCACCAAGTTTTGAAAGGGGTGTAACAGGTAAACTACTCATAACATCTGTCCTGCAAAATTAGTGCTTAATACGGTTATTACATTGTGTCCATATAATAGCAATAATCCAGTAAAGAGGAATAAGAATTATACCTAATAACATAGGTTGTGCGCGATAACCCGTTATACTAGCAATAAAACTACCCGTAGTTGTGGTATCTGATAAGATAAAAGAACTATCCCATACAGGATCAAATAATGTATAACTCCATTCAGGCGCATCAGCATTGGCAAGCATATCAATAATTAGCCCACTCGATTTATCTAAGGCCGACATTAATAAAGCGCCACCTAATAGTAATAAAATAATGGCACTGATATTAAAAAATACACGCCATGAGATAATATGGCTAGAAAGCTGCAATAACATAAAAGTTGCATAGCCTAGAATTGCACCTGCAACACTTCCCAGTGTTAATAGCCAGAAGGCTGTACCTTGTGCAGCAGCAAAACTGCTGTAAAGGAAAATAACAATTTCAGAACCTTCACGGGCAACGGCTAACATAGCAAGTAATAAGATACCAAACCCACCACGTTGAGCAAAACTTTGGGCTGCTTCTGCTTCTAAATTCTTTTTCATAGCACGGCCATTTTTCTGCATCCAAATAACCATTTGGAAAATCAAAATACTAGCTACGGCCATCATAATAACTTGGAACCAATCGCCACCTGTACCAGAAAACCATTCGCCTGCTACAGTAAAACCAACAGCCAATGCACAGGCAAACAATATCCCTAGTCCGGTACCTATCCAGAGCATTTTTTTAGTGTGACCAGCATTTACTTGGTGATTAATCCAAGCGTATAAGATTCCTATTACTAATAATGCTTCAACACTTTCTCGCCATACAATAAACAGAGCTTGCCACATTTTTAACTATAACTCCTAGTCGGAAAAGTTATTTAACATTAATAGTAAAACCAGCCATATCCATATGGAACTCATCTATAAAATGATAAGAGCCAGGTTTTAGAGGATGAATTACCACAAAAGAACTAACACCAGCGGCTAGTACTTTCTCTACACGCATTGATAGATTCTCAAATTCAGCAGGCCCAGATCCAATATTTTTGACAATAATTTTGAAACGTTGTTTTGCTGGGACTTCAATAGATGATGGTGAGAATACGCCATCTTTAATGGTTATTTCATAAGTGGGTAGAGGAGCAGCTATAGCACTAACAGTGATGAATAATAGGCCAATAAATGCAATAAATTGTCTGCTTAACATAGCTTTTCTCGCTAAAATTAGAAACGCAAAAAGCCAATCAAGTAAGTGATTGGCTTTTATTTAAAGAAAATTTCAAAATAAATATGGGTTTATTAATAACCACCCTTTTTACCTATACCTGCATAAACAAAATCGTAGCTGGTTTCACATTTTTCAAACCAAGGTGCAACCCCTGTTTCTTTATCAGTATGGCGACCAAACATACTTTCTTTACCTGGTGGTAATATAGTGAATTTTAAATTATATTTGCCAGGACCCAATAATTTAACATTATCGCCATAGTGTGGGCCATCATTAGCTACCATTGGATGGAAAGTACCCTCTACTTTTTCAGCACTACCTTCTTTAGTTAATACAAAAGCTACTTGTAGGTAAGGAACCCAGCTGCCTTCTTGGAAACCATTTTGATTATCTTCAAGTGCGGTAATGTCTGCCTCTAAATGTACATCAGAATCCTTTGCAGGACGCATCATGCCAGGAGGATCCATTTCGATAGGTTGTAAATAAACAGCAGCAATCTCCATTCCACCACATTGTTGTGGTTTACCAACCGGATATTCCTTAGCCATGCTGATAGAGGTAGTACAAAGTAAAATAGCAGGCAGAATAAATAAAGAACGCATAAATATCTCCATATATTAAACTCAAAATAACTAGTGAGCTAAATAATAAGTTTGTGGTACTACGAAAAAGGCATAAAAAATTAACTATTAATTAGTTGTTAATAATAATCATTATTAAATAGATTGGCAATACCATTATTAAAGCTTTAATAAAAAATCATAATTTTGCTTAATAGAAAAGAGATAACTGAGTCATTGCTGAAATATTTTGATAAATATCACAAAATATAATCTTTCAAGTATAAGCTGAGCTAACAAATATTTGCTGAAAAATAGAAGAGTGTTATTATTGCACTAGCTATATTATTAGTAATCTTAATTGGAGCTTAAATTTTGATATACTTTTTAGCTCAAGTACTGTACATAATGTAGTTATAATGGTAGGATTTTGCTACCGTTATTATTTACGGAACTGTATTTCAATTGGAATAAAATTCTAAAATTCGTATGAAAGGAAAAAATATGCTTAAGTCTATTAAATTTGCTGCATTAGCAGGTGCTGTAGTTGTTGCTGCTGGTTGTCACAGCTTTAACACTAACAAACCAAGTGCTACTCTTCAACCACGTTTAGTAACTAATGAATTACGCGCTGACATCAAAGTTGGTGAGAAAGTAACTGGTGAATCTAGTTTAAATATTTTATTCAATTTCATCTCTTTCGGTGGCGACAGCAACTTTGCTGATGGCGTAGGTTATGATGGTATTGCTAGTGGCGGTTTATTAGCTTCTAATCCATTTGACAAAACTCCACAAGTTCAAGCTGCAGCAGCTTACAATGCTTTAGCTCCAGTTAATGGTGACGTGTTAATTTCTCCACGTTATGAAATCACTGTAGACGATTTCTTCGTATTCAAAACTATCCACGTTAAAGTAACTGGTTACAAAGGTACTGTAAACAGCATTACTAGCACAAACAACTACAATGTTTGCTGCACAGTGGCTAAATAATTCTTAAGTGAATTAATAAAAGGCCAGCAGTTTTTACTGCTGGCTTTTTTTTGTCCACAATTTATGCATAAAAATTGATAGCAAGCGTAACTGGAGATTCTATATATAGAATTAAGTGCTATAAAAAAAAGATTTTTTATAATGTATAATTTAAAAAGGAAAAGATTATATACTGTTGTTGGTAAGATGAGGTTGTATTAGAAATGGTTTTAAGAATTTGTATTTTGGAGACTGACTTTATCCGTCCAGAGCTATTAGAAGAATATCATGGTTATGGTGCAATGTTTGAGAGTATGTTTTCTAAACAACCGATTGCTGTTGAATGTAAAGTTTACAATGTTGTAAATGGGGATTATCCTCCTGCTGATGAACAATGGGATGCTTATCTTATTACAGGCAGTAAAGCGGATTCTTTCGCTAATGATCCTTGGATTGAAGCACTAAAAGGTTATGTAAAAAATTTATTTGATCAAGGAAAGATTTTATTAGGTGTGTGCTTTGGCCATCAGTTATTGGCATTAGTATTTGGTGGTAAGGTAGAACGTGCTATTCAAGGTTGGGGTGTAGGTTCTCATCATTATGATGTTAACCATAAAGCAGATTGGATGACACCTACACTGGATAAGTTAACCTTATTAATTAGTCATCAAGATCAAGTAACCTTACTACCAGAATCAGCTACCTTAGTTGCAAAAAGTGATTTTTGTCCAAATGCGGCATTTACAATAGGAAAGCAGGTTTTATGTTTTCAAGGGCATCCTGAATTTGTTGTAAATTATGCCAAGGCTATTTTGGACAGTAGAGAAGACCAGTTAGGGAAAGAGTTATATACTAAAGCTGTCAATAGTTTATCTACAGAGCATCAGGGTGTTGTGGTGGCTGAGTGGATGGCAAGATTTGTACAGGAAGGGTTAACTCAACAAAATAATGCATTAGAACAAAGATAAAAAATAGGGGATTAATTAATCCCCTTTTAAAAATATTAAACAACTTTTTTATCACGAAAGAATTCGATGTAATCTTTATCTGTTTTCATAATATGGTTAGTTAACCAGTTTTTAAGTAGCTCTAATGTTTCAATACTGGCAACACTGTCATCACCAGATTCATGTCTCTCTAAAAGGCTATATACTTTATGAGTAAACATATTGTGTTGTTTTACATGGCTAGTTGTTTCAGGATAACCTAAATTAGCGAACAGTGTTTCTTCGGCAATAAAATGATTAATGGTATAGTCCACTAATTGCTCTAAAATGTTACCTATTTCGGCAGAGTTAATTTGGCGATCATTACTCGTTGAGTCATAAAGCTTATTGGTAAGGTCAACCAACCACTTGTGTTGCTCATCAATCTGAGGAATACCTGTTTCTAACTCTTTCGTCCACGGCATAAAAGTCACGTTAATCAATCTCCTCTGTGCTTTATTATTAAATAGGCTAATTATCTGAATTATTATACTCTACAAAATTAGCTTAGAACATAATTTTAGCTTATGAATTTATTGATAAAAAACAATGGATTGATAAGCTAAAAAAGGAGCAGTAAACACTGGCTCCCTTTAAATTAAATATGGATAGGTTATTTTTTACTGTTTGCTTGAATCGCAGTAAGAGCAATGGTAAATACAATATCCTCTACTAAAGCACCTCTAGATAAATCATTAACAGGTTTTCTTAAGCCTTGTAGCATAGGGCCAACACTAATCACTTGGGCGCTACGTTGTACCGCTTTGTAAGTAGTATTACCAGTATTTAAGTCAGGGAAGATAAATACGGTGGCTTTACCTGCAACTTGGCTATCAGGTGCTTTTTGTTTCCCTACACTTTCAATAGCAGCCGCATCATATTGTAGCGGTCCATCAATGAGTAAATCTGGACGTTTTTGTTTAGCAAGTTCTGTAGCTAATCTAACTTTCTCAACATCTTCACCACCACCCGAAGCACCAGTAGAATAACTAATCATGGCTACCCGAGGAGAAATACCAAAAGCAGCGGCTGATTCAGCACTTTGAATAGCAATATCTGCTAATTGCTCAGCAGTAGGGTCAGGATTAATAGCACAATCACCATATACTAATACTTGGTCAGGTAATAACATAAAGAATACAGAAGATACTAGGTTGTATTCAGGTGATGTTTTAATCAGTTGTAAAGCAGGACGTACAGTATTAGCTGTAGTATGGATAGCACCAGATACTAAACCATCAACATCATCAGTAGCTAACATCATTGTACCTAATACAACAGAATCACCTAGTGATTGCTCTGCAATTAGAGGTGTCATACCTTTATTTTTGCGTAATTCTACTAATGGGGCAATATAGTTTTGACGGATACTATCAGGATCAATAATCTCTAGGTTATCAGGTAACTGTAAACCTAAGCTCTTAATAGTGCTGTGTACTTCTTCTGGTTTCGCCAATAATACACAGCGTGCAATATTGCGTTGGTGACAAATAATAGCGGCTTGAATGGTTCTAGGCTCATTGCCTTCAGGTAATACAATGCGTTTATTGGCCTCTTGAGCACGTTTAACCAATTGATAGCGGAAAGCAGGTGGAGATAAACGAGCTTCTTGAACAATACCACAACGCTGGAATAACCATTCTTCATCTAGCTGTTCCGCAATAAACTCTGTTACTTGTTTAGCACGATCTTGATCATCCACAGCAATACTTTTATCGATATGTGATAAGTTAGTAGCGGTATCATAAGACCCTGTTTTAACAGAAAGAACTGGTAAGCCACCTTCTAATGCAGCTTTACAAAGTGTCATAATACGTGCATCAGGTTCAAAGTTACTACATAGTAGTAAACCAGCTAATGGAATACCATTCATAGCAGCTAAACTGGTTGCCATAATAATATCATCACGATCACCAGGCGTAACAATCAATACACCGGGTTCAAACAATGGGATAGTATCAGGTACTGCCCTAGCGCAAAGCACAATTTTTTGAACACGACGCGTATCAAGTTCACCTTTACTGATTGTTTGGGCATTTAGCTGCTTAGCAATATCTTGCAAACGTGGTGCGTTTAATTCTTCACGCCAAGGATTACAACCTAATATTTTAAAGTCATCTTTAAATAGCTGTGGAGCAGCATTTTGTAAATGTTCTTTAAATGCTTCAGGGCCTTCTGGAGTCTTAATTTTATTAAGTATCACACCAATTAGCTTTTTGTTGCGTGGTCCACCAAACGCATGTGCTTGAATTTCAATGGCATCAATAAACTCTTCTAATGTTGCATGCTCTTCTTCAGGTGCCGCCACCATGATAATGTCTGCATTCAAACTTTTAGCCAATGCTGCATTAATAAATGTAGCATAGTTTGATTGCAGAGTAGGTACCATGCCTTCTATCACTATCACATCTTTATCAACAGATGCTTCTTGAAAAAGATTAATAGCATCCTCTAAAAGTATGTCTAGTTGATCATCACTTAAGCGCTGTTCAACGTAGTTTCTAGAAAGTGGCTTAGGTGATTTTATACCTACTGTTTTTTCAATTAGCTCAGAAGAGTAATCTGGTAACTGTTCTCTATCATGGTGTTGAGCGATTGGTTTACAGAAACCAACTTTTAACCCTTTATTTTCTAGCGCTCGAATAAGGCCTAAACTAATAGAAGTAAGGCCTACACCGAAATTTGTAGAAGTTACAAAAAAAGCATGCATAGTTATCTATCCTGTATTATTTTTCTTCTACAAATAATAGTGTATCCAGTGCTATTTGACGTTCTTCATTGGTTGGTATAACAATGATACGTGGTGAGCTTGGTTTACTAATTAAGCCAGCTTTACCGCGTACAAACTTAGCATTTGCTTCACTTTCTATTTCAAAGCCTAATAATTTTAACCAAGATACAGTACGTGCTCTGATTAATGGTGAGTTCTCACCAATACCACCTGTAAAAATAAGGCCGTCAATACGAGGCAAAGCACAGGCCATACTGGCTAATGATTTAGCTAAACGATAGCAGAAAACCTCAATCGCCATAGTAGCGCCTTTATGACCACGGCTTCTAGCTTCTTCTAAAGAGCGCATATCATTAGAAAGGCCAGATAAGCCTAATAAACCACTTTGTTTAGTAAGTAGATTATCGACTTCATCAACACTCATATTTAAAATGCGTACTAAGTGACCATGTAAACCTGGGTCTACATCACCACTACGAGTACCCATGCATACACCTTCTTGAGGTGTTAGACCCATGCTAGTATCTAAGCTTTGACCATTAGCAATAGCACAAGTAGAACAACCATTACCTAGGTGAGCTGAAAGCCAATAACTATCACCTGCATTTAAATTGCAGAAATCAGCAGCTTGCTGA
Source organism: Entomomonas sp. E2T0 (assembly GCF_025985425.1). Lineage (GTDB taxonomy): Bacteria > Pseudomonadota > Gammaproteobacteria > Pseudomonadales > Pseudomonadaceae > Entomomonas. The sequence goes on from NZ_CP094972.1 coordinate 1,584,316, forward strand.
CTCACATAACGATGACTAGTACCATGGAAACCATAACGGCGAATATTGTGTTTAGCGTAATATTCTTCTGGTATACAATAGCGGAAAGCATGATCAGGCATTGTTTGATGGAATGCTGTATCAAATACCACCACTTGTAATAGGTCAGGATACACTTCTAGTGCCGCACGCATACCTTGTAGTGCTGGTGGATTGTGTAAAGGTGCTAAGGGTGATATACGTTCTATTTCTGAAAGCACTTGTGGAGTAATTCTGTGAGGTGCAGTGAAATTTCTACCACCATGTACTACACGATGCCCAATACCATCTAATTCACCTTGGCAAACTTCTTGTACACGAGGCATAATTTGTGAAAGAGCTGTTTTATGGTCACCGTTAGGGATCATTAAACTGTTTTTATCACTACCTGTTTTCCAAGTAACAACTGCTTCAGGTGTATTTAAACGTTCTGCCAAACCAGAGATAGCAAATTCACTTTGTTTAGGGTTTACTAGAGCAAATTTTAGAGAAGAGCTACCGCAATTAATGACTAAAATATTACGCGGGGTCATACATTTTTACCTGTTGTTTATACAATAATTAAAACGTGTCACATTATAGATGATGTGGGTAAATTAAGTAACTTTAATTAAAATTGTTTAGTATTTATATTGATTAGTGTAAAAAAAACTGCAATTGTTCACCAATTTTATTGATTTATTTAGTTAATTGCCAATAATAGATATTAAATCTTTAAATATCATGATACTAGGTTTTTATTTAAATTTTAATGATAAAGGAAAATATTTAATCTTATACAAATTTAAATAATTTTTAGTCGATATCTTTAACTAAGCAAGGTAAGATGAGCGTTTAATTTAAATTTTGAAAAGAAAGGCCAATAGACCATGCAGATTGAACCTAAAAAAGCAGTATATATTGAATACACATTAACTAACGATGCAGGTGATGTTTTAGATAGTTCAGAAGGACATCCACCTTTAGCTTACTTGCATGGTTTTAATAATATTATCCCAGGATTGGAAAGTGCGCTTGAAGGTAAAAAAGCTGGTGATGAACTAGATGTACAAGTTGAGCCTAAAGATGGTTATGGTGACTATTCTGTTGATTTAGTAGCAGTAGTACCTCGCAGTGCTTTCCAAGGTGTAGAACAATTAGAGCCAGGTATGCAATTTCACGCTTCAGCACCAGATGGTGGCATGCAAGTAGTAATTATTCGTGATATCGAAGGTGATGACGTAACAGTAGATGGTAATCATCCTCTAGCGGGTCAACGTTTAAACTTTAAAGTAAAAGTAGCAGAGGTACGTGAAGCTACTGCTGAAGAATTAGAGCATGGTCATATTCATGGTGAAGGTGGTCATCAGCACTAATGAGTGTTTATTAAGGTAGGGTTATCCCTACCTTATACTATTCAATAACAGGCTTTGTAGTATTATTAGTTTGTTTTTGTAATCCTGCCCAAGCAACAGCTAAAATAATCACCACTCCACCAATAATAGTTCTTATACTTGGTTGTTCACTAAATAATATCCATGCTCCAAAAATTGCATAAACAGGCTCTAAGGCAATAATAATAGAAGCTGTTTTGGCATTAATAGCAGTCAAACTACTGATAAATAGATAATAAGAAAGTCCAGTACACAGTAACCCTAAACAAGCAATCCATAACCAATCCATTTTCGATATACTAGGTATGCTAGTGATAGTAAAAGGTAATAAGATAATTAGCACAACAGTACATTGCCACCAACAAATTTGTACACCCGTAGTACTTTTTAAGTTGTAGCGATTAACAACTACACTAGCCCCATAAAGAATGCCAGAGGCTATACCCCATAATAAACCAAGTGTGCCGCCATTACTTAAGTCAAAAGAAGGGGTTACCATAATTAAGCCAATGGAAACACAAAGCAGTAAGCAATATTCTACGTTAGTAATTTTATCTTTAAAAAATAGCATTTCAAATAGAGCAACACAAGCAGGGAAGCAAGCAAAGCCCAAGGTTGCCATAGCCACATTACCTACTTTAATTGCATAGAAAAAGGTAACCCAATGGGCAGCTAATAAAATGCCTGCAATAACTAATGTGTAAAAAGTTTTTAATGGAATGCGCCAAGGAATATATCGAAAATGCAAGCTAAGTAATGTCATTGCAAAAATAGCAAAAATAGAACGACCCATACTAATAACAAACGAGTCGCTAGCAATAAGATTACCAAAAATACCTGAGACGCCAAATAAAATAGCGGCAATATGCATTTGAATTAAAGCAGTTTGTTTAGTCATTATATAAATTTATTGTGCATTAAGGGCTTGCCCATTAATCCCTATACTATCAGGACCTAATAGATAAAGATAAACAGGCATTATTTGTTCTGGTAGTGGATTATCCGTTACTGTTTCTTGTGGGTAAACATGGGCACGCATGGCTGTTCTGGTAGCACCAGGATTAACACTATTGGATCTGATAGAAGTTTCTTTTAGTTCATCAGCAATACACTGCATAAGTCCTTCAGTAGCAAATTTAGAAGAGGCATAAGCACTCCAAAGAGCCCGTCCTTTACGACCCACTGAACTAGAGGTAAAAATAATAGAGGCATCTGCTGCTTGTTGTAAAAGAGGTAGCAGGTATTTAGTTAATGCAAAGGTAGCATTCACATTAACCTCCATAATCTGTTGAAATTCTTCAATAGAAAGCTCTGTAAAAGGTTTTAAATCAGTGGCAATAGATGCATTATTAACCAAGCCATCTAACTGATTAACTTGTTCAGAGAGTTGTTCAGCTAATTGGATATAATCTTTATCTTTCGCTGTTGCTAAATCAAAGGGAATAATAATAGGCGATAAATAACCTTGTTCTATTATTTGTTTACTAACAGCTTCCAACTTACTGGCTGTTCTTGCTAGTAATATAACTTTTGCACCAAGCTCTGCACAACTTAATGCAATAGCTTTTCCTATACCTTGTCCAGCACCAGTGATAAGAATAGTACGATTTTCTAATAATGATGGACGAGCAGTATAAGAGTACATATAGAGCCTATCTTTGTAGTATAAAAACTATTTTCGTGTCGTGAGTTAAAAAGGAAAGACTAGGTTACTCTTTGTCTTTTTTTTCCATTTCATCCCATTTAACATTACGTTCCCGAATACGCTTTTTTTGTTCTTCAGTTAGTTGAATTTTTTTGTTTGATTTTAACAAAGAAAATAGTGGACTAATAATAGCAGAAAAGGCGAAAAAGAGAATTATCCAACCATACCAAGGCATATTTCTAGATCCAATAATTATATTAAGTGAATTATTAGTATAATTTATTTAATAGCTAATAGATAATACAATATTAAGTTAATAGTAATAGGTAACAATTAGTGTAATAATGGTGAAATTGATAAAAAAACGTACTGTATTTATTATTGGTTTTTGGATTATTTTTATTGTGCTATTTATCGCTAGCCATAAAATATTATCCAATATTATTTTGCACTATCAAAAACGCCCAGCACTTGAAACACAACAAGCTTATCAATTCATTAAACGTTATCAGCAACCACTTATAAGTTTTTATAAAAAATATAAACGTTGTCCAACTATGGCAGATAAACAACAACTTATTTCTCAAGTGGAGGCTTATGAATATATTAAAACTATTCGTTTTTTAGCCGATGAACAGTCTAATACCTGTTTTATCACAGCAGTGATGCGTAATGATACACCCAGTAAAGATGTAAAAAATGGTTTAATTGCCATCGCTTATGATGTGAATCAAATGCCACAACAAGAGTGGCCTTGTTATACTAATATCACTAATATTTATACGGTTGAAGCTTGCCGTAATAATCCCTTACCTGAAAACTTGCAACGTGCCCTCACTGAATATACTAGGAGCATACAATGATTAAAAAGTATGATCGTCTTGAAGAAGCTGGTAAAGCTGAGGATTTAGGAAATTATAAAAAAGCTTATCGGTTATTTAGTGAATTAGCTCGTGAAGGTAATGCTCATGCAATGAGTGCATTGGCACTTATGTATCATAATGGTGAATATGTTAGAAAACAGTATAAAAAATCGATTTACTGGGATTTAGAGTCAATTAAACAAGGAATAGATTCAAAGAATTTAGCGATTACCTATCGTCAATTGGGTGATATGCAGCGTTATAAATATTATTTAGAAAAAGCAATGGCACAAGGTGATGATAGTGCTGCATTTAACCTAGCTAAATTATACAGTGTTTCCACTAAAGAACGTTTACAAGTTCAAGCGTTACTATTATTAGTGGTAACGCGTGATAATACTTATCAGGATGAAATAGAGCAGGCACAGCAAATTTTAAAAAACTTGGAAAAAGAAGAAAAACTAGAAAGTTTTGTAGACTTATTTAAATCCGTTAAGCCTATTGTTAAGAAAATAAAATATCCCAGTAATTACCAAAAAGATTCTAAAAAAGTAGTAAAGCAATTAGCTAAAGTAACTGAGTATTTAGATCGCCAAAAATATAAAAAAGCGCGCAAATTACTGGAACAACTAGCCGCTGATGGTTGTGCTAAAGCTATGGATATATTAGGCGGTATCTATCTTTATGGTATAGGCGTAATTGTTAATATTACGGACGCTATCAAATGGTATGTAAGGGCTATAGAAAGTGGCTGTTTTGAAAGCAACCTTAACCTTGCTATTGCCTATCGTCATACCCATGATATTCTGCGTTACAAGCATTATTTAGAGTTAGCTTTAGCAAAAGGTGATGACAATGCAGCTTTATTACTTGCTCAGCTTTATAGTGTCTCGGAACGTGAGAGTGAACGAGTAGAAGCTCTGCTTGAGCAAGTTGTAGCGAGTGATAAGGTTAATGCAGATGCTGTTTATCAGGCAGAAATGATGTTAAAAAACTTGCTAAGCCCCTTTAATAAGATAAAACAGCCCTTGATTTAATATTTTGTGAGAATAATAACCAGTATATTATTCGATAATCATCACTAACTGATGTATAGTATAAGGTTGATATTTTGCTTTAGCTGTTAGTAGTGTTGAACCCAATTCATGACCCCCAAAATACCCCGCCTTGCCGCTGTTAAATCCTTTACTCGTCAGTTAATTGAAAGAAATACTGAGGGTTGTTTAGTGCAGGATTTTTATGTGACGGGTGAAAAACGTACTGATCCTTTTTTAGTAATTGCTGAAGAATCAGCTATTCCTGTTAGTTTTGACTATGAGTTATTACCTATAGATGGACTGCTAACCCTTTATTATAAAACGGGTGTTAAAGAGCAACAGGTCAATTACCAAGCAGGCAAGCGTAATGGTGAATGGAGTAGTTGGTATGTACATGGTCAAAAGGCGGGCGAAGGATATTTTTTAGACAACCATAAACAAGGTTGTTGGCGAAAATATTGGCCTGATGATGAAAGCTCTTATATCGAATCACATTACCAAGAAGGTTGGTTGCATGGTGGGCATAAAGTGATTGATGAAAGTCGATTAGTGCTTGAGGGTGCATTAGAACAAGGGATGCGTACAGGCGTTTGGTCGTCTTATTATGAGAATGGTCAAAAATCCACAGAAAAGCATTACCAAAAGGGGCTAGAAGAGGGGATATTTATTACGTGGTATGAGTCAGGTAGTAAATGTATCGAGGGCTATTTTCATGAAGGTGAGCGTGAAGGTTGGTGGGTAACTTATTACGAAAATGGTCAAAAAGAACAACAACAATGTTATGTGCGAGATATTTCGCAAGGTGTTTACCAAGCTTGGTATGAAGAAGGTGAAAAACAAACTGAAGGTTATTATCAAGAGGGTGAGCGGCATGGTGCATGGCGCAGTTGGTATAAAAATGGTAAATTAAAAACAGAAGACCATTATGATGCTGGTGTAAAACATGGTTTTTGCCAATCTTGTCATCCTTTAACCGAACAACGGGTTGCTGTTCATTTTGATGAAGGAACACCTGTAGAGGATATTGTTTGGTTAGAGTGGCATGAAAATGGTCAGATTGCCTTAGAAGCCCCTTATGTCGATGGCCTAGAAGAAGGTTATTGGCGGCTTTGGTATGAAGATGGTCAAAAAGATCAGATAATTCCATACCATGAGGGATGTTTTCATGGCTATGGTGCTTGTTGGTATAAAAATGGTCAAAAGGAAAGAGAAGGGCAGTACTATCAAGATAGCCTAAATGGTTCAGTTCAATACTGGTATGAAAACGGTCAACTTAAAACTCAACTGACTTATGAGCATGGCATAGAAAAAGGTCCTTGTCTTGAATGGTACGAGTCAGGGCAAAAAGAAAAAGAATGCTTTTATAAACAGGGTAAACTAACAGGTAGTTATATTAGTTGGCATGAAAATGGTACTAAATCTGTACAAGGTAGTTATTCGCAGGGCTTGCAAATAGGTTTCTGGCAATACTATTTAGATGATGGTCGGCTTTATGATGAAATACTGTACGAGCAAGGAGTGTCCAGTACAGGTGTTGATCGTGTTTTTGAAACAAGCTAATTAATAAATATTCTCTTGCAAATAACCCGCTGTTTTTAGACTTAATGCTAGTACTCCTTGCGTGCATTAGTCTTTACTATATGAACTATTGGTATTACTTAGTTTTATTAGTATAGCTATTGTTCTACATTTTTATACATCGTTGAATGACTTTGCCGTACTAGTTGTACTGTCTTCAGCCATTCGCCTTGTCTAAAATTGTATAGCAACAGCTATAGTTAATAGTTTAGTAATTCCTCAAAACCGTGTAATAGTCTGATAATTAAAATGAAAAAACATGTGATAGTTCATGTTTAATCTAAGAGGAGATTTACCATGTCAAAAGCAAAAAATGTTGCTCAGTTTACTCCAACTAAAACCTTACGTGCCAATGCTAGAAAAAATATTGAAGATGGTGCAGTCACTAAAACATATACCCTAGATCGTAAAAAAGTAATTGAATTATTAAATGCGGCATTAGCCACTGAGTGGGTTTGTGTTTTACGTTATTACCGTCATTATTTTATGGCGACAGGTATGCTAGCAGACTCTGTAAAAGGCGAGTTTCTTATTCATGCTCAAGAAGAACAAGCACATGCCAAAATACTTGCAGAACGTATCGTACAGTTAGGTGGTGAACCTGATTTAAACCCAGATACCTTAACAAAACGCTCTCATGCTGAATATAAAGAGGGTGTAACTCTAAAAGATATGGTTAAAGAAAATTTAATCGCAGAACGTATTGCTATCGATAGTTATAGAGAGATGATTAATTATATTGGTGATGCAGATACTACAACCAAACGTGTTCTAGAAGGTATTTTAGAACAAGAGGAAGAGCATGCAGACGACTTTGCAGATATGCTTGATGGTTGGATTGGTGGGAAGTAATATATCTGAGGTTTAGATATAAAGTAGCTCAAATTTTTACTATCAATTTTTTATGATAAAAAGATTTGAGCTACTGTAATATTTATCCATTACTAACCATTTAAACTACGTTTTACTTCTATAATATTAGGTAGTTGAGATATACGGCTTAATAATCTTCCTAGTGCGTCTAAGCCAGTAATTTCAATAGTTAATTTCATAGAAGCAGTATTATCTTCTTTATTGGATAAAGTATTGACTGCTAGCGCATTAATTTTTTCATTTAACAACAGTTGTGAAATATCGCGTAGTAAGCCTGAACGATCATAAGCTTTAATTTGAATATCCACGGGGTAGGTTTTAGCAGGTACAGGGCCCCAATCTACTTGGATCATACGCTCTGGTTCACGGCTAGCTAACTGTAGCGCATTAGGGCAGTCTTGGCGATGGATAGTCACACCGCGACCTACTGTAATATAGCCAATAACTGCATCGCCAGGTAGTGGATGGCAGCAGTTAGCCATCTGTGTCATTAGATTACCCACACCTTGAATTTGAATTTCTCCAGGATTGTTACCAATCTTGCTAGGGCGACGTTGGATTAATTCAAGTTGCTCAACTTCATTGCTAGTAGGTTCAATTAATTGATGGGCTAAATTAACAATATGTGCTAAACGTAAATCACCAGCACCTAAGCCAGCGAAGAGGTCTTCAGCATTTTTGACATTAGCTTTTTCGGCTAGTTTCTCAAAATTAACATGGTGCAAGGCTAAACGTGACAATTCACGTTCTATCATGGTTTTACCAGCTGCAACGTTTTGATCACGGTCTTGCAGTTTAAACCAATGAATAATTTTGGCACGTGCTTTAGAGGTGTTGATATAACCTAAGTTAGGATTTAACCAGTCGCGGCTAGGACCGCCTTCTTTACTGGTAATAATCTCAACTTGCTCACCTGTTTTTAGGTTGTAGTTGAGTGGCACAATACGACCATCTATCTTAGCACCACGGCAACGATGTCCCACTTCAGTATGCACCCGATAAGCAAAGTCTAACGGAGTAGCGCCTTTAGGTAGGTCAACAGCATGTCCATCAGGGGTAAAAACATAGACGCGATCAGGTTCAGTATCCAGCCTTAACTGGTCTGCAATGCCCATAAAGTCGCCAAGCTCTTCTTGCCACTCTAAAACTTGACGTAGCCATGAAATTTTTTCTTCGTAATGATCTGATTTGCTTTTGACATCAGTGCCTTTATAACGCCAATGCGCGCATACACCTAGTTCAGCTTCTTCGTGCATGGTTTGGGTACGGATTTGTACTTCCAGTACTTTTCCTTCTGGACCAATTACGGCTGTATGTAGAGAACGGTAGCCATTTTCTTTAGGGTTAGCGATATAATCATCAAACTCTTTAGGAATATGACGCCATAAGGTATGCACAATACCTAAGGTGGTATAACAGTCGGCCAGTTCAGGTACTAATACGCGGACAGCACGAACATCATAAATTTGGCTAAATTTAAGCCCTTTGCGTTGCATTTTACGCCAAATAGAGTAGATATGTTTAGCTCTACCACTGATATCAGCTTTAATATTGGCTTCTTCAAGTTTCTCACGAAGTTGCTGCATTACATCAGCAATATATTGTTCACGATCTAAACGGCGTTCATGCAGTAGGGTAGCAATTTGTTTATATTGGTCAGGCTCTAAGTAACGGAAAGAAAGGTCTTCTAACTCCCATTTAATATGACCAATACCTAAACGGTGGGCTAGTGGTGCATAAATATCAGCTACTTCGCGGGCTACTTTTATTTTGCGATCATTATCAGCATTTTTAACCGCACGAATAGCACAGGTACGTTCAGCTAGTTTAATAAGGGCTACTCGAACATCATCAATCATTGCCACTAGCATTTTACGTAGGTTTTCTACTTGTGCTTGTGGGCTTAACATATCAGATTGCACAGGGTTATTAGCAAAGCTAATAGCTGCCATGCGTAGCACACCTTCAATAAGTTTAGCGACTGTTTCGCCAAACTTTTCTTGTACTTCTTCTAAGGTGATATATTTTTCACGGACTGCACGGTAAATGATAGCGGCAGTTAAGGTTTCTTGGTCAAGGTTTAAATCAGCTAGAATTTCTGCTATATCTAAGCCAACATGAAAACAGGAAATATCTTCATTCCAGCCTTGATGAGAAGGTTTACTGGTATTAACAACATTGGCAACATACTCACAGACTTTGCGTAAAGCAGCAATATCTAAGCCAGAAACCATTGAGTTAATGTGTTCCAGCCAAGCATCTAAGTTGATGCTACCATCTTCATTAATAGATTGATGTGCTTTAACTTGTACCATGAAACTACCTTTATGGTGTTCTTTAATAAATTGCGTAATCTACTATTGTACTAATATTGCTACTAACGCTCAAACAATACCATGACTTCACAGTGTGAGGTTTGTGGAAACATATCCATTATACCTGCTTTTTTAATTTGATAACCTTGTTCTATCAATAGCTTAGTATCTCTTGCGAGGGTGGCTGGGTTGCAAGAAACATAGAGCAAGCGATTTGTATCTAATTTTTTCATCTGTTTTATTATTTCCATTGCGCCATCTCTGGGAGGATCTAATAGTACAGCGGAAAACCTTTGTTGCGCCCAGATTTGTTCAGCTATAGGTTGTGTAAGATCGGCCTTATAAAAAAAGGCATTCTCTATATGGTTTTGTTTAGCATTTTCTTTAGCTAAATTGACCATTCCCTCAATAACTTCCACAGCGATTACCTGTTTAGCTTGTTTTGCCAGTGGTAGCGTAAAGTTACCTAAACCACAAAATAAATCTAAGACAGACTCATTAGCTTGTACTTGTAGCCAGTCTAATGCTTGTTGAACCATTGCCTGATTAATTTCAGTATTTACCTGTACAAAGTCTCCCATACGATAATTGAGTTTAAGAGATTGTTGATTAGTCACTAATGGGTAACTTAAAGGTAATTCTGTTTGGTAAGGCATAGGATCAGCTTTGCCTTGTAACCATAGTTGGCATTGTTGGGTTTGGCAAAAAGTATGTAGTGTATTGATATCTTTATCAGTGAGTGGTGCAGTATGGCGAACAAGTAATGCATTCTGATCGCCTGAAAATAATTCAATATGGCCAATATGACGTGGCGAGGTTAATTTTGTTAAGCAATTAGGTAGTTGTTGTAATAGTTGGTTAAGCGATTCAGTTAATACAAGGCAATTGTTAATAGCAACGATTTGTTGACTAAAAGCTGCCCTAAAACCAATTTCTAACTGTTTGCTTTGTTCATTATAGCGAGTGGCGATACGTGCTCTACGACGATAAGCAAAAGGTTGGCTAATCAATGGTGGTTGCCATTCCTGTAATGTAATATTAGCTATTCGTTGAAATTGCTCGATAGCACTGTTTTGTTTGAGCTGTATTTGTTGCTCATAAGGAATATGCTGAAGCTCACAACCGCCACAAGTACCTGCATACTGGCAAGGGGGAGTTTGACGGATAGGTGAGGGGGTGATGACTTTTTCGCATTTAGCATTTACCCACTTGCTTTGGCTAGAGACAACCCTCACTTCGACTTCTTCAGTAGGTAAAGCGCCTGCTACAAACCATGTTCTATCATAAAAATTAGTAATGCCCCGTCCATCATGGGAGAGTCGATCAATGGTTAAGATTTGTTTTTTACCTACAGGGATTGTTTTACTATTGCTTGGTTTACGGTTACTTTGAAAGCGTAAACCTTGGTTTTGCTTACTCATATTTGAGGTTCATCATAGATGCCTGTTGATAAATAACGATCGCCACGATCACAAATAATAGCAACAATGGTAGCATTTTCTACTTCTTTAGCCAGTCTTAATGCACCTGCTACTGCACCACCTGATGACACACCACAGAAAATGCCCTCTTCACGTGCTAAACGACGCATGGTATCTTCTGCCTCTCGTTGTTCCATATCAATAATACGGTCTACACGATTAGCTTCAAATATTTTAGGTAGATATGCAGGGTTCCAGCGACGAATACCAGGAATAGAGGCTCCCTCTTTAGGCTGTAAACCAACAATTTGAATAGCTGGATTTTGCTCTTTAAGATAACGAGAAACACCCATAATAGTGCCCGTGGTACCCATTGCACTGACAAAGTGGGTAACTTTACCCTGCGTTTGTTGCCAGATTTCTGGGCCAGTACTTACGTAATGAGCTTGTGGATTATCACTATTAGCAAATTGGTTAAGTACAATCCCTTGACCTTTGGTTTGCATCTCTAATGCTAAGTCTCTAGCACCTTCCATGCCTATCTCTTTGGTAACGGTTACTAATTTGGCGCCATAGGCGGTCATTGCTGCTTTACGTTCAGCACTCATATTATCAGGCATAATCAGCACCATCTTATAGCCTTTAATCGCGGCTGCCATGGCAAGGGCAATACCTGTATTACCAGAGGTGGCCTCAATTAATGTATCGCCTTCTTTAATCGCACCACGTTGTTCGGCTAAAGTAATCATCGATAGAGCAGGGCGATCTTTCACAGAACCTGCGGGGTTATTACCCTCTAATTTAACTAAAATAGTATTACTGGTATTACCTGCTAGCCGTTGTAATCTTACTAAAGGCGTGTTGCCAATTACATCAGCAATAGTTGGGTAATGTGTATTCATGGTTAATGACTCTCTACAAATCAGTAATTTTGATAACTGGGGCACATCATACACATAAAAACAAAAAAGCTGGATAGTTATTACAGCGTTTAACCTGTTTTTTGTTTATATAGATATGTAGGAAAATTATAAAAATATTCTACTTATTAATTATTTGATGTGAAATAAATCACAAAAATGATACATGCTCTTGATTTTTTCTTTTTAAAGATGATTTTTTTGTCATTAAGTCTGTGCTGAGAAAATCTAATTTTTAGAATAAAAATAAGTAGAATCAGAAAGATAAAAATACACTAAAAATAGGTTATTTTGTCGAGTGAAAAGTATTGTCTGATAAGTATTTTTTTTGGTAAAAACTAACAAAACATGTCAATTGACACCAGTGTTTATAAGGGCTTTAATAGAATCAGAAATAAATATAATACTTACAGCCCTTTTATTATAGGTGTTTTTCTAAGTAGGTAAATGCTACTTAAGTTGAGTGAGTGATATTTTATTGAGTTTACTTTTTATGTATTTAAGGGATAGGAGGAAAAAGGGTGATTATGAAGTACTCAAAAGCAGTTTTATATTCTCACATGTGTTTTACACTTGGCTTTGGCAGTTCAGCGGTTCTGGCGGATAGTGCTAGTTGTACATATAATGTTGTAACTGATACTAATACTTGTAGTGGCCAATATGCTGTATGGGATGGTTCTCGTTTGCAGTATACAAACGTTGTTATTAATAATACAGGCTTTAATTTCGGGACTTCACCTGATGTCAAAGGTGTAGGTATTTATGCCTCATCACAAATGACAGCTAATAACTTGACCGTAACTAGTAGTGGTTTCCTTGCTACTGATGCTATTAGAACGCAAGGTAATGGCGGCTTAACAGTCAATGGTAAGTTAATTGTAAAAGCTAATGGTATATCAGGTGATGCAATCAACGTAACTATTACCAGTAACTCAACAGTTAATACAGGTGACAACAGCGAGATTTATTCTAAAGCTGGCGTAGCCGTTCGTGCTAATTTATCTAGATCAGGAAACAATTTAATAAATGTAGGCAATAATGCTATTATTCAAACAGAAGGCAAGGGTGCTAATAGTTCAGCAGGAACAGGTTATGCTGTTTATGCAGGAAATCGAGATCGTGAAACAGAAGGAAATCCATCAGGAACGGCTAAAGTAACTATTGGTAGTAATAGCCAAATATCTACTAAAGGTAATAATGCCTATGCTGTTTATGCTAATAAAACAGGCCATATACAATTAGGTAACACTATTATTCAAACAACAGGAACAAATGCTCATGGCATTGTAGCTATGGATGGTTCTGTTACAAATACTAATAATAACAATGTTGTAAATTATGCAGGTGGCAAGGTTGACTTATTGAGTGATACTTCCATTATAGTAGATCCTACTAAAAATAGTCTTTCTATCTATGCGAGTGGAACAGATTCTGTTATTTCCTCCTATAATACAGATACTAGTACACAAACTTCTGGTAAGTTTTATGTAATTGGTGATATGAAAGTTGATAGAGAAGGTAAGATCGACTTGCGTATGACAGATAACTCTTACTTTGAGGGTAATACTTCAATTACTGATACAGGTAGTGTATTAAACCTTAATATAGCTGGTGCTAATAGTACTTGGCAGATGAGTAAAAGCTCACAAGTAACAGACTTATCATTAAGTAACTATGCTAATGTTATCTTAGGTGATCAAGCTACAGCAGTCGATTCTACTAATAAGGTAGTATTAACCGTAGATAATTTAAGTGGTAATGGTCATTTTCAAATGCGCACCAATGTTATTGGTACGGGTTCAGGCGTTAATAATATTGGTGATTTATTAAAGGTTACAGGCACTTCTGCAGGTAATCACCTTATTACAGTTACTGACTATTATAATGGGTCCGCTACCGTAGATAGTACTGAACGTTTAAAATTGGTTGAAACAACAGATGGTAATGCTAAATTTACCTTAAACCATGTAGGCCAGTATGTAGATATAGGTGCTTATAAGTACTATCTAAATCCTGGGGATGTGAGCTATGCTGAAGACACTAATCACTGGCATTTGAGTGCTACAGCTAGAGGGCCAAGCTCATTAACCAATACAGCAGATCATTCAGTTAATGTTTTAAATATTAATTACTTATTGAATTATGCGGAAACGCAAACATTATTGCACCGTATGGGAGAGTTGCGTCAATCTCGAGACAATGATTGGGATTTTTGGATAAGAGGTTTTGCTGGCCGTATGAGCTCATTTAGTGGCAAACTCTCTGGTTTTGATATGGATTATCATGGTTTTCAAGCAGGTTTAGATAGACGTTTTGATGTAGATGGCAATGATCTTTATGCGGGTATTATGGTGGGTACTGCTAAGGCAAAGGCTGATTATGATATAGGTCATGGCGACACTAAAAGTTATCATGTGGGATTTTATGGTACTTATAAAACCCAAAATGATTTTTATATAGATGCCATTGCTAAGTATACCGTGATGAAAAATGACTTTAATACTGAAACTGGCGGTGGTTATCAAGTCAATGGAGATGGTAAAACCAAAGGTTATACCTTAGGCATTGAAACAGGTAAACGTTTTTACTTTAACGGTAAAGTTAAGTCTGGTTGGTATCTTGAGCCACAAGCCCAATTAACCTACTCCCATCAAGATAGTGCCAAAATTCATTCTAGTAATGGCTTAAAAACCAAATTAGATGATTTTGATTCTGTGTTAGGAAGAGCCAGTGCCATTGTTGGCTACAGTATTAATCGAGGTAAAACGCCCATTGATGTTTACTTCAAAACTGGTTATGTAAAAGAGTTTGATGGTAAAACTGGTTATTCATTTAATGGTGTTGCCGCTACTCACGATACCTATAAGTTTGATGGTAGTTGGTGGGATAATGGTGTGGGTATTAATGCTAAAATTAATAAACAGCACAATGTTTATGCAGAAATTGACTATGCCAAAGGTAATAAATTTGATAATAAAAGTATTAAGGTTGGTTATCGTTTAGAGTTTTAAACTACCTATGATTTTAGTAGCCGGAGAATACAAAACTCTTCGGCTTTTTTTTCCATTATATAAAATAATTTATATATTCTTAAAGCTTTAACTTTCTTAGTTAATGAAATTAATCCTTTCTACTTATTGTCTTATACCTTTATAATTCATTATCATTTACTATTGAGTATTTATTAAAATTATTCATATGAGTTATCAAGTTCTTGCTCGCAAGTGGCGGCCGCATAATTTTCATGAAATGGTTGGGCAAACCCATGTATTACGTGCATTGATTAATGCATTAGATACAGGGCGGTTACACCATGCTTATTTATTTACGGGTACTCGTGGTGTTGGTAAAACAACCATTTCTCGTATTCTTACTAAATGCTTAAATTGTGAGCAAGGTGTGAGCTCAACGCCTTGTGGTGTTTGTTCTACTTGTGTTGAAATTGATGAGGGTCGTTTTATAGACCTTATTGAGGTGGATGGAGCAAGCCGCACTAAAGTAGAAGATACCCGAGAATTATTAGAAAATATTCAATATGCACCAACCAGAGGTCGTTTTAAGGTTTACTTAATCGATGAAGTGCATATGTTATCATCTCATAGTTTTAACGCTTTGCTTAAAACCTTGGAAGAGCCACCATCTCATGTAAAGTTTTTACTAGCAACGACTGATCCACAAAAACTGCCTGTGACTATTTTATCACGTTGCTTGCAATTTGCGCTTAAAAATATCCCTGCTGATCGTATTGTAGAACACCTTGCTCATGTATTAGATGTGGAAAAAATTCCTTATGAGAAAGAAGCATTGTGGCTATTAGGTAGATCTGCTCAAGGCTCTATGCGTGATGCAATGAGCCTGACGGATCAAGCCATTGCTTTTGGTGGTGAGAAGGTAAATACAGCTGATGTAAGGGATATGTTGGGCACTCTAGATCAGAATCAAGTCTATGAGCTGTTATTTGCTTTATTAGAGGGTGATGCTAAACAATTATTGGCTATTATTAAGCAGCTAGCAGAGCAAAGCCCTGATTGGTTAGATGTATTAGCAGAGTTATTAAATGTCTTACATCGTATTGCTATTGCGCAAATACTGCCTGATGCGGTTGATGACAGTATAGGTGATAAAGAGCAAATTATAGCCTTAGCGCAAGCGTTACCTGCTGAGGATGTGCAGTTCTATTATCAAGTGGGTTTAGTCGGACGTCGTGATTTACCTTTAGCTACTAGTAGTCAGCAAGGTTTTGAAATGGTCTTATTAAGAATGCTAGCATTCCGTCCTGCTAATGCTGAGCGAGCTCCTATTACTCCATTAAAAAAAATTGAAGCTTCAGCTACAACGGAAACAGTAGAAAAAAAAACACTGAATAATGCAAAGTTAGTTCAGCCAACAGAAGAAATAGTTACTAAGGTTGTGGTAGAACCTGAATTAGAAACTAATATTCAGGAAAGTCTGGTAACTGATGAGCAAGAGATTACACCACAAAAACCAGAAAATACTACGGCAGAACAACAGGAAGTTCCAGAAATAGTACAGGCAGTTACTACAGTAAATGTGACAGAAGAAACTGCTACATCCATAGTTACAGATCCAGCGCTAGCAGATTATCAAGAAGAAACTGTTGGAGAAAGTGAAGAAGACTATCTATCCGTTGAGGAGTATCAGTCTTTTTTAGACCAGAACTATGTTGAAACAGATGTTGCAGGTACAGCAGAAAAGATAGACTTGTTGGATAGTTTGCCAGCACCTGCAACAGGGTTAGCGGCTGAATGGATAGAAATATTGCCTGCACTTAAGCTAAGTGGTATTACAGCAAGTATTGCTGCAAACTGTACGCTAATTAGTAAAGATGAACAGCAATGGACTATGCAGTTAGATCCAACACAGCAAGCATTATTTAGTGATAATCAGAAAAAAAGGATTAGTGATGCCATTAATACTTATTTAGGTCACAATGTAAGCTTAAAAATTATTATTGAAAAGCCTGAGCAAGAAACACCAGCACAACGAGAACAACGTAAGAAAATAGAATTACAAAAGGCTGCAGAACGAGCTATTTTAGAGGATCCTATTGTACAGCAGTTAGTGGATAAGTTCTCAGCAAAACTGGATGAAGAAAGTATTAAACCTTTGTAATAAAACGAAGTAAAGTAACTAGATAAGTAATTTATAAAATCGCTATAACCGCTTATAATAATGCACAATTAAGATTAATAAATTAAGGAGTATATCCAATGTTAAAAGGTGGCATGGGCGCTTTAATGAAACAAGCGCAAGAAATGCAAGAAAAAATGCAGAAGATGCAAGAAGAATTAGCCAATGCAGAAGTTACTGGTCAATCAGGTGCTGGCTTAGTTTCTATTGTAATGACAGGTCGTCACGATGTTAAACGAGTGACTATTGATCCTAGTTTAATGACAGAAGAAAAAGAAGTATTAGAAGATTTAATTGCAGCGGCTATTAATGATGCCGTACGTAAAGTAGAGCAAAATACACAACAACAAATGGCTGGTATGACAGCAGGTATGCAACTGCCTCCTGGTTTCAAAATGCCTTTCTAATTAGTTACTTGTTACTGCTGAGCTAATAGCATTAGCTCAGTAATTAAGAGAATCATGAGTTTTAGCCCCCTTATTAATCAGCTTATTGAGTCCTTGCGTATTTTACCTGGTGTAGGTAAAAAGAGTGCGCAACGTATGGCTTTGCAATTGTTAGAACGTAATCGGCAAGGTGCTTTGAAATTAGCAGATGCTTTAAATCAAGCAATGGATAAAGTAGGCTATTGCAAGCTTTGTCATACCTTGAGTGAAGAAGAGCTTTGCCCACAGTGTGCCTCACTTAATCGCGATGATAGATTATTGTGTATTGTGGAAGGGCCACTAGATGTCTTTGCGATTGAGCAAACAGGCTATCAAGGTCGTTACTTTGTATTGAAAGGCCACTTATCACCATTAGATGGTTTGGGGCCAGAAGCAATAGGTATTCCTGAGTTATTAAAACGTATTGAAAACGCTGACTTTCAAGAGATTATTTTAGCCACTAACTCTACCGTAGAAGGTGAGGCAACGGCTCATTATATTGCTCAATTGTTGTCACCTAAAGGGTTAACCGTTTCTCGTATTGCCCATGGTGTTCCGCTTGGTGGGGAATTGGAGTTGGTAGATGGGGGAACGTTATCCCATGCTTTAGCTGGTCGTCGCCCCATCTAATATTTAAGGTTATACCACAGGAGTAATAGCCCCTTTACCTTCAAGAAAGCTGTGTAAATTAGCAAATACTAAATCACTCATCGCTTCTCTAGTTTCATAGGTAGAGCTACCTATATGTGGTGTCATTACCACATTATCCATTTCCCAAAGTTCTTTTGGGGTATTCGGTTCATGCTCAAATACATCTAAGCCAGCACCCGCAATAACCCCTTCTTGCAAGGCTGTTACTAATGCTTGCTCGTCTACTACAGAACCTCTAGCAATATTAATTAGAAACCCTTTAGCGCCTAAAGCTGTTAATACTTGCTTATTAATAATATGGTTAGTCTCACTTGTAGCGGGTAGGGCAAGTACTAGAAAATCACTTGCTTTAGCTAGTGCTTGCAGATCATTATAATAATCATAATTTACATCAGATTGCTGATGGCGACCATAATAAGCAATTTTCATATCAAAGGCTTCAGCACGTTTAGCAATGGCTTTACCAATACGGCCTAATCCTACAATGCCACAAGTTTTATTACCTATTTTATGGCCTAATTTAACTGAACGACTTTTCCATTGCCCAGAACGGATAAAACGATCTGAATAGCTGATATAACGAGCCACATCTAATAATAGGGCTAGCGCTGTATCCGCTACACAGTTATTCAACACATCAGGGGTATTGGTAATTGTAATACCATGTTGTTTAGCATAGTTAATATCAAGGGCATCAAACCCAACACCATAACTAACAACTATTTTAAGGTTGGGTAAAGCACTCATTAATTCTGCGCTAGCCCCATAGACAGCACTGGTTGCTACAGCTGTTATTTCATGTCCATGTTGTTTTAGAAAGGCTTCTTGATCTGGCTGTTCCCATAAATGATAAGTTTTATAGTTATTTTCAATATTGGTATGCAAGCTTTTAGTAACTTTACTAGTGATTAAAACAACGGCAGCGGAGTTCATAACAACCTCTATTATTATTAAAAATACTTTAGTTTTGCAGGTCTATGCGAGTGCAATACTGTTCATCATAGTGAAAGCCTTTTATACTAGCAAATAATAATTATTGAACAAAGAGGAGCCTATATGCCAATACTTGATGTGGGTACTGCAAAAATTCGAGTTAAAAATCTACGATTACGTACGTTTATTGGGATTAAAGAAGAAGAAATTAATAACCGCCAAGACGTTATTATTAACTTAACCATTTTCTATTCAGCCCAAGCAGCAGTGCAGGAAAATGAAATCGAATATGCGCTAAATTATCGTACCATTACTAAAGCAATTATTAGCCATGTAGAAAATAATCGTTTTGCCTTATTAGAACGACTAACTCAAGAACTAGTAGATTTAGTAATGCAATATAAAGAAGTACAATATGTCGAAGTAGAAGTGGATAAACCACAAGCACTACGTTATTCCGATTCTGTTTCTGTTACCTTATCAGGTAGGAGATAAAATGGTTAGCAACTACTAAATTAAGTGATAATTAAGAAAAGAATTCTAATATAAAAGAAAGCAACTATATTATTTACTTATATAAATTTAATATTTTCCTAGTACATTGATTAATAAAAATTAAGGAATGTTATAGAGTGATAGTGTCCATTTTCTTTTTAGTGCTTTATATTTTTCCTTTGCATTGGGCAGCGGAATTTGCAGAAGCAGAAGATTCCAATTATTTAAAATGTTTTATATTGAGTATTATTACTACTTTTGTGCAAGTGGTAACCTTTGTTTTCTTTCCCTATAGTCCTTTTATAAGAATTTTACTGTCTGCAATAGTTTCCATTATTATTTGTATGAAAGTATTAAAAATACCAAGTGGTAACTTTTTAATGTTTGCAGTAATGTTGGCTTTTTTAAATATTGTGATCAGTTGGAGTGCTGTATTAATAATTAATGGAATAACAGGTAGTTAACTAACTGGTTTATTAATAACGAATTACTAGGCTAAGAACTGTTTAGTTCATAAACAATCTAATTCCAAATAAAATAAAAAAGACAGCAATTTCCTACAAATAAAACTCCCCTTAATACCTTACTTTAGGTATCATAAACAGTTCAGTTAATTTTAATGGCTGCGCGTTTGCAGTCCTTTATTTTATCGCTATGGTTAGGAATATATGAGCAATTCAGAAACAACAGCATCTGCAAATAATTTTATTCGTCAAATAGTTAAGGCTGATTTGGAAGCAGGGCGTTGCCAGAAAGTGATTACCCGTTTTCCACCAGAGCCTAATGGTTATTTACATATAGGTCATGCTAAAGCTATTTGTTTAAATTTTGGCATAGCCAAAGAGTTTGGTGGTGATTGCCATTTACGTTTTGATGACACTAACCCAACCAAAGAAGAGCAAGAATTTATTGATGCCATTAAATACGATGTAGAATGGCTAGGCTTTCATTGGGTAGGCGAAGTTCGCTATGCCTCAGATTATTTTGACCAATTACATGCATGGGCAATTGACTTAATCAAAGCAGGCAAAGCTTATGTTTGTGATCTTTCACCAGAAGAAGCCCGTGAATACCGTGGCACATTGCGTGAACCCGGCAAAAACAGCCCATATCGTGATCGCACGGTAGAAGAAAACCTAGACCTATTCGCTAGAATGAAAGCAGGCGAATTTAAAGACGGTGAAAAAGCCTTAAGAGCTAAAATTGATATGGCATCACCTAATATGAATATGCGTGATCCCATTTTATACCGTATTCGCCATGCCGAGCATCACCAAACAGGTAATAAATGGTGTATCTACCCAAGTTATGACTTTACCCATGGTCAATCAGATGCGATTGAAGGCATTACTCATTCAGTATGTACCTTAGAGTTTGAAGACCATCGCCCGCTTTACGAATGGTTTTTAGCTAACCTACCTGTGCCAGCAACACCGCACCAATATGAGTTTGCCCGTTTAAATCTAAACTACACCATTACCAGTAAGCGTAAACTAAAATTGTTAGTAGAAGAAGGTCATGTTAATGGTTGGGATGATCCACGCATGTCTACTATTTCTGCTTTCCGTCGTCGTGGTTATACCCCTGCTTCAATTCGTGATTTCTGTGAACGTATTGGTGTAGGCCGTGCTGATGCAGTAGTAGATATGGGCGTTTTAGAATTCTGTATTCGTGAAGACTTAGACGCTAATGCACCGCGTGCTATGTGCGTACTAAAACCACTAAAAGTAGTGATTACTAACTACCCAGAAGATAAGCAAGAAATCTTAGAGCTTTCTCGTCATCCTAAAATAGAAGAACTAGGCAAACGCCAACTGCCTTTTGCCCGTGAAATCTATATTGATCAAGGTGACTACGACGAAAACCCACCAAAAGGTTACAAACGTCTAGTGCCAGAAGGCGAAGTAAGACTGCGTGGGAGTTATGTAATCAAAGCAGAAAAAGCCATTAAAGATGCAAACGGTAATGTTATAGAACTACATTGCACCTATGACCCAGATACCCTTGGCAAAAACCCAGAAGGCCGCAAGGTAAAAGGCGTTATTCATTGGGTACCTGCTAAAGAAAGTATCGAGTGCGAAGTGCGTTTATATGATCGTCTCTTTAAAACAGCTAACCCTAATAAAACGGAACAAGAAGATGGTAGTTTCTTAGAAAACATCAACCCAGATTCACTAGTGATACTAAAAGGTTGTCGAGCAGAGCCATCATTGGCAAAGGCTACTTTAGATGATCGTTTCCAATTTGAACGGGAAGGTTACTTCTGTTTAGATAGTAAAGATAGCAAGCCAGACAGTCTAGTATTTAACCGTACTATTACCCTGCGTGATTCATGGGGGCAATAATGGCACTCTCTATCTACAATACACTCAGCAAAACTAAACAGCCTTTTAAGCCATTAAAAGATAACCAAGTGCGCATGTATGTATGTGGCATGACAGTCTATGACTACTGCCATATCGGTCATGCGCGAGTAATGGTAGCTTTTGATGTGGTAACTCGTTGGTTACGTCATCTAGGCTATGATGTTACCTATGTACGCAATATCACCGATATTGACGATAAAATTATCAACCGTGCTAATGAAAATGGCGAACCTTTTACAGCGTTAACCGCACGTATGATTGGCGCCATGCACCAAGACGAAGCCAAACTCAGTGTATTACCACCCGATATTGAGCCACGTGCTACCGACTATATTGATGGTATGCATAAAATGATAGGCAATCTAGTAGAAAAAGATTACGCCTATGCTGCCAACAATGGTGATGTTTATTACCGTGTGGGTAAATTTAAAGACTACGGCAAACTCTCGCGCAAAAAAGTAGAAGATTTACGCAGTGGTGCAAGGGTAGAAGTAGATGAAGCCAAACAAGACCCTGTCGACTTTGTACTATGGAAAGGCGCTAAAGCAGGTGAACCAAGTTGGGCATCTCCTTGGGGAGAAGGTCGACCAGGCTGGCATATTGAATGTTCCGTAATGTCTACCTGCTGTCTAGGCGAAACTTTTGATATTCATGGTGGTGGCCCTGATCTAGTATTCCCTCACCATGAAAATGAAATCGCCCAAAGTGAAGCCGCTACAGGTAAAACCTATGCTGAAACTTGGATGCATGCAGGGGCAGTGCGTGTAGATGGCGAGAAAATGTCTAAATCACTAGGCAACTTCTTTACCATTCGCGAAGTATTGGAAAAATATCCTGCGGAAGTAGTGCGCTATCTGCTAGTAGCTAGCCATTATCGTAGTCCAATTAACTATTCAGAAGATAACCTAAAAGAAGCCCGCGGTGCATTAGAACGTTTCTATTTAGCATTAAAAGGTTTACCAGAAGCACAACCAGCTGGCGGTGAAACCTATATAGAACGTTTTACCAATGCCATGAATGACGACTTTAATACCCCAGAAGCCTGTTCAGTACTATTTGATATGGTGCGCGAAATTAACCGCTTAAAAGATAATGATCTACAAGCGGCTACTGGCCTAGCCGCCCAACTAAAACAACTAGCTAGTCTATTAGGTATATTACAGTTATCAGCCGATGACTTCTTACAAGGTGCAACAGCTAATACCGATGTGGATGTCGCTAAAATTGAAGCACTTATCAATGCTCGCTTAGAAGCTCGTGCCAATAAAAACTGGGCAGAGTCCGACCGCATTCGTGATGAACTTACTGCTATGGGCGTAATTATCGAAGATGGTAAAAGTGGCACTACTTGGCGAATGGGGAGCTAGTATCTTTATTTATTTTTAATGTCATTAGTAAAAGGAAAAAATGATGATAATAAAAAGTCGAGAAATTGAAATTCCAGAAGATGACCCTTTCGCTAATGATGTTTTAGAAAGAAAAGAAAGTGCAGAAATATTAACAGAGTTTGTTACCTCATCTGAAGAGCCAATGGTGATATGTATTGATGCACCTTGGGGAATGGGAAAAACAACTTTTCTAAAAATATGGAAGCAGCATTTAAAGAATGAAGGTATTCCTACTTTATATTTTAATGCATGGGAGAGTGATTTTTCTGATGATGCTTTAGTATGTTTAATTGGTGAGATCAGTGCTTCAATTAATGAAATATCTAAAGATGGTAATGAATCAAAAGCAAAAGAATACTTTGATAAGGCTAAAAAATTAGGTAGTGCATTATTGAAACGTAGTATTCCTGTATTAGCAAAAATGGGAACTATGGGAGCTTTAGATCTTGATCAGGTAACTGAGGCTACATTATCTGATTTTGCTGAGTCACTGGCTAAGGAACAAATAGAACATTATGAAAAGTCTAAGCAAGGATTATTAGCTTTCAGGGAAACATTATCAAACTTTGCAAGTAGCATTACTAGTGAGAATGATCAAAAGCCTTTAGTTTTTATTATTGACGAATTAGATAGATGCCGTCCTAACTTTGCTATAGAAATTTTAGAGAAAGCAAAACACTTTTTTAATGTTGAGAATATTATTTTTGTTTTAGGGGTAGACAAAGAGCAGTTAGGTTCATCAATAAAGGCTATTTATGGTGATAGTTTGAATGTAAATGGTTATTTAAGACGTTTTATTGATTTTGATTACTTACTTCCTCAACCTGCAAAAGGGAAATTTATAGAAATTTTATTAAAGAAATATAGTATTCATGATTTATTAGAACAAAGAGAAAATGATATAAAAGCATCAGGGAGAGAAGTATTAAACTATACCGATGATTTGAAAGATATCCAGCGTATATTTACTGAGATGCCAGAAGAGTATGATTTAACACTAAGAGAACAAATACATTGTATTTCATTATTTAATATAGCGTTAAAGTTTACTCCTGAAAATGAAAGTATATATTCTTTATTTGTTTGTTCTCTTATAGTTTTAAAGATAAAAGAACCAGAAAAATATAAAAAACTTATAGCAGGAAAAATAAAAAAATTAAGCCAATTATGGGCTAATGATGTAATTGGAAATGCTATGAGTACTAGTTATTACGGAATAGTATTAAATATACTTGTAGCTTGTGTTATGTTTAATAAGATTACTGAAGAAGATTTTAAAAAAGATATTCATAGAAGAATACATGATGACCCTAATCCATCAGGTTATTATCGAGATAGAATGTGGGGGCTAATAAGAAAATACAATATTGAATCTAAGGGAGTAAAATTTTTGGAAGCTATGTCAAGAAGAATGGAAATAGTAAATCGTTTTAGTAACTGAAAATATGTTTTAAAGAAGGCTAGCGTTGCTAGCCTTTTTTTATTTCTCTTTTCTTAGTTCCATAGCGATAGGTTCTAGGGATTCTAGGAGAGTAGTGGCGTCGTTTAGGAGTAGGGTGGATACGGAGGCGATGGCGGTTATGGTATTTTCTTGGGTTTTTAGCTCAT
Source organism: Entomomonas sp. E2T0 (assembly GCF_025985425.1). Classification (GTDB taxonomy): domain Bacteria; phylum Pseudomonadota; class Gammaproteobacteria; order Pseudomonadales; family Pseudomonadaceae; genus Entomomonas. Next base: position 1,609,376 of record NZ_CP094972.1, read on the forward strand.
AGAGATTTTCTAGTAGGTTGATTACCGCGTGTATCCTAGCGGTGGCGCATTCGTAGATGGTGTCTAGTGAGGCGTTAGCGTTGTAATAGAGGACGCTTTCGCTATTGCTTTGAGATGTAGCATTTAGGGCGATAAAGTAGGGTTGGTTATTTTTGTTGCTCATCGGTTTTGCTCCTGTATCCTTGTTTTAGCCTCCCTTTTTATTGTTAGGGAGGCGGAACTGTGCACAGGTTGGCGGACCGACCACAAGACAAATCGGCATTTCCCGAAGGAAATCCCGTGCACAGCCCGCCATAAAAAATATATGCGAACTGATACAGTGAGCTAGATAACCTAGTCACTTTGTCTTGTGAAATGGGCCGCCAAGCCCATACTATAGATTTTGCTATAGCCTTTTTAGTTTAGCCTTACCCTATAAGGCTAGCAAGTGATTTTAGTTATTTATTTTATAGTTAGGCAGGTAGTTTTGTTTTTATCTATTTACGTTTCTTGGTCGTCATAGGGATAATTTCCCCTAAATGTAGATATGTATTAAATTCGATTTGCTGATTTTAAAGATGAAATAAGGTAACTATTTACTTTATTTCAAGCATTAAGAAATATTGAATAAGGGGAGTTTTTAATAAGGTTTGAAAGGGCTAGTATTACTAGCCTTTATCATTTTTCTTTTCTTAGCTGTACGGCCACAGGGTCTAATTCTTCTAGTAGAGTGGCTGCTTCGTTTAAAAGTAAGGTTGAAATAGAGCAAATGGCAATAATGGTATTTGTAGGGGCTGCCTTAAATTCGTAGAGATTCTCTAATAGATCCGTTACAGTTTTTAGTCTACCAATGGCGCATTCGTATATAGCATCTAGAGAAGCATTAGCATTGTAATAGAGAACGCTTTCGCCATTGCTTTGTAAGTTTGAATTTAAGGTTACAAAGTGTGGTGGTGATTTTTTGTAGCTCATCGGTTTAACTCCTGTATCTTTATTGGGCCTCCTTACAAATTAATAGTTTGGAAGCGAAACTGCGCACAGGTTGGCGGACCGATCATGCTAAAAATCGACACATCCCGAAGGATGTCCCGTACACAGCCCGCTATAAAGTACAGGCAGAAAGAAATACCTGCCGCCTGATTAGCCAGTAGCTGAGCTGTTTAGCATGAAATGAGCCGCCAAGCCCATACTATAGATTTTGCTATAGCCTTTTTAGTTTAGCCTTACCCTATAGGGCTAGCAAGTTATTTTTTTTTGTGACTATGGTGGTTGGTTTTCCTAAGTATATAAATTTATTAGTAATAAATTTAAACATGAGTTTTTATACTGGATAGTATGAGTTATTTAAGCTTTATGTAATTATAATCGTCAGTTTAGTATTACACGAGACCAACATAAGTAAATGTTCACTATTTATTACTATTAGTGATGAAATAGAGTATCCATTAATCTTGGTTATGCATATTGAAAGTTTGGGACAGTAAATATACAAATCATAAAGTTTCTAAGAACAATAATTTATAAAAATTAAAATAAGAATCATAAGTATGGCAAAAGAAGGCTAGTTATCTAGCCTTTCTTAATTGGGTTTTTAAAAAGAAAGGGTGGTAGAGCTGTTATAGCTTGGTTGCCCAATTACTCTCAAAATTGTTACGCCTTAAGGTGTACAATACATAGTCCACCATTAATATAACAATAAAAAGTAGCTAAGTTTTACCCTAGATAGTTGGTTTGTTGCTATTTAGGGAGAAAAATATTAACTACCTAGTTTGCCATAAGAATAGTAGTCACTAAATAAGAAGATAACTGTTTTATCTTTGTATTGATAAGGGTAGAACAGTTTATAGGAGCTGTTTTTATGCTCGTAGCGAATGTCTTTGGTTTGTCCTTTAAATACATTATCAAAATATTCACGTTGTGGTTTAGTGGTTTTAAATAGGTAATCTATTTTAGTTAATTGTTTGTTCTCATCATAGTAACGATCACCAAAGCTGAGGTAGACAGGTGAGTTTTCATCCAGTTGGTCTTTTACAATAACTATTAGGTGTGGTAGTTGGCTATCTGTTTGAGATAGAACTCTTAAGGTTTGTTTGGTTGAGTTAATCCAGCTTTCTGCAAAAGAATAATCCGCTATTTGTTGTATATATTGTGGGTAGTTTTCTAATACGGAGTGAGCTGAGTTAATCAGTACTTCTTTTCTTTTATAGATAGATAGTTGGTGAGCGCAAACCAATAGGCCGAATATCAAGGGGAAAGATACCATTAATATAATCAGCCATTTTTTTAGATTTTTTTCTGGGTACTGTTGGTCGGTATTATGTTTTTCCGCAATACGGGTTAGATTAAACATAATGTTTATCATTAATGCTCCAGCCATTAGGGTAATGATACCAAATATGCTTAGCAGGAATGTTTCAGTCATTCGTTGGCGGAAGATTTTTAGATCAAATACAGTGACGCTAGTAAATATAAAAACCCAATAGATAAGACAGATAATGGCAATAATGCCAATAAAATTACTAAGTTTGACAATGTTCTTAGGGTTCATAGGTGCTTTTCCATAATAATGTAGTAATTTACTGTCAGTATTGTAATTGAATAAGGTTAAGTTAAGCTTAATATCAGTTATCAATTTTGGTGGTTTTATTTATAAAGTAATCATGAGGTAAGCCATCCCTTTCTAAAGCAGGTTCACAAGGTTCGTACCAATCAGCATCACCATTATTGTTGATTCGTATACAATTACCAAACTCACATCCACAACTTTTTTGCTCTATTAGTTTGAGTTCAGTCATAGCCTCTTCTAGGTTGTTGTGTAAACCTTGCGTATAGTAATCATTTGGTTCTAGAAAAAAATAACAATATTTTTTAGGGCAAAGGGTAGATGGTGGTATAACTGTTGGATTCCATTTTTTCATTGTTATGTGAAGTAAGTATTTAAATACTATTTAGAGAGATTGTCTTTTAGCTGTAACTAAAGCGTTATGCAAAATTGCTAACGCTTTAGTTGAAGGTGTTATTTAACTAGTTTGTCATGTAGCCATTTGGCTATATCTGATATTTCATCATTACAAACTTCGTGCATCATTGGGTAGTCGTGCCATGAAGCGCTAATACCTTTATTTTTTAAGAAGTCATAGGCGGCTTTGCCTAGGCTAATATCAACTACATTATCTTGTGTGCCGTGTAGGTGTAGTGAGGGAATAGTTTGTTTACCTTCTGCCAAGGTTGTTTCAGCAGTAAAGGTAGGGGCATAAGTGGAAAGCGCCATTACTCCACCTACATTTTCAGGGTAGGCAATATAAGCTGTATGCATTACTACGGCACCACCTTGGGAGAAACCTGCAAGGATAATACGATTTAGTGCTATACCTTGTTTACGTTGTGCCTCAATCAGTTCTATAACGCTTTGCGCTGATTCTTCTAATTCGGTTAGGTTAATTTCTCTTGGGATGGTTAGGTTGATAATGTCATACCATGAGGGCATGGACATTCCCATGTTTAAGCTGACAGGTCTGCTAGGGGCTTGTGGCAATATAAAACGGGTATTACGCAGTAGTTGTTGTTGGAGTATTTGTGCTACTGGTTGAAAATCATATTTATTGGCACCTAAGCCGTGTAGCCAAATAATAGCTGAATCTACAGGAGCAGGTGGATCGAGAATCAAAGGTTCTAGCATAGTTATGGTTCCAATTTATTAGCGTTCAATAATATTTAGCCTATCATATTCTTGTTGACGATGAATATAAAGTTGATGTTATAGACTAATGTAGAGAGGATGTTAAATCGAATGAACTTTATAATGGTAAACATATCTAAAGTAATGTATTTAGATTAAGTATATTTTTATAAAAGGGGTATTACATATGAAATTGAAAGCATTAGCTGCTTTATTATTAGTTGGAAGTTTAGGTGTTTTAGCAGGTTGTTCAACACCATCTGTTATTACATTGAAAGATGGTCGTCAAATTCAAACAACTGACAAACCAAAATTAGATGCTGATGCAGGTTTCTATAGATTCCAACAGTTAGATGGTAAAGACACCACTATTAATAAAGATGATGTGTTAACTATCAAAGAATTATAAGTTCCAATATTAAGCCACACAGGTACTTTGTGTATTTGTGTGGTTTTATTTTTCCCTTCTTTATAGATCAGTTTATATAGTTAAAATTGTTACTTTATGTATATAAAAACTGACTTCTCTCTATAAAACTTCTAATTATTATAAAGTTTAATTGTACCTGTATTTATTAATAAGTTAAATTATTACATCTTTTGCTAACAATAAGTGCATGGGAGTCTATGTGATAAAAAAAATCCTAATTGCTAATAGGGGAGAAATCGCTGTACGGATTATCAGAGCCTGTGCCGAAATGGGCATTCGTTCGGTAGCTGTTTATAGTGAGGCTGATCGTCATGCATTACATGTTAAACGTGCTGATGAGGCTTATAATATTGGTGAAGAACCTTTAGAGGGTTATCTCAATCCCCAAAAATTAGTTGATCTTGCAGTAGAAGCTGGTTGTGATGCATTACACCCTGGATATGGTTTTTTATCAGAAAATCCAGAGTTGGCTAGATGCTGTGAGGCAAAGGGAATTCGTTTTATTGGTCCTTCGCCTGAGGTTATTCAGCTCATGGGTGATAAAACCCAAGCCAGAAATGCCATGATTAAAGCGGGGGTTCCTTGTACACCTGGTACGGAAGGTAATCTTAAAGATGTGGATGAGGCTTTAAGGGAAGCTGAAAGAGTCGGTTATCCGATTATGTTAAAAGCCACTTCTGGTGGTGGTGGGCGAGGTATTCGTCGCTGTAATAACCCTGAAGAGTTAAAGCAAAATTATTCCCGTGTTATTTCTGAAGCCACTAAAGCCTTTGGAAGTGCTGAGGTGTTTTTAGAAAAATGTATTATTAATCCTTGTCATATCGAAGTACAGATTTTGGCTGATAGCCATGGCAATGTGATTCATTTATATGAGCGTGATTGTTCAATTCAACGTCGTAATCAGAAGTTAATTGAGATAGCGCCTAGTCCACAGTTATTAGAAGCACAACGGCAATATATCGGTGGCCTAGCAGTGCGTGCTGCTCAAGCAGTAGGCTATGAAAATGCAGGTACAGTAGAGTTTCTACTTTCTGATAATAATTTCTATTTTATGGAAATGAATACCCGTGTTCAGGTGGAGCATACCATTACCGAAGAAATTACGGGGATTGATATTGTAAGAGAGCAAATTAGAATTGCTGCTGGCGAACCATTATCTGTTAGGCAGGAAGATGTTAAGTTTAGGGGTTATGCATTGCAGTTTCGTATTAATGCGGAAGATCCTAAAAATAACTTCTTACCTACCTTCGGTAGAGTAAGCCATTACTATGCGCCTGGTGGGCCTGGTGTTAGAACGGATACGGCTATTTATACAGGATATACTGTGCCGCCTTATTATGATTCGATGTGTCTTAAATTGGTGGTGTGGGCGCTAACTTGGGAAGAGGCTGTTAATAGGGGCGCACGTGCATTAGACGATATGCGTTTGCAAGGGGTTAAAACCACAGCCGCTTATTACCAAGAAATTTTAAAACATCCTGATTTTAGATCAGGCCATTTTAATACTAGCTTTGTTGATTCTCATCCTGAGTTGAGTGAATACTCGATCAAACGCAGACCTGAAGAATTGGCGCTAGCAATCTCTGCAGCTATTGCTGCTTATACTGGTTTATAACAGCAAGGTAGATATAAATGACTAAAAAGATTCTTATAACAGATACTATCCTTCGTGATGCTCATCAGTCTTTATTAGCAACTCGTTTTCGTACTGAGGATATGTTACCTATTTGCGATAAATTAGATAAAGTGGGTTATTGGTCTTTAGAAGTGTGGGGTGGTGCTACCTTTGATGTTTGTGTACGGTTTTTGAAAGAAGATCCATGGGAACGTTTGCGTCAATTAAGAAAAGCGTTACCTAATACCCGTTTACAAATGTTATTACGTGGTCAGAATTTATTAGGTTATCGCCATTATAGTGATGATGTGGTGCAAGCCTTTGTAGCAAAAGCAGCAGAAAATGGGATTGATGTATTTCGTATTTTTGATGCGATGAATGATGTGCGTAATTTACAAGCGGCTATTGATGCTGTAAATAAAGCAGGTAAACACGCACAAGGCACAATTAGTTATACCACTAGCCCAGTGCATACTATTGAGTCTTTTGTAGAGCAAGCAAAACAAATGGCTGATATGGGTGTGCAATCGATAGCCATTAAAGATATGGCTGGCTTGTTGACACCTTTTGTGACAGGTGATTTAGTCAAAGCATTAAAAGGGGCTTTAAATTTACCTGTGTTTATCCATTCCCATGATACAGCTGGTTTATCTACCATGTGCCAATTAAAAGCGATTGAGAATGGTGCCGATCATATTGATACGGCCATTTCTAGTATGGCTTGGGGTACAAGTCATCCTGCTACTGAATCAATGGTGGCAGCGTTGCGTGATACGCCTTATGACACAGGTTTAGATTTAGAGTTAATTCAAGAAATTGGTATGTATTTCTACGAAGTACGCAAAAAATATCACCAATTTGAAAGTCCATTTACTGGGGTTGATACCCGTGTACAAGCAAACCAAGTACCTGGTGGTATGATTTCTAACCTTGCTAACCAAATGCGCGAACAAGGTGCTTTAAATCGTATTAATGATTTATTTGATGAGATTCCAAGGGTTCGTAAGGACTTAGGTTATCCGCCATTAGTAACCCCAACCTCTCAAATTGTGGGTACTCAGGCATTATTTAATGTACTTTCTGGTGAGCGTTACAAAACCATTACTAATGAAGTTAAGCTTTATTTAGAAGGTCGTTATGGTAAGGCTCCAGGAGAAATTAACGAAGAATTACGTTTCCAAGCAATTGGTAATTCATTTGTGATTACAACACGCCCTGCTGACTATTTAGATCCAGAAATGGAACAATTACGAGCAGAAATTGGTGATTTAGCTAAGTCTGAAGAAGATGTATTAACTTATGCTATGTTCCCTGATATTGGTCGTAAGTATTTAGAAGAACGTGCTGCTGGTACTTTAAAACCTGAAGAGTTATTACCTATTCCTACCGCTGGTAGTGCAGGTGCAGCTGTTTCTAATGAAGGTGTATCTGAGTTTGTGGTGGATGTGCATGGTGAGAGTTACCGTATTGACATTAAGGGTGCTAGTGCTAAGGCTAAGGGAAAACGTCACTTCTATTTAACAGTAGATGGTATTCCACAAGAGGTAGTATTCGAACAGTTAGTTTCTGGTGAGAGTGCTGCTGGCGGACGTAAACAAGCTTCTAAAGAAGGTGATGTATCTGTTGGTATGACAGGCACTGTTGTGGACGTATTAGTAAAAGAGGGAGATATTGTTAAAAAAGGTCAAGCGCTCTTTATTACTGAAGCGATGAAAATGGAAACAGAAATTCAAGCCCCAATTGATGGTGTTGTTAAAGCTATTCATATTAAGGGTGGTGATGCTGTTAATCAAGGCGAATTACTGATAGAAATTGAAGGATAAATAGTAAACTATAAATGTGATTAATGGCACTAAACAATATTAATAGACTAGTAAAATAGAGCTTGTTATATTTTAATTACCAACTTAATTTGTTGAATTAATATGAAAAAAAATTAGTAAAACTAGTCTATTAATAGATAGTGCTTTAGTTGCAAATATGTTTTATGGTTGTGCGATGATAGAAAAGTATCAACCACTAATGAACCAGCAAAATTAACTACTGCTCCCAAGCAAAAATATGGCTTTTCAGCTTATTATGAAGATCCAAATAATAAAGACGCTATAAAGAAATTGGGCATAATGACAGACTCAAAACTTAGATCAGTTATTAGTGTAGCAAAAGATTTTAATAAGTCTGCTAAAGAGCGTTATAGATGTGTTTGTGATAATAAGCCTATTAACTTGTAGTGCTAGTTTTACAACAGGTACAGTACAAAATGTACAAGCTAAATATTAATAGTTTAGTGAATGCATTTAACCGTTAATTTATTGTTGTGCTAATCCTAAGAGCAATACTTTATCAGTATTGCCTTTATTTTTTGTATGTTATGTTGGAATCATATTTTTAGGTAAATCTAAAATATCAACAATCACTTCGCCAGCTAGTTTTTTTCCTTCCTCTGTATGTAAGGCGGGCTTATCACCTAAAAAAGTTAAAGTGGTTGTTGCTTTAATAACAGAGCCATACACTGTACCAGTGTAAGCATCTAAGCCTGATGGAGTGTCCAAAGCTAAAGTGGGTAAATTAAAAGCATTTAATTGACTAATAAACTGTTGCCAATTTTCAGATAATGGACGGTTTAAACCAATCCCAAATAAACCATCTATTATTAGTTTAGGCCGCGTTGTTAACTGATCTAGATGAGTAATTATAGGTAGCTTATTAATATGGCATAGTGCTAAAGCTTTTATAGCCGCAGGGCTTGCCACTGGCTCGGGAATAAAAAGTGTAACTTGATAGTCTCGGGAATGTAAATTTAACCCAGCCCATAAAGCATCGCCACCATTATTGCCTGTTCCTACAGCAATTAAAATATGGCTAGCGGTAGGATATTGATGATTTACCCAGTCAGCAGTAGAGCGTGCTGCTCGTTGCATTAAGTCAATCCCTGCCTGCTCAGCAGTTTGCTCTATTTGGCGGAGTTGGGGGAGGGTATAAGTTGTTACTATATTATTTATCATGCAAAATAAAATTATTAATAATTAAAAATCTTAATATTATCCATAAATAATATAGAATTTAATAAAAAATGCCTACCTATATAATTATTATATATAGGTAGGCATTAAGGAAGTTAACATTGTGGTTAGTGATGGGTGTCTTCAGCTTTTATTTGTGCCATAGATATTCGTACAGTATTTGCTTGATGTTTACATTCTTCTTGTGAACGTGTCTTTAAGCTATTTATCATAGAATTTCTTTTTTGTTCACGCTCAGTTATAGTTATTTTATTGTATAAAGGTGAAGCCTTATCATCATATATATAAGCGTTAAGCTCATCGTAAGCTTTTAATGTGTCTACACAATTACCTGTTAAACCTGTAACAGTATCAGTTGTATTTTCTGTTTTATCACAGGCCATCAAAAATAATGAACATATACTTACAATAACTATTTTTTTCATTTAATTAATCTCTTAATAATTTATATATTACTTAACTCTTTGTCCTGGTATTGCACCACTATCTGGACTTAGTAGGTAAATTTCTTCACCACCAGGGCCTGCGGCCATTACCATTCCTTCGGACATACCAAAACGCATTTTTCTTGGTTTTAGATTGGCTACCATTACAGTTAGGCGGCCTTCTAATTGGCTTGGGTCTTTGTATGCACTTTTAATACCTGCAAATACGTTGCGTTGTTGGTCACCAATATCTAAGGTTAACTGTAATAATTTATCAGCACCTTCTACATGTTGTGCTTTGATAATTTTAGCGACACGCATATCGACAGCAGCAAAAGCATCGTATTCAATTTCTGGTGCTAATGGGTCTTTTGTTAATTCGCCATTACCTTTAGGTACACCTTCAGCTTTTAAGTCTTCTTTAGAGGCTTCTATCATTGCATTAACTTGCTCTTGTTCAATACGTGTCATTAAGGGTTTAAACTCATTAAGTTGGTGATTAGCTAGAGGTGCTTGATAATCAGCCCATGTTAATGGTTCGATATTTAAATAAGCTTCGGCTTTTTTAGCTAACTCTGGTAATACAGGTTTTAAAGTAAGTACTAATAAGCGGAATAGGTTAATACCTAATGCACAAATTTCTTGAACTTGTTGTTGTTTACCTTCTTGTTTATTTAATGTCCAAGGTGCTTTGTCAGCAATCCATGCATTAGCTTGGTCGGCTAATGCCATAATTTCACGCATTGCTTTGTTAAAGTCACGGGCTTCATAAGCATCGGCAATTGTTGGAATAGTCTCTTGGAAGGTTTGCCATAATTCTGGAGCAGGGTTTGCCTCTACTAATACGCTATTATTACCACGAGCAATAAAGCCAGCACAACGACTAGCAATATTAACTACTTTACCTACTAAATCCGAGTTTACTTTTTGAATAAAGTCATCAAGGCTTAAATCAAGATCATCAACAGTACGAGTAAGTTTACTAGCATAGTAATAGCGTAAGTATTCTGGTTGTAAGTGGTCTAAGTAAGTACGGGCTTTAATAAATGTCCCTCTTGATTTAGACATTTTTGAGCCATTAACAGTTAGGTAACCATGTACATTAATTGCAGTAGGTTTACGATAGCCTGCACCATCTAACATCGCAGGCCAGAATAGGGCATGGAAGTTAACGATATCTTTACCAATAAAGTGGTAAACCTCTGCATTAGAGTCTTTTTTCCAAAAACTATCAAAGTCTAATTCTGGACGTTGTTTACATAGGTTTAATAAGCTAGCCATGTAGCCAATAGGAGCGTCTAGCCATACATAGAAAAACTTGTTAGGCTCACCTGGAATTTCAAAACCAAAGTAAGGCGCATCACGAGAAATATCCCATTCTTGCAAACCAGAATCTAACCATTCAGCTAATTTATTGGCAACAGAATCCTGTAATGAACCGCTACGTGTCCATGTTCTAAGCAGCTCTGTGAAATCAGGTAATTTAAAGAAGAAGTGCATAGATTCTTTAAGTACAGGAATAGCGCCTGAGATAGTGGATCTTGGATTTTTTAATTCAGTTGCATCATAAGTAGCACTGCATTTTTCACAATTGTCGCCATATTGATCTTCTGCACCACAACGAGGACAAGTACCTTTAATAAAACGATCAGCTAAAAACATTTGTTTTTCAGGGTCAAAATATTGAGTTACTGGTCGAGTAGCAATATGACCTTGTTCTTTTAGTTTTAAGTAAATTTTTTCTGATAGTTCTTTATTCTCGGTGCTATGGGTTGAGTAAAAATTATCAAATGCTACAAAGAAATCAGCAAAGTCTGTGCTATGTTCTGCACGAACATTATCAATTAATTGTTCTGGAGTAATGCCTTCTTTTTCAGCACGTAACATAATGGCTGATCCATGAGCATCATCAGCACATACATAAATAGCTTGATGACCACGCATTTTTTGAAAACGAACCCAGATATCAGTTTGAATATATTCAACTAAGTGGCCTAAATGTATAGAACCATTGGCATAGGGTAAGGCACTGGTAACAAGTATTTTGCGGGTTGTCATGATATCTGCCGTTATTTCCATTAAGTTAAAAGGGTTATTGTACTAAATTTATTACACTTTGCAGTGTAGAATACGTTAAATTAACTATTAATTATAAATAACAGTGAGCTTGTTATTCCAGATGAAAAATAATCTATTTTTTAAACAATGGCTAAATTTCTGTGCATTAATACTTATTGTATTGGTATTACAGGGTTGTATTTCTCGTAATGTGCAAAATTATAATTATAAAAATAATATTATAGAGGGAGCAAAACAAGGTAATGCTGAGCAGCAATTTTTATTAGGTTGGCATTATCAATATGGTTGGATTGTTCCAAGAGATAATGGACAAGCTGTTTATTGGTATGAGCGTAGTGCTTGGCAGGGTAATCCAAAGGCTGAGTTTCATCTAGCTAGTATGTTTGATAAAGGAATAGGTACTGTCCAAAATAAAGCCCGTGCCGTTTATTGGTATCGCAAAGCTGCTGCTCAAAATTATACAGAAGCTCAGATTAATTTAGGTTGGTTCTATTTATTAGGTGAAGATATTGATGAAAATAACGAAGAAGCACTTTACTGGTTTAAACGTGCAGCTGACCAAAATAATGGGGAAGCAATGGTGATTTTAGGAAGTTTATACCGTTATGGAAGGGGAGTTGCAAAAGATGGTCAACAAGCTGTGTATTGGTATGAGTTGGCCACTAAACAGAATAGGGTAGTAGCAATGTTTTTGTTGGGTGATATATATGAAAAAGGGGATATAGTAAATAAAAATACCGCATTAGCTAAAGAATGGTTTCAAAAAGCAGCAAACTTAGGTTATCAGCCAGCTAAGGATAGATTAATGAATTTATTGAAATAATTATCATATTAGCTATATTTTTGCAATAAGACTTAAATCTTAATATATTTAATACAAATTTTTATTTGATTGATTATAATAGAAAAAGCCTTAAATGTTGTTAATGGAATAATAGTATGTTTGCAAAATGTTTTACAGGGAGGTTGCTATTAAGTGTTTCCCTTATTTTTATCATAAAACCTATCTTTGCTTTAGACCCAAATTACCAAAATCCAACAGGTTCAAATCTCACAGTAGATAATCAGACTATAACATCTATTGTTGATACTTCTGTTTTAGGAGGTGGAGTTATATTAGGAAACCCTGAAATGGGTAGTTATCTTGGTGATGTAACTTTAACTTTAACAGATAGCACTATTGATTTAAATCAAAATAATGTCTCGCATGCAGTTAGAACCGGTAGCTATAGTGCTAATGCAACATTAACCACTAATATTAGTAACTCTACTGTTAAATTAGTGTCTACAGGTGGATTTCCCCCAAATACCATAGGAGTATTATCAGAATCACATAGCAGTGGGCAAATCCATCTTCTAAATTTAGAAGATATAAATATAGATGTAATAGGGACTGTTGCCAATCCATCGATAGGAATACTCGCATATTCAATTAATGGGGCTAATACGATTGATATTCAGCTTGTAGGGACTAATATTATAAAAGCAACAGGTAATGCTGATTATGTAACTGCTATTTATGCAGGTCGTGATGGAAGTACTAATATCACGATTCAAGAACAAGACAGTGGTGGTAGTATTATTGCTATATCAAATGGTACAGCAACAAGTTATGCTATAAGAGCTGATGAAGGGTCTAGTTCTACCATTATTAATACAAAGTCAGAAATTACTTCTACTTCAGCATCTGGTAGTGCTTATGGTATTGCGGCAAGCGGTAATGTAGTAGAAATTGAAAACTTAGGTTCAATTACTGCTGATGGTGTAAATAGTTTTGGTATTTATACAACAGCTACAGATTCTGCTAGGTTAGATATTAAATCTAATATTTTGGTACAAGGTAGCAGCAATTCAACGGCTATATATAGTCAAACCGGTACAGGCGATAACATTATTAATGTTGCAGAGGGTATTCATGTTCATGGAGGAGATGGAGCAGGTGCAACAGTCAATATAGCAAGTACTTCGGGTAATCAAATATTAACTAATGATGGTGTTATTAGTGCAACCAGTGACCGTGCAATTGTTGGTGGAAGTGCTGGGAGTACTACAATAGATAATAACAATTTGATGACAGGTTATGTCAGTCTTTCGGGTAATAATGTTATTTTCAATAATAATGGTCGCTTTGATTTACAGAATTTTGGCAGTGGAGCTAAAGCAAATAGTGTTAGTAGTTTTGGAGCAAATGGTGTCTTTAATAATTCAGGCGTATTAGCTTTATCAAATAAAAATAATACAGGTACTACTACTCAAGCTTCTTTAACAGGCCTTGCTAACTTTAATCATAATGGTGTGATTGATTTAAGGACAGGCCAAAATAGTTTGGCAGGTAATACGTTAACAATTGGTAATGCAGGAGCAGGTAACTTTGTTTCTAATGGTGGTGCTTTATATTTAAATACTTATATTGCAACTACTGGAGGCATAAGTGACAAGCTTGTTATAGACAATGCAATAACGGGTACTGGTGCAACTAAAGTATTTATTACACCTACTGCTGGTAGTTCGTATGGTTATTTAACAGGTGATGGTATAGAGGTTATACAGGTTAATGGTAATTCTTCTAATAATGCCTTTGCTCTAGGGCGACCTGTAGTGAATGGTATTTATCAATATGGTCTTTATCAAGGTGGCTCAGCCAGTGCCTATAGTTGGTATTTAAAAAATATGCCAAATGCTATCAATCCCATTGTTGGTGCTTATTTGGCTAATCAAGTAGCCGCTACGGAGATGTTTAATCAACAATTAAGAGATCGTTTATTAGCATCATCCACGGCAGCTTCAACAGATACCTCACAACTAAATACTTTGTGGTTACGTACTAAGATGACTCATGGCAGCAGGCATAGCGTTCATGACAGTCTTAGTAATAGAGATCGTATGTATATCATGCAGTTAGGTAGTGATCTAGGTGTATGGCGCTTAAATGAAGGTAATCTGCATGTAGGGATTATGGCTGGTTATGGTGATTATGAAAATACCAGTACCTCACGCTCTACACGTATTAAAGCAGACTCTTCTGTTAAAGGCTATAACGTGGGTACTTATGCTAGTTGGTTCCAAAATGATGACTCTGCACTAGGCTTATATGTGGATACTTGGTCGCAATATGGTTGGTTCCGTAATGAGACCAAAGGCAAAGAAGTTTCAGGCAATAAAAAATATAATAGTAATGTATGGAGTAATTCACTAGAAATTGGATATGGCTTAGTATTAGGCCAGCAACAGACCACTCAGTGGGTTGCAACACCACAAGTACAGTTAACGTATCATTATTATGATACAGATAATTTATATGATAGACATAATGAGTTGTGGGTAACAGACAATAAAGGAAGTGGCTTGATGTCGAGGGTGGGGGTACGTTTGCATGCAAGAGATACCCAACGTAAACAGGCTATAGAACCATTTATAGAGATGAATTGGATTAATAATACAGCCAAAAATCAGTTAGAGTTTAATGGTACTGAATTGCGAGATGGTATGCCTAAAAATCGCTTTGAGGCTAAGTTAGGCTTGCAAGGTAATATAACTAATCAATTAAACGTTTCGGCTCAAGTTGGTGGTCAATGGGGACGCAGTAAATTTGATCAGTATCAGGGGCAACTTAATCTTAATTATCGATTCTAAAGAGTTATTATTGGTAGATAAATAAAAAAGGTAATCAAATGATTACCTTTTTTTATAACAGATTTTTTATACGAGTAGCTGTGCTTGTTGTAAAGTCCGTACAGCTTCTAACCAGTCAGGTTGAGATTTATAGTCAGTGCTAGGTGTTACTTTAGTTTTCATCATTGCTAGTTTTTGGCTAGGTAGTATGTTTAGTTTTTGAGTGGAAATTAAAGCCTCTTCTGCCATAGCTCGATTATTACAGACTAAGGCTATATCACAACCTGCACCAAAAGCAGCTGCTACACGATTATGAATATCACCTACTGCATGGGCACCAACCATAGATAGGTCATCGCTAAAAATAATCCCTTTAAACTGTAGTTCTTGGCGTAAAATAGTTTGTATCCAGTATGCAGAAAAACCAGCAGGTTTATTGTCTACTTGGGTATAGATGATATGAGCAGGCATAATGCCTACTAATTGTTGAGAGAGTTTTGTAAAAGGAATTAAATCAGTTTTTCTAATTTCATCTAAAGAACGTTCATCTTCTGGAATAACAAAATGAGAATCACCTGTTACCCAACCATGTCCTGGAAAATGTTTACCTGTGGCTTGCATACCGGCCTTTTGCATACCAGTTATAAAGGCACTAGCTAACTCAGTTACTTTTTCAGGATTATTAGCAAAAGCGCGTTTGCCAATAACTTGGTTTCTATCATAGTTAATATCAAGTACAGGAGCAAAGCTAATATCAAGGCCAATAGCCAATACTTCCGTAGCCATTAACCAACCGCAATAATTAGCTAGCGCTAGTGCATTAGGATGTTCAATAAAGCTTCCCATAGCAGGGAGTTTTAGCATATTTTGACGTAACCGTTGTACACGACCACCTTCTTGATCAATAGCTAAAATTAAATCAGGGCGAATAGCTCGAATAGAAGCACATAGCTCTCTTACTTGTTTAGGGTCTTCTGTATTACGAGTAAATAATATTAAGCCACCAATTTCAGGGTGTTTTAGAAATTGACGGTCTTCAGCAGTCAACCAAAGACCTTCAATATCAACCATTAATGAGCCTTGCATAAGATGCCTTATTCTGTATAGGGTTGTTCACTGATTTCTACAGGACAGTGAATTGGTATTAATTCAAAGAGTTTAATTATATCAGTATTGCGTAACCTAATGCATCCATGAGAGAGAGGGATGCCCATCGGCTCTATGTCAGGTGTGCCATGCAAATAGATGTAACGACGAAAGGTGTCAACATTACCTAGTCGATTAAAACCTAATTCACAACCACTAAGCCATAGTATACGAGTTAATATCCAATCTCTATTCGGGTGTTGTTGAGCTAATTCAGATGACCAAATCTCACCTGTCCAACGTCTTCCACTGAGTACGGCATTAATAGGTAAATTAGCCCCAATTTTAGCTCTTATAAAGTGTTTGCCAAGCGGTGTGCAATTACTGTTTTGTAACTGTCCAGCTCCTTTTAAAGCAGTAGAGACTGGTATGGTTAACGTTAACTTCCCTTGTCTAAAGCCATAAAGCTTCTGATCAGCAATGGAAACAATAAGTTGATCTAACATTAGATTTATTTTAGTTTAGAAATATCGTATTTTGCATTCACTAGCGTTTGATCTTTTAATGCTGGTGCAGCTAATAACCCAGCTGTAATATAAGGAGTCATTAACTGAATAACTTGTGATGTTTTAATTGAGGTTTTAAATTCCTTTTTCATTAACGTTCTAAAATATTCCAAACTCGCTATATTAAGTAAGATGGTACCTAAGCCAAAATGTAATCGCCAAAACCATTCTACTTCTGAAATATTATCATCATGAGCCGCTTTTCTCAGCAGTAATCCATAACGATAGAATACAATACCAAAATCATTACTCATATATTCATGCAAAAATAATTGTTTTTGTAGTAATGCATTGCTTAATAAGCGCATAAAGGTAACCACACCTTTTGGGCTATGTGATTTGACGGACACAATTAATTCCATAAAGATGGCTAACAGCTCTTCAGTTGAAGGCGTAGCATTTTGTGCTGACTCATAGTAATCTAGTTTCTTTTCAAGCTCAGAACAAAACTGTGTTAAATATCTCGAAAAAATGGCTTTAATTAAACCTTCTTTTGAACCAAAGTGATAATTGACTGCAGCTAGATTAACTTCAGCCTCAGCAGTGATGGTGCGTAAAGATGTTTCTGTGAAACCTTTTTCTGCAAATAATTGTTCGGCAGCATTATAAATACGTTCTATGGTTTTATCAGATGCTTTCATTGTGGCTTTCCAATATATTAAGGCAATATGTAATTATAATATGTAATGATTTTTAAACATTAACATAATAGTTAAAAAATGCTTAAAAGTCATTTAAAGAGCTGTTACTTTATATAATGGACTGTTAAATAAAGTAACTGAGTTTGGTCAATTAACTAGAACAATTAACCTATTCGCGTTAAACTAACTGCATCCCATGCGGTTATAATTTTTATAATATATGTCTATAGTTAGGCTATTTTTCACCCACAGAAGAAGAGAAAGAGGACACCCATGAAGGTTCTTGTAGCAGTTAAACGAGTGGTTGACTACAACGTAAAAGTCCGTGTTAAAGCAGACAATACGGGAGTTGACCTAGCTAATGTCAAAATGTCAATGAACCCCTTTTGCGAAATTGCGGTAGAAGAAGCAATTCGCTTAAAAGAAAAAGGCATAGCCACCGAAGTAGTTGCCGTATCAGTAGGCCCAGTAGCGGCACAAGAACAACTTCGTACCGCCTTAGCATTAGGCGTTGATCGCGCTATCCTCGTAGAAGCCGAAGACAACCTAAGCTCCCTCAACGTAGCCAAAGTACTAAAAGCAGTAGTCGACAAAGAACAACCACAACTCATTATCCTAGGTAAACAAGCCATCGATACCGACAACAACCAAACAGGCCAAATGTTAGCCGCCCTAGGTAATTACTCACAAGGTACCTTTGCCTCCAAACTAGAAGTAGCGGGCGACAAAATCAACCTTACTCGCGAAATTGATGGTGGACTACAAACCGTAGCACTAACCCTACCAGCCGTAGTAACAACCGACCTACGTCTTAACGAACCACGCTATGCTTCACTCCCTAACATCATGAAAGCCAAGAAAAAGCCATTAGAAACTACCAACCCTGCTGACCTAGGCATTACCGTCAACAACACCGTAACCACCCTAAAAGTAGAAGCCCCTGCTGCCCGTAAAGCAGGTATCAAAGTAAGTTCAGTAGCAGAACTCGTAGACAAACTAAAGAACGAAGCGAAGGTGATCTAATGACAATCCTTGTTATAGCAGAACACAACAACACAACATTAAATACCGCCACCCTCAACACCGTAGCGGCAGCCCAAGCAATTGGTGGAGACATCCACATCCTCGTCGCAGGCCAACATGCCCAAACAGTAGCTGACGCGGCGGCAAAAGTACCAGGCATAAGCAAAGTCTTACTAGCAGACAATGCAGCCTATGCCCACATGCTACCTGAAAACGTAGCCAAACTTATTCTAGGCCTAGCCAACAACTACAGCCACATCCTAGCGCCAGCCACAACCGATGGTAAAAACTACCTACCACGCGTAGCAGCCCTACTCGATGTAGACCAAATCTCAGAAATCATCGCCGTACAAAGCCCAGACACCTTCAAACGCCCCATCTACGCAGGCAATGCTATTGCCACCGTACAAACAAGCGCCAACATCAAAGTCATCACTGTGCGTACCACAGGTTTTGATGCAGTAGCGGCTGAAGGTGGTAATGCGACCATTGAAGCGATTAGCGAAGCAACCGACGCAGGCGTATCCAGCTTTATCAACGAAGAACTAGCCAAATCAGACCGTCCAGAACTAACCGCAGCCAAAGTAATTGTATCAGGTGGTCGTGGCCTACAAAATGGCGACAACTTCCAACTACTTTACGCCCTAGCAGACAAACTAGGCGCAGCGGTAGGTGCATCACGAGCAGCGGTAGATGCTGGCTATGTACCTAACGACCTCCAAGTAGGCCAGACAGGTAAAATCGTAGCTCCAGAACTCTACATAGCGGTAGGTATTTCAGGCGCTATCCAACATCTAGCGGGCATGAAAGACTCCAAAGTTATTGTAGCGATCAACAAAGACGAAGAAGCCCCTATCTTCCAAGTAGCGGATTATGGTTTAGTGGGTGACTTATTTGAGTTAGTGCCTGAACTTACTAAAGCGCTATAGGCAACATTAAAGATTAGTGTTATAAATAACCCTATTCATCTTATGTGAATAGGGTTTTTTGTTTATATAGTTAATAATATTTTTATGGAATGTCGTTTGGGTTGTGGGGCTTGTTGTATTGCTCCGTCTATTTCTTCTTCTATTCCAGGAATGCCTAATGGTAAACCTGCAGGTATTCGCTGTGTACAACTTAATGAGCAAAATCTTTGTCAATTATTCGGTAGTTCAGAACGTCCCTTAGTATGTTCAGCTTTCCAAGCAGAACATACTATTTGTGGCGATAATAGTGAACAGGCAATGCAGATAATTACAGAGTGGGAACTAATAACTAAAGTATCTTAAATAGGTAAGGTTAATGTCACAGAAGCATTTATCAACACGTTTGTATAACTATTTGAGTGGCAATAAACAAGATCAAAAAGAAACAAGTCAAACCAAAAATGAAGAGGTATTGCAGCGCAATTTCTTTAGCCATTTGTGGATTTCTTTAGGGAATAAATTAGCTGATTCCTTAATTAGCCCCCGCCTTATTTTACCTTGGCTATTAAGTGCTATGCATGCGCCATTATGGGTAGTGAGTTTATTAGTACCTATTCGTGAGGCAGGTGCTTTATTACCGCAATTAATTGTCGCTAGTATTTTACGGGTTAAAAAAATTCGTAAATGGGTATGGTTTAATGCTTGTTTGGTATTAACTTTATGTGGTGTGGCGTTAATAATACTGGCCATTACTGGAGAGGGTTTCTGGGGGTCTGTATTAGTATTGGTAACATTAACTATTCTTTCTTTAGCAAGAGGTGTTACCTCAATTACTAGTAAAGATGTAATGGCTAAAACCATTGATAAAGAAAGCCGCGGCCATTTAATGGGGTGGAGTACCAGTATTGCAGGGGGGATTACGCTACTTGCAGGCGTGATATTAGTATTACTCACTGATCAACCCGGTAGGCCAATAGTAGCTGGGTTATTGCTATTAGCTACTTTAGGTTGGGCTGTTGATATTATCTTTTGCGCTCGTTTAATTGAACCTGAAAGTGAAATAGAACAAGAATTAAAAGAAAAAAGTAGTTTAGTGAGAGCTTGGGAATTATTGAAAACAGATAAGCAGTTTTTACATTTTAATATTAGCCGTTCATTACTGCTTTCTAGTGCTTTGGCCTTACCCTATATTGCTATTTTGGGTAGAAAACATAGCGGTGCAAATTTGGGTAGTTTAGGTATTCTAGTATTAATCTCGGGCATAGCCACTATGGTTGCTAGTCCTTTTTGGGGTAAATATGCTGATCATTCTAGCCGTAATGTTATGCGAGATAGTGGATTAGTGGTAGCTGTTATTTGTTTTGCTATTACTCTATTTGGTTATTTGCCTGAAAGTATTAGTAGTACAGTCTGGCCGTATGCATTTGCTTATGGCTTTGTTGTGATTGGTGAAACAGGGATTGGTATAGGTCGTAAAACCTATATTGTCAATATGGGGGATGGAGAAAGCAGGGCACTTTATATTGCGTTATCTAATACCATTACAGGGATTTTAGTGTTGATATTAGGTTCAATACTCGCAGCATTAAGTTCATGGGCAAGTCTTGATGTGGTATTAATTACCTTAGCGGTAGGCTGTATAATTGGTGCTTGGTCTGCACAAAAATTAGAAAATATTTAAAGTATAGAATAGGCAGTTTAATAATAAACTGCCTGTAGTTGATTTAGTGGTTATTAAACAGCTAATAATTTTTCTAATTTTTCTTGGTCTCGAGCAAAGGCACGAATACCTTCTGCTAGTTTTTCTGTAGCCATTGCGTCTTCATTCATATGCCAGCGATATTGGCTTTCCGATAAACTTTGTTGAGTTTCTTGTGTTCCTTGCTCTGGAGATAGTATACGAGGAAGGTCATTATTATCTTGTGCTAACTTTTCTAATAAGTCTGGACTAATAGTTAGTCGATCACAACCTGCTAGTTGTTCAATCTGGCCTATATTACGGAAGCTAGCACCCATTACAATGGTTGAGTAGTTGTATTGTTTATAGTAATGATAAATACGACTAACAGATTGTACACCTGGGTCTTCTACAGCGGTAAAGTCACGGTTTTCAGCTTTCTTATACCAATCATAAATTCTACCAACAAAAGGTGAGATTAAGAAAACACCAGCTTCTGCACAAGCAACGGCTTGAGCAAATGAAAATAATAGGGTTAAGTTAGTTTGGATACCCTCTTTTTCAAGTTGTTTTGCGGCTTGAATACCTTCCCATGTGGCAGCAATTTTAATTAAAACACGTTCTTTATTAATGCCTTGTGCTTGGTAAATATTGATAAGTCTTTTGGCTCTATTTATCGTTGCTTGGCTATCAAAAGAGAGTCTAGCATCTACTTCAGTAGAAATTTTTCCTGGAATAACATTTAGTATTTCTTTACCTACCAGTACTGCAAAAGTATCACAAGCAATACCAATATCTTCTTTGGCTTGTTGTTTTACTTGATTTAGTTGTTGTTGATACTGTGGTAATGCAGCAGCTTTTAATAATAGTGATGGGTTAGTTGTAGCATCTACAGGTTTTAATCGAGCAATTGCTTCCATATCCCCTGTATCTGCAACAACAGTAGTAATTTGGCGAAGTTGTTCTAATTTATTTGACATAACGTACTCGGTATAGAAAATCAGTCCATAGAAATTGCATAACACTACCTGAGTTAATTAAATTACTCAATGATATTGATTAAATAGATTGCAAAATAGTTAATAAAGAATAAAAATGCTATAGGTAATACAGTACAATAACTAAAACTTTATCTAGGATCTTATATTCACGGGGGGAAGGCCTATTATGCATTGTCCATTTTGTGGTACTCATGATACAAAAGTGATTGATTCACGTTTAGTGGCTGAGGGAGATCAAGTTAGACGCAGACGTGAATGCATTGAATGTGGTGAGCGCTTTACAACGTTTGAAACAGCAGAATTAGTTATGCCGCGGATAATTAAACAAGATGGAACGCGTCAGCCTTTTAATGAAGATAAATTACGGGCTGGTATGCTTAGGGCATTGGAAAAACGGCCTGTAAGTATGGAGTTATTAGAGGAAGCATTAGCAAGAATTAAACATAAACTCAGGGCATCGGGTGAACGTGAAATTAGTTCACTAAAAGTAGGTGAGCTTGTAATGGAGGAGTTGAAAGGATTAGATGAGGTTGCTTATATCCGTTTTGCCTCTGTATACCGTAGTTTCCAAGATATTAATGCTTTCCGTGATGAGGTAGAGCGCCTTTCACAAAATATTGATAAGAATAATGAATAATCATCAATTATGGATGAGCAAAGCATTACTGTTGGCTCGTCAAGGTATTTATTCTACTCATCCCAATCCACGTGTTGGTTGTGTAATTGTTGCCGATAATCAGCTTGTTGGGCAAGGGTGGCACCAAAAGGCCGGTGAGCCACATGCTGAGGTTTATGCTTTACGAGAGGCAGCAGAGAAAGCAAAAGGCGCAACAGCCTATGTTACTTTAGAGCCTTGTAGTCATTTTGGTAGAACACCACCTTGTGCAGATGCTTTGGTAAATGCAGGTGTTGCCAAAGTTGTGATTGCTATGCAAGACCCTAACCCTCAAGTGGCAGGAAAAGGTATCGCAAAATTACAGGCTGTTGGTATTGAGGTTATTTGTGGTGTATTAGAACAAGAAGCGGCAACCTTGAACAAAGGTTTTATTAAACGTATGCGTTCAGATTTACCCTATGTTACTGTTAAATTAGCGATGAGTTTAGATGGTCGTACAGCAATGGCTAGTGGTGAGAGTCAGTGGATTACAGGAGCTGCTGCGCGTAGTGAAGTACAACGATTAAGAGCACAGAGTAGTGCTATTATTACAGGCGCTGATACAGTAATATTTGATGATGCAAAGCTAACAATAAGAGCAGAAGAATTAGGATTAAGTGACACATTAACTAATTTAGCTTTAAAGAGAATCCCTTTAAGAGTGCTTGTTGATAGTAAGGGGCGAGTATCCTTTGATAAAGCTTTTTACCAATATCCTTATTCATTAACTGTTTCTAGTTTACCTATACCAAACACGTTAAGAGATGATCAATATTGGTTACAATTACCTGCTAATAAACAGGGATATATAGATTTATTAGCGTTATTAAAAATACTGGCTAAAGATTATGCTGTTAATGAGCTATTAGTTGAAGCAGGAGCAACGTTGGCAGGTGCTTTTACTCAAGCAAAACTAGTGGATGAGTATCAAATTTTTATGGCTAGTAAACTGTTGGGTTCTTCTGCAAGACCATTATTAGACTTACCTTTACAATCAATATCAGAAGCGATTTCTCTAAATATTAAAGACATAAGAGCGATAGGTGATGATTGGTTAATAAAAGCTTATCCACAGTAATAAGCTTTTATTAATTAGATTTCTAGCCCCGATAAAAAATGTGGCCCTATAAAGCGTTTGGGAATATCAAATTCTTCAGGGTATTCAACATTAACTAGGTACAATCCATAAGGTGGGGCAGTAACACCTGCTTTAGTACGATCTTTAGCTTCTAATGCTTCTTTTGCCCAACTAATAGGGCGCTCGCCCGCACCTATGGTCATTAAAAGTCCAGCAAAATTTCGTACCATATGATGTAGAAAGGCATCAGCACGAACGTCTAGAATAATCAATTTACCAAATTGTATTACTTTAAAATGATAAATAGTTTTAATAGGTGATTTAGCTTGACATTGTACTGCCCGAAAAGAGGTGAAATCATGGGTACCAATAAAATAATTAGCGGCTTCCTGCATTTTATTAATATCTAAAGAGCGAAAATTCCATGTAACTTCATCAGAAAGGTGAGCGGGGCGTATAGGGTCACTATAGATAACATAACGATAACGCCTAGCAAATGCTTTATAACGCGCGTGAAAATGCTCTGGTACTACTTTTGCCCATGTAACACTAATATCTTTAGGAAGATTTGCGATAGTGCCCATGATCCAAGCATTCATAGGCCTAATTACATGAGTATCAAAATGGACTACTTGTCCACTTGCATGTACGCAAGCATCTGTACGGCCAGCAACAGATACAGTAATAGGGCTATTAGCAACTGTACTCAGGGCTAATTCTAAGGTTTCTTGGATACTTGGTATGCCATCTAACTGACGTTGAAAGCCCCGATAACGTGAACCATTATATTCAATGCCAAGCGCTATTCTGGAAACGTTTGCGGCAGCCATTTCGGCTGCCGCATTCGAATTACTACTTTTTTCTATCATCGTTTATTTAAGTGTGGCTAAGATCTGTTCTGCTTGTTGTATTTGTTCAGCAGTACCTTCTTTTAGGACTTCTTCTAAAATATCTTTAGCGCCACTAGTATCACCCATTTCAATATAAGCATTAGCTAGTTCTAATTTAGTAGATACTTCATCTTCAGGTGGCAGTTCAAAACCAAGGTCTAACTCGGCAAGCGAGGTCTTAGTATCGACTGTTGAATCAATTAAGGAGATAGCAGGGTCTTCATCCTTAATTACTTCATTTTCTTGAAGAACTGGTGGTTCTATAGTCGCTGTGAAATCATCTGTTGTTGAAGATTGATTGTCACCACCAATAGAAGCTAATAAAGATTTTGCTTCAGCTTGTTGGCTATCATTACCTTCACGTATGATTTCTTCTAATAAATCGTGTGCGCCTTCAGTATCACCCATATCTATATAAGCATGGACTAATTCTAATTTAGTAGTAACTTGGTCCTTTTCAATAATATCATCCATCTCATCAGCAGTTTCTTCGGATGTTGCATGAGGCGTATGAGTATCTGTTATTTCTAAAGGAGGTTCAGAAGCACTGTTAAAACCTAAGTCAAATTTAAACTCTTCTTCTTTAGGTTCTTCTTGTGGTGCCTCTTCTTTTTCAAAGTCAAAGATAGCTGAGTCGGAACTAAAACTTTCATCTTCATCTAAGTTTGTTCCAAATATTGGTTTTTCTAACTCAGTAGAGTCAGGTGTTATCTTTTCTAACTCAAAACTCTCATCTACTTCGCGAGTTGGATCTGGTTCATAAATTACTTCTTTCTCTACTTCAGGTTCAGCAATTTCTTGTGTAGTAGGAGTAGACAGAGTATCAAAATCAAAACTAACTTCGGTTGCTTCAGGTTCTTTAAGATCTGATACTTCTTCTGAAGTAGAGGTGCCAAAAGTATTTTCTTCTGGTGTTTCAAAACTAGTAAATTGTGGAGATTCTTCAAAAGCAGTTGGAGTTACTGTCGCTGGAGAAGAAAAGTTAAATTGTGCACTTGCAAGTGTTGGGTATTTTTCTTTTAAGCTATCTATTTTATGTTGAGCAAGAGGGTCTAACAAAATTAGTTCTTGTTCTTCAGTTTCGAAATTACCTACGTCGCCTTGTTCTGCATAAACTTCCATTAATTTTAGACGATATTCAGTATTAGTAGGATCATCTTGTAGTGCATTAATTAATAAGTCTTTTGCTTCATCATAATGATTATAAGCTAAGTAGATATCAGCTTTATCAATAATACCCATTCCTTCACCTAGTTGAGAAAGTGGGCTGGTTGATGGTTGCGAGCCATTGCTAGAAACAGCGGCTGTATCAGTTTGTTCTGGATCGTTTAAGTCATCATCATCTAGTGTAACATTACTTAAATCTACTACAGTGGCATCGTCATTGGCAGCTTTTTTACGACGTAATAATAAGGCAACTATACAGATAATTAATAGAACACCACCACCAGCCATTAATAGTAGTTGGTTACCAAGAAGTGATGAAATGAATGATGGTTCTGGTGTTGTATCTTGTTGTTTAACTGGAGCAATTGGTTTAGATTGCTGAGCAGCTTTTTTAGCAGCAGCTTCCTCAGCGGCTTTTTTAGCAGCTTCTTCTTGGGCAGCTTTTTTAGCAGCAGCTTCCTCAGCGGCTTTTTTAGCAGCTTCTTCTTGGGCAGCTTTTTTAGCAGCAGCTTCCTCAGCGGCTTTTTTAGTAACTTCTTCTTGGGCAGCTTTTTGTGCAGCAACTTCTTCAGCAGCCTTTTCGTCAGCTGTTGGTTCATCAATAACAACTGGTTTAGTAGCTGGTTGTTCTAATTTTGTTTTGGCTTCTTCTATTTGAGAGTCTTTTTGTTTAGAAAGTTCTTCTAAACGATTGATTTCTGCTTGCAGTTGTTCTAACTGAGTGCTTAGATCATCATTTTCTTGACGTGCATTATCAAGTGCTTGTTTAGAGTTTTCTAATTGGCTTTGTAACTGTTCAGTTTGTTTATTATCTACTACTGCTGGTTTAGTAGGAGTAACATCTGTTTTTGCTGGAGTAGCAGCTGCAGCTGTTGCTGATTTAGTTGATTGTAGTAAAGTAGTTGCTTCAGCCACTGAAATAGCATTTATTTCTTTGCTAGTAGGTACTTTTAATGTATAACCAGCTAATAAGTGGTTAGCACTACCATTAATAAATGCTTTAGGATTTTTCTTATAAATGGCTGTAGCAGTTTTAGCAGCAGAGCTATTATTATCACTTAGCTTTTCAGCAACAGACCAAAGGGTATCACCACGTACTGTTAAGTAAGTTTCACCAGCAATGGTGGATTGAGAAACTGGTTTTGGTGTACTTACTTGGCTGGCAACTGGTTTAGTGGCAGCAGTATTAGTATTACCAGAAGCTGGGAGATCCATTAGAATAGTATATTCTCTGGAAATTTTATTACCTTGCCAATTTACATCAAGTAAAAAGTTAAGATAAGGTTCTTTTACTGGTTTGGTAGAGCTTATTTGAATATAGCCTTTACCATTCGCGCTAAGAACTGTTTTAAAAGTTAGGTTGGAAAGTTCAGACGTACGATCCAGACCAGATTTAGCAAAATCATCAGGGCTTGCTAAGCTTGGTTTGATATCTGCTGCTCTTAAACCTGCCGCATCAGATAGTTCGATTCTGGCATTTAATGGCTGACCATAGGATGATTTCCAAGAAATCTCTCCCATATTTAGAGCATATGCACTTGTTGTAGATAAAGTAATGGTAGTAGCAATAGCAGCAACCAACTTATGAACTTTTACCATAGTATAATCCCTTGAAACCAAACTTTTACGAGTTCTTAAAAAAAATTTTTCTAATAATACTATATAAATAGCGTTAATATGTAGTATTTCCTCTCATTTTAGTTATTTTAATCACTAAAATTCACTATATAGCACTAAGAAAATTGATTTTTGTTAATTAATATTCATCTAAAGTAATAGTATATCACTACTTACATCGTTATTTATTAGTTACTGGGCCTATAAAACTAAGGCTATAGAAATAAATAATAGTGAAACAGTGTTATATAAATCACATATAATAAAGCATATTATGGTGGTTTTCTTGATGTGTCTTAAGGTTAAGGTAAACTTTTAACCACTTTCCTACAAAGTTTACTGGATTTATTGTTAATAAGATGTTTGATATTCAGATGAAAAGTACCCAATGGCTATAAAAAAGTTATTGTCAGCTACTCATTTATCAGTAGTGCAATGGTTATTCTTTATTGTAGTAGCAAGTTTTTCTGGTTGGCTATTAGAAAAGTTTGCTGTTCCTGCCGCGTTATTACTTGGCCCTATGTTATGTGCAGTAATAATGGGTGTAAGTGGCACAAAAATTAGAATGCCTAAAGTATATTTTAAGTTTAGTCAGGGAATAATAGGCTGTTTAATTGGGCATGCTATGACTATGGGTATTTTAATAGAAATATTGCAAATATGGCATGTGATGCTAGTAGCTACTATTGTTACGCTTGTGCTAAGTGTATTAGTCGGTATTGTAAGTGTGCGCTATGGTGGTTTACCTGGTTCTACTGCTGCTTGGGGCACTTCACCAGGTGGTGCGGCTACTATGGTAGCGATGGCAGAAGAATATGGTGCCGATGCGCGTGTAGTGGCAACGATGCAATATATTCGAGTTATTTGTGTAGTGCTAATGGCGGCATTGGTTGGGCATGTATTTGGTGCTGCTGTGGGTGGATATCAAAATATTCAACCAGCGACTATGCAATGGGATCAAAGTGTCTTTATTAATTTTGTAATTACTATGCTTGTACTCGTAGTAGGTGTCAATATAGGACGTTATATGCCTGCTGGTTTTTTATTAGTTCCTATGTTGTTAGGGACTGTATTACAATTATTAGGTGTTGTAAATTTATTGATACCACATTGGATGATTGCCATTGCTTATGGTGTAATGGGTGCATATATAGGTTTAGGATTTGATCGTGATACCTTACGCTATGTTATGTATGCCATGCCTATTATGATTATTGCATCATTACTATTAGTTTTCCTTTGTGGTATTTCTGCTTTAGGTGTGAGCTGGTGGTTAGACGTAGATTATTTATCTGCTTATCTGGCGACTAGCCCAGGTGGTTTAGATTCTCTTTCGGTAGTCGCTATAGATGTTCATGCAGATGTTGGGTTAGTGATGGCAATGCAAACGCTACGTTTATTTGCTGTTATTTTAACAGGGCCAATGCTTGCTAAATATATAGCCCAATTTGCATTAGTAAAAACTTAATTAGCCATTTATGATTAGTATTCAACAGTTATTAAAAGATAGCCGATTGCCAGATTCTCCAACAGAACGTTTAGATTTGGAGTTATTATTAGCCGCTGCTTTAAATAAACCAACAAGCTACTTACATACGTGGCCTGAAAAGTTAGTAGATCAACAACAGCTTACTTTATTTAATAAGTATTTACAAAAAAGGCTACAAGGTGAACCTATTGCCTATATTTTAGGTGAGCAAGGGTTTTGGTCTTTAGATTTACAAGTAGGTAAACAGACACTTATTCCTCGACCAGATACTGAATTATTAGTAGAAACCTGTTTAAATCATATGCCTAAAGATAAAGTATTGCATATTTTAGACTTAGGCACGGGAACAGGCGCGATTGCCTTAGCTATAGCAAGCGAGCTGCCTCTAGCACAGGTTGTGGGTGTGGATTTTATCGAAGAGGCCATTCAGTTAGCAGAAAAAAATCGTGCAAGATTAAAGCTTACTAATGTTGAATTTATGCAAAGTAATTGGTTTAGCCATTTAACAGCTCAACAGTTTAATATTATTGTGAGTAACCCACCCTATATTGCTAGTGATGACCCCCATTTAATTGAGGGAGATGTGCGGTTTGAACCAAAAACAGCTTTGATTTCAGGGAAAGATGGTCTGGATGATATACGAGAAATTATTCAACAAGCCCCTGATTATTTATTAGAAAATGGTTGGTTATTTTTTGAACATGGTTATCAGCAGGCTGAGTCTGTTCAACGGTTATTGGCTGAACGTGGTTTTATTAATATCAGCACTTTTTATGATTTAGGTGGTAATGAGAGAGTAACTGGAGGACAGTGGTTATGATCCTGACGGATGATGAATTACTACGTTATAGTCGACAGGTTTTACTCGCCGAAGTAGATGTGGCCGGCCAATTAAAGTTAAAACAAAGTAGCGTATTAATTGTTGGTATGGGTGGTTTAGGTGCACCTGTTTCTTTATATCTGGCAGCAGCAGGTGTAGGTAAACTAATATTAGCCGATTTTGACCAAGTAGATTTAACTAATTTACAACGGCAGGTGATTTATACAACTGATCAGATCAAGCAACAAAAAGTACTTGCTGCTAAACAACGATTATTAGCGTTAAATCCAACCATTGATATTGGAACAGTTATTGAAGTTATTGATGAAGAAAATATCAATCATTTAGTTGAGCAGGTGGATATAGTTTTAGATTGTACAGATAATTTTTTAATACGAGATTTAATTAATCGTACTAGCGTATTAAAGAAAAAAGTAGTGATTAGTGGTGCTGCTATTCGTTTACAAGGACAAATAACAGCTTTTGACCCTAACCAGACAACTAGCCCTTGTTACCATTGTCTCTATGGTGATGGAGGCGATGCGCAGTTAACTTGTAGTGAAGCAGGGGTGCTAGGGCCTATGGTGGGTGTTATTGGAAGTATGCAAGCATTAGAGACAATAAAAGCATTGGTTGGTTTTGGTCGTTCATTAGTAGGGCGATTAGTGATATTTAACGGTTTAAATAGTGAGTTTCGAGAACTGAAAGTGATTAAAGATCCAGCTTGTAAAGTGTGTGGTGAGCAAAATGGCAAATAATCAAGCCATTGGTGTTTTTGATTCAGGGGTAGGTGGTTTATCAGTATTAACGGCTATTCATCAGTATTTACCTAATGAAAGTTTACTCTATTTAGCAGATACCAAGTATGTGCCTTATGGAGAAAAAGAGGCAGCATTTATTGTAGAGCGTTGTATAAAAATTACGGATTATTTTATTGCTCAGTCAGTCAAAGCGATGGTTATTGCATGCAATACAGCAACTGCTGCTGCTGCAACAGTGTTAAGAGAAAAGTATCCTCAGTTACCATTGATTGCTATGGAACCTGCTGTTAAACCAGCTAGTCAAGCAACTCGTTCTGGTAAAGTGGGTGTTTTGGCAACAAGTGGTACTTTAAAAAGTGCTAAATTTGCAGCCTTATTGGATCGTTTTGCTAGTGATGTAACTGTGTTTGCTCAACCTTGTCCTGGTTTAGTGGAGTGTATAGAACTCGGTGATTTAACAGGAACAGAGACACGCCAGTTATTAAGCCAATATCTACAGCCGATGTTAGATAATGGTTGTGATACTATTATTTTAGGCTGTACTCATTATCCTTTTTTACGTCCACTGTTACTGGAGCTACTTCCTGCTGATATTCAAATTATTGATACAGGGGAGGCAGTTACACGTCATTTACAAAAGACTCTTACCCTGTTAGATAAACAGGCTGATAGCTCAAATCAACCAACTGTTAACTTCAGAACAACAGGTGATCTTGCAGTATTTAATAAAACCTTATCTTGTTTATGGAAAAGTGATGTGACGACATCACAGCATTTAGAGTTATAAGTAGTGAAGCAATAAAAAAAGCCACTGTTATAGTGGCTTTTTAATAAAATAATTAGCTTAGTGAGTTAATGCCTCAAAAATCTTTGTAGCTACACTAGTTGCTGCTTCTTTTGGATTATTACGAATATAGCTTTCTTGTTCACCAATCACTTTAAACAAACCATCCAACGCTTTATTGGTAACATAATTCTCGATTTTTAAATTATTGTCTGCAACACCAAAGGTAGCTGCTTTTTGTAATATAGCATCATATTGAGATGATAATGAAGATTTTGCAGTGATAGTTTTTACTTTAGGTAAGAACTTATTGAATAGTTGAGTACGATTAGTCTTTTCAAGATATGCAGTGGCTGATTGATCACCACCTGTCACAATAGCTTTTGCATCAGCAAAGGTCATTTGTTTGATACTGTCTAATAGCATTTGTTGTGCTTCAGGGATAGCTGCTTCGGCGGCAGCATTCATGCTATTTTCTAATTGAGTAAGCTGATCTCCCAAGCCAAACATTTTTAGCATTTTAGTGGTTGAGCCTAATTTACCAGGAAGTTCAATTTTAACATCTGGGTTATTGCTAAAGCCTCCTTGTGCACTTAGTTCCTTAACAGCGGTTTGAGCAGCCTGATTTAACATACTTTTTAAACCAGAGCTAGCTTCCGTTTGGCTAATAGTTGCTGCATTTGCATTTAATACAATAGAGATAACAAAAAAGATAGTAGCATAGAAAAAACATTTTTTTACGATAGTCATAGTAAAACTCAGAAAAGATAAAAATTAGTTATTTATTTATATAGATAGATAATAAGAATAAAAGTTTTATTGTTATCTATAAAAATGCCAGATATAAGAATATATCTGGCATTTTAACAAGTTATGTTCAGCTCGTAATAGCTAAACTTTAGTCGTCACCACCGCCTAGTTCTGAAAGTAGGCTAGGAGAAGGGATAAAAAATAAAGTGCCTGTAACCGCTGTACTAAAATCGAGTAAACGATCATAGTTACCCACAGGTTCACCAATAAACATATTGCGTAACATGCGCTCTGTGGTAGTGAAGGTACTTGCATAGCTGATAAAGTAAGTGCCATATTCACCTTTAGAGGGGTTAGCAAAAGGCATGTTAGCACGCATTACTTTTAGTTCGTTACCATCATCATCTGCAATATTAGTAACGGCATTGTGTGCATTAGCTGGTTTTTCTTCATCTGAAAGTTCAATGTCATTAAACTTTCTACGACCGATAACTTTTTCTTGTTCTTCAGTAGAAATACCATTCCAATCTTTCATATTGTGTAGATATTTTTGGATAAATGCATAGCTGCCACCTGCAAAATCTTTATCTTCATCACCTATAGAGGTGAAGTAATAGGCATCTTCACCTTCAGGATTTTCAGTACCATCAACAAAGCCAATAATAGTTCGTCCATCAAAATAACGGAAACCATGAGTTTCATCAACAGATACAACAGCACCCTCTAATAAAGTACTAATTTCAGAGGCTAGCTCAAAACAAATATCCATACGTCTAGCGCGGATATGGAAATATAAATCACCTGGCGTTGATGGAGCAGTATGTTTGTCTCCCTTAATCGCTTGGAATGGCTTTAATTCTTTAGGATAGGCTTGTTCTGGAAATAATTTACCCCAAGCTTCAGCACCAAATCCCATTACACAGCTACCTTGTCCATCTGGTTCACGTTTTCTCATACTTCTTACTAATGCAGCAAGACTGCCACATACATCTTTTACTTGGTCGACGGTGGTTGCAGTGTCAACTAAGTTAAACACCATAAAAATGGCAGATTCTCCTGGTGGAAGGATGACATCAGGTGGAGTGATTTTTGAGGTAGACATCGTTATTCTCCAAACTATTAATCAGACTAAATTCTTACTAACTTTAATTAATCAATGTTATAACTATTTTTTAGAACATTGTATTCATCTAACTATTTAGATTAGATGTAATGTTAATATTATTAAAGTATACATGTTTTTGTTTGCTAGGGTCATTGTTATGTTATTTGTGAATTTAATAACTTACTCAACAGTCCTGTTAAGAGTACCTAGTTCACTATGTTTGATGTAATATTTTGCTTCAACAGGATTTATTTTATAAACACTGTTTCTGCCAAATAAAAAGCCAAAACTAGCATCTTGGATAATATAAATTGTTTCCCCTGCTTTAATAGTAAAAGAAACTTCTCCCCAGTTTTCAGCTTTTGATGCTACAGTATGTTCACCAGGTTCTACATGAAAGTAGATATACTGATTACCACGATTATAACCTACTTGGCTATTAGCTTCTTTACCATCTAAGAACACATTATATTTGAAGATAGTATAAAGGGAGTTTGGTCTTACTACATAAACCATTCCTTGATCTGCTTTAATTAAGTGTGGAAGTTGATAACTTTCTGTATCTTGTAACATTTGTGTTACTGAAACAGGTGTATAACAAGCAGCTAATAATAAAGATAATAGTAAAATAGGTATTAATCTCATTATATTCTCACTTATGATTAATTAATTATCCATTAAATAGCGCATGTTAATTTTGTATCATTAAATTTACTAGTTAATTTAATCAAAAGTATTTGATACAAATATTATTCTAAAGGTTTATTGTATTTTTTAATGTTTAGTGAGAATGTATATACAGCAATTTTTGATCAAAGAGGTATGTTATGAAGTTATTTAATTCAATTATTATTGCCTGTAGTGTTTTGTTTTCTGCTTCCATTTATGCTTCAGAAACTACTATTTATAAATGTGATGATGGTGAGCAATTTCAGGTAGCCTATCCAAATCAAGATAGCGCAGTTTTGTATTATAAAAATGAATTATTTTTATTAAAGTCAGCTGTTTCGGCCAGTGGTGCTCGCTATACAGGAGATAGCCTAGAATGGTGGACAAAAGGTAAAGAGGGTAATCTAACTCCATTAGCAAAAGGTAAAGCAGTTAAAACAAAGACCAGTAAAAGCTGCCATCCTTTAAAATTAGTGAAAGAAGAAACTGTTACTATCCATACTAAATAAGAATATGCTGGGCAAGAGTAATTATTTATATAATAGTTACTCTTTTTAGTAAAACTCTTCTCTCGGCTTTTTCTAATTATTTAAATATAAAAGTTCCCTATCTTTATACAAGTTATTTTTATCTCTATAAATGTGTAAAGTTTTTTACCTATACATTACAGCTAAGGTAAAACATGCGATAATGCTTTTTATTTAATTTCATTATCTTAAATCTTTTTCTCTTTAATAATTAAGGGATGCCTAATGCTTAATTACCTGTGGCTAGGTTTTTTTGTAATTGCGGCTATTGCAGCAGTGATTCGCCTTTTAGGTGGCGATGTCGAAGTATTTGCTAATATGGTGGCAAGCCTATTTGAGATGGCTAGAACGTCAGTAGATATTATGATTGTGCTATTTGGCACATTAACCTTATGGATGGGGTTATTAAAAATAGCAGAAAAAGCAGGGCTTATTGAAATATTGGCTAAATTATTAGGCCCTTTATTTCAACGTTTAATGCCAGAAGTTCCTAAGGGTCACCCAGCTATCGGCTTAATTACTTTAAATTTTACAGCCAATGCATTAGGGCTAGATAATGCTGCTACGCCTATAGGGCTTAAAGCAATGAAGTCCTTGCAGGAGTTAAATCCAGTTAAAACTGTAGCCACTAATGCGCAAATTTTATTTTTGGTGTTAAATGCCTCATCATTAACTTTATTACCAATTACGATTTTTATTTTCAGGGCGAAATATAATGCACCTGATCCAACAATGGTGTTCTTACCTATTTTACTCGCTACCAGTGCTTCAACTTTAGCAGGGTTGTTAAGCGTTGCCTTAATGCAACGCCTAAGATTATTAGACCCAGTAGTTTTATTATGGTTTGCAGGAATAGGTTTCTTTATTGGGGTATTTGTTTGTATTTCAGTTGGCTTGACTACCTCAAGCTATTATTTGATTAATAAATTAATTCACTTGTTATGGCTAGAGAATACATCATTAGCCACTTTCTCTTCTTTAGTAGGTAATATCACACTGTTTGGTATTATTCTGTTGTTTTTATCTGTGGGGGCTTATCGTAAAGTACCTGTTTATGATGCTTTTATTGAGGGAGCCAAAGAAGCATTTGATGTGGCCAAGAATTTATTACCCTATTTAGTAGCAATGCTCTGTGCTATAGGAGTATTAAGGGCTTCTGGTGCATTAGATTATTTTTTAGAGTTAATTCGTCAGTTATTTCATTTTTTTGGTACCGATACACGCTTTGTAGATGCTTTGCCTACAGCATTAGTTAAACCCTTTTCTGGCAGTGGTGCTAGGGGCATGATGATAGAAACTATGCAACATTATGGTGTTGATAGTTTCCCTGCATTGGTAGCTGCTACGATGCAAGGTAGTACTGAAACAACGTTCTATGTATTAGCTGTTTATTTTGGTTCAGTGGGTATCCAGCGTGTACGTCATGCGGTTGGTTGCGCTTTATTCTGTGACTTAGTAGGAGTAATTACTTCTATTTTGATTTGTTATTGGTTTTTTGGTTAACTATATAGAGTGTTTAAAGAGAGGATTGCTTAAGACTCATGAAAAAAATGGTTATTATACTGGCAGTAATATTATTGTCTGGGTGCATTATTCCTACTGAAGAAAAATACCGAGTTAAGGTAAATGGTTGGGTGAATGCAGCATCAGTAGATCTTATTAGAGATTGGGGGCCACCACAGCAAATATTTGAGATGAATGGTCATAAGTTTCTAGTCTATACAACATATGATGAAACAGTCATTCAAGGAGATGATCCTGTTTATGAAACTAAGGTTGAAGATAATAAGGTTTCTAGAACTGTACATAGAGGTACTCCTGATAGGATATATAAACATCATTGTAAAACAACTTTTGAAGTCTTTGAGGACCGTGTTGTAGGTGTAAATTTCCAGGGTAATGATTGTTCCTCTTATTAAAGTATAAATTGTTATTGTTAACACTGAAGGTTGCTATACTAGCGACCTTTTGTTTTGATGGTTTGTTATTGTTGAGAATTTATGAATAGTATAAATAATCGTATTGCTGAAGAATTATCTTTATTGCCTTCTGGTAAGGTATCTCCTAATCAAGTAGCTGCTGCGGTGGCTTTATTAGATGAAGGAGCAACGGTTCCTTTTATTGCTCGTTATCGTAAAGAAGTAACAGGCAGTTTAGATGATACACAATTACGGTTATTAGAAGAAAGATTGCGTTATTTAAGGGAGTTAGATGAGCGTCGAGCCACTATTTTAGCTAGCATTGAAGAACAGGGTAAATTAACCCCAGAATTAAAAACAGAAATTGAGCAGGCAGACACTAAAACCCGCCTAGAAGATTTATACCTACCTTATAAACCAAAACGTCGTACCAAAGGGCAAATTGCTATCGAAGCAGGTTTAGAACCACTCGCTGATTTATTATTTAATGAGCCAAGTAGAGATCCAGAAACAGAAGCTGCTAATTTTATCAATGTGGACAAAGGTGTAGCTGATATTAAAGCAGCATTAGATGGTGCAAAATATATTTTAATGGAGCGTTTTTCTGAAGATGCTAACCTATTAGAAAAATTACGTCACTTTATGAAGCAAGAGGCTACTTTAGCTGCGCGTGTTATTGAAGGTAAAGAGCAAGAGGGAGCTAAATTTAGTGATTATTTTGAACATAATGAACCTCTAAAAACTACGCCTTCTCATCGTGCACTGGCTATTTTCCGTGGTCGTAATGAAGGTATTTTATCTGCTTCATTGATCGTAGGGGATGAGGAAACTAAAAGTCATCCTTGTGAGGCAATGATAGCTGATTGGTTCAATATTAAAGATCAAGGCCGAGCAGCAGATAAATGGTTATCTGAGGTAGTGCGTTGGACATGGAAAGTTAAGCTTTATAATCATATAGAAACAGATTTATTAGGTGAATTAAGAGAAAAAGCAGAAGATGAGGCGATAAGTGTATTTGCCCGTAATCTGCATGACCTATTACTTGCTGCACCAGCAGGCCCAAGAGCAACATTGGGTTTAGACCCT
This sequence comes from Entomomonas sp. E2T0, assembly GCF_025985425.1. GTDB lineage: Bacteria > Pseudomonadota > Gammaproteobacteria > Pseudomonadales > Pseudomonadaceae > Entomomonas. The sequence goes on from NZ_CP094972.1 coordinate 1,646,438, forward strand.
GGTTTAAGAACGGGTGTTAAAGTGGCTGTGGTAGATGCTACAGGTAAATTATTAGAGACAGGTACTATTTATCCTCATGCTCCGAGAAATGATTGGGATGGCAGTATTAATGCTTTAGCAAAACTATGTGCTAAACATAATGTGGATTTAATTGCGATTGGTAATGGTACAGCAAGCCGTGAAACAGATAAGTTAGCAGCAGAGCTTATTAAAAAATATGCTACCTTAAAAATGACTAAAATTATGGTGAGCGAAGCAGGTGCTTCTGTTTATTCTGCTTCTGAATTAGCGGCTAAAGAATTTCCAGAGCTTGATGTATCATTAAGGGGAGCAGTATCTATTGCCCGTCGCTTACAAGATCCATTAGCAGAATTGGTAAAAATTGATCCTAAGTCTATTGGTGTTGGTCAGTATCAACATGATGTATCACAACTTAAACTAGCGCGCTCATTAGATGCGGTAGTAGAGGACTGTGTAAACGCAGTGGGTGTAGATGTAAATACTGCTTCTTCTGCTTTATTAGCACGTATCTCTGGTTTAAATACGACTATTGCCCAAAATATTGTAAGTTATCGCGATAGTAATGGTGCTTTTAAAACGCGTAATGAGCTAAAAAAGGTGAGCCGTCTAGGTGAAAAAACCTTTGAACAAGCCGCTGGTTTCTTGCGTGTAATGAGTGGGACTAATCCGCTTGATTCATCAGCCGTGCATCCTGAAGCTTATCCTGTAGTGGAACGTATTGCTAAAGAAACAAGTAAGGATATTCGCTCTCTAATTGGTGATTCTACTTTCTTAAAACAATTAGACCCAAGCAAATTTACTGATGAAACCTTTGGTTTGCCAACCGTAACAGATATTTTAAAAGAATTAGATAAACCAGGTCGTGATCCTCGTCCAGAATTCAAAACAGCTGAATTCCAAGAAGGGGTGGAAACGTTAAAAGACCTTAAATTAGGTATGATCTTAGAAGGTGTTGTAACGAATGTGACTAACTTTGGGGCATTTGTGGATATTGGGGTTCATCAAGATGGCCTAGTACATATCAGCGCCTTGTCGGAGAATTTTGTAAAAGATCCTTATCAGGTAGTAAAGGCAGGCGATGTTGTTAAAGTTAAAGTAATGGAAGTGGATATTCCTCGTAATCGAGTAGGGTTGTCTATGCGTTTAGGTGATACACCAGGTGAGAAAATAGAAGGTGTTGCTGGCAATAATAGACAAGCTCATAGAGGTGGTAATAATAAACCTCATCAACCACAGGCACCTAAGGCAAGTACTCCACCACCTAACAATGCAATGGCTGCTTTATTTGCAAATGCTAAGCAATTGAAGAAAAAATAGATTATTTGAAAAGCTTATTTGGCAATAAGCTTTTCTAGAGATTAAAGGGATTAATTACATGGAAGAAGGTCTAGCATTAGTATTTCTTACGCTATTTGCAATCATTCTAATTGGAGTAATCATCTCATTGAAACTTGTTGTTTTTTCATTAGTGATGTTAAAAAACTCATTAGTACAGAAAAAACCCTTATACAAAAGTGATGATTTAATTGTTATTTGTTATATTTTCTTTGCCTATACGTTGATTTTATTTTTTAAGAATGGCGAGTTTATAAAATCTTTATTAGCAATAGTTTATTTTATTGGAGCATTAATCTTACTTAGCAAGAAAAGTTTTAATACAAATGCAATAATTGTATTCTTACTCACAGTAGCTTGTGTTTTTTTTATAAGTAGTTTAATCATTCCAGACTATCATATAAAAACGGATACAGTTGAGGGTGAAGTTTTTCAAAGACTACTGTTAGCGGAAGTGATGATGACAATACTGGTAGCTATTTGTACAGTATTTTTATTTAATATTGAAACTAAAATTAGATTTATTATTTATAGTATTGTTTATACTGCAATAGTGTATGTAGTTTGTGTATTACTTTTAATCTTTGCATATCACTATTATAAATAATATAAAATGTTGTAATAATATTTAGCTGATTTAACTAGTTATTCAAACTTTGAAAGAGTATTTTAATTAAATAGTTAGAAGTTTCCTTTATTAAACTAAGGTTAAGTAATGAAAAAATTATTCTTATTAAGTGGCTTAATGGTTTTATTCGCTAGTTTTGCTAATTATACATTGGCAGAGGGAATAGATAAGGAACGCTGCACATTTAAAGGTATTCCTCTCTACGGTAATGTTAAAATAGTAGACAGTAATGCAGATATTACTGTACAGAGAGTTGAAATGTCCGCAGATTTGGATGTGAAATTAAATGATTTGCCTGCCAATTGTGGAGAGTGGAATTTTGTTGATCAAGAGGCAGATTTTACTATTGAATATGTACCTGAAGGAGCAGACTTCAAGATTAGAGAAGTTGATATTGAACCTGGAATTAGTAAGCAAAATAGTAATGAATAATTAACTAAAGCCTATTTATATTAAATAGGTTTTTTTTATTATTAAAATAAAACAATAAGTTAGATTTACTTTAATTTTTATATGCGTTTAATCAATAGTATAGTTGATCCCAATATCCTACAATAATAGTCAACTATTATCTAAATAGTTATTCTATTTAGTTATGTATTAATACGTAGAGGAAGTGATGGAAGAATTAGTTTGTTATAAAAAAATGCCTGTTTGGACAAATACTACCTTACCAGAAGGCTTTAAAGAAAAGCACAATACTCAACAAGGAACATGGGCAAAATTAGTTATTTTGCAGGGCTCATTAGAGTTTGCCATGTTAACAGAGCAAGGCGATATAATTGAGCAATTTAGTTTTTCTGTTGCTAATCAGCCTCCTTTTATAGAACCTCAACAATGGCATAAGATAGTGAGTTGTTCAGATGATTTAGAATGCCAATTAGGATTTTATTGTAAAGCAGAAGATTATACGCATAAAAAATATGATTTAACTAAAACCCATTCAGAGGTTTTAGAAGCAGTAAAAATAGTTAAACCCTGTAAAGCATTAGATTTAGGTTGTGGTGGTGGTAGAAACTCTTTGTTCCTCCATTTACTAGGGTTTGATGTTACCTCCGTAGATCAAAATATTGAGCGTTTACAAGAGGTGGTAACTAAAGAAAATATACAAGGTATCAAGGTAGCTCCTTATAATATTAACGAAGCTACAATCACTGACAATTATGGTTTTATTCTTTCTACTGTGGTTCTAATGTTTTTAGAACGGGATCGAATTCCTGCTATTATTCAGAATATGCAACAACACACTGATATAGGTGGTTATAATTTAATTGTTTCGGCGATGTCTACAGAGGATTTTCCTTGCCCAGTCTCATTTTCTTTTACCTTTAAAGAAAATGAATTAAAAGAGTATTACCAAGGTTGGGAAATTATTAAATATAATGAGAATGTAGGCGAGCTACATAGAAAAGATGAAAATGGTCAACGAATCAAATTACGTTTTGCTACGTTATTGGCCAAGAAAATAAATTAAAGCATAAGTATTAGAGTAAGATGATTAGAATTATTGTATTTATTAACACGTTATTATTAGCAACTGTTTGCCATGCAGAGGGTTTTATAACAAGATTGTTAAATAAACCCGTGCAAGGTGGTGTGGCTGTTGTAGCCTTAGATAAAGAGACGACTAAGCCTAGTGTTTATTATAAAGATAAGCCAGTATTGGTGATTCATGAAGATAATAAACAATGGATCGCTGTGGTTGGGATTCCTTTAACTACCAAAGCAGGTACTGAAAGTATTATGGTTAAAGGACAACAAGGTAGTTATACAGCTAATTTTACAGTAGCTCATAAAGATTATCGTGAACAACATATTAAGTTAAAGAATAAACAGCAAGTTAATCCTGATCAGCAGAATCAACAACGGATAGCTAAAGAGTTGAAATTACAATTAGCAGCCTATCAACAGTTTTCCAATCGAATTCCTAGCAATGTAATGTTTGATCTACCCGTTACAGGTAGGTTATCTAGCCCTTTTGGCTTAAGACGTTTCTTTAATGGTGAGGAACGTAATCCCCATTCTGGTTTAGATTTGGCTGTACCACAAGGAACACCTATTAAAGCGCCTGCTGATGGGGAAATTATTTTAATGGGTGATTATTTCTTTAATGGTAAAACACTCTTTATCGATCATGGACAAGGTTTAATCAGCATGTTCTGCCATTTGTCAGCTATTGATGTAAAGCTTGGGCAACAGGTTAAAAGGGGGGAGGTAGTAGCTAAAGTAGGTGCTACAGGAAGGGCGACAGGACCACACTTACACTGGAATGTGAGCCTAAATGATGCCCGTGTTGATCCTGCTATTTTTATTGGTAAGTTTCAGTATTAGAGGTAGTATTTTTCAGTTAATTGTCTAACGCCACTATGTAGTGCTTTTATATTCTCATAATAAGTTTTTCGGTATTGATCTTGAAGGTTAGGTCGTTGATCTTGATTTTCATTGTAAAACAATGTTGAATCTTCTGGATTCATACTTATAAAGTTAAAAACTTGATTCCGAATATATTCAATCACAATATCATTGCTATTTAACATATCATTTAAGACGATATTATAACGATACAAGTTTTCTGCATAAGTAATAACTTTTAATAGGTAATCTTCTTTATTTTCAATACCTAATAAATGTGAGCCTTTAAATGGTTTCAGTGCAAAAAAAGGTAATTGGTAGATAGAGCAAAGTCTATCAATTAATTCGTGTAAAAAAAATTGCCTTTTTAAACAATTAGGATCTTTTGCAAATTCCCAAATAAGCTCAATAGTACAAATGCTACCTATTTCATAATCAAACAAATCACCACTATCATCATCTTCAATGAATTGATCAACAGCTTCATCTAAATCAGTGCCATAAGCCCATTTTCTAATGACATTTTCATCAAAATGCATATATTATTCCTAATAGTAAGCATTTTCTTTATTGCTATGATCGGTTACATCTCTAACAGCAGTAAGTTCAGGAATACGTTCAAGTAGTGTCTTCTCAACACCTTCTTTAAGGGTAGTATCAACCATACCACAACCTTGGCAACCACCGCCAAACTGTAAAATAGCCACATTACCATCTACAATATCGATTAGGCTGATATGTCCACCGTGACTAGCGAGTCCAGGGTTAATTTCTGTTTGCAAATAATATTCAACGCGCTGGTTAAGCGGACTGCTATCATCAATCATAGGTACTTTAGAGTTTGGTGCTTTAATCGTTAATTGACCGCCCATACGATCTTCAGCAAAATCTACTACCGCATCTTCTAAAAAGGGCTCACTAACTGCATCTATCCATGCAGTAAATTTAGCTAAACCAAGTACCCTATCCGAAGGATCTTCCTCACCAGGACGACAATAAGAAATACATGTTTCTGCTTGTGGAGTACCTGGTTGGGTAATAAACACCCTAATACCCACATCTTTATGGTCTTGTTTAGCAAGTAAGCTGGCCAAATAATCTTGCGCCGCTTCTGTAATATTAATACTAGACATAATGACTCCTAAGTTATTGTGTTTAGTTTACGCTACTATAAGGTTTTTATAAAGTCCTAGTGTTTTAGTAGGAATAATTTTTTACTTAATTAATAATAAGAGGCCACAAACTAATAAAAAGCAGCCATATAATATTTTTAATAATTTGGGGGGGAGGGCATAGGCTAATCTCACACCAAAGCCAACGCTGGTTAATCCACCCAATGCGAGGGGTATGCCTACGGCCCAATTAACTTGTCCATGCAGTAAATACATAAATAATGAAGCCAGTAAGCTAGGTAGTGCTAGCGATAAAGCAAGGCTTTGTGCAATTAATTGAGCTAGACCAAAGACTAAAGTAAGCACAGGTGTTGCTATTGCACCTGCGCCTACTGCAAAAATACCACCTAAAAATCCACAAGTCCCACCCAAGACGATAAACCAGATAAATCCATAGGCTGATTCTTTACTTCCTAAAACTGTTTTTTTACGGAATAAGGCATGTGATATTGAGTAAATAGCTAAACAAAACATAAAGATTGCAAATATATTTTGTAATTTATTAGCTTGCAAAGTGAGTGCCACATAAGCACCTAGAAATGATAAGAAGAAACTAGGGATACTTAAAGAAAGCGCATAACGTATATTAATTTTATCGCGCTTATGATAGTTACGAAGAGATAAAATTACATTAGGAACCACCATAATCAGCGCAGTACCTTGTGCCATTTGTTGATCGAAGCCAAAGAAGATAACTAACAATGGAATAACCAGTAAACCACCGCCAATGCCAAATAAGGCACCTAAAAAGCCTACGAATGCACCAAGGAAAAAGTAAAGAAGGAAGGAAGTTAGCAACATTGTTATTTGTTAAATAAAAGTAGGATAATGTGTTTTGGTAATTATAAATAAAAATTACTGTTTTAGCTTGGAAAATAAAGAACTAAATAAGTTGCATAATTAAAACAGAAACTATGCTTTTTATACGAAATTCAGTTGTAATGGTTAATTCTATAAAGATCGTTGGTTATTAGTTTTGATATTAAAAACGCCACTACTAGAAAATAATTTGAGTAAATAAGATATGACCCACAAGTTATTTTAATGTATTTGCTTGTGGGTTATATAGCATTTTTATCTAATAGATAGTGAAACTAATCACCCACTGCAACAGGGTGTTTGGGATCAGTAATCCATTCACTCCAAGAGCCTGCATAAAGGGGAATTAATGGATAGCCAGCGAGGCATAAGGCAAATAAGTTATGACAAGCTGAAACCCCAGAACCACAATAAGCAATCACTTTATCAATAGGTTTATTATTAATTAATATTTGAAAACGCTCTTGTAGCTTGGGAATAGTTAAAAAGAAACCATTACTATCTAAGTTTTCCATAAAATTAGCACAGGTGGCACCAGGTATATGACCTGCTACAGGATCCATTGGTTCTACTTCACCTCGAAAACGAGGTAGTGCTCGAGCATCTAATAGAGTTAGTTGATCATCACCTAACTTATTTGCTAAATCATTAGCATTAATTAATAATGAGTTATCTGGTTGGCCTATAAAGTTACCAATATGTACTGGCGTTTTATCACTGGTAATAGGTAATCCTGCTTCTTGCCATGCTTTAAAGCCACCATCTAATAGGAATACATTATCCCTTTTCCCTAGCCAAACCAGTGTCCACCACATTTTTGTAGCAAAAGGGCTTGGTCCATTGTCATAAATAACGACTTTACTGTCATTATTTAAACCACATTGTGCTAGTTTTTCTATGAGTAGATTAGTATCTGGTAAAGGATGACGACTTGTTTTTCCTTTAATAACTGGGCTAGAGAGGTCTTTATCTAAATCAATAAAAACGGCATTAGGAATATGGCCTGTTTGATAGGATTGCTCGCCATAGCTTGTGTCTTCAAGTGAAAATCGGCAGTCAAAAATAATTAGATCTTTATCATTTAAATGGTTAGCTAGTTTTTCACAATTGATAAGTTGAGCAAGAGCCATGGTATTTCTCCTATGATTTTCTTTATTAGTAATATACCTATTCACAATAAATAGATCACTGAAAATTTTTAGTTTACATAATGACGCACCAAAATAAATAGTTTTGATTCTTTATATTGCACCAAGAAGATGCAATATTTATCGGTGATTGTAGAAAATTATTAATAATCAATATCTTGCAAATTGTCTGAGGATTATTTTTTGTTGGCAAGCTTTCTGCAATAGACCAATTAACAAGTAACTTTTACTTCGTTTTTAATTTTTTATGTACTAAACAAGTGCTTATATAGGATAAACTGTACAACGGGGTTTCTCTCCTGTACGGATTATCTAGCCAGAGGAGAGTTTGAATGAAATTAGTAACTGCGATTATTAAGCCATTCAAGTTAGATGATGTAAGAGAATCACTATCTGAGATTGGTGTCCAAGGTATTACTGTTACTGAGGTAAAGGGCTTTGGTCGTCAAAAAGGCCATACTGAACTTTACCGTGGTGCAGAATATGTGGTTGATTTTTTACCGAAGGTAAAAATTGAAATAGGTGTTGCTGATGACCAGCTGGATGCTGTGATTGAAGCAATTAGTAAAGCTGCCAACACAGGCAAAATCGGTGATGGCAAGATTTTTGTAACAGCTTTAGAGCAAGCCATTCGCATCAGAACTGGTGAAACAGATAATGATGCTATCTAAGTAATTGTCAGTGCAGGAGAAACCCCATGTTATCTTTCCGTAAATTACTCGGGATGGCTTGCCTATTGTCGCTAGCTACCCCTTTCACTATGGCACAAGAAACTGCAAAACTTGATAGTGGCGATACAGCTTGGATGCTTATTTCAACGGCACTTGTTCTTTTTATGACTATTCCTGGTCTTGCCTTATTTTATGGCGGTATGGTACGTGCTAAAAATATTTTATCAGTGATGATGCAATCATTTGCTGTGACAGCATTGGTTACCATTCTATGGTTTATTTATGGCTATAGTATCGCCTTTAGTACGACAGGAATGGAGGCAGGTGTAACTAATCTCAATTCTTTTGTAGGCAGTTTAGATAATTTATTCTTAAAGCAATTAGGCCATGATAGTTTAAATGGTACTTATCCAGAAAGTGTTTGGATTACTTTTCAATTAACCTTTGCCATATTAACGCCTGTACTTATCGTCGGTGCTTTTGCGGAACGAATGAAGTTTTCTGCGATGTTAGTGTTTATGGGATGTTGGTTTACCTTAGTGTATGCGCCTATTGCCCATATGGTATGGGGTGGTGATGGTGGTCTTATGCATGAGTGGGGTGTGATTGATTTTGCTGGCGGAACAGTGGTACATATTAATGCAGGTGTTGCTGGGTTAGTGGCTTGTTTAATGTTGGGTAAACGTAAGGGATATCCATCATCAGCAATGGCGCCCCATAACCTACCATTTACTTTAGTCGGTGCTGCGATGTTATGGTTTGGTTGGTTTGGTTTTAATGCTGGCTCAGCAGGTGCAGCAGACGCTTCAGCAGGTATGGCAATGTTAGTTACACAAATTGCTACAGCAGCAGCGGCATTAGCTTGGATGTCTTGTGAATGGATTATTCATGGTAAACCAAGTGCCTTAGGTATTGCTTCAGGGGTAGTAGCTGGATTAGTCGCTATTACTCCAGCAGCCGGTACAGCAGGGCCAGCAGGTGCCTTAGTGATTGGCCTTGCTTCTGGTGTTGTTTGTTTCTTCTGTGCCACTACTTTGAAACGTAAATTAGGTTATGATGACTCCTTAGATGCTTTTGGGGTACACGGTGTAGGTGGTATTGTAGGCGCTATCTTAACAGGTGTGTTTGCAGCCCCAATATTAGGTGGTTTTGATGCTGGTGTTACTAATATTACACATCAAGTATGGATACAAACATTAAGTGTCATTGTCACTGTTACTTACACAGCTATTGTTACATTCATTATTTTATTTATTATTAATAAATTAATGGGATTACGTGTAACAGAGGAAGAAGAAGTTATAGGTTTAGATCTTTCATCTCATAATGAACGTGGTTATAATCTCTAATAGTTAACACATGATGTGTAAAAACGCCCAGTATTCGCTGGGCGTTTCTATTTCAGGAAATTATTTTATAGAAAATTAAACTATTTTATTGAAGAAATGACTAAAATTATTTTATATTATTAGAAACTTTATGTGATTAATGGGGTGCTTATGATTGATGATGATTTAGAACAAGAAAATGATGATGATATTGAAGAGCAGGATGATGAAGGTGTAGACGCTTATAATGGCCCTGATAGTGATGAGCCAGAAGATATTAATGAGCAAGATGAGATACCTACAACAAATAAAAAGATAGGTAAGCCAGTAACTGAAGAGGAAGAGTTGCCTAATATAGAGGCAAAGCAAAAAGATCGTGATGCCTTAGAGCGCGCTATGCAAGAGTTTCTTGCTAAAGGCGGCAAGATACAAACATTGGATTCTGAGAACAAATAAAAAAATCACATTGCTTGCTATGGGGCAACATAGCAAGCAATGATAGCAAGACTATGGTGTTAGCAATTGAACACCTTTATCTTGTGTACCTAAGAATAATAAATCAGCAGGTCTTTTAACAAATAAGCCGTTACAAACAACACCTGTAATATTATTAAGTTTTACTTCTAGATCTTTAGCTTTGTTAATAGCTAGGTTATGTACATCAAGAATTACATTACCGTTATCCGTGACAAAACCTTCACGATAAATAGGATCACCACCTAATTTAACAATCTCTCTAGCCACATAGCTGCGTGCCATTGGAATAACTTCAATAGGAAGAGGGAAGGCGCCTAGTGTGTCTACAAATTTACTTTCGTCAGCGATACAAATAAAGTTTTTTGCAACTGCGGCGATAATTTTTTCACGGGTTAATGCACCACCACCACCTTTAATTAATTCAAGGTATCTATTAACTTCATCTGCTCCATCAATATAAAACTCTAATTCCGCAACACTGTTTAGATCATAAACGGGTATGCCATGTTTCTTTAATCGTTGTGCCGATTGTTCTGAACTAGCAACAGCTCCATCAAAATCCATTTTGTGATTAGCCAGTAAATCAATGAAATAGTTAGTAGTAGAACCTGTTCCAATACCAATAATGCTTTTACTTTGTAATTTAGGCATCAGGTGGGACATGGCAGTTTGAGCAGCAGCTTGTTTTAATTGATTTTGTTGCATGGTAGTAGCCTTCTGTCAGTGAGGTTTTTAAGCATTATAGCAGATAACCATCATTTTATAGGTAGTAGATATCTTAATATCTTGCAAATGTTTAGTTGTTAATTTGGGTATATAGTTTAATTAGTGAAATTAATTCGTAATCCACACTAATTTCGGCTTTTAATAATTTACTTACGGGGCATGTTTCAGAAGCATTTACTGCCATTTCAGCAAATTGTTCTTTACTTATACTAGGTATTCTAGCCTTTACAGTTAAGTGAGAGTGAGTCATTGATGATGAATCAAAATCTATGGTTACCTCTGCACTGGTTTCAATATAGTTAGCAATTAGGCCAGCTTCTTCGAGTAACTCTGTTAACATTAAAGTAAAACAGTCTGCATGGGCAGCTGCAATTAACTCAGCAGGGTTGGTAGCTTTTCTTTGACCATCATCAAAATGTGATATAAATGAGTAAGGCGTATTTTTTATTTGTTTGCTTTGTGTAGTGGTTACACCTTTTCCTTCAGCTCTTGATCCTTCCCATATGGCAGTAGCAGACTGTTTCATATTTTAGTTTCCTAAATTTTTAGAAGTATCTTTTCTGTATTATTAAATATTTATAGCGTATTAAACAATGATAAATTTCATTTAAAACTTATACTGTATTTTTTATCAGGTATACTTATGTACCACTTTGTTAATGGATATAAGATGTTATGTTGCCTTTATCAATTATAGTAGCATTAGCAGATAATCATATTATTGGTATCAATAACCAGTTACCTTGGCATTTGCCTGCTGATTTAAAGCATTTTAAAGCGGTTACTACAGGTAAACCCATTATTATGGGGCGTAAAACATGGGAATCTTTGGGTCGTCCTTTACCTAATCGATTAAATATCGTAATAAGTCGACAAGCAGATTTTGTAGCAGAAGGGGCGGAAGTCTATCCAACATTAGAAAAGGCTATGCTGCGTGCTAACGAATGGGCAACAGCTCAACAAGTTAATGAAATGATGTTGATCGGTGGCGCACAACTTTATAGCATGGCTTTAGAAACGAATGTAGTAGATAAATTATATCTAACTCGTGTTCACCTTAAGCCAGAGGGAGATGCTTGGTTTCCTGAGTTTGATGAGAGTTTGTGGTGTAAAGCTGAAGAGCAAAGCTTTGCAGCAGAAGATGATAAGCCTGCTTATACCATAGAGGTTTGGAATAAAAAGATTTAGCTATCCCCCTAGTTTTTAATACTTTGTTGAATGGCTTAGTCGTATATTTGTACTGTCTTCAGCCATCCGCCTCGTCCTAAAAACTATGGAAACAGCTATAAAATCACTATTTTCTAGTATGGGTAACTAGAAAATAGCAAATGGTATCAGCGTCTTTTAAATAATGGTAAAGGCTGATCTGTTGCACCTTGGTAGGTTTCTGTAAAGTCATTTAAACTTAATAAAGCGTTTTCGATGTCTTTGTCTGCTCTCACCACAAAGGCATTAAAGCCACAGCGATGCATAGCAAATAGTTGATCTTTTAATACATCACCAATGGCACGTATTTCCCCTTTATATCGATAGCGATCACGTAAAATACGTGCACTAGAATAGTGTCGTCCATCAGTAAATGCAGGAAATTCTAGGGCAATAAGGGGTAATGTTGTTAAATCATCTGCCAATTCTTCAATTTCTTGTGATGAGTCTAGCCAAACTGCAGTTTGACCATCACGTTTTTGCAGTAATTGTTTGTGTTCTTGCCACAAAGCAAAGGGCACAATAACGTCATCACAATTAGCAATGTTTTCAAGGCTAATATCGTTAGCCAGTAAATGCCAATTATCATTCACGATCTGAGCATCTTTAATTATTTTTTGCATAAACATGCTCCTTAAAGGGCTCCATACCTAAGCGTTGATAAGTATCTATAAAACGTTCATCAGCATGTCGTTGTTTGAGATAGAATTGAATAATCTTTTCTATCACATCAGGTATCTCTTCTTGTGCAAAAGAAGGGCCTAATACACTACCTAAAGCCGTGTTATAACCCGTATTACCACCTAAAGATATTTGGTAAAACTCTTGCCCTTTTTTATCTACACCTAAAATGCCAATATGACCAATATGGTGGTGGGAACAAGCATTCATACAACCAGAGATATTAAGGTCTAATTCACCTATATCAAATAAATAATCTAGATTATCAAAACGGCGTTGAATAGCTTCTGCCACAGGAATTGATTTAGCATTAGCGAGTGAGCAAAAGTCTCCGCCAGGGCAAGAAATAATATTAGTAAGCATACCAATATTAGGTGTGGCAAAACCTAGCTCTCGCATTTGTTGCCATAGTTCAAATAATTTATTTTGCTCAACATCTGCGAGTACAATATTTTGTTGATGAGTTGTTCTTGCTTCGCCAAAGCTATATTGGTCGGCAAGATCAGCAGCAGCATCCAATTGTTTATCGCTAATATCTCCAGGAGGCGTAGCGGTAGCTTTTAATGATAAAGTAACAGCAATATAACCTGTTTGTTTATGGGGACGGGTATTTTGTTGTCTCCAACGAGCAAAACCAGGGTGTTGTTGATCTATTTCATTAAAATCAATATCTGTTAATTGCTTATAAGCAGGAGCTATAAAGTGGCTGCTAATGCGCTTTACTTCTGCTTCAGTTAAAGTCATTGGGCCATCTTTAGCGTTTGCCCATTCAGCCGCTACTTTTTCTGCAAATATTTCAGGTGTTAACGCTTTTACTAAAATTTTAATACGCGCTTTATATTTGTTATCACGACGACCATAACGGTTGTAAACACGAACAATAGCATCAAGATAGGTTAATAAATGTGGCCAAGGTAAAAATTCATTAATCAATGAGCCAATAATAGGGGTACGGCCTAAGCCACCACCTACATAAACTTTAAAGCCAAGTTCACCTTGTGAATTACGAATGGCTTCAAGACCAATATCATGTACTTCAATTACAGCACGATCTTGTTGAGCACCATTCACAGCAATTTTAAACTTGCGAGGTAGATGGTGAAACTCAGGATGAAAGGTTGACCATTGACGAATAATTTCACACCAAGCACGTGGGTCGATCACTTCATCCTTTGCAACGCCAGCGAATTGGTCAGTGGTTGTATTGCGAATACAGTTACCACTGGTTTGAATAGCATGCATTTGTACCGTAGCAAGTTCAGCTAGAATATCTGGTATATCTTCTAATTCAGGCCAGTTAAATTGAAAGTTTTGACGAGTAGAAACGTGTGCATAACCTTTATCATAATTACGCGCAATACTGGCTAATTTACGTAGTTGTTTAGAAGATAACAAGCCATAAGGAACTGCTATCCGCAACATAGGTGCATAACGTTGAATATAGACACCATTTTGTAAGCGTAGCGGGCGATATTCATCTTCTGTTAAATCACCTGCTAAATAGCGGTTTGTTTGATCACGAAATTGCTTAACGCGTTCGTCTACAATTTTCTGATCATATTCATCATAGATATACATTTAATTTCCAATCACAGCTAAGTTATTTCTACATAACAAATACTTTTTTATCATTTGATAGTGCTATCCCCTAGTTTTTATACTTTGTTGAATGGCTTAGTTGTAATGTCTTTGGCCATTTGCCTTATCTAAAAAACTATAAAAACAGCTACATAACAAGGGTATAGTCTAAGGTGTGACAAGATAACAGTTTCTGCTTATGCTTAAAAGTGCTATTTATTCATATATAAATAACATAATGGAATAATAAATGGTTGAAAAATATTTTTATTAATTGATTTTAAAGAAGTTATTTGAGTATTAGCTATTTGCTTAAATAGCTAATACCTGCTTCTAATCCTTCTAACGTTAAAGGATACATATGGTTATTAACCAATCCCTTCACCATATCGATTGAGCGAGTGTATTGCCAAGCATGTTGCGGGTAAGGATTAAGCCAAATAACTTTGCGATAATGTTCTATAAAGCGTTGCATCCATAGACTGCCAGGCTCTTCATTATAATGTTCGACACTACCACCGATATAATTTATCTCATAAGGGCCCATAGCGGCATCACCTACAAAGATTACTTTATAGTCTGGGCCGTATTTATGTAGGATATCCCATGTAGGGATGCGATTAGTCTGGCGACGATGATTATCTTGCCAAACATTTTCGTAAATAAAGTTGTGGAAATAGAAATACTCAAGGTATTTAAACTCTAAACGGCACGCTGAAAATAATTCTTGGCACATTTCAACATGCATATCCATTGAGCCACCAATATCGAATAACAGTAATAGTTTTACTGCATTGTGGCGTTCTGGTTTCATGCGGATATTCAGTAGTCCAGCATCTTTAGCGGTAGCTTCAATGGTATTATCTATATCTAGTTCTTCACTAGCACCTGTACGGGCAAACTTACGTAAACGACGTAAGGCCAGTTTGATAGTACGGCTACCAATTTCTACTTGGTCATCTAGGTTCTGATATTCTCTTTTTTCCCAGACTTTTACAGCACGACCTTGTCGTTCACCTGCATCACCAATACGAATTCCTTCAGGATTATAACCCCCTGAGCCAAATGGACTAGTGCCACCTGTACCAATCCACTTATTACCACCTTGGTGACGTTCTTTTTGTTCTTCTAAGCGTTTTTTTAAGGTTTCAATTAGTTTATCTAAACCGCCCAACGCCTCAATTTGTGCTTTATCAGCGTCACTAAGATTTCGTTCTAACTCTTTGCGTAACCATTCATCAGGGATAGCAGCACTTAATAACTCAACATCCACTTGATTAATACCTTCAAAGTAAGCAGCGAAGGCTCGATCAAATTTATCAAAATAGCGTTCATCTTTAACTAAGATACTACGTGCTAGATAATAAAACTCCTCCATATCTGCAAACACAATATGATGTTTAAGTGCATTAATTAAATCTAATAGTTCTCGTAATGAAACAGGAACTTTAGCTACACGTAGTTCATTAAAGAGGTTAAGTAACATGGCTTAATCCCTATGACGACGGCTCATAAAATTTAAACGTTCAAGCAAGTGAATATCTTGTTCGTTTTTCAGTAATGCACCAGCCATAGGCGGCAGAGATTTTGTAGGATCACGTTCCCTCAAAGTGGCAATATCAATTTGATCGGCCATTAATAGTTTTAACCAGTCAATTAGCTCTGAGGTAGAAGGTTTTTTCTTAAGGTTTGGAATAGCGCGAATATCAAAAAATACTTCCAAAGCTTCTGTCACTAGCTCTTGAGTGATATTGGGATAATGTACATCAATGATTTTTTGTAAGGTATTACGATCAGGGAAGGCAATATAATGGAAGAAGCAACGTCTTAAAAAAGCATCAGGTAATTCTTTTTCATTATTAGAAGTGATGATAATAATCGGACGTCGTTTAGCCTTGATCGTTTTATCAAGTTCATAAACATAGAATTCCATCTTATCGAGCTCTTGTAATAAATCATTAGGGAATTCAATATCAGCCTTATCTATTTCATCAATAAGCAGAATAACCTTTTCTTCACTTTCAAAAGCCTCCCACAGCTTGCCTTTTTTTATGTAATTGGCAATATCGTAAACTTTTTCAACACCTAGTTGAGAATCCCTGAGACGACTTACCGCATCGTACTCATAGAGACCTTGATGGGCTTTTGTGGTAGATTTTATATTCCAACTAATGAGTTGTGCATCAAACGCTTCAGCTAATTGTTCTGCTAATACAGTTTTACCTGTACCAGGTTCACCTTTAATTAATAAAGGACGTTCAAGGGTAATTGCTGCATTAACAGCTAGCTGCAAATCTGTTGTTGCAATGTATTGGGATGAGCCAGTGAATTTCATTATGGTTCCTAATAAGTACAGTATTAAGTAATAGTGATTAGTTAAGAATAGTAAATATAATATGGTTATTTGACTATTAGCTAATAAGAAATACTTAGATAAATAGGCTAATTGTTATTATATTATGCTAGGCATAAATTAAAACAAGTAATATGCCGTAATAATTTAATTTTATAATTGTTAAAAAGGTGTTTATCCAGTTATATTTATATTCTAAATAATTATTTACATAATATTTCCTATAATAATAGGATATATGTGTTCGTGAAGATGTATTTAAAAAATGTGTTATCCATGCAAAGCCTATAGTAGGATATTTATATTATGAAAAAGCTACTCATATTGACCACAGCTTGTACCACAACATTTTATTTGCCTTTAAACGCTATGGCTGAAGAGCATGGTTTCTTAGAGGATAGTACATTAACAATTACGGCTAAAAATTATTATTATGATAATAATAATCGTGATAATTACGCTGGCCAAGCACGTGAATGGGGACAAGGATTTATCCTTGATTATAAATCAGGTTTTACGCAAGGCACTGTAGGTGTAGGTATTGATGCTTTGGCTATGTTTGGTTTTCGTTTAGACAGTGGTGGTCGTTCAGGTAAGGCTAATATTGATCGTACTCCAGGAACCATGTTTCCATTAAAGCGTAATGGTAAAGCAGAAGATAGCTTTGGTAGTTTTGGGGTAGCACCTAAAATTCGTATTTCTAAAACAGAAGCAAAATATGGTACGTTCATTCCTAATATGCCAGTAGCAGTTGGTAATAATGGTCGTTTATTACCACAAACCTTTGATGGCGGTATGATTACTTCTAATGAGTTTGAAGATTTTACCTTTGTAGGTGGTAAGTTAGAACATGTTAAAGGTCGTGCTTCTACGGATAACCAATCAATGTCTGTGGATGGTGCGAGTACTGGTATAGCTAGTAATAAGTTTTATTTTGGTGGTGTAGATTACCGTGTTACCAAAGATTTAAAACTGCAATATTACTATGGCAATTTAAAAGAGTTTTATAAACAACATTTCTTAGGTTTAAACTATGGTTTAGCGTTACCAGTAGGTAATTTAACCACAGATGTACGTTATTTCTACAGTGATTCTGATGGCAAAAATGCGAGTAGTTCAGGTAGAGGTGAAGGCTATCGTATCAAAGGTTACAATAATAATGGTGAGGTAGATAACCAAACATGGAGCTTAGCATTAACCTATACTGTAAAGGGACATGCGCTTACTGGCGGTTATCAAAGTCTTTCTGGGAATAGTAACTTTCCCTTCTTAAATCAGGGTACGGCATGGTCAGGTGCTGGTGGATCTACAGCCTACTTATGGACTGATAGCCAAATTGGTAAGTTCTTAAGTGCAGGGCAACGCACTTGGTTTGGCCAATATAGCTTTAACTTTGCTGATGTAGGTGTGCCTGGTTTAACGGCTTCTATTAAGTATCTAAAAGGTAGCCATGTTTACGATACTCGTGCTGGCGCTAATTATGGTAAAAAGGAAAGAGAATGGGAGCGTGACTTTAAAGTTGCCTACAAAATTCAGTCAGGTCCTTTAAAAGATCTTGAGTTAGCATGGATGAATGCAACTTTCCGTTCAGGTGCTTCTAATGACTTGGATGAAAATCGTCTAATTGCCACTTATACTTTTGTATTTGATAAGTTCTAGTAAAGAGTTAAATTTAAAAAAGCCATCAATTAAGATGGCTTTTTTATTCATGATACTTTGATTTTTTATAGAGGGCCTATGAAGTTGGTGGTTCTATGCTTAATCCTAAGGCTGCTTTTTCTTGCCAGTCGTCACTTATTTCACCTTTAACGGCTACACCTAACTCTACAAAATCATCTACCAGTTTTACTAAGTTACCCTTGCCATCCGTTAATTGGCCTTTAGCTTTTCTATAGGCTGTTTGGGCTTTGGATAGGTTATTTTCAATTTCATCCATACTGCTTAAAAAAGAGCGCAGTTTGTCATAAACTTTGCTTGCTATATTAGAAAGTTCTATCGTATTACGGCTCTGATTTTCAAGTCGCCATAGTTGTCTAACAATAGTGAGGCAAGCAAGCAGTGTAGTAGGCGTAGCCACTAAAATATTTTGATCAATGGCTTTTTGCAGTAACGTTTCATCATTCTTAAAAGCTGCAATAAAAGCAGGCTCAATAGGAATAAACATAATCACCAATTCAGGCGAATTAATATCTGGTGATTTATAATAAAAACGCTCTGATAATTCTTTAATCCGTTGGCTAATGGCTTTAATATGTTCTTTAAGGGCTGATTGTTGAAGCTCCGTAGTCTCGGCATTAATGGTTTTAATATAAGCATTAAGCGATACTTTTGCATCGATGACTAAGTGCTTTTGTTGCGGAAGATTGATGATTACATCGGGAACTTGAGGTTCACCTTCTTCAGAATAAATTCGCTTTTGTAAGCTAAAGTCTTTATTGGGTTGTAGCCCTGCTTGTTCTAATATATTTTCTAAAATTAGCTCACCCCAATTACCTTGCATCTTTTTATCACCTTTTAAGGCAACGGTTAAATCATGAGTTTCTTGGGTAATTTGTAGATTGAGTTCTTTTAAATGCTTTAATTCTTGGCTTAATTCTGTTTTTTGAATAGTTTCTGCATGGTGAATTTCTTCTACTTTATGACGAAAGCCTGCAATTTGTTCACGAAAAGGTGTTAATAATGATTGCAGTGATTGTTGGCTTTGCTCAGTAAAGCTTTTACCTTTAGCCTCAAAAATCTGAGAGGCTAATTGTTCAAACTCTAACTTTAATTGTTGGCGATTATCATTAAATAACTTTATTTGCTCAACAAAATGTTCTTCTTTTTGTTTTAAAGTCGTATTGGCTTGGATATATTGATTAGTCAGTTGGGTATGGCGTGTTTGTAAATGTTCAAATTTAATTTGTAGTTCTTGGTTGTTAGCCTTTAGCTCTAAATTTTGCTCTTTCAATTGAGTATTTTGAGTTTTAAAGTTTTCAGCTTGAATATGATAATCCTGTTGCTGTTGTTGTAGGGTTTGTAGTTGTAAATTAGCATCAGTAAGTTGTTTATATAATGCCCAAATAATACTACTAAGGACAAAAAATAATAATCCAGTAGCAATAATAACTAACCATAAAAGAGTAGGAGTATCCATCATTATTTATAAACATTAATTAGAAAAATTATTTACTATTGTAATAGAGAATAGATAAAAAAAGGTTATTTTAAAAATAATGTAGCATAATAAAATGTAGTGTTAAGGAGCATGCTATTATTTATTATTACTAAAGTCTGTAAAAATAAAGAGTATAAAAGTAAGAATATTTGATAGAGTGTCACATTTAATTCAATATGGCTAATGACTTTAGCATTAATTGATATATATCTTGAATTTGTAATTATTGTAGTAAAAAATCTATATTTTTTGATAAGCAAGGTTAAATTATAGTGCTATAATATGTTGAAAATCGGTATTTGATTTCGCATCGTGAAACTTATGGACTTAAATAATTTAATAATGTCAGTTATATTAGTAGAATTTATTGATAAAATAAGTAAATATTAGTAAAGGGTTTAGTAAGTTTTAGTCAAAATAACATTGTTTATTGATAAGTGGCCTAATTACTAAACGGTAAATAAGAAAAGCTGTGAGGAGAATATTGTGGAACGTGAATTCATGGAGTTTGATGTTGTAATTGTTGGGGCGGGTCCTGCAGGGCTTTCTGCTGCATGCCGTTTAAAACAAAAAGCAATAGAAGCAAACCAAGAAATTAGCGTTTGTGTGGTTGAGAAAGGGGTAGAGGTAGGCGCCCACATCTTATCAGGTGCGGTATTTGAACCTCACGCATTGCAAGAATTATTTCCTGATTGGAAAGAGAAGGGTGCACCTTTAAAGACTCATGTTAAACGCGATGATATTTATTTCTTTACCAGTGAGAAAGATTCTAAAAAAATTCCAGATGCGTTCATTCCTAAAACAATGCGTAATCATGGCAATTATATTATTTCTTTAGGTAATCTATGTCGTTGGTTGGCTGAGCAAGCAGAAGCATTAGGTGTAGAAGTATATCCTGGCTTTGCTGCACAAGAATTATTAATAGATGATCAAAATAAAGTATGCGGTATTTTAACGGGTGATATGGGGGTTGATAAAGATGGCAACCCTAAAGAAGGCTTATACACACCAGGCATGGAATTACGTGGTAAATATACTTTATTTGCAGAGGGCTGCCGTGGTCATCTAGGTAAAGAACTTATTAAGCATTACAACTTAGATGCTGATTCTGATCCACAACATTATGGTATTGGTATTAAAGAGTTATGGGAAATCGACCCAGCTAAACATGAAGAAGGTTTAGTAGTACATACCACAGGTTGGCCATTAACGAAGGCAAGTCCAGGTGGTTCATTCTTATACCATATTGAAAATAACCAAGTAGTGGTTGGTTTGATTATAGATTTATCTTATGAAAACCCTTACTTATCACCTTTTGAAGAATTCCAGAGGCATAAATTGCACCCAGTTATTCGCCAATATTTAGAAGGTGGTAAACGTATTTGTTATGGTGCACGTGCCGTTGTAAAAGGTGGTTTAAACTCTCTACCTAAAATGATTTTCCCAGGTGGTGCTTTAATTGGTTGTGATTTAGGAACATTAAACTTCTCTAAAATTAAAGGCAGCCACACAGCAATGAAGTCTGGCATGTTAGCAGCTGATGCTACTTTTGAAGCTTTAGTGGCTGGTCGAGCAGGTGATGAATTAATTTCTTATCCAGAATTATTTAAAAATAGTTGGGTATATGATGAGCTATATCGCTCACGTAACTTTGGCCCTGCTATGCACAAGTTTGGTACATTCTGGGGTGGTGCGTTTAGTTATATTGATCAAAATATCTTTGCAGGTAAATTACCTTTTACTTTGCATGATACTCGCCAAGATTATAATACCCTTAAGAAAGCAAGTGAGTCAGCAAAGATTGATTATCCAAAACCTGATGGGATAATTACATTTGATCGTTTGTCTTCGGTGTTCTTATCAAATACTACCCATGAAGAAAATCAACCTTGCCATCTAAAATTGGCAGATGCTAATGTTCCTATCAATAAAAACTTACCTGAATATGCTGAACCTGCGCAACGTTATTGCCCTGCTGGTGTATATGAAGTAGTTGAAAATGATGATGGTACTAAGCGTTTCCAAATTAATGCAGCTAACTGTGTTCATTGTAAGACTTGTGATATTAAAGACCCTGCACAAAATATTACTTGGACTCCACCTGAAGGTGGCGGTGGCCCAGTTTATCCTAATATGTAATTATTATTTTCCATAGGGTCTCTATGGTGGAGAAGCTTAGGCTTCTCCATTTTTTTACCTGAATTATTTCAGTAGTGTTGTACAACAATATAAACACCCTGTACTACTTTGGCCATACGGTTGTAATCTAAATCATCCCAGCTATCACCGCCTACCTCATGATAATGATGATTACGATAAAAAGCAGTGTCTGTAACCATCACAGCAGGGAAGTTATTTTTCCAATAATGTTGGTGGTCTGAAAGATCAATACCTGGTACAGAGCTTGGAGCATTAAGCGAGTAGACAGGTAAATCTGTAGCTCCCATCATTAAGCTTTTTACTTTGCCTGTTACTTTTCTATTATCCATATTGCTAATCACAGCAATAAAGTTACCTTGATCGCTGTATAACTTTTTCATAAACCCAAAAGGGAAGTTTTGTGAGTTAGGCTTATCACTAAAATAACCTATCATTTCGAGGGAAATCATTAATTTTACAGATTGTTTAGTTTCTGCAAGCCAACGAGCGTGGAAAGAGCTACCCATATTATCTGTTCTAAAAAAAGGGGGCTCTTCTAAACTATAAGCAACTAATTCAACAGGAGTTGTAGGTGGATTCTCTTTTAATAATCTGGCTAATTCTAATAACCCTGCTACACCACTGGCATTATCATCTGCGCCACGAGTCATACCACAACTATCATAATGAGCCCCTATAACAATGCGTTCCCCTTGTTCAGGGCCAAAACGAGCAATAATATTGCGATAGGTATTATCTTGTACTTGAAAAGGTTGCTCTGATATTTTGTCTGAGTAAAGAGATAATTGCTGTTTAATATAATCGGCAGCTGCATTTAAATTATCTAAATGGGTATAGCTTCTTGGATGATTGGTAATAGATAATTGTTTAACATGCTGGATAAGGTGTTCGGTAGAAACAGCAGGAATTGTCGTTGAAGTGTGTTGAGCCTTTATATAAGACTGGGTCATTAATGAGCAGGAAGTAATAAGTCCAGCTATTAACAGACCAGTAGTTGCCAGTAAAGTAATAACAATTCTTTTTATTCTATAGGCATTTAACATAAATGACTCCTTGTTTTACTGGTGTTTTAATATATCCATTCTAAGTACTTTGCGGTTTAACTGCAAAGGTCATTAATTTTCAATTAAGGTTTAGTACAAAGCGTTACCTTGTTAGATGAAATAATTCACAGAGTCATTAAATGCTGTTTTACTTATCAGCTGCTAGTTTTTCTTGATAGGGTTGTAGATTATATTGTTGTGTCCAATAGCGACGAGAAATAAGGCAGAATATAGCGAAGGCAATCAATACAAATACAGCGCCTGCATAACCTACATAAGATGTATTGGTTTTTGCTAATACAATACTTCCTACTAATGCTCCGCCACCAATACCAATATTGAAGATACCTGAGAACATGGAGATAGCCACATCAGAAGCATCAGGTGCTATATCCAATACTTTAGTTTGTAGAGCAAGGGCAATAATAGTCATTACACTGCCCCAAATGATACAAAGTATAGCAGTGGTATAATGGCTATAGGTGCTGATAGTCAGGACTAGTAAGCTAGTTAATAGAATAGCTATTGAGCTCAAAACTAGCCCAATTGGATATTGTGGTGATTTTTTTGTAAAAATAATACTGCCAATAATGCCTGCACCACCAATACATAATAATAAAATCACTACAAAGTTTTTGCTAAAGCCACCTACTTCTGTCATAAAGGGGGTGATATAGGTATAAGCGGTAAAATGTCCTGTTACTATAATGGCTGTTAAGATATAAACATTGATAAGGGCAGGGCGTTTTAATAGAGAGGGTAGACTTTTTAAAGAACCAGCATTATTACTAGGTAATTTAGGAAGTAACCAAATCAATATTAGCATAACAATAAAAGCGATAATGGCAATGCATAAAAAGGTAATACGCCAGCCTGTATGTTGACCAATAATAGTTCCAATAGGTACGCCTAATACAGTAGCTAATGATGAACCTGTTACGATAAAACTTAAAGCCTTAGCTCGTTTATGAAAAGGTGCAATACGGGCAGCTAGTGGTACTGTAATAGCCCAAAATACAGCATGAGCACAGGCGATACCAATTCGAGCAACCATTAATGAAGCAAAGCTCCAAGCAAGCCAAGCCATAATATGGCTACCAATAAATAAAACAAACAAAATAACTAGTAATAAGCGTCTTTCTATTCTGGCAGTAAGGATGGTAAGGGGTAGCGACATTAGGGTGACTACCCAAGCATACCCTGTAATCAGTAACCCTGTGTGTGATACATCCATATTAAAACTTTCAGCAATACTCGGTAATAAGCCTACGGGTACAAACTCGGTAGTATTAAAAATAAAGGCAGCAAAAGATAGCGCAATAACGGGTAACCATGCTTGCCAGAATTTAGAGTTTGCAGAAGAGGTGGTAGTATCAGACATAAAAAATATACAGAGCAGAGTTATTAACAAATATAAAAGAGGAGTAATTTTAGCATTTTTTTAGGGCTGTCTTATATAACGATTTAGTTGCAACTTGTGAGATATTGTATTATTGGGTATCAAAGTAGTTAATAAGGCGAGGGCTATTTTCTATTTAATAGTTTAGAAATAGCATCCATGTAGAAGCCACGATAAAGTAAAAAACGACCTTGTTTAGCTTTTTCTTTAGCATCTTTGGGAGGCGCACCAAATTTACGTTGCCACAGTGCTTCAAGTTGTTCTTGCCAGTCATAATCTGCCTCTTGTAAGGCTTGATTAATATCTGCTTTGTTAAGTCCACGTTCCATTAGTTCTTGTTGAATACGCAATGGGCCATAACCATTATTAGCGCGGCTTCTAATATAGGATTCTAAGTAGCGGTGTTCAGAAAGAAGTTTATCTTCGGTAAGTTGATCGAGTACTGCATCAATCAATTCAGGTAGGGCACCTTTGCGTAACAGTTTACGCTTTAGTTCAATACGACCATGCTCACGCATTGCCAAGATATCCATAGCTACCTTGCGGATAGCTATGGAAGTATCTAGAACAGCCATTGCTTAATCTTCAGCAGCCGTATCATTACTTTCAGTAATAGGTACTGGTTGGCTTAATAATTTTTCACGGATAGTTGTTTCTAGTGTTTTGGTAATCTCTGGATTTTCTTCTAAGAATTTAGAAGCATTGGCTTTACCTTGACCAATTTTCTTACCATCATAGCTATACCATGCACCTGCTTTTTCAACTAAGCCAAGCTGTACGCCAAGGTCAATAATTTCACCTGTACGATAAATACCTTTACCATAAAGGATTTGGAATTCAGCTTGACGGAAAGGAGGCGCTACTTTGTTTTTAACCACTTTAACGCGTGTTTCACTACCTGTAACTTCATCACCTTCTTTTACTGAACCTGTACGACGAATATCTAAACGTACAGAAGCATAGAATTTAAGAGCATTACCACCTGTAGTTGTTTCAGGGTTACCAAACATTACACCAATTTTCATACGAATTTGGTTAATAAAGATAACTAAACAGTTAGCGGTTTTGATATTACCTGTGATTTTACGTAATGCTTGTGACATTAAACGCGCTTGTAAACCCATATGAGAGTCACCCATTTCGCCTTCAATTTCAGCTTTAGGTACAAGGGCGGCTACAGAGTCAACAATAATAACGTCTACAGCATTTGAACGTACAAGCATGTCAGTAATTTCAAGTGCTTGCTCACCTGTATCTGGTTGAGCAACATAGAGATCATCAACATTAACCCCTAATTTACCTGCATATTCTGGGTCTAATGCATGTTCAGCGTCTACGAAGGCACATACACAACCTTGCTTTTGTGCTTCTGCAATAACTGATAAGGTTAAGGTAGTTTTACCAGAAGACTCGGGGCCATAAATCTCAACAATACGACCTTTAGGTAAACCACCAATACCAAGGGCAATATCTAGCCCCAATGAACCAGTAGAAATGGCAGGAATAGCTTGGCGCTCTTGGTCACCCATACGCATTACAGCACCTTTACCGAATTGCCGTTCAATCTGTGTTAAAGCAGCGGCTAGTGCGCGCTTTTTATTCTCTTCCATTATCAATCCTCATTCATATAAGAAAGCTAATTATTAGTGTCTATTTAACACCAAAATTTGGCGACTATTATTTCATAGTGCTAGGGTATAACTAAAGCACTTTTTAACTTTCAACAGGTGTTTTTTGTTGAGTTAATCGTATCAAGCCATGTAGCGCTAACTGTATGGTTTGTTCACGAATACTCGCTCGGTTTCCTGTAAATTGTGCGCAATGGGTATAGCATTGGTTATTGGTATACCAAGCAAACCATACCATACCAACTGGGTGATGTTCAGTACCACCTGTTGGACCTGCTACACCACTAACGGCTACACCATATTGCGCATTACTTTTAGCAATAGCACCCCCAACCATTGCCATAACTACCTCTTCACTGACAGCACCTACTGTGTCAAACAGTTGATTGGGTACATTTAACATCAGTGTTTTCTGCTTGTTGGAGTAAGTGATATAACCTGCTTCAAACCAACTAGAACTGCCAGAAATACGAGTGATAGCTTCAGCAATACCACCACCTGTACAAGATTCAGCAGTGGTCACTTGGGCTTGCTGTTTTTTAAGCTGTTTGCCTAAATGTTGGGCTAGGTGTGTAATAGTATCCTTCATATCGTTCCTTTTTACTGACGTAGTCCTTTGCCTGTTTTAAGTAGATAAAGGCTTAAGCCATAGAGCACAAAAGTAGCAACTAATAAAAAGCCAATTGCAATAAAAATATTAATATCCGATACCCCTAAGATACCATAACGGAATGCGTTAACCATATGTAAAATAGGATTAATTAAGGATACTGATTGCCAAAATTCAGGCAATAAATTAATAGAGTAAAAAACACCACCTAAATAGGTTAAGGGTGTTAGTACAAAGGTAGGGATAATAGAAATATCATCAAAGTTACGCGCATAAACAGCATTAATAAAACCAGCTAAAGAGAATACAGCAGCAGTTAATACGACTACTAGAATAGTAATGCCTAAATGATGTATTTGTAACTCAGTAAAAAACATGGACAAGATGGATACTATAAAACCAACAGCCAAGCCCCTTAAAATACCACCTGTAATATAACCCACTAAAATAGTGTGTGGTGATACAGGAGAGATAAGTAGTTCTTCAATAGAGCGGTGGAATTTAGCCCCAAAGAAGCTAGATACCACATTACTGTAAGAGTTAGTAATTACTGACATCATAATAAGGCCAGGTACTATATATTGAATATAGTCAAATCCGCCCATATCACCAATACGACTACCAATAAGTTTACCAAAAATAATAAAATATAAAGCCATGGTAATGGCTGGCGGTAACAGAGTTTGTGCCCATATCCGCATAAAACGGTGTATTTCACGACTTACAATAGTGCGTAAGGCTATTAAGTTGGTTGCGAGTTGGATATTCATGATACTTTTACTTTCTCGTTATTTTCCACTAATGCTAAAAATAATTCTTCTAATCGATTACTCTTGTTTCTCATACTAGACACTAGAATGCCTTGTATACTTAATTGATTAAATAAATCATTAATACCTTGATTGTGCTTAACTACTACTTCAAGTGTTTGGTTATCAGCCAATTTGCAGTCATAACCTTGTAAAGCAGGTGGCGCTACTAAAGGGTTGGCTAAGTCTAAAATAACGGTTTCTTCACTTAGGGTACTGAGTAGTGAACGCATACTGGTATTTTTTACAATTTCACCATGATTAATAATGGCGATATTGCGACACAATTGTTCAGCTTCTTCAAGGTAGTGAGTGGTGAGGATGATAGTCATGCCTCGTTTCTGATTAAGTTTGGTTAAGAAGCTCCACATAGAACGACGTAACTCAATATCTACCCCAGCAGTAGGTTCATCAAGAATAAGTAGTTTTGGTTCATGAATCAATGCGCGAACAATCATTAAACGACGTTTCATGCCGCCCGATAACATACGGACAGTAACATCTTTTTTATCCCATAGCCCTAGTTCAGTAAAGTAGAACTCAGCGCGCTCTTTAGCTATTTTGGCAGGAACACCATAATAACCAGCTTGAGTAATAATAACGTCAAAACACTTTTCAAACTGATTAAAGTTAAACTCTTGTGGTACAACGCCAAGATGGCGTTTTAAATTAAACAGGTCAGTATCATAGTCATGACCAAAAACTTTAATAGAACCGCTGGTTTTATTAACTAAAGAAGATAAAATACCAATAGTGGTGGATTTGCCAGCACCATTTGGGCCAAGAAGGGCAAAGAAGTCACCTTGAGCAACATCTAAATCAATCCCTTTAAGGGCTTGAAAGCCATTGTTATAGACTTTAGTTAACTGTCTGATGGTTAGGGCAGAAGTCATAATACACTCGTTTAGGATAAATTATTTCAGATACCTTAATACAAGGTTAGGATATAAGGTATAATCTATATTATATATGGGCTATATGCGTGAATATCAAATAGCCTTATAATAACCGATCCAAATTTATTATAAATGTTAATTTTTTTTATTCCTTTAATAAATTAAACCAATAGTGAGTCGTAGAGAAAAATATGGGACAGTTTAATACCATTCGTCCTTACCATGATGATGAAGTACCTGCTGTAATAGAGAGGCTATCAAAGGATAATGAGTTTATTAATACCGTATTAAGGTTCCGTTTTCCCCATTTAAGTAGTACTTTTGGATGGTTATTACGGCCTTTTATTGCTCGTAAATTAAAGAATTATCTATCAAAGATTCATAGTGTACGCGATTTACAGTTAAAAATAGCTGACTATGTAGAGCATTCTATTTCTTCAAGTATTGAACACTTTACCTATTCTGGTGGAGAAAATATAGATACTCAATGTAAGTATCTATATATGGCGAATCATCGTGATATCGTAATGGATCCTACATTAACTAATTATGCATTGCATTTAGTTGGTATGGATACTCCGCGTATTGCTATTGGGGATAATTTACTACAAAAGCAATATGTAGCTGATTTAATGCGTTTAAATAAAAGCTTTGTGGTACAACGTTCGGTAACTGGACGTAAAGAAAAGTTAGCTGCTTATCAGCAGTTATCAGCCTATATTAATCATTCAATCTTACAAGATCATGAATCTATTTGGATAGCTCAGGCGGAAGGGCGAGCTAAAGATGGGAATGATGAAACAGATTCAGCATTATTGAAAATGTTGCATATAAGCCGTAAGGAAGAGAATTTTGTTGAGGTAATTGCTAGCTTAAATCTTTTACCCATTTCTATTAGTTATGAATATGATCCTTGCGATTTAATGAAGGCACGTGAACTTTATATTAAGGCTACAGAAGGTAAGTATACCAAAGCTGTTGGTGAAGATGACCGTAGTATTGCATTAGGGATTACGGGTTATAAAGGGGATGTACATGTTCATTTTGGTAAGCCTATCAGCAATGGTTTTGAAGATGCTAAGGAGTTAGCAGATTTAATAGATCAACAGATTTTAGGTAATTATCATCTATTTCCTGTACATTATTTGGCTTATGCAATGTGGGAGAAAGCAGATCAAACAATAAACGTTCCTGCTATTGAAAGCTTATTTCCAGTAGAAAAGATTGAAAAAGCTAAGCAAGAATGGCAAAAACGTATAGATGCTTGCCCAGAAGAACATAGGCCCTACTTAATTATGCAGTATGCTTATCCTGTTTATAATGAGTATAAATTGTAAACATTAAAGTAAAGATATTAGCTATTTAACAGCTCTATATTATAGGAGGTAATGTAGTGGAAGGAAAAACTGTGGCTCTTATTTTTAGTTTTTTCATACTGATTTGTGGTATTGCTTTATATATTATTGCTGATAATGATACAAAGAAATTTTATTTACCCATAAAGGAGCAAGCGTATCATCTTCTTTCTTTACGGTGTAATAAGCAACCTTGTGTTACTAAAGGAAGTATTGAATATATAGAGACACAGAGTTCTCATATTGTTAAGGGGGCTATCTTTGTTACACCTAGTATTTATGTCTATAGATATATGTTTGAGGTAGATGGCAACACTTATACTAAAAAATTATTAGTGTTTGGTAAGCGTTTAGAAATGAAGTATTTGCCACATACAAAAAATATGTTAGGCAAAAAAATTTCAGAGCAAATTTTATATGATCCCAATAATCCTTCAATTAATTTACCAGAAAGATATGCCAAAGCTTTACCAAAAATACCAAACCCTTACGATGTTGATAAGAAAAATGGCATCATTTATATAATATTTAGCTTAATGATCTTTGTGATTGCTTTTGTTAAAAGTAAAAAAAGTACAACGTTATAAGATTATTATTTAGTCATTAAGAGTGGCAAGGCTATACAATAATTTATAGCCTTGTCATATTTTACTGAGTAGACTTTAATCTACCTGCATAATCTTTAGCAAACTGTGCTGCAATACGACCAGAACGTGAGCCGCGGTAGGTTGCCCAACGAATAGCCTCTTTTTCTATTGCTTCATTGCCTGCCATATCAATACCATAAGTAGTTAACCATTGGCTAACAGCTGTTAAGTATTGTTCTTGATTAAAGCCATAGATAGAAATCCATAAACCAAAGCGTTCAGAAAGTGAGATTTTTTCCTCGATTACTTCACCTGGATGGATTTCACCATTATGATCTGTTCGATAACTTAAATTATCGTCAATTCGTTCAGGCATTAGGTGTTTGCGATTTGAGGTGGCATATATTAGGGTGTTATCAGATTTGCCAGCAATTGAACCATCCAATACAGTTTTTAAGCCTTTATAGCCTGTTTCACCTTCTTCAAAAGAAATATCATCACAGAAAATAATAAAACGTTCTGGACGACCACGGGTCATAGAGATGATTTGTGGTAAATCCATTAAATGTTCTTTATCCACCTCAATAAGTCTTAACCCTTTAGTATGGAAAGCGTTTAAACAGGCTTTTATTAGTGAGCTTTTACCTGTACCTCTTGCACCTGTAAGCAATACATTATTAGCTGGTAAACCTTCTACAAATTGACGTGTATTTTGTTCGATTAGAGCTTTTTGACGGTCAATATTTTGTAAATCTTCAAAAGCTATCAGGTTAGGTTCTTCAACAGGAATCAGGGTAGGTTGTTCAATACCGTTGTAAAAGCGATGTTCCCATAAATAAGCTATAACATCTTCTTTAATGGAGTAAACAGGTGGAGGAGGAAAAGCATTATTTAAGCTATTTGCAATCCGCTCAAGTTGTTCAATAATTTGTTGTAAAGGTAAATCGCTCATAAAATTAATCTAATATCGATAAAGGATAGTTAATAGATATTGGTCAAGTTAATAACTTATTGTTGAAAAAGCCACTACAAAATAGCGGCTAAGTCTTTGTGGTCTTTTTCACCCAATTTCCAATAGCCTGTGGTCTGTATATTGCCTAAGTGAAAACCACGTTCTTTTAGTAGTTGAACACGGATATTTCGAATCACTGAGGCTTCAGCTGCAATCCAAGCATGCCCTTGGGTATTTGGCAAATCATTAGATTTTAGAACAGTTTTTAAACCTTCCTTTTGAGAGTCTTTAAAAACCCAATGAATAGTTGCATCAGCTTGTGTTGTAAGCTGTTGTTGCTCTTGCTTATTGGTTGCTTCTATATAAGCATAGACCTTTAAATGGGCGGGAAGTTGCTCAAGAATGACAGAAATAGATGGAATGCCTGTTTCATCAGCTAATAATAACAACCAAGAGTCTATTTCTAAATCGCGAAACCCACCTCTGGGGCCAGCAATATAAATTTCATCACCTATTTTGGCCTTTTTTGCCCAAGAAGAAATTAAGCCATGATGGTTAATCGCTATATCTAAAGTTAATTGTTGTTTAGCTGCATCAAAATAACGAATAGTATAAGCACGACCAGTCATCTTACTATTCGGTAAAAAGACTTTTACCCATTGTGCAGGGTATTCCACAGCAAAATCTTTTAAATCTTCCCCTGTTAAAACTATACGATGAAAGGCTGGTGTAAGTTGTTCAATACTGACTACTTGAGTCAGTAAGTGAGGAAAGTGATGATTAGTTTGTTTAGTGGACTTGGCGACTAAATCTTTAAAAGATTTTAGAACAGCCCTTGGCTTGATATTTACTTTTGCTATACGTAATTCTTCACCACAAATATCTAATAATGTTTGAACATCAGTAGGAAGTAGAGGAGTAATAGCTACAGATTTGCTTTTTATACTTCTTGCAGTATGGCCTAGTGCTGATAGTAGTTCTATTTCATCTTTAGATACAAAAGGCGAGTCTGGCCCTAGAAGGTTAAAATTGGGATTAGTCGTTAATATCGCTTGAACTAAGCGAGCAAAAGGAAAAGCATGGACAGAAAAAATTCCTATTTCTTCTAATAAAAAACCAGCTTGTGCAGGCCAATTGCCTTGCCAATTTAATGCACGTAATGCTTTAAGTAGCTTTTGCTCATCATGACTGCATTTATTGATAGAAAAAAAGTTTCTTTGCATGGTTTTAAGTTCTATAAGTAATTATTAATAAACTAACAATAAAGCAATGTTAATTACTTTCTATAAGATTTAATAATAGCATTTATTAATGGAATACATTGCTATAAATTAGGCTTATAGTCAACAAGCTAGAGTATTTAGTTGTTTATTAGGTACTTATAGAGGCTAATTATCTATCTCTTCTTAAATTAAAGTTAATAGGGATAGTAATAGCACGGGAGCTGTTACCATTTAATACTTCGGTAGGTGGTTTGGGTAATGGTTGGGCTCGGTCTAATAGGTCTAATACCTCTTGATCCAATGATGGATAGCCAGAGCTTTTGACGATATGTTTCGCCAATACTTGGCCTTGTGCATCAATCGTAAAGTTGACAGATACAGTACCTTCTTGATGTTTACTTCTAGCCTCACGAGGATAGCGTTTGTAACGGGCGATACGGCTAAATAATTGTGATTGCCATGTAATTTGTGCCTTTGATGGACGGGTAGAGCTAGTAGTAACAGGAGCTGCTACTCGGTCAGATACGCGATCACTTACTGCTGAGGAGTTAGTAGTTACTTCAGCTTTAGGTTTTGTATCTTCTGTAATCTCTTTTGGTTTTTCAATAGGTTTTTCGACTGGTTTTTCAACCGGCTTTTTAATAGGTTTTGGCTCTGGTTTCTTCTGAATAACTACTTTTGGTTTAGGCGCTTCTACAGGTTCTGGCACAGGTATTGGGTCAGGCTCTTGGATGGGCTCGGGCTCAACAGGTGTTGGATCAGAAGCCACTTGTTCAACGGGTGCTGGGTTTTCCTGAGGTGTATTGTTAGGTGCCTCAGGTAATGGAGCAAGCTCTAACATAACAGCCGCTGGTATAGGTGGCTGTACTGGTGGCAATGGGTTCCAGCCTAATATTAAGGCAGTAGCAAGACCAATATGCAGTGCTACAACGATAATAAAAGCAATTAACCAACGTGAACTATTTGCTATAGAGTTATTACTCATTATTCCCCATAGCCTCTAAACCTACTAATCCAATTTTTAGATAACCTGTTTTTCTAAGGTCATTCATCACATTAATAAGATCTTCATAGTTAACTGTTTTATCAGCTTGGAAGAAGATGGTAGTTTCTTTATTACCTTTGGTTTGCTTCTCAAGTTCAATGGCTAATTGATCAGGATTAGCAATTAATTCATTGCCTAAATACAGTTGTTGATCTGCTTTTAAGGTCAATACAATAGGTTGTTCTGGCCTAGGTTGTGGAGTAGCTGTTGAGGCAGGTAAGTCTACTTTAATATCCACAGTAGCCAGTGGCGCGGCTACCATAAAGATAATTAACAGTACTAACATCACATCAATGAAAGGAGTGACATTGATTTCACTCATTTCGGTATTTTCGTCGCTACCTTCTTTTAAATTGATTGCCATGTTAATTAGCCTATTTTTGTTACATTTGAGCGCGTGGTAGTGGTAGAAGCTGTATAGCTTTTACGGTCTAAGTCACGACTTAATAGTAATAAAGCATGGGCTGAAATATCACTTACCATCACTTTGTAATGGCTAATAGAGCGTGTAAATACGTTATAAATAATTACCGCAGGAATAGCTGCCACCAACCCCATAGCTGTTGCTAATAAGGCTTCTGCAATACCAGGAGCAACTACAGCAAGATTGGTGGTTTGCGATTTAGCGATACCAATAAAGCTATTCATGATTCCCCATACCGTACCAAATAAACCGATAAAGGGGGATACTGCACCAATAGTAGCAAGGATACTGGTACCTGCATTCATTTTGCGACCACTGGCAGCTACTAAGCGATCTTGACGAAAAGCGGCACGCTCTTTAATCCCTTCATGGCTGGTAGATTCAGCGGATAGTTCGAGTTCTTCTTGCAGGTCTTCAATCAATAAAGTAGCAAGGCTATTTTTAGAAAATGTATTGGCCACTTCGTTGGCTTGTTTTAAGTTCTTGGTATTTCTTAAAGCAGCCATTTCTTGACGTAAACATCTTTTAGCACTAAGTAATTCAGTAAGTTTAGCAATAAAGATTGTCCATGTAGCAAGTGAGGCTAACAATAGGCCTACCATTACTGTTTTAACGACAATATCTGCATTTTGATACATGCCCCAAGGAGAAAGGTCATGATCTAAAGATTGTTCTGCTTGTTGGATATTTGCAGCAGTAACTGCTGGATCTAGTGTTGGTTGAGATGCTTCATTGTTAGTAGTACTAGTGGTCGGTTGTTCTGCTGGTGTAGCAGTAGTGTTTTGTTCTACTTGTGGGTGCTCATGCTGTGTTGTTGGGGATACTTGTTGCGCAAAACTTAAAGAAGTAAAACACAGTGTGGTAATTAGAATCAATTGTTTAACAAGTGAAGAGCGACGACTAGATACGTTTAACATATTCATCCAATTTAATTTAGAAAAGAATAATAAGAATTATTCTCATTATCTCAGATAATTATCATTAACAAAAGTTTTTTTAATATTTTTTACAAAAACATTAAATTTAATTATTAGCTATTTATTTGTTAAAAGCTTATTAATATTCTTTAATTGCGTTAATCTAAAGCGAACATGATAGCTATAAAGCGAAGGAAAATTATTAATGCAGGTCAGTATTATTGAAGGAGATTTATTACAGCAGCCTGTTGAGGTGATTGTTAATGCATGGAATAGAAATATTATCCCTTGGTGGCTTTTATTACCGCAAGGTGTATCTGGGGCTATTAAGAAACAGGCAGGTTATGCACCTTTTTTCGAATTGGGAAAGATGGGTTCAATAAAATTAGGACAAGCGGTGATTACTGGATCAGGAAAATTGCCTTATAAAGCAATTATTCATGTGGCAGGTATTAATATGTTTTGGCGAGCCACTCGTTATTCAATTCAGCAATCAGTTTTTTCTGCGATGCAAATAATCAACGATCAGCAAATTAATTCAGTAGCATTTCCAATTATTGGTGCAGGTTCAGGAGGCTTTGGCGAACAAGGTGCTTTAGCGTTAATGATTGAAGCCTTTGATAAAATAGAGTCAAAGGCTTCAGTGTGCATTATTAAATTTGTTAAAGGTAAGTTTTAAACCCTGTTATTTAGCGGGTTTAATACCAGCTTTAGTCATACATTGGTTATAAAGATTATTTAGTTCTTGCTGAGAAGGCATGGTACCTGTTTTTAGTTTTTCTAACTTTGGAACAATGCATTGGCAATAGGTATTTGCCTGTTTATCAGTGATTTTATTAGGGGTACCTGCTTGTTCTTGTCGCTGTTTTAACATATCTACACACAACTTTACAGCGTTACTATCAGCCAGTGCCATACTTGAGAACAAACAAGTGGTGATTAATATTAGTAAGTACTTCATAGATCATTACCATTTTTAGTTATTACATCGAAGTGTTTTTATATAAATATTGCTAATAAAAACTAACATAATCATTGTACAATGATTGACCCTATATAAAGTCTGATAGTTCAATTATTTTGTTTGTTACTTCATCATTTGTTCAGTTCTGTGAAAAGAAAAATACCATTATTTAAACGACTACAACATAATCCAATTATTTGCATAGTTATTTTATTAATAGCTGTAGGTTTTTATTATTACCAGATTTCTGAGAATAGTTTTACAGCAGAAGTTATTCATGTGATTGATGGTGATACCCTAGATGTATTGGTAGTAAATCAGCCCATTCGTATTCGTTTAGCAGGAATTGATGCACCAGAAAAAGGCCAAGCTTTTGGCTCAAAAGCTAAGAAAGCATTAGCAGATAGGGTTAAAAATAAGGTGGTTACTGTTATTGAAGTGGATAAAGATCAGTATCAGCGTATGGTAGCTATTATTAAACTAGACGATCTAAATATTAATCAAGAAATGGTTAGGCTAGGGATGGCATGGGTATATACCAACTATAATCAAGATGATAGTCTACCCTTATTAGAGACTAAGGCTCGGGCAAATAAAGCTGGTTTATGGTCTCAATCAAATCCTACTCCTCCTTGGTTATATCGCAAGCAATTATCAAATAAATAGTTAAATTTAATTAATGGAAAAGGAGATCTTAAGATATAAATAAGCTTGATTTAGTACATTCATTAAGCCAATTTAATTTTTATGGAGATGAGTATGTTTAGTCAAGAAATTGCAATAGCAATTTTTGTTGTAGCTGTATTAATCATTTGTGGCAGTTATATTATTTTTTCTAGGAAGTCAGAAAAATTAAAAGGTTATAGAAAAAGTGTCTTTATTTTAGTGGCTGTTGTATTTGGGGGACTATATTTTTCTTTTGTAAATCACGTTTATATTTTGAACGAAGAACGAAATACTTATGAAGAAAAAATACTATTCTTACCTGCTAAATTTACCTTGGCAAATAAGCAACAGGTAAGTGTTACACCCAAATTTGGTATTTACTCTATCATTATAAACAATAGCCAAAGGAATGCTGTATTTGAAACGGTGATTTATGGCGACAGTTCTGGTAGACCAGATATAAAATTACCAGCACAAGCAGTAACTTATGTAAACAAAGGGACTGATTATATATTTAAAGAACCACCAAATGCAGTGAAAATTAAAGGCTCTGGTACTACCAAGGGTTGGATTCATTATGAATGAAATAGTATTATCCATAAGCATTTATTACTTATGGATAACAAAGTTAAGCAAGTTTTACATCTGAATTTTGACCACGATTTCTAAGGAAGTGATCCATTAATACAATAGCCATCATTGCTTCAGCAATTGGAGTGGCACGAATACCGACACAAGGATCGTGACGACCTTTAGTGATAACCTCAATTTCATTACCATGAGTATCTATAGAATGACCAGGAGTGGTGATACTTGGGGTAGGTTTTAACGCTAGATTGGCAACAATTGATTGGCCTGAAGAAATACCACCAAGAATACCGCCAGCATTATTAGATAAAAAACCTGCTTTGGTTAATTCATCTCTATGTTCAGTACCACGCTGTGTAACACTTTTAAAACCTGCACCTATCTCTACACCTTTGACTGCATTAATACCCATCAATGCATAAGCAAGTTCGGCATCTAATCGATCAAAAATAGGTTCACCTAATCCGACAGGAACACCTTCTGCAACTACAGTGATTTTGGCACCTACAGAGTCTTGATCACGGCGTAGTTGTTCCATATAAGTTTCTAACTCAGGTAACTTATCAAGATCAGCTGCAAAAAAATGATTGCCATCAGCATTGACTGCATCCCAGCTTTTGAAAGGTATTTCAATAGGGCCTAGTTGACTCATATAACCACGAATGATAATACCTTTAGTGGCTAGGTATTTTTTTGCAATAGCACCTGCTGCAACACGCATTGCTGTTTCACGAGCAGAGGAGCGACCACCACCACGATAATCACGAATACCATATTTATGGTAGTAAGTATAATCAGCATGAGCAGGGCGGAAGATATCTTTAATGGCAGTATAGTCTTTTGATTTTTGATCGGTATTACGAATCAATAAGCCAATAGGGCAACCTGTGGTAATCCCTTCAAAAACACCTGATAAAATTTCTACTTGGTCAGCTTCTTGGCGTTGGGTAGTAAATTTGCTACTGCCAGGACGACGACGGTCTAAATCTGTTTGTAAATCTGCTTCTGAGAGAGGGAGTCCAGGAGGGCAACCATCAACAATAGCCATTAATGCAGGGCCATGACTCTCACCTGCGGTAGTGACTGTAAATAATTTGCCAATGGTATTGCCAGACATAATGGCTTACTCCCGTTTTTAACACGTAAAAAAAGTAAGAGGTAATGGCAACATTACCTCTGTCATATTATTGTAAGTTAACACCCTGTAAACCAACAGAGGTGCCTATTTCTTTAGCAGCACTAGCACCAAGCTTTTTAGCAAAGCGATCAAATGGGCTATCTTGCACAGTAAAGTTTTTTAGGTTTTCTTCACCAACAATCTCACGAGCTACATAACTGGTGCTGCCAAAACCATCGATTAAGCCAAGCTCTTTCGCTTGTTCGCCAGACCAGATAAGGCCAGAGAATAACTCAGGATGTTCTTTATCTTTTAAGCGATCACCACGACCTGCTTTTACTTGGTTGATAAATTGTTGGTGTACTGTGTTTAGCGTATTCTTCCAAAACTCTGTTTCTTCTTTATTCATAGGTTGGAATGGATCTAAGAACGCTTTATGTTCACCAGATGTATAAGCACGACGCTCAATACCTAATTTGTTCATGGCATCAACAAAACCAAAGCCAGCAGCAGTCACACCGATGGAGCCAACTAAGCTAGCTTTATCTGCATAAATTTCATCTGCGGCACTAGCAATATAGTATGCACCTGATGCACCTAAATCAGTAATCACCGCATAAACTTTAATTTGCGGATATAGTGCACGTAAGCGTTTGATTTCATCATATACGTAACCTGCTTGAACAGGTGTGCCACCAGGGCTATTAATACGTATAATCACCGCTTTAGTATTAGAATCTTTAAAAGCAGCTCTTAATCCTGTTACAAGGTTATCTGCACTGGCATCTGTTTGATCGGCAATCATGCCACGTAAATCAATAACAGCAGTGTGTGATGTTGAGGTACTGATGTCACCTTTAAAACCACCCATTGCAATAGCTATTAATATAAATAGGTAAAAGAACGTTAATAATTTAAAAAATATGCCCCAACGTCTTGAACGACGTTGTTCAATAAGGCTAGCTTGTAAGGTTTTTTCCAATAACTTCCAACTTTTTTCATCGTTAGCGGAAATTTGTGTTTGTTGTTCTTCAGACATGATTGGATCCTGAATTATAAAATCTTGTGACTAAGCACTATAAGGACGAATTAAAGGGTAAATCATAGCATAATCTGACTTTTTGCTATAGATTTATTATAGCTATACTAGTATAGAACGTTGATACAGCTTAAGGAGAGCAACATGGCTTTTTCAGCTACTGAAAGATCTGCATTATTAACAGTTAAAGGAGTAGGTAATACAGTTATACAAAGGTTAGAGCAAATGGGGATAGATTCATTATCCATCTTAGCTACTGCCAATACAGAAGATATTACTAGCCAAGCGGCCACCATGTTAAATGCAACTTGTTGGAAAAATAGCCCTCAAGCTAAAGCAGCTATTAACAATGCTATTCAATTTGCTAAAGCGTATTGCCAAAAGAATACCCTTAAATAAATTAAGCTAGCGTTATATGATAGCATTCGTGGTCTAGTAACCATTGTTTACGTTCTACGCCTCCTGCATAACCTGTTAGTTTATTGTTTTTACCAATAACACGGTGGCAAGGTACTACAATAGCAATGGGATTGCAGTGGTTGGCCATTCCTACTGCACGACTAGCCAACGGCTTACCAATTTGTTCAGCCAGCTCACCATAGCTAATAGTACCTCCCGCAGGAATGGTGCGTAATGCTTGCCATACTTGTTTCTGAAAATCTGTACCAAAGTTAGCCACAGCTAATGAATCAATACCTTTAATATCACCCTTAAAATAGTTTTCAATGGTTTGAATAACCGTATTGGATTGAGAAGAGGGTTGTAAAACAATTTCTTTAACTTGGTAATAGCGAGCTAGTTGTTGCAATGTCTCTTCTTTAAACTCATCCCAACCAATAAATTGCAGGATATTTTGCTTATCCAACCAGATAATAAGTTTACCAATAGGTGAATCAAGTAAATATTCATCAAATACTAATGTATTGGTAGTTTCAGACATTTTCAATTTCTCTTGCAGTACCTAAAAATAATAGTCTTTTTCGTTAGCTAAACTCTGAAAGTCTTGAATGGTCATGATAAACTTGCTTCCTCTATGATAGATACTGTGTATATAAATTACTTTTTATCAATAAGGCAAATATTTTTTAATGGTAACTGATTTAAAACAAGCCGTTATTCGTGTTGAGGCCATGAGTGCTAATTGGCAACAGCAGGCAATAGCATTAGCGACAGAGTTTGCTTTACCAATGGCAGGGGAGGCAGACTTTGTACTGCAAATAGGTGAGCAGGGATTGCAGTTGCAGTGTTTAACCGAAAAAAATATAGGTGCTTTAAAGGTGGATTTTGTAGAGGGCGCTGTGGCACATCGTCGTAAATTTGGCGGTGGTAAAGGACAAATGATAGCTAAAGCAGTTGGTATACAGGGTAATATTATTCCCAGTGTATTGGATGCCACAGCAGGTTTAGGAAAGGATTCTTTTGTGCTGGCTACTTTAGGTTGTCAAATGACCTTAATTGAACGTCAACCTATTATTGCTGCTTTGTTAGAAGATGGTTTACAACGAGCTTTGCAAGACAGTGAAGTTTTCTCTATTGTGCAGAGAATGACACTAATAAAAGGTAATGCTATTGATGTAATGAAAAATTGGCAAAATGCTATTCCACAAGTGGTGTATGTTGATCCTATGTTTCCTCATCGTGATAAATCAGCATTGGTTAAAAAAGAGATGAGATTATTTCGCCCACTGGTGGGGGATGATTTAGATGCAACACAATTATTAGAGGCTGCATTATCATTGGCTAGTCATCGAGTAGTCGTTAAACGCCCTCGTAAAGCCCCTATTATAGAGGGAGTTAAGCCTAATTATAGCTTAGAGGGTAAAAGTAGCCGTTATGATATTTATACTAAACAGTCTTTAAAATAAATTGGTTAAGAATAGAAGGTATCTAAAAGATTAAATTTTTTATTTTATTTATTCTGATTCTTTTACTTTAATAATATAGGTTTTATTAAATTCACTACTACCCATATACATGGTACCCACCATATCACCTTTGATTTTGAGAGTTATATTTTGTGATATTTTGGGAATTCCTTTAACAATAAAACAATTGTATGTAAAAAAGGTTTTATCATCAGGATCACATATATCCAATTCTATTCCTGAGTTAACGGGAGTCATTGAGTAGCTCAATCCCCCTGCTGATACAGGCCCCGAACCACCTTTAATTTCAAATTTTGCATAATAAGGTTGTTTAAAATTAGCTTCTGGTAACTCATCAGGTGTAATAACTACTTTGGATGAAGTACAACCTATTAGTAAAAAACATACAGCAAATATAATGCTCAAATTTTTCATTTAATTTGCTTTTTTTACTTTAATTAAATAGGTTTTCTTAAATTCTTCACCTGAAGATGAAGTTCCATAAGTAAAACCATACAATGTAATTTTTGTATTTACTGGTTCAATTGGTGTTCCATATACTTTTAAAAAGTTTTTCTCTCCAAAACCTTCTTTTTCAATAGTTTCAACAAAGAATCCATTATTAACTGGTAAAGCTTCCCAAGTAAGTGAAGCTACTGGGGCTCCCCCTTTTATTTGTACTTCAATATAATAAGGTTTACCCACTGTAGCAGTAGGTAAATCATCTGGTAAAAAAGTAATTGAAGAGGAACAACCTATAATATAGTTCAAACATAATAAAATTATTATATAGCTTGCTCTATTAACGAATTTTGCCATAATTCTTTAAGGTATTTTAGTAAATACCATTCCTCCATAAATATATTTTAAAAACTCGCCTAATGTTAGTCCATTTCTAATTCTATTTTTTACTTTTCCCCATGAAAATACTTCTAGTTCTACTAACGAGGATAAAGGAGTTGAAATAGTAACTTCTTCTTCCGAATCTTTTATTTTTAATTTACCCTCCAAAACTATCCAATGATTTTTCAATTGTGGGTTATCCTCTGCCAACATACCACTACCAATTAGTGTAACTACATGGGTATCCTTACCAATATATTTATTTAAATTACAAACATCTTGTAAATTACTATGAGCAATACTGATGTTATCGTATTTTTTAGTAGCACCTGCTCTTTTAAACCATTTCTCCAATACTCCCCACATAGTTACTGCTCCTGCCCAGTTCCACCAAAGAAAACCTGCACTAGGTGAATTAATAGAAAAAAGCCCTGTATTTTCAGTATCTCTTAGACTTGCCATCACAATCCAATCTATAGCAGGAATTTTAACAGTACCATTATCTGTAAAAAAACCTTTTGGATGCCTTACACTTTTATCTGCCTCTAATTTTAAAGAACCTATTTTAGTCTTACCAGACTGCCAAAGCTCTTTAATAACTTGTTGATAAATATCAGGTCTATCTTTTTGGACACAATAAAAAAAAGCTGCTGGTCCACAGAACATTGATGCTGCTTGATTAGGATAAATGCCTACTAAATCATAATAATCTTTTATTTTTCCATTTTCTTGAGGAGATTTAGTAAGATCATATATATAAGATTTAAAAGGCCTAGTCATTCTAATTTTTAATTCTTCTTCAACCTTTTGTTTAGTAAAAGGATCAAGTGGATCGCCTATAGGATGTTCTTTGGCTTCAAATATTCTGGGTTTTGAGGATATATTTAATTTATAAGTATTTACTTGACCATCTTCAGCTTTTTTAGTGTCTTGGGCTGTTTCAAAATATTCAAACTCTCTTGATGCACCCCAGTCTTTGTCGGTTGTTTGAAAACCTTTTAAAGGCATTATTGCGGTTATTGGGTCTTGGTTCATTTTGATATAGTCAACACCCACTTTGCGATAAATATCTATCGAAAGAATATAACAAGTTTCTGGGGGATCACTAATATCTAGTGAGGGATGTACTTGAGTTTTATAATCTGCTTGTAGTGGATGTTTACCTGTAGGTCTTAAGGCAAACGTTTCATTTCCTGACCAATCTGTTTTATAAAGCTCCATATCA
This sequence comes from Entomomonas sp. E2T0, assembly GCF_025985425.1. GTDB lineage: Bacteria > Pseudomonadota > Gammaproteobacteria > Pseudomonadales > Pseudomonadaceae > Entomomonas. The sequence continues at coordinate 1,689,445 of NZ_CP094972.1, forward strand.
TAGTAAAGATTTTCTGGGGCTGTATTAGTTTTTATTGCTACGGATATATTATATATAGTCATATTAGATCACTACTCCTTGTGTTTTTAAATTTTAAGATAAATATGGTATATACAAATAAGTGCTTCCTTTAACACTTAATCAATATGAAATGAGTCACCAATTGCAAAAAATTCACCACCAGCTTGGTAGTGAATAGAGCGCTTTTGATCAGATTTAATATGCCATCTACCTTCACTAAATACTTCAGGGTCAGCCCATGCCGCCGTGACTTCACCAATATAGAGGTCATATGTGTTTTGATTGTGTGGTTCTGGAATAAGTTTACATTCTAAACAGGCTAAGCAATCTGTGATGAGTGGCGCTTGTATGGTTTTAGCTGCAACGGTTGTTAGATTAAATTCAGTAAATTTATCTATATCTCTACCAGAGGTTGTACCTACTTGTAATACTTGTTTAGCTATTTTTTTACTGGGAATTAATACAGTAAATTCTCCAGAAGCTTCAATAAGTTCTTTGGAGTAGGTCTGTTTATCAATTATTACCACTACTCTGGCAGGGTCGAAGTCTAAAGGGGTAGACCAAGCAGCACTCATAATATTTCGTTTATCACCAAATGCGGAGCTAATCATTACAGTTGGGCCGTGATTTAGCAGTAGATAAGCTTTATTAAGAGGAACAGCTTGATAAGACATTTTAAACTATCCATTTATTTAATAATGAGGATCATTATAAGCTAATCCTAGTGTATTAAGGTAATTATAAATTTAGCTAATGGTAGATTTGTTAATGACTAATTAGTTAATGATTGGTCAATAATTGAGCAACAGTCTGAACACTGTAATTAGGATAATAATTGGTTGGATATAGATTGGTTAGAGTATTAGAAAATATAAAGGGCAGTTAAACTGCCCTTTTGATTAGTTGGTACTTTCTTTAATTTCTTTTGGTATTTCTTCTAGTGCATCTTTATAACGTTTTTCTAAGTCTTCATTAGCACGGGTTTGGCCTGGTGGTAGTGGATCATTATTACTACCTACCCAACGAGCCATTGTGCGAGTGAACCAGTCACGGTCTTGTAGTTCTTTTACTACAGGTTTAAAGGTGCCACTAGCAATAGTAGGGTGTTTTGGGTAGTTTAATTTCAATGTTTCTAAACTAGCATTAGCAAGATCATTCATGCCCATTCTTTGATAAGCCTCAACCATAATAGCTAGGCCATCACCTGTTGATGGTGTGCCATTAAAGTTTTCAACAATATAAGCACCACGTCTGGCCGCACCAATATAGGCTTGTCTATCTAAATAGTAGTAACCTACATGCACTTCATAAGCCGCTAATAGGTTGCGTAAATACACCATTCTAGCTTTAGCATCAGGAGCATAACGGCTATTAGGGAAGTATCTGGTAAGTTGCGCAAATTCATTGTAAGAATCTCTTGCTGCACCAGGGTCACGGGTTGTCATATCTAATGGTAAGAAACGTGCTAAAAAGCTTTGGTCTTGTTCAAAAGAAGCTAGCCCTTTCATATAATAAGCATAGTCAACATTAGGATGATCTGGGTGCAAGCGAATAAAACGATTAGCTGAGTCGCGTGTCGCTTCTGCATCAGATATTCTATAATAGCCATAAATAAGCTCAAGTTGAGCTTGTTCTGCGTAACGACCAAACGGATAACGAGATTCTAATGCTTTTAGTTTAGCAATTGCAGCGCTAAAATTTTTATCACTAAGATCTTTTTGAGCTTGTTGGTATAATTGTACCTCAGTAAGACTTTCATCTACTTTGTTAGAGCTTGAACAAGCACTTATTAGGATAAATAGTGAAATAACTAGTAAATGTTTCACACGCATGGTGATAGTGTTCTCTTAAAAATACTGTTGCTATTAATATAGTCTTGCTATGATGACTATTATAACGGTTAGGATAAATTTTTCCTATTTAACCATAAGCTGAGCCTTAAACCAAAGACTATAATTAAATTTTTTATGAATTCAACTAAAATAGAACTATCTGCACAAGTCCCTACTGAGCTAGGCGGACAACGCCTTGATCAAATAGCCGCACAATTGTTTAGTGATTACTCGCGTTCTCGATTATCTACTTGGATTAAAGAGGGTAAGTTAACAGTAAATGGGGCAGTATTGAAACCAAAAGATACAGTTTTTAGTGGTGCTCTTTTAGCATTAAATGCTGAGCAAGAGGCTCAGGGGGACTGGGTAGCACAAAATATTAAGCTAAATGTCGTATATGAAGATGAGGCATTATTAGTTATAAATAAGCCCGCTGGTTTAGTTGTTCATCCAGCAGCAGGTCATTATGAAGGTACATTGTTAAATGCATTACTTTATCATGCGCCTGAATTACAAAATGTACCTCGAGCAGGTATTGTTCACCGATTAGATAAAGATACGACAGGTTTAATGGTTGTTGCTAAAACATTAGAGGCACAGACTAAGTTAGTAGAGCAGTTACAAGCACGTAGTGTTAGCCGTATTTATGAGGCGATTGTAGCTGGTGTAGTGACTTCTGGTGGAACAGTGGATGCGCCGATTAATAGACATGGTGTACAACGTCAAAAAATGGCTGTAGTAGCTGATGGTAAGAAAGCAGTGACTCACTATCGTGTGTTAGAGCGTTTTAGGGCTTATACTCATATTAGAGTTCAGTTAGAAACGGGTCGCACTCATCAAATTAGAGTACATATGGCACATATTAATTTCCCTTTGTTAGGTGATCCTGTTTATGGTGGGCGCTTTCGTATTCCTCCTGCCTCTAATCCAACATTAATACAGAGTTTAAAAGAGTTTCCTCGACAAGCTTTGCATGCCCGTTTTTTAGAATTAGATCATCCTACCACAGGTAAACGTATCCGTTGGGAGTCTGAGTTACCTGAGGATATAGTATGGATGTTAAGTTTATTGCGGCAAGATAACCAATCATTTGAGGAAAAGTGATGCCAGCAATTGATGAATTATGGATTAAACCTGATTGGCCGCTACCTACACATGTTAAAAGCTGTGTAACAACGCGTGTAGGTGGAGTGAGCGAAGGTAATTATAGTTCATTAAATTTAGGGTTGCATGTGGGTGATAACCCTGAAGCTGTTGTTGAGAACAGAAGAAGGGTACAACAAGCGCTAGGTTATAAAAAGGCTGCTTGGTTAGAGCAGACACATAGTACTTTAGTCGTTAAGGCTGACTCTTCAAAAGTCCTGAGAGCTGATGCTAGTTGGACTAATGAAAAAGGTATGGCTAGTGTAGTAATGACTGCGGATTGTTTACCTGTGTTGTTTTGTGATAAAAAAGGGGATTATGTAGCCGCTGCTCATGCGGGTTGGCGAGGATTATTAAACGGTATATTGGAGGCAACAATAGAATCTTTACCTGTTGCTGCTGACCAATTATTAGTTTGGTTAGGCCCTGCTATTGGCCCTGAAAATTTTGAAGTAGGCGCAGAAGTTAGAGAGGCTTTTGTAACTCACAGTAGTTTAGCTGAACAGGCTTTTGTAGCGAGTGGTAATCAGGATCGTTATTTAGCTGATATCTATCAGCTAGCACGTTTTCGTTTAGAGGCTAAGGGAGTAACTGCTATTTTTGGTGGTGGATTTTGTACGGTAAGTGATCAGCAATTTTATTCTTATCGTCGCCAGAATATAACAGGACGAATGGCTTCATTAATTTGGTTAGTATCGGATGAGTAAATAGAGAAAATTATGCGTAAAAGAAGTTATTCCAAAAGGCTTTTGCCTCCAAAAGAGTCTGCAACAGAAGCATTAACCCAAATAGTTGAAGGTTTCAAACGTTTTAGACAAGAAGTGTTTCCAGAGCAGCGAGACTTATTTAAAAAACTAGCTAGTGCCCAAACACCACGAGCAATGTTTATTACTTGTGCAGACTCTAGAGTTGTTCCTGAGTTGATTACTCAAAGTTCGCCAGGTGATTTATTTGTTACTCGTAATGTGGGTAACGTAGTTCCACCTTATGGACAGATTAATGGTGGTGTTTCTACGGCAATTGAATATGCAGTAATGGCTTTAAATGTGCAACATATTATTATATGTGGCCATTCTGACTGTGGTGCAATGCGAGCAGTTATTAATGAGCAAGTATTAGAGTCAATGCCAACAGTACGTGCTTGGTTACGTTATGCAGAAACAGCGCGTACCGTCGTCCAAGAAAACTGTGGTTGTTTAAGTGAAGATACCTTAGATGTACTAACTGAAGAAAATGTGGTTTTACAGTTAGAGCATTTGCGTACTCATCCATCTGTAGCTTCTCGTTTGGCAGGCGGAAACCTATTTATCCATGGTTGGGTTTATGATATTGAAACCAGTCAAATTAAAGCCTTTGATGATAGCTTAGGAGAGTTTTTACCATTGGATGGTGATATTATCCCTATGGCAACACCTCGTTCAAGGTTTATTGATAGGGATTAAAATAAAAAGCTCTTCGAAAGAAGAGCTTTTTTTATGAGGTGAAAGTAATGTGCTATTACTTAAACTTCAAAAATGATTTGGTATAGTGTACCTATTGACAGCATAAATAAAGGGAAAGTCCAAATTAAACCAATGCCAAAAGGAATAGCTGAAATCATTAGGATAATGCCTAGAACAATCATTAATCCAAAAACGCTAAACCAACGTTGGGTAATAATTTTACGAGAAGCTTCCATTGCTTGCCAAGCTGAAATGCCAGGATTATCAATAATGATCCAATTTGTAAGGCAATATGCAACAGCCAAATATATACCAGGAATAAGTATTAATAACATACCTACTGCTGTTAATAAGGTAGTCAATAAGGTTGCAAGAATTATAACACTAAAGATAGGAAGAATAGATAAAAAGTCTTCTTTAAGATTTATTTGCTGTCCTCTTAGGCGTTTTAGTGCTAAAACAATAAACCCTGCAGCAAGAGCATTTAAAGCAATATTAACAAAGAAATTTATTGGTCCTATCACTTTAGGAGGTAAAAAGCCTAAAATTAAACCAATAATAAAACTGATAATACCTATAGCTAACAGTGGTAAAAAGAAAGTTAGTTTTACGCCATTAACTTGTGCCCACGCTTTAGAAATTACATCACTAATACTAAAATCATAGCCATTAGCTATCGCTTCTTCAATAGTGCGTTTTTTTCCTAATTGAACAGATTCAGTATTGATGCTGTTGGTAGAAGGTGGTTGGTAAGGATTTTGCCCTTGATCCTGCATGATGTTGCTCCGTGATAATGAATACAAATAGTTGGTGTTGCTAATTGTATCTGGATATTACATTAAGTAAAGTAAGTAAAGCTATAAATTAAGATTCAGTTAATATTCTGGATAAATATAATTAAATACTTAAGGTTATAAGTTGACTTTTTAATAAAATTAATGGGTTATAAGTCGCATATGTAATAAAGGGTAAGGATTTCCTTGTCCATCTAAAGGGGAACGACTGATAATTTCAAAGCCTTGATGTTGATAAAATCCTAAGGCTTGTGGATTTTGCTCATTAACATCAAGTTCATTAACTTGAAAATGCTCAATAGCATGTTTTAATAGTGCTTTACCTAATCCCTGTCCTCTATAGGAGGGATCAATAAATAGCATTTCTAGTTTGTTATCGTGTACTCCAGCAAAACCAGTGATTTTTTGATCATCTGTACGGCTACAAAATAATGTGACCATGGGTAAGTAATCATTTAAAACCTGTGGTTTTAATGCTTGTATTGTCTGTTCTGGTAAAAAGTTGTGAGTAGCACGAACAGATGCTTCCCATATTTCTAATAAAGTTGTGAATTCAGCAGGTTGCACAGGAGTAATTAACATAAATTATTTTGCAATTTTAATTAATTTGGCGTAGTAAAACCCATCATGGCCATTAATTTGTGGCAGTAATTGGCGGCCATGGGGTTGTTTAATACCAATATTTCCTATATCTAACTCTCTTGCATTTAAATGATTAGTAAGGAATTTTTTGATATTGTCGGTGTTCTCTTCAGGCAATACAGAGCAAGTGGCATAGACAAGTATGCCACCAACAGCGAGAGTTGGCCAAATAGCGGTTAATAATTCCTGTTGAAGCGTCGCTAAAGGTGTTATATCTTCTTCTTTACGGGTTAATTTAATATCTGGATGACGACGTATAACTCCTGTAGCTGAACAAGGAGCATCTAATAATATGCGTTCAAAGGGTTTGTTGTCCCACCATGTTGCTGTCTCACGACCATCAGCTACTTTAAGGGTTGCTTGTAAGTTTAGACGTTGTAGATTTTCAGTGACACGTTCTAAACGGCTGCTTTCAGCATCAATGGCTACTACTTCTGTTAATTGTGGTTGTAACTCTAAAATATGGCAGGTTTTACCACCAGGAGCACAACAGGCATCTAATACACGTTGTTGAGGTTTTAATTCAAGTAAATGAGCAGCTAATTGGGCAGCTTCATCTTGCACACTAAGCCAGCCCTCTGCAAAGTAGGGAAGGTGGTTTACAGGGCAAGGGGTAACCAGTTGTATTCCCTCTGAACTATATGAGCAGGGAGTTGCTTTAAGATTCGCTTCGTTTAATAGGTTTAAATAGTTTTCCCTTGTGGTATATCTTGTATTTACTCTAAGGGTCATCGGAGGATGGATATTATTAGCTTCACAGATAGCTTGCCACTCATTGGGCCAATCTTGTTTTAGGCGTTTTTGTAGCCAACGAGGATGAGCTGTAAACTCAACAGGATCTTTAGCTAAGTTAGCAAAGATATCAGTACTTTCTCTTTGGCAATTTCTTAATACAGCATTGACTAAGCCTTTTGCCCATAACTTTTTTAGTGTTGTAACACAACTAACGGTTTCGTTAATGGCAGCATGAGCAGGTATTCGCATATAAAGAAGTTGGTAGAGGCCAATATAAAGTAAGGCTTCTATATCTTTATCTGAATTTTTTAATGGCTTCTCAAGTAACTTGTTTAACAGTAACTCTAAGCGAGGCTGCCAACGCGCTGTGCCTAATGTTAGCTCCTGCACAAGTGCTTTATTAGTCTCATCTATTAATGTGAGTTGAGGTGGTAAAGTACTGGCAAGAGAGGCTTTTCCTAGTAATACCGGAGTCAGAGCTTTACAGGCAGCTAAGCGAGGGTTCATTTCCCCAATTCCTGAGTACTGTTAAAGAGGTCTTTATGACCATTGTAAACATCCCAAAAAGAAAGTGGTTTGCTATTAGGTAATTGTAGTTTGGTTAAACATAATGCTTGTGAACCACAGGCTACAATTAATCCTTCTTTAGAAATTTCAAGTATTCTGCCAGCCATACCTTGTAAATCAACTAACTTTGCCTCTAGGATTTTTAAAGATTGCCCTTGAATTAAAGTATGACAGATAGGCCAAGGATTAAAAGCTCTTACTGTATTGGCTAGTTCAATCGCTGATTTATTCCAATCAATTTGTGCTTCTTCTTTCGTAAGTTTGTGAGCATAAGTGGCTAGGCTATCGTCTTGTTGTTCACCTTTAAGTGTATGGTTAGCTAAACCATCTATAGCTTCTATAATAGCGTTAGCGCCTAGTTCAGTTAATCTATCATGTAAGCTACCACCTGTATCTTGTTCAGTAATAGGAGTAGTTACTTTAAGCAGCATAGGACCAGTATCTAAACCTGCTTCCATTTGCATAACAGTGACACCACTTTCTTTATCGCCTGCTTGGATAGCCCTTTGAATAGGTGCAGCACCTCGCCAACGAGGTAACAAAGAGGCATGGCTATTAATACAACCTAGTTTTGGTATATCTAGTACTGTTTGCGGTAATATAAGTCCATAAGCAACTACTACCATTAAATCAGGTTCTAACTCAGCAAGTTGCTGTTGTGCTTCAATAGTTTTTAGGGTAGAAGGTTGGAATACAGGAATACCATGTTGTTCTGCTAACACTTTTACAGGACTAGCCATTAGTTTCTTGCCACGACCAGCAGGACGATCAGGTTGGGTATAAACACCAACCAATTGATATTTATTTTGCTTAATTATCTTTTCTAAATGTATTGCAGCAAATTCTGGTGTGCCAGCAAAAATAATTTTAAGAGGTGTGGTCATTACTCAGAACGTCCTCTTTTTTCAAGCTTATGCTGTTTTTCTAGCTTATTAGCAATACGATTACGCTTCAATGATGAAATATAGTCTACAAAGAGTTTGCCGTCTAGATGATCACATTCATGTTGAATACAAACAGCTAATAGATCTTCGCAGATCATTTCGAAAGGTTTTCCATCACGATCTAAGGCATTTACTTTTACCCGTTCAGGTCTTTCTACTTCCTCATAAAAACCTGGTACAGAAAGGCAACCTTCTTTGTAAGTATGTGGATCTTCTGACAAAATTTCAATTTTTGGATTAATAAATACTAAAGGATGTGTACGATCCTCAGTAATATCGATTACAATAAGACGCTTATGGAAGTTTACTTGTGTTGCAGCTAAACCTATACCTGGTGCTTCATACATGGTTTCAAACATGTCATCAATAAATTTTTGAAGGTCAGCATCAACCGCCTCAATAGGCTGTGCAACAGTTCGTAAACGTGGGTCAGGAAATTCAAGTATGGTTAAAATTGACATAGTACAATAGATTTCATTATAGAAAGTTTAAGAAATAGCTTTATAATACCAGAACAGTTTACACTATAGACTAAATGTTTTCTGTTGTAATTTTACAAATTTAGTGATGATAAAGGAATGCATGGCATGAGGAAATTATTACTCGCCCTTGGTTTACTAGCTTCTAGCGTGTTAGTACAGGCTCAACAAGTTGAACTGAAAGAGAACCATCCTACAACTTATACAGTTGTAAAAGGGGATACTTTGTGGGATATTTCAGGTCGTTTCTTAGCAAAGCCATGGCTTTGGAAAGAAATTTGGCATGTAAATCCTTCTATTAAAAATCCTAATTTAATTTACCCAGGTGATACATTAACATTAACTTATGTAAATGGTAAGCCAAGATTAACCGTAAATCGTGGTACATCAAGAGGTACAGTGAAATTATCTCCTACTGTACGTGTAGAGCCGGTGGTGGATGCCATTCCTACTATTCCATTACAATCGATTAATGCATTTTTATTGAAAAATAGAGTGATGCCTAATGCTAAAGCATTTGAAACTGTGCCTTATGTAGTAGGTGGAGAAAATGGTAGTGTAGTTAGTGGTGCTGGTAGTAAAGTATATGTGAGAGGCAAATTACCAGCTGGGGAGACTGGTTTTGGTATCTATCGCCAAGCAAAAGAGTTTAAAGACCCTAAAACTAATGAGTTGTTAGGTGTTAATGCAGACGAAATAGCTAGCGCTAGTTTAATTGCTCAGCAAGGTGAAGTTGCAACATTGCGTTTAATTAGAACAACACAAGAAGTGCGTAATGGCGATCGTGTTTTTGCAACAGAAGCACGTAATATTGATGCTAATTTCCAACCTAGTTCACCAAAAACATTGATTAATGGTGAAATTGTTGATGTTCCTCGTGGGGTGACACAAGTTGGTCAAACAGATATTGTTATTATCAACAAAGGTAGTAAGGATGGCATTGAGGTAGGTAATGTATTAGCTGTTTATCGTTTAGGTGAAACAGTAAAAGACCAGGTTGCAGGTGGAGATGTTAAATTGCCAGATGAAGAAGCCGGTTTATTAATGGTATTTCGTGTTTATGATAAGTTAAGTTATGGTATTGTGTTGTCGGCTAATCTTCCATTGAGTGTTGGTGATAAGCTAAAGAATCCACAATAATTTGAAGGTGTTAAAAAAGAGAGATTTAATCTCTCTTTTTTGTTTTTGTACTATAAATTTAGGAGAGAAAGATGAAATTACTATCTTATATATTCTGTTTAGCGGTTTTATTGCCTCTTTCCGCTCAAGCACAATCATCGTTAGATATTGGTAAAGATGGTGCCATTGAGGTGCAAACACCTGATGGATCAGTTTCTAGTGGTACAGATGGCTCTAATACTATATCTAATAAACAAGGTAAGTTATCAACAAAAGGTGATGGCTCAATCCCCGTGATTGGTAAAAAAGGTAGTTCTAATATAGACGATACAGATAATAAGGTATTAGATAGTAGTTATATTAATGCTTCTTTAGTAGGAAAAGATTTTTCAGGTAAGAAGTTAGCGGGTATTAATTTTACTAATGCTGATTTATCAAGTGCTAATCTACGAAATACTGATTTAAGTGATGCTCAGTTAACAAATGCTAATTTAAAAAATGCTGACTTAACAAAAGCTAATTTAACAGGTGCTGAAATAACCAATACTGATTTTACTAATGCAAAATTAGCAGGCGCTATTTGGATAAATGGTAAGATTTGTGGAAAAGATTCTGTAGGTACTTGCTATTAAAATTATATGATTTTAGATAGATAATTAGTTTATTTTAAATTAGTTATCTATTTATCATAAAAATAACGAATTATTATCAGGATAAAATGTATGGAAGTTAGTTTATCCTTTCAAGAGCTAGAAGCGCGCCTTATATTACATAATTTACCTAAAATAGGTAGTAAACGGTTTCTACAGTTAGTTAATTATTTTGGTTCTGCAAAAGAGGCATTGGCTTCTCAAAGTGCTTGGTTACAAGCTGGTTTACCAAGCAGTTGCCAATCTATTAATATTAGTCAGATTAAAGAAAATATTGATAAATCTTTAGAATGGCTAGAGCAAGATAATCAACATGTATTATTCTGCGATTCCCCTCAATATCCTGCATTATTAAGAGAGATAATTGATTATCCACCTGTACTATTTATAAAAGGTAATCCTAATATTCTAGAGAATCCCCAGCTGGCTATAGTGGGTAGTCGGCATGCAAGTAAACCTGGCTTAGATACCACTTTTCAATTTGCTAAAAGCTTAGCTAGTGGTGGTTTTACTATTACTAGTGGTTTGGCATTGGGTATAGATGGTGCTGCTCATGCAGGAGCTTTGGTGGGACAAGGTTTAACAATAGGTGTATTGGGATGTGGTTTACATCATATGTATCCAGCTAGTCATAAAAAATTAGCAGATGATATGGTCGTAAATGGAGGCGCTTTAGTTTCGGAATTTCCACTAGATACAGCTCCTCAAGCCGCCAACTTTCCAAGACGTAATCGAATTATTAGTGGCTTATCACTAGGTACATTAGTAGTTGAAGCTACGCTATCAAGTGGTTCTTTAATCACTGCAAAATTAGCGGCTGAGCAGGGAAGAGAGGTTTTTGCCATACCAGGTTCTATTCATTATCCTGCTGTAAAAGGTTGTCATCAACTAATTAGAGAAGGGGCAATGTTAGTTGAAACAGTAGATCATATTTTAGAAGCATTACAAGGATGGAAAAATATTGATATTGTAGAGTCTGAAGAGGTAGTAGAAGAGGAAACAATGGTTGTTGATAACCTTTTGTTAACCAGTTTACGAGCAGCACCTCAAACAAGTGAAGCATTAGCAGTGAGTTTGAATTTACCTTTTGAGGATGTGTTGATTGAGTTAACTAATTTAGAGTTAACTGGCAAAGTGGTTTGTGAAGCTGGTATTTGGTATAGCTATTAATTTTATCTAACAAGAATAACAATATATTATTTATAGGGTGAAAGAAACTAACATATAGCTAGTTTCTTTCAATAGTATTATTCAGCTAATGCCTTAGCGAGTTTTTGGTGAATACCGCCAAAACCACCATTACTCATAATAACAATATGTGCCCCTGTTTTAGCTTGTTGCTTTACAGTATCAATAATGGCTTCTAGTGAGTCACAAACAGTCGTTGATATAGCTGATTGCTTAACAACAGAAGCTAAATCCCATCCTAAGTTTTCTGGTGCATACCAAATAGCTTGATCTGCTTGTACAACGCTTTCTGCTAATCCTGTACGATGTGCGCCTAGCTTCATGGAGTTGGAGCGTGGCTCAATAATAGCAATAAGTTGAGCAGAACCAATATGTTTACGTAAGCCATCTAGTGTTGTGGCAATAGCTGTTGGATGATGGGCAAAGTCATCATAGATTGTAATACCATTAATCTCTGCTATTTTTTCCATACGTCGTTTAGCATTTTTAAATTGTGCTAAAGCCTGTATAGCTTGTTTGGGTTCAATACCAACATGATTTGCAGCGGCGATACAAGCTAAGGCATTATTAACATTATGTTGCCCTGTGAGAGACCAAGATACAGTACCACATAGTTGTTTATCCAAATAAACTTCAAAGTTTGCACCATCATCTGTTAATAGTTTTGCTTGCCAGTTGCCCTTTTCAGTTGTTTGGATCGGTGTCCAACAACCCATGTCTATTACTCTTTGTAAGGCTTGTTCAGTAGAAGGGTAAATAATAAGCCCCTCACTAGGAATTGTTCTTACAAGATGATGGAATTGTCTTTCAATAGCTGCTAAATCAGGAAAAATATCAGCATGATCATATTCTAGATTATTTAAAATAGCTGTTCTTGGGTGGTAGTGAACAAATTTAGAGCGTTTATCAAAAAAGGCGCAATCGTATTCATCTGCTTCAATCACAAAATACTTAGAATCACCTAGTCGAGCAGAAACAGCAAAATTTTGGGGTACACCACCAATTAAAAAACCAGGTTTTAAACCAGTTGCTTCTAATACCCAAGCTAGCATACTACTAGTGCTAGTTTTACCATGAGTGCCTGCTACAGCCAGTACATGACGACTCTGTAGTACGTGTTCGGCTAGCCATTGTGGACCAGAGGTATAGTGTAGGTTTTGATTAAGCATATATTCTATGGCAGGGTTACCACGTTTCATCGTATTGCCTACAATCACCAAGTCGGGAGCAGGTTGTAGATGTTCAGGTAAATAGCCTTGTAATAGTTCAATGCCTTGTGTTTCTAGCTGAGTACTCATAGGTGGGTAAACATTGGCATCACTACCTGTTACCTTGTAACCTAGTTCTTTAGCTAATACTGCTAAAGAACCCATAAAAGTACCACAAATACCAAGAATATGAATATGCATAATAAAATCTAATAGCTCTATTTTCTGATAAAAAATAATTATTAAGCAAAAAAAGATAAATAGCTAGCCCTCTCATAATTTGTTACTAGGTGTTTTACAGAAAACATTAACTAGTTACCTAAAAGTGATGATTTTTGGGCATGCTATTTATTTTTTAAAATCAATAAATTCTTATAAATCAATATGTAGTATTTGTTTTATAAGTTTTTGTGTTTTATATATCATATTTTGGTATTTATTAATTAAGTTAGTTTATTTACACCTTAAGTCTTAAAGAAGTTATTTATTCTGCATGTTAATTTGTCGTCATCAGTTTAGAAATTGGAACAATGTTTGTGGGTAGGATATTTCCAGTTTAATGCCCTGATAAGATTGTTAAATCAATATTACATAGATATAGGTAGTTAATATGAGCATTCGTGAATTAATTGATCCAAAAAACTCTACATTAATTTTTATTGATCATCAGCCTCAAATGGCTTTTGGTGTGGCTAACATTGATCGACAACAGTTAAAAAATAATGTAGTGGCTCTTGCTAAAGCGGGCAGAATTTTTAATGTGCCTACTATCTATACTTCCGTTGAGACAGAGAGTTTTAGTGGCTATATTTGGCCTGAATTGTTAGCTGTTCATCCAAATGTTAAACCTATTGAGCGTACCTCAATGAACTCTTGGGAAGACAAAAAGTTTGTTGAAGCAGTAAAAGCAACTGGCCGCAAAAAATTAATTATTTCTGCATTGTGGACTGAGGTTTGTTTAACGTTCCCTGCGTTGATGGCATTAGATGCTGGCTATGAGGTGTATGTGGTAACAGATACTTCTGGTGGCACTAGTGTAGATGCCCATGAGCGTTCCATTGAAAGAATGGTACAAGCGGGGGCAGTGCCTGTAACGTGGCAACAAGTATTGCTTGAATACCAACGAGATTGGGCACGTAAAGAAACTTATGATGAGGTTATGAGTTTAGTGCGTGAACATAGTGGTGCTTATGGTATGGGTGTTGATTATGCATACACTTTGGTTCATAAAGCACCACAACGTGTTGTTGAGTCATAAGGTATTTTGTTTAAGTGTTTTATTTAACTACAAATTATTCCTTTCATTGTTCTATTGAATGGGGTAACTATCTGTCATCTTTATAAACATTAAGGATGACGGTATAGGAGGCTATATGATTTATCTCCGTGAAGCTGAAGCAAGGGGTTATGCTAATCACGGTTGGCTAGAAAGCTATAATACATTTTCTTTTGGTGATTACTATGATCCTGATTTTATGGGGTTTGCTACACTAAGGGTAATTAGTGAAGATCGTGTTCAACCTGGTGAAGGATTTGGCAAGCACCCTCATAAAGATATGGAAATTCTTTCTTATGTTCTACGGGGTACAATAGAGCATCAAGATAGTATGGGGCATAAAGAACAAGTTAAAGCAGGCGAGTTTCAAATTATGAGTGCTGGAATAGGTTTGCACCACTCAGAATGTAACCCATCAGATGATGAATTATTACATTTTTATCAAATTTTGATAATTCCTGATAAAGAAAGATTACAACCACGCTATGAAACTCGAAGTTTTGCTCAAAAATTAGGTAAACAACTCATTTTATCGCCTGATGCACGTGATGGATCGCTAAAAGTTTTCCAAGATATGCAGTTATGGCGCTGGAAGTTAGAGCAAGATGAGCGACAAGAGTATGTTATTCCCGAAAAGCACGATAAGGTTTGGATACAGGTAGTTTCTGGTGAAATTATAGTGAATAGTACACATGCCCATACCAGTGATGGTATTGCTATTGCCGAAGAGCAAAAGGTTATTATTGAAGCGGTTAAGCCTAGCGAGATCTTAGTATTTGAATTGTCATAAATAATGCAGCTTAATAATTAACGCATTGTTGATAAACGTTATTTATCGAGTTGCTATTTTGGAGAGTTTGTAATGGCTACAGAAAGTAATCCAGAGATCATCCTTCATAATGGTCAATTTACAACATTAGATCCTACCAAACCTGTAGCTAAGGCAGTGGCTATTAAAGAGGGGCGATTTCTAGCCGTTGGTCTAAATGAAGAAATCATACCATTAGCCAGTACCAATACCCATCTTATTGATCTAAAGGGGCGCTCTGTACTGCCAGGGTTAATTGATAATCATCTACATATAATTCGTGGTGGCCTAAATTTTAATATGGAATTGCGTTGGGATGGCGTTCCTAGCCTTGCTGATGCCATGCAAATGTTAAAACAACAAGTGGCTATTACGCCTCCTCCACAATGGGTGCGTGTAGTGGGTGGTTTTACAGAACACCAGTTTGCTGAAAAGCGTTTACCTACTATTGAAGAATTAAATGCAGTAGCTCCAGATACAACAGTATTTATTTTACATTTGTATGATCGTGCATTATTAAATGCAGCCGCATTACGTGTTGTAGGGTATACCAAAGATACACCTAATCCTCCAGGTGGAGAAATTGTGCGTGATGCTAAAGGTAATCCAACAGGGCTATTATTAGCTAAGCCTAATGCAGGTATTCTTTATGCTACGTTAGCTAAAGGCCCTAAATTACCTCTTGATTATCAAATAAACTCAACAAGACACTTTATGCGTGAGTTAAACCGTTTAGGTGTTACTGGAGCAATTGATGCGGGTGGTGGTTTTCAAAATTATCCAGATGATTATGAAGTGATTGAGAAATTAGCAAAAGATGATCAGCTAACAGTACGTATTGCCTATAATTTATTTACCCAAAAACCAAAAGCAGAAAAAGAAGATTTCCTTAATTGGACAAACACCGCTAAATACAAGCAAGGTGATGATTACTTCCGCTTAAATGGTGGTGGTGAGATGCTAGTGTTCTCCGCAGCTGACTTTGAAGATTTCCGTCAACCTCGGCCAGATATGCCACCTGAAATGGAAGGTGAATTAGAAGATGTAGTTCGGGTATTGGCACAAAATCGTTGGCCTTGGCGGATGCATGCTACCTATGATGAAACCATTGAACGTGCCTTAGATGTATTTGAGAAAGTGAATGAAGAAACACCTTTTAAAGGGTTAAATTGGTTCTTTGACCATGCTGAAACTATCTCTGATAAATCAATCGATCGTATTGCTGCTTTAGGCGGTGGCATTGCTGTACAACATCGTATGGCTTACCAAGGTGAGTATTTTGTTGAACGTTATGGTCAGAAAGCAGCAGAAGCTACTCCACCCATTACTAAGATAATAGATAAAGGTGTACCTATTTCAGCAGGCACTGATGCTACTCGTGTTGCCTCTTATAATCCTTGGGTATCATTAGCTTGGATGGTAACAGGTAAGACTGTAGGTGGTTTGCGTATTTATCCACAAGCTAATTGTTTAGACCGTGAAACGGCATTACGTATGTGGACTGAAAATGTAACATGGTTTTCTAATGAAGAAGGTAATAAGGGGCGTATTGAAAAAGGCCAATTAGCGGATTTAATTGTACCTAATAAAGACTATTTTAAATGCAGTGAAGATGAGATCAGTCATATTGTGTCTGATTTAACTATAGTAGGTGGCAAAGTAGTCTATGGGGCAGGTGATTTTGCTTCATTAGATACACCACCACCTCCAGCGATGCCAGATTGGTCGCCTGTAAATACCTATAAAGGTTATGCAGCATGGGGCTATCAACAACAAGCACAACGTTATCAATTACAAAATATGGCTTGTGGTTGTAGTAATAACTGTGGTGTACATGGTCATAGCCATATTAAATCATGGGGTACTAATGCACCCGCAGATGACTTAAAAAGCTTCTGGGGAGTCTTTGGTTGTTCCTGTTGGATGGTTTAAGCTGATTTAAACCAATAACACTTATAAAGGGTAGTTGTATAATAATGCAACTGCCTTTTTTATTATCTATAGCTATTACTCTACACTTTTATACGTCGTTGAATGACTTTGCCGTAATAGTTGTACTGTCTTCAGTCATTCGCCTTGTCTAAAATTGTATAGCAACAGCTATATTCAAAATCAAAAAAGGAATTTACTATGTTGGATAAAATACCCACAGAGCAAGAAATAAAACAATTATTAGGTACAGTTTGCTACCAAACATGGCTGAATGTCATTGACTTTATTAATCAGCATTACCTGATGGATACTCTATGGAATAAAGGTGGTAAAGCTGCAAAATATGAATTGAAGTTTCGTCGTAGTAGCAAAACGTTATGTGCGTTATATCCACGACAACATAATTTTGGCTTTATGGTCATTTTTGGTAAAGCTGAACGAGAAAAGTTTGAACAAACTCGCCATGAGTTTAGCCTAAGTATCCAACAGCAATATGATGAGGCTACTACTTATCATGATGGTAAATGGTTAATGATCGAAATAACTGATATGACTCATTTTGAGAATATTGAAAAATTATTAGCTATTAAAAGAAAACCTAACAACAAAAAGTAAAGCATATAGCACGTTTTTATTCTGACTTTTAACTTGGTTATTTGGTTGGTTTATCGTACAATATCCATTTAGTGTATCAACTAAAAAACCAGCGTATATTTTAAAGAATTCATAACGGGATGACGGTTTGCACGGGCATCCCGCTTCTTTACACGCGCCTAAATTCTATATTGGAGGTTCCTTTGTCTACGCCAGCCATACTAGCTCTTGCCGATGGCAGTGTTTTTTACGGTGAGTCTATAGGTGCTGATGGGCAAACCATTGGCGAGGTTGTTTTTAATACAGCCATGACAGGTTATCAGGAGATTTTAACTGATCCTTCGTATGCTCAACAAATTGTTACTTTAACCTATCCGCATATTGGTAATACAGGTACCACTCCTGAAGATGCTGAATCTAACCAAGTATGGGCGGCTGGTTTAGTAATTCGTGACTTACCTTTATTGGCAAGTAATTGGCGTAATAAACAAAGTTTACCTGATTATTTAAAAGAAAATAATGTTGTAGCTATTGCAGAGATAGATACTCGTCGCTTAACCCGTGTACTACGTGAAAAAGGTTCACAAAATGGTTGTATTTTAACGGGTGCAGATGCAACCCCAGAAAAAGCGTTAGATTTGGCGCGTAGCTTTCCTGGGTTACAGGGAATGGATTTAGCTAAGGTAGTAAGTGTTAAAGAGCCTTATGAGTGGCGTACTGGTTTGTGGAATTTGGAAACAGATAGTAGGCCAGAAATTCCAGCTAATGAACTACCTTATCATGTGGTAGCCTTTGACTATGGAGTTAAACACAATATTTTAGGAATGTTAACTGCAAGAGGTTGTAAGGTTACGGTTGTACCTGCACAAACTACTGCTAAAGAAGTGTTAGCATTAAATCCTGATGGTATCTTTTTATCGAATGGCCCTGGCGATCCTGCACCTTGTGATTATGCCATTAAAGCTATTCGCGAGTTATTAGAAGAACATAATATTCCTATATTTGGTATTTGTTTAGGGCATCAGTTATTAGCATTAGCTTGTGGTGCTAAAACAATGAAAATGCCACATGGGCATCATGGTGCTAACCACCCTGTACAGGATTTAAAATCAGGTATAGTGATGATTACTAGCCAGAACCATGGTTTTGCTGTAGATGAAGGCACTTTACCTAGCAATTTAAGAGCTACCCATAAATCATTATTTGATGGTACTTTGCAAGGTATTGAGCGTATTGATAAACAAGCATTTAGTTTCCAAGGTCATCCAGAAGCAAGCCCAGGCCCTCAAGATGTAGCCCCTTTATTTGATCGTTTTGTGGCTGACATGGCTGCTAATCGTTAAGGCATAACAATGTTTGAAAGTCTTGGAGTTATTAATTACTGGACGTTTTTAGTGGCAACAATAGGTGTTATTTTATTGCCTGGCCCTAATTCTTTGTTCGTATTAGCTACAGCTGCACAAAGTGGGGTATCTAAAGGATATCAAGCTGCTTGTGCAGTATTTTTAGGTGATGCTATTTTAATGACTGCGTCAGCGTTAGGGATGGCTTCATTGCTTAAAACATGGCCCGTATTGTTTTTAATTATTAAGGGACTAGGTGCGCTTTATTTATGCTATCTAGGCTTTATGATGTTAAAAGGTGCATGGCAGAAGTTTCACAAGTCAGCTAATGCTGAGATTGAAGATGATATTACTGCTAAAACCAGTGTTAGAAGCCCTTTTAAGAAAGCGTTGTTGTTAAGTTTATCTAATCCTAAAGCTATTTTATTTTGTATCGCTTTTTTTATTCAGTTTGTAGATCCTAATTATGCCCATACAGGGTTATCGTTTTTAATTTTAGGATTAACTTTACAAGCCTGCAGTTTTATTTATTTGTCATTTTTAATTTTTGCTGGTGTGTCTTTAGCGATGTGGTTTCATAAGAGAAAACGTTTAGCCGCTACAGCTACTGCCAGTGTTGGGGTTTTATTTGTGGGTTTTGGCGTTAGACTTGCCACTGCCTAAGTTAGATTAATTGAGAAGCACGAGAGAACCATGCCAAAACGTACAGATATAAAGAGTATCCTTATCCTTGGTGCAGGCCCTATTGTTATTGGTCAGGCTTGTGAGTTTGATTACTCTGGCGCACAAGCATGTAAGGCTTTGAAAGAAGAGGGTTATCGAGTTATCTTGGTTAACTCTAATCCTGCTACGATTATGACTGACCCAGCGATGGCTGATGCTACTTATATTGAGCCAATTAAATGGCAAACAGTGGCTAAAATTATTGAAAAAGAACAACCAGATGCATTATTACCTACTATGGGTGGTCAGACTGCACTTAACTGTGCCTTAGATTTAGAACGTCATGGCGTGTTAACTAAATTTGACGTGGAAATGATTGGTGCTAATGCGGATACAATTGATAAAGCAGAAGATCGTTCACGTTTTGACCAAGCGATGAAAGCTATTGGTTTGGAGTGCCCACGTTCTGGTATTGCCCATACCCTTGAAGAAGCTTATGGCGTATTAGATCAAGTTGGTTTTCCTTGTATTATTCGCCCCTCATTTACTATGGGTGGTACGGGCGGTGGTATTGCTTATAATCGCGAAGAATTCGAAGAAATTTGTACCAGAGGTTTGGATTTATCGCCTACTAATGAATTACTGATTGATGAATCATTAATTGGTTGGAAAGAATATGAAATGGAAGTGGTGCGGGATAAAAAAGATAACTGCATTATTGTTTGTTCTATTGAGAACTTTGACCCTATGGGGGTTCATACAGGTGATTCAATCACTGTTGCGCCTGCGCAAACTTTAACGGATAAAGAATACCAAATTATGCGTAATGCTTCTTTAGCAGTATTGCGTGAAATTGGTGTTGAAACAGGTGGTTCTAACGTACAGTTTGGTATTTGTCCAGATACTGGCCGTATGGTGGTTATTGAGATGAATCCACGAGTATCGCGTTCTTCTGCATTAGCTTCTAAGGCAACAGGTTTCCCTATTGCAAAAGTGGCAGCGAAGTTAGCAGTGGGTTATACCTTAGATGAACTACAAAATGATATTACAGGTGGCAGAACGCCTGCTTCATTTGAGCCAGCGATTGATTATGTGGTAACTAAAGTGCCTCGTTTTGCCTTTGAGAAATTTCCAAAAGCAGACGCACGCTTAACCACGCAAATGAAATCAGTAGGGGAAGTGATGGCTATTGGTCGTACTTTCCAAGAGTCTGTGCAGAAGGCATTACGCGGTTTAGAAGTGGGTGCTAATGGTTTTGATCCTAAAGTGGATTTATCTGCCCCAGAAGTTGAAAGTATCTTAAATCGTGAATTAACAGTACCTGGTGCTGACCGTATTTGGTATATAGCGGATGCTATGCGTGCTGGTTATTCAATTGAAAGGATTTTTGATTTAACTAAGATTGATCTTTGGTTCTTAGTGCAAATTGAAGAAATTATTAAATTAGAAGAACAGGTTAAAACCCTTGGTTTAGCAACACTTGATAAGCCAATGATGCGTAAATTAAAACGTAAAGGTTTTTCTGATGCTCGTTTAGCTAAGTTATTAGGTATTAGTGAAAAAGCATTACGTGGCCATCGTCATAAGTTAGAAGTATTACCTGTTTATAAACGTGTAGATACTTGTGCGGCAGAGTTTGCTACAGACACGGCTTATATGTACTCTACTTATGAAGAAGAGTGTGAGGCTAATCCGTCTAACCGTGACAAGATTATGGTATTAGGTGGTGGCCCTAACCGTATTGGACAAGGTATTGAGTTTGATTATTGCTGTGTGCATGCTGCGTTAGCTATGCGTGAAGATGGTTACGAAACCATCATGGTTAACTGTAACCCAGAGACAGTATCTACTGATTATGATACGTCTGATCGTTTATATTTTGAGCCTGTTACCCTTGAAGATGTATTAGAGATTGTTCGTGTTGAAAAACCTAAAGGGGTAATTGTGCAATATGGTGGTCAAACACCACTGAAAATTTGTCGTGCCTTAGAAGAAGCGGGTGTACCTATTATTGGTACAAGCCCTGATTCGATTGACCGCGCTGAAGACCGTGAGCGTTTTCAACAAATGGTAGAGCGTTTAAATCTTTTACAACCACCTAATTCAACTGCTCGTAGTGAACAAGAAGCGATTGATGGTGCCGAAAAAATTGGTTATCCATTGGTAGTGCGCCCATCCTATGTGTTAGGTGGTCGTGCAATGGAAATCGTTTATGATACGGATGAGTTAAAACGCTATATGCGTGAGGCTGTGCAGGTGTCTAATGATAGCCCTGTATTATTGGATCATTTCTTAAATTGTGCGATTGAAATAGATGTGGATGCTATTTGTGATGGTGAAGATGTAGTGATTGGTGCCATTATGCAGCATATTGAGCAAGCAGGTGTGCATTCTGGTGACTCTGCCTGTTCTTTACCACCATATTCACTCTCTAAAGAAGTACAAGATGAAATTCGTAAGCAAGTAAAAGCAATGGCTTTAGAGTTAGGTGTAATTGGTTTAATGAATGTCCAATTAGCCTTACAAGGTGATAAGATTTATGTATTAGAAGTAAATCCTCGCGCTTCTCGTACAGTACCTTTTGTATCTAAGTGTATTGGTACATCACTGGCTAAAATAGCAGCTAGAGTGATGGCTGGTAAAAAACTGAAAGAAATTGGTTTTACCGAGGAAATTATTCCTAAGTATTTTAGTGTTAAAGAAGCGGTATTCCCATTTGCTAAGTTCCCAGGTGTGGATCCTATTTTAGGACCAGAAATGAAATCTACAGGGGAAGTGATGGGGGTTGGTGATAGTTTTGCTGAGGCTTTCGCAAAAGCACAAGCAGGCGCTAATGAAATACTACCGAGTGAAGGAGGCCGAGCATTTATTAGTGTTCGTGAAGAAGACAAACTCATTGTAACCAGTGTTGTACGCGACTTAGTCGAATTAGGCTTTGAAATCGTGTCAACATCTGGTACTGCTAAAGTAATAGAGAGTGCTGGTTTACCTGTTAAGCGTATTAACAAGGTAACTGAAGGACGCCCACATATTGTAGATATGATTAAAAATGGTGAAATTGATTTAATCATTAATACTACTGAAGGTCGTCAATCCATTGCAGACTCTTACTCAATTCGTCGTAATGCATTACAACATAAAGTTTGTATTACTACTACTATTGCAGGTGGACAAGCGGTTTGTGAAGCACTAAAATTTGGTGTAGAGAGAAATGTGCGTCGCTTGCAGGACCTTCATGCAGGAATAGTTTAACACATGAAAAAATTTCCAATGACTGTGCAAGGTGCAAAAGCCCTTGAGGAAGAATTAAAATATCTAAAAACTGAACGTCGTCCAGAGCTTAGTAAAGCCATTGGTGAAGCACGTGAATTAGGTGACCTTAAAGAGAATGCTGAATACCATGCTGCACGTGAGCAGCAAGGTATGGTAGAAGCGCGTATTAGGGATATTGAAGCGAAGTTATCTAATGCTCATATTATTGATATTTCGTCGATTCCACCTTCAGGTAAGGTAATTTTTGGTTCAACAGTAGAACTTATCAATATGGATACCAATGAGTCTACGGTATATCAGATTGTTGGTGATGATGAAGCAGATATTAAAGAGGGTAAAATCTCAGTTAGCTCACCTATAGCCAGAGCCATTATTGGTAAAGAGGAAGGTGAGGTGATATTAATTCGTATTCCTAGTGGTGAAGTGGAATATGAAATAATTGAAGTGAAGCATGTCTAATAAGAGATTAAATAGCGTTGAGCGATTTGCTTGGGCATTTTTACAATCTCTTTGGGTGGGAGGAATATGGATAACCTTATTGGTTATCTTTCCTACTCTCAATAAGTCTGTATTGGCTCCTATTCTTGCTTATAATGTAATAGCAGAACTGGAGCCAAGAATTGTTTTAATAATATTAGTTTGTGTTGTTTTGCAACTTTATTTGTTTATTAAAACATCAGGTTTTGGCTCGTTATTTAATAGCCCAATAGGGCTAGCTATAATAGCAGTGTTGCTGGCCGCTATTGTATTTTTGGGTGTGAATAGCTTAGGGCTGCTAGGTTATAAGTTACGTGGTTTTTTATATTTTGTTATTGCGTTACTTGGTCTTTTTTTAATGTTTCATTTACCACCTTGGTTACAAAAACAAAGAGAAATACCATAGTTTGTAAAGAATAATATTAATTTTCTCAGTATTAAATATACTGTAATACCCTTAAACAGTTTTCTCGTACTTTATACAACTTCTATAGGTTGTATATGCAATAATATGAATTAGTCACCAGTTTTAAGCTTGTCTAGCAATAGGCAGGCTAGTAACTATAAAGTGAGTAATCGTATGGTCAATGAAATTCAAAAAAATGCTGATAGATTTACAGGTTTTGCAGATACCTATGAAAGTGCAAGACCGACTATGCCAGTGTATCCTGTAAAGATTATTACTCGTTATTTAGAAAAACAACCTGATAAAGTGATTGATTTAGGTTGTGGAACAGGACTTTCTACGGTTGTATGGAAAGATTTCTGTAAGCATGTGGTTGGTATTGAGCCAAGTTTAGATATGTTAGCTGTTGCTCAAAAAAAACAAAGTGACAATATTAGTTTTAGCAATGGCTATAGCCATGATACAGGGTTAGAAGATAATTGTGCTGATGTGGTTATTTGTTCCCAGTCATTTCATTGGATGGAACCAATAACAACATTAAAAGAAATAAATCGTGTTTTAAAAGCAGGTGGAGTGTTTGCTACAGTAGATTGTGATTGGCCTCCTATTGCTAAGTGGCAGGCAGAACAGGCTTATAATAATCTTTATGAAAAGGTAAAGAAAATGGAGATTGAATTACCTGACATAAGAGATACATTCACACGTTATGAGAAAAATAAACACTTATCTAGAATCAGAGAAAGTGGCTATTTCAGGTATTCGCGGGAAGTGGTTTTTAGCAATACCGAAATATGCACAGCCGAGCGATTTATCAATATTATATTGAGTCAGGGTAGTCTACAAACATTATTAAAAAAACGTCCTGAACTTATAGAAGAGGATGTTCAAAGATTTAGTAAGACAATCAAAGGTATTTTTAAACAAGAGTCTTTTGAAATAGATTTTTCATATCGTATGCGTATTGCTGTTAAATAATTTATTTATAATTAGTTAATTAGCCCAAGATCTTTTTTGCAGTAAAAGTGTTTATTTTATAGTCTAGATTTGCATAGTTAGTAAAAATGGTTTGCCATAGGCGTTAAGGCATTTATTGAATTAAATTATTGAGGAAAAAATAATGTTAAAAAATAAAGTAGCGTTAGTAACAGGTTCAACCAGTGGAATTGGCAAAGCTATTGCAGAGGCTTTGGCTGCAAAAGGTGCTAATATTGTGTTGAATGGTTTTGGCAAAGAGGAAGATATAAATACACTGGTACAACAGATTCAAGAGGACTATGACGTAAAAGTAGCCTATATGGGTGCTGACTTAACTAAGCCAGATGAAATTCAAATAATGATTGAGCAAACCTATAAGTTATTTGGTAGTTTAGATATTTTAGTAAATAATGCCGGTGTGCAGCATGTGGCACCTATTGATGAGTTTCCTACTGAAAAATGGGATACCATTATTGCGCTTAACTTAACCGCTAGTTTTCATACGATCAAACATGCATTACCTATTATGAAGAAAAATAAATGGGGACGTATTATAAATATTGCTTCTGCCCATGCTTTAATTGCTTCACCCTTTAAATCAGCTTATGTAGCAGCCAAACATGGTCTTGCAGGACTGACTAAGGCAGTTGCTTTGGAAGCTGCTGAACATGGTGTTACAGCCAATGCTATTTGTCCAGGTTATGTATTAACACCATTAGTTGAGTCGCAAATTCCAGATCAAATGAAAACCCATAATATGACCAAGGAACAGGTAATTAAAGAGGTTTTATTAGGCGAGCAACCTAATAAGCAGTTTGTTAAAGTTGAAGAGGTAGCAGGTATTGCTAGCTTTTTATGTAGTGATACAGCTAATTCTATTACAGGGTCAATGATTTCTGTGGATGGTGGCTGGACAGCCCATTAAACTTAATAGTTACTGTTCTACTTAATATGAAGTAGAACAGTGTATTATCCAGTAACTTATTAATGATTTGACTGTTGTTAATGGGTATTTAATGCTACTCTAAAATGCTAGGATTAATTAGTAAGGAATGATACATGATAGATACTTTTGAAAAGAATCCAGCCTTGGAAGAATATATCAAAAGTAGTATGCAAGCACTAGAAGTAGCCACCCAGTTTCATATTGATACATGGAGTATTGAGCGTTGTAATTATTGGAATATTGATCAACAACAAGAAAAAATTTATTTTTATTTCAATAGTGAAACAGTAGGTATAGAGGTTTGTGCGCCTGTGCAAGTAGTGGGGATTTATACATTAGATAATAGTACTTTTGCTTGGGGATGGGATAATCCACAAGTGGAACCTAGTCTACAACAAGCAGCAAAAGCTGTACAAAGCTTTGCAAAAGAGCATGCTTATACAGAATTATTAAAACAATCCATTATTTGTTCCGATATAAGGGCTTGGCAATATACCTCTATGGCTATGCGCTTATATAACTATACAGGTGCTTATAGTGCTAAATATACAGACAATAGTTTGATTTTTATGATATTTAATAATATTACTGTAAGGCAATTTGAGCTAACAGATGTGGAAAAATAGTATATATAAATGTATAGAAATATATTGATTAAAAAACTCAATTAACCCTTTTGAAAAAAAGGGTACACTATCCATCTAATACTTTTGGCTACTAAGGATGCATTAGGCATGAAAATAAGCGGTTCTTGTTCACGATATCTAACTACAGGTATTCTTTGTTTGGGATTAGTTACTGTGGGGACATCACAATTTTCCTATGTGATGGCTCAAGCTGTATCTGGAACTCAAGTGGTAGATAATAAAGAGCAAGCAAAAGCACTCTATGAGCAAGCTATTCAATATATGAGTGATTCTAAAACGGCTAAAGCAAATCAACAAAAGATAGCTGATTTACTTAATCAATCTGCTAACCTTGGCTATGCTCCTGCACAAGTAGATTTAGGTAAAGTTTACTATTTTGGTTTATCTGGAAAAAAAGATGATGTAGCAGCATTAGAATGGTTCAGAAAGGCTGCTGAGCAAGGTGATGCTAAAGGTCAATATCATTTAGGGCAAATGTATACAGAGGGTAAAGCAGGGCTTAAAGAAAGTGAGAAAGAAGCTTCTGTTTGGTATGAAAAATCTGCTAACCAAGGTTATGCTCCTGCTCAATACTACTTAGCTATACTCTATATGGCTGGTATTGATGGTATTGAAAAGAACCCAGAGAAAGCTATTGAGTTATTAAAGAAAGCGGCAGATCAAGGTGATCAGGAAGCAATAAACTTATTAAGTAAGTTACAACCTGTACAACCGCAAGTTCAGTCTGGAACTTCATCACCAATCAGTAATTAGTAAATTGTAATAAATAAAAAAGCCAAGCAATTGCTTGGCTTTTTCTTTTTAACAATTAGTCTACCCAAACACGAGCATTTTGGAAAATTCTAATCCAACCTGCATCTTCTTTTGATTTATCAGGGTACCAAGAGTTTTGCACAGTTCTAAAGACACGTTCTGGGTGAGGCATCATAATAGTTACGCGGCCATCAGTATTACATAACCCTGTAATACCAAGAGGTGAACTATTAGGGTTAGCTGGGTATTGCTCGGTAGCCTTACCATAGTTATCAATATAACGTAATGCCACTAAACCAGATTGATCAGCATTAGTTAATGCTTGTTGATCTGTGAATTCTGCATAACCTTCACCATGAGCAATAGCAATAGGCATTTTAGTACCTGCCATACCTTGTAAGAAGATAGAAGGGGATTGTTGTACTTCTACCATAGCTACACGGGCTTCGAACTGTTCTGATTTATTGCGTACAAAATGTGGCCATAATTCAGTGCCAGGAATTAATTCATGTAGATTAGAGAGCATTTGACAACCATTACATACGCCTAATGTAAAGGTGTCATTACGATTAAAGAAAGCAGTAAATGCATCTCTAGCTTGACTGTTAAATAAAATAGATTTTGCCCAACCTTCGCCTGCGCCTAGTACGTCACCATAAGAGAAACCACCACAAGCTACAATACCTTTAAAGTCATTAAGATTTATACGGCCTGCTAAGATATCACTCATATGTACGTCCACAGCAGCAAAGCCAGCACGATCAAAAGCGGCTGCCATTTCTACCTGACCATTTACACCTTGTTCACGTAAAATAGCTACTTGAGGGCGAATACCTTTATTAATATAAGGTGCGGCAATATTTTGTTGAAGATCGTAAGTAAGTTTTACTTGTAAACCTGGATTACTATCATCAGCAATGATTGCAAATTCTTGATCAGCGCACTCTATGTTATTTCTTAAACGTTGAATTTGATAGCTAGTTGCTGACCATTGTTGTTGTAAGTTAGCACGGCTTTCATTAAAGAGTGAGTTTCCTTCTAAACTAAAATGAATATTTTGTTGTTTAGTGGGCTGTCCAATTACGGATACAGCATCTTCTAAACCAGCGCCACTAAAGTGAGCAAGCACTTCTTCAGTATCTTCCTGACGAACTTGGATAACAGCACCTAGTTCTTCATTAAAGAGTGCAGCTAATACATCATCAGTACTTTCTACCAGTGGATCTAATTGAATATTTAAACCACAATGACCAGCAAAGGCCATTTCTAAGACAGTAGCTAGTAAACCACCATCAGAACGATCATGATAAGCCAATAATTTATTATCAGCATTTAAACCTTGGATAATAGCAAAGAAAGCTTTTAAATCTTCTGCATCATCTAAATCAGGTACTTCTTGTCCTAGTTGGCTATATACTTGAGTAAGAATAGAGGCGCCTAGACGATTTTGACCACGGCCTAGATCGATTAAAATAAGATCTGTAGCACCTTGCTCTAAACGAAGTTCAGGGGTTAAGGTTTGACGAATATCTTGTACAGGCGCAAAGGCTGAAATTACTAAAGAAAGAGGTGAAGTTACGCTTTTTTCTTGTCCATTATCTGACCAGCGAGTTTTCATTGACATAGAGTCTTTACCCACTGGAATAGTAATACCTAATTCAGGACATAACTCCATACCTACTGCTTTTACCGTATCATAAAGGCGCGCATCTTCACCAGCATGGCCTGCTGCTGCCATCCAGTTAGCAGATAATTTAATATCTGATAGTTTTTCAATACGTGCAGCAGCAATATTGGTAATACTTTCAGCTACAGCCATACGACCAGAAGCAGGTGCATCTAATAAGGCTAGAGGTGTTCTTTCACCCATTGCCATTGCTTCACCTGTATACACATCAAAGCTAGTAGCTGTTACAGCACAGTCTGCTACAGGTACTTGCCAAGGGCCTACAAATTGGTCACGGGCTACTAAACCTGTAATAGTGCGATCACCAATAGCGATTAGGAAACTTTTACTGGCTACGGTTGGGTGGTGTAATACTCGGCTGATAGCTTCTTTTAATTCAATACCCTGTGTTGTGAAGTTATCACCTGCTATTTTTTCACGTTTAGCCGTGCGGTGCATACGAGGAGCTTTACCTAGTAATACCTGTAATGGCATATCCACAGGATTATTATTAAAGTGGTTATCGTGTACAGTAAGCTGGTGATCTGCAATGGCTTCACCTACTACAGCAAAGGGGCAACGCTCTCTTTCACAAATTTCTTTAAAACGTTCAAAGTCAGCAGCATCTACTGACATCACATAACGTTCTTGTGATTCATTACACCAAATTTCTAAGGGGGTCATATTAGGTTCGGCATTTGGTACATTACGTAATTCAAATTTACCGCCACGACCACCATCATGAATAAGTTCTGGTAGGGCATTAGAAAGACCACCTGCCCCCACATCATGAATAAACTTAATAGGGTTGTTATCGCCTAATTGCCAGCAACGATCAATAACTTCTTGGCAACGACGTTCCATCTCTGGATTATCACGTTGTACCGAGGCGAAATCTAAATCTGCTGAACTAGTACCTGTTGCCATTGATGAGGCAGCACCGCCACCTAAACCAATAAGCATAGCTGGGCCACCGAGTACAATAAGTTTTGCGCCAACGCTAATTTCTGCTTTTTGCACATGTTCAGCGCGGATATTGCCTAAACCACCTGCTAGCATAATAGGTTTGTGATAGCCGCGAACTTCTTCACCGTGAGGAGTATCAACACTTTGTTCAAAGGTGCGGAAGTAGCCATTTAGTGCAGGGCGGCCAAATTCATTATTAAAGGCAGCACCACCTAACGGGCCTTCGATCATAATATCTAATGCACTAACAATACGATCTGGTTTACCGTATGGTTTTTCCCAAGGCTGGATAAAGTTAGGAATATTTAAGTTTGAAACAGTAAAGCCTGTTAAACCTGCTTTAGGTTTAGCACCGCGTCCTGTAGCACCTTCATCACGAATTTCACCACCCGAACCTGTAGAAGCCCCAGGGAACGGAGCAATAGCTGTGGGGTGATTATGGGTTTCAACCTTCATTAAAATATGTACAGGCTCTTGGTTGGCTGTATATACTTTTGATTCTGAATTAGGGAAAAAGCGGCCTGCAGTAAAGCCTTCGATCACTGAAGCATTGTCTTTGTAAGCAGATAAAACACCTTCATGTCCCATTTCATAAGTGTTTTTAATCATACCAAACAGGCTTTTTTGTTGAGCTTCGCCATCAATATCCCAACTGGCATTAAAAATTTTGTGGCGACAATGTTCAGAGTTTGCTTGAGCAAACATCATTAGTTCAACATCATTAGGGTTACGTTTTAGCTCAGTAAAAGCATTTACTAAGTAATCAATTTCATCTTCTGCGAGTGCTAAGCCTAATTGTTGGTTAGCTTCTACTAATGCTGAGCGACCTTTCTCTAATATATCTACTGAAGTTAAAGGGCGTGGTTCAGCATGGTTAAATAGTTTTTCTGCTTGTTCTATATTATCAAGCACTTGTTGTGTCATGCGATCATGTAAGATACGAGCTACAGTTTGCTGTTCAGCCGCTGATAAATCACCTTCAATATAGTAAGCAACACCACGCTCTATACGAATAATAGTATCTAAACCACAATTATGAGCAATATCAGTTGCTTTACTTGACCAAGGTGAAATAGTACCAAAACGGGGTAATACTAAATAAAGTTTCCCTTTAGGTTCTTCAACTTTTACAGCAGGACCGTATTTAAGTAAGCGTTCTAGAACCTGTTTATGCTCTGCTGATAATTCGGCAGTAGTATCTGCAAAATGCATAAATTCAGCATAAACTGCTGTAACATGAGGCGCAGCAGCTTGTAATTGGTTAACTAATTTTCCATGACGGAATGAAGAAAGAGCAGGAGTACCACGCAGAATCAGCATTGTCAGATAATCTCAATAAAAAGGATAAGATGAAGGTCGTATATTTTACCTTAAATTAAGGTGTTTTTGCAGTGTCTAGGTTATTAATCTTTTATTTATATAGTAGGTATTTTAAAAGTTATATAACTAATTGTTAAGTAGTTAACTATTTCCATTGAAGAATAGTATATTAACTGTTATATTCAGCGAACCTATAAAAGGTATATATGATTGTTATTAGCTTAAAATAAGTTTTATAAGGAATAACTAAAATATGGTTCTAAAAAAGGCCATTTAATCCGCTCATGAATTATTAATGAGAACTATTTTAAGCATTACAAAGTTTATTTATAATTATATAGCTTGTCGCAGAATTATTTGTTTATAGAGAAACAAATATACAGATATTGAAACCTTATTTCATTCTGGTTATAAAATGTCTGCAAAGTAGAGCATTGGCTAATAATTAATTAGTAATAAGTGAAAAATTGTATGTAGGTTCAGACTACCAATCAGTAATCATTTAATCTGATAAAAGTTCTGGAAATATGGCTAAAACCATTATTAATAATAAAGATGGTTTTAATAAAGTAATAACCCGCGGGCGAAAATACTGAACGCGGCACCCGATTTATCATGGAACATGTTGGGTGGAGATGCACTACAAAGTAAGAGTGTAGTTTAAAGCGTTAGATGCCATAGCATCCGCCTTACTGAATAGATTCCTCCTCCTGCTACTATATGTTTTTGTAACTACAAAAACAGGAGACGCGGTCGCGGACTAACTATGATTTGTTAGTCACGCTAGACACGAAGGTGGTATACCACTTTAGCGCGCCCCAAACACTGACCTTGAGCGTTGTGTGCCCGAGTGTTTCTGCTTGCATGGAAACAGATGGTACAATATGAAAAGAATGCTGATTAACGCAACTCAGCCTGAAGAGTTACGCGTAGCGCTTGTAGATGGTCAACGTCTATTTGATTTAGATATCGAGTCTGGTGCTCGTGAACAAAAGAAAGCCAATATTTATAAAGGCCGTATTGCAGCTATTCAACCAAGCCTAGAAGCGGCTTTTGTTGATTTTGGTTCTGGTCGTCAAGGTTTTTTACCCCTTAAAGAAATTTCCCGTGAGTATTTCATTAATAACCCTGATGGTAATGGTGGTGGTCGTCCTAGTATTAAAGATTTACTGCAAGAAGGCCAAGAAGTTATTGTGCAAGTGGAGAAAGAGGAACGTGGTAATAAAGGTGCTGCGTTAACTACTTTTATTAGCTTAGCTGGTCGTTATCTGGTATTAATGCCGAATAACCCAAGTGCCGGTGGTATTTCTCGTCGTATTGAAGGCGATGAAAGATCAGAACTTAAAGAAATTCTCAATGCTTTACAAACTCCACCTGATATGGGACTCATTGTTCGTACTGCAGGTTTAGGCCGTAGTATTGAAGAATTACAGTGGGATTTAGATTATCTTTTACAATTATGGTCTGCTATTAAAGAAGCAGCAGATAGTAGCCCTGCACCATTCTTAATTTATCAAGAAAGTAACGTTATTATTCGTACTATTCGTGATTATTTACGTCAAGATATTGGTGAAGTATTAATTGATACAGTAGATGCTTATGAAGAGGCATTAAACTTTATTAGTCAGGTAATTCCTCAATACAAAAATAAAGTGAAGCTTTATCAAGATCCTGTTCCTTTATTTAACCGTTATCAAATTGAAAGCCAAATTGAAACCGCTTTCCAACGTGAAGTACGTTTGCCTTCTGGGGGTTCTATTGTTATTGACCCAACAGAAGCATTGGTTTCTATTGATATTAACTCGGCACGTGCAACACGTGGTAGTGATATTGAAGAAACGGCTTTACAAACTAACCTAGAAGCTGCTGATGAAATTGCTCGTCAATTTAGACTAAGAGATATTGGCGGTTTGATTGTTATCGATTTTATCGATATGACTCCATCAAAGAACCGTCGTGCTGTTGAAGATCGTATGACAGAAGCTTTAAAAGCGGATCGTGCACGTGTTCAAGTAGGCTCTATTTCTAAGTTTGGTCTTTTAGAAATGTCACGTCAACGGTTACGTCCATCATTACGTGAAACAAGTGGTGTAACTTGTCCACGTTGTAATGGTCAAGGTACTATTCGTGATATTGAATCTATAGCCTTAGCTATTTTACGTTTAATTGAAGAAGAGACTTTAAAAGAGTCTACTGCTGAAGTAAGGGCTCAAGTACCAATTCCTGTGGCAGCATTTTTATTAAATGAAAAACGTAATGCTATTACTAAGATCGAATTACGTAGCCAAGTTAGAATAGTTATTGTTCCTAATGATCATTTAGAAACACCTAATTTTGAGGTTCAACGGTTACGTACTGATAGCCCTGATGCACAGTTTAATGAATTAAGCTATGAAATTCACCACGCTGAGGCTGAAGATGATCATAATCATGTAAGCTCTTCTAAAGCGTTAATTCGTCAAGAAGCAATGGTTAAAACAATCGCTCCAAAACAACCTGCACCTGAGGCTGAGAAAAAAGTTGGTGGTTTAAGAAGTTTAGTGAAGTCGTTGGTTAGTTTATTTTCAGTTAAAGAAGAACCTGTTGAAGAGGTAGCGAATAAAACTGAAAAGAATACAACAAATAATGATCGTAATGGTCGTCGTCCTCAAAACGAAAATAGAAACCAACCACGCCGTAATAATCGTCGTGATACACAACAAAATAATTCGAGAGAAGATAGAAATACTTCTACTAAAGATAAAGATGAAGAGCGTAAGCCTAAACAGGAGCGTCCTAATCGTCGTAATCAAAACAATGATCGAGTTAAAGAGAATATTGAGCCTGAAGTTATAGAAAAAACTGAGGAAATATTAGTAAAAAATGATGAGAATATAATAGATAATGATGAGCGTCCTCGTCGTAGAGCTAGAGGCCAGCGTCGTCGTAATCCAAGAAATGATCGTCGTCGTAATCCAAGAAATGATCGTCAACGTGAACAACGTAATGAAGCGGTTGAAACAGAAAATCCACAGTTTACAATGGAGAAGCAGTCTATTGATGCTCAAGATAGTCAAACTGCTACTGTTGAGAGAGCTCAAAAGCCTGTTGAGCAGCAGCAGGAAAAAGTAGAGACTTCTATATCAAAAGAAATCACTATTGTTTCTGAAACCGCTAAACAGGTACAAAAGGTTGAGCAACAGCCTACTACTATTGTTAAGGAAGAGGTGAGAGAACAGGCTCAATCTACTACTGAAGCTAATTTAAAAGAAGTAGAAGTAAAAGAGCATGTTGCCTCAAAACCTGCTGTTGAACAGCAAGTTGTATCATCAGTTAATAATGCTGCGCAGTTAACTCCATCAGTAACGCAGTTAACAGAGGCAGAAAAAGTAGTGGAACAACCTGCTCGGTCTGTTGGACGTGCTCCTAATGACCCACGTGAAATTAAGCGTCGTCAGTTAGAAACTGAGCAACGTTCAGATATTTCTAGTTTTTCTTCTGATGTTAAGAGTGAGATAGTGAAAAAAAGAGAGGACTCTATTCCAAAGTTTAGTAATATTGATTTGTTTGGGGGAGAGGAGAATATTGATAAGTCAGTAGATAAGAAAACTACTGAGGATATTCAAAGCTCAGTAAAAGACTTAGAAAAATAAGATAGAAGTTAATATATTATTGTTAATAAAAAAGGGTGTTGATACACCCTTTTTTATTATTTTATAGTTTGTTAACAATGTATACTATGCATCAATTAAGTTATACATTATAGGATTATGAAATGATAAAAAAGTTCTTAGGAAGAGTTAAGAAGCATTTCTTTGGGAAAAGGGAATTTCAAGTTGATAAGAGTGATTTTTGGGATAAATCCTTACTTATTCGTTTAGGAACAGACTATGGAGGGTGGTATATTCCAAAACAGCTATCTTTGACTGATACAGATAATTGCTACTTAGCTGGTGCAGGAGAGGATATTAGTTTTGATTGTGAACTTGCTAAACGCTTTCCTTGTAATATTTGTATTTTTGATCCTACGCCAAAGGCTCTTACTCATTTCAACAATTTAACCAAAGCAATAGAATTACAGGAACTATTTGCTATTAATAATACAACGAAATATTATGATATAAGTTCAACTGATTTTCAAAAAATTCATTTTTATCCATGGGGAGTAACAGGAGAAAACTCACGATTGAAGTTTTTTATGCCTTATAATCCAGATCATGTATCTTGTTCTATTCTAAACTTACAAGGAACAGAAGAATTTTTTGAAGCAGATTGTTATACAATTTCTACAATCTGTGAAAAATTATCTCATAATAATGTGGCATTATTAAAGTTAGATATTGAAGGTGCTGAATATCAGGTTATTGAGCATTTAATTAGTACAGGTAATTTACCTTACTTATTACTAATAGAGTTTGATGAGCTACATACACCA
This sequence comes from Entomomonas sp. E2T0, assembly GCF_025985425.1. Classification (GTDB taxonomy): domain Bacteria; phylum Pseudomonadota; class Gammaproteobacteria; order Pseudomonadales; family Pseudomonadaceae; genus Entomomonas. Next base: position 1,724,668 of record NZ_CP094972.1, read on the forward strand.
TTGGATAATGGTGCACATAATCGTGTTCATAAATATATTGAATTACTAAAAAGTAAAAGGATGAAGCATATTTGTATGGATGGGGCTAATGCAACGTTTATTAGAAGTTAATAACTAATCTTAATTTAAGTGATATGTCATAAGTATTGGGAATCATGAAATTGGATATTGACAATATAAAAACTTATGCCCCTGTTATTTTATTTGTTTATGCTAGACCAGCTCATACGCAAAAAGTTATTAATGCATTAAAAATAAATATTCTAGCTTCTCAAACAGATTTAATTGTTTTCTCAGATGCTCCCAAAAGTGAATCTATGTCTGATTCTGTTAAGGAAGTAAGAAAAGTACTAGAAACCATAGAAGGCTTTAAAACTATCAAAATAATTGAACGAAAAGAAAACTATGGTTTAGCCAAGAGTATTATTGAGGGAGTCAGTTCAGTTATTGAAACTTATGGAAGAGCAATTATTTTAGAAGATGATATTGTAACATCTAAATATTTCTTAAGTTTTATGAATGAAGCATTAGAAAAATATCAAAAATCAAAGAAAGTATGGCATATAAGCGGGTGGAATTATCCTATTGAGAATACGGATATAGGAGATACTTTTTTTTGGCGAGTCATGAATTGTTGGGGATGGGCAACGTGGCAAGATCGTTGGCAATATTTTGAAAAAGATCCTAGTCGATTAGTAGAGAGCTGGAATAGAAGAAAAATTAAACAATTTAATTTAGATGGCGCACATGATTTTTGGACGCAAGTTGTTGCCAATGCAAACGGGCAATTAAATACCTGGGCGATTTTCTGGTATGCCACCATTTTTGAAAAACAGGGGTTTTGTTTAAATCCTACAGAAACCTTTGTTAAAAATATAGGTATAGATGGTTCTGGTGAAAATTGTGATGATAAAGATGTTTATGTTTCTTCAGTTAATAATAAATATCCATTAGTCTTTTCAGAGAAAATAGCAGAAAACACCATTGCAACAGAGAGAATTAGAAGATTTTATTTACAGCATAAGCTTAGTTTTATTACTCGTGTCAAATATAAACTAAAGAGAATATTTTCATTATGAAACCTTTGATTGTCTCAGCTACAGATGGTTTAGGTGGGGCAGATAGAGCTGCATTTAGAGTTCTAAGTGCATTAAGAAAATTTGATGTTGATGCTGAAATGCTTGTATTACATAAATACACAGATTGTTATTATGTAAATAAACCTAATTCTAAAATAGAAAGACTATGGACAGTTTTAAGAAATATTATGGCAAATAGAATACAAAATCTTCAAAAAACTGAAAATAAAGATTTACATTCAGGTAATTGGTTTAGAAGTCATTTATTAAAAAATATTAATACATTTGAGGTTGATTTAGTTAATTTACATTGGTGCAATGCTGAGACTTTATCAATTAAACAAATTGCCTCTATTAATAAGCCTATAGTGATGACTTTACATGATATGTGGGCATTTTGTGGTTCAGAACATTATGTTGTAGATAGTTCAATTAGGTTTAAGGAAGGGTATTTAAAAAGTAATAGGGAACAAGGCGAGAAGGGAGTAGACATTGATCGTAAAGTATGGGAGCGTAAGAAGAAATATTGGCAAATACCTTTTTCTATTGTGACTCCTAGTGATTGGTTATCTCAATGTGTTTCTGAAAGTAATTTATTTACGGGATGGCCAATATTTACAATACCTAATGCATTAGATACAACACTTTATAAACCATTAGATAAGAATATATGTAGGGAAATATTGGGGTTACCAAAAGATATTCTATTAATTGGTTTTGGAGCTATTAATACAAAAGATTTTAGAAAAGGATTTGACCTATTACTAGACTCATTAAATCATTTATCAAATAGTGTAAATCTATTGGATATTGCATGTGTAGTTGTAGGACAAACTGAACCAAAAGAAAAGTTAAAGTTAAATATTCCTATTCATTATATGGGACGCTTTTATGATGACTATACAATGGCGCTTTTCTATAATGCAATTGATATAATGGTCGTTCCTTCAAGACAAGAAAATTTACCTCAAACAGCAACAGAAGCACAGGCTTGTGGAACACCTGTTGTAGCATTTAATTGCACAGGACTTACTTCAGCAATTGAACATAATAAAACAGGTTATCTTGCCAAAGCGTATGATAGTGAAGATCTTGCAGAAGGCATTAGGAAAATTTTGACAGATCAAGATAACTATAAGCTACTCCAAAAAAATGCTAGAGAAAGAGCTGTTGAATTATGGTCACAAGAAGTAGTAAGTAAGCAATATATAGAGCTTTATAAAAAAGTTTTAGCTTCTAGTTAGTAATGTGAATAAGGCAGTTATTCGACATCTAATGATTAATCATCTATAATGCTCATAACCTAAGGTTTCCCTTTGGGGTCGATTAGGATTCGACGCTGGTGATGAAACTTGAGGGGCATGTCGAGCTGGTAGCAAACCTCGTAAATTCGTTGCTACAAAATTATAGTTGCCAACGACGACAACTACGCTCTAGCTGCTTAATCAGCTAGCAGATGCTAGGGGATGCCTGTAAACCCGAACCATCTGTCAGATAGAACAGGATCGTCACAAAGTTTGCTATAGGCGGCGTGACTAAATTTTATATAGCTAGCCCAGCGCACCCTGCCTATCGGGCGGCAATGGGTCAATTTAGTAGATAAGGCTAAGCATGTAGAACCGATAGCGGAGTGCTGGCGGACGGGGGTTCAAATCCCCCCGGCTCCACCAAATAAAAGACCTTAATAGATTTCTATTAAGGTCTTTTTATTTTTAGAGTTGTTGTTTTTTATATCTTTCCTAATTTAACTATAAATTGATAGTGGATGGAAAGAATAATGTTAGATAATAAAGATTACTCTAATCAAGCTGAATAATTAATACTATAGAATAATAAAATTTAAAAATAGAGTCAGTATTCTATTATGTTTGTGTGTTAATAAAGTTAACTATTTTTAGTATTTAGCGTGTTAATTTTAATCGACTAATGATTTAAAAAATAAATAGAATTAACTTGACTTATGCACACTTATTGATAATTCAGTGCTTTTTCATTGGTAAAGATTTAAAATATAGCTTGTTTTTATAAGTTATTGATTTTTATAATGTTATATTTTAATTGAAAAGTGATCAATTTGTGGCAAAGGTAGTATTCAGTAGGGATAGCCATATATTTTCAAATATTATTAACAAAGTTATCCACAGTTTTTGTGGATAGTTTTTTTAATAAAAAAGACTTAATTTAGACTAAAAATTATCTATTGAATTTTGATAGTTTTTAATAAGTTTTGAATCATTTAGAGTTAGTATTATTAGTTATAAAATAAATAAACTTTATACAAGTTAACCCGCATTGATTTTAGGTATAGTGCAGTTTTCTTTAGTTAATTTTTTATCAATGTAATGATAGCCATAATGATGTCAATACTGGTTAAGTACATCATAAAAGGATAAGCTGATGAGTTATAAAAATTTATAATTCTAACTCTTCTATCCAAGCACCTTGAATAGCTTCTAGTACTTTTTCACCACAACGATTAGGATCATCATTAAATTCAGGTAAATCCATTACTTTTTGGCGTAACTCAACGAAGTTAATAGTGAGTGGATTTACAGTAGGGTAAGTATCAGTTAGTTGAATAGCTATTTCTTGTACGTCTGTCCATTTAAGAGTCATTTTAAGGCTCCTGTTAGTGATTTTCTGAAACTTGATTAATAGTATAGCGAGGGATTTCTACAATTAAATCTTCATCTCCTACAACAGCTTGGCAGGAGAGGCGGGAATCAGGTTCAAGTCCCCATGCTTTGTCTAGCATATCATCTTCTAATTCATCAGAAGGTTCTAGGCTGTCAAAACCATCACGTACAACGACATGGCAAGTAGTACAAGCACAAGACATTTCACAGGCATGTTCTATTTCTATACCGTTGCGTAGGGCAGCTTCAATAATGGTTTCGCCTGTTTCTGCTTCAATTACTGCACCTTCTGGGCAATGTTCTTCATTAGGTAAAAAAGTAATGGTAGGCATAAAATTATCCTGTGCTATTCACTGTCTATTTCATTAAGTCTACGGCCTGTTAATGCTTGTTTAACGGTAGCATTCATTCGTTTGGCCGCAAAAGAGTCTGTAGCTGTGGAAAGTTTTTGAGTATATTTTTCAATAGTCAGTAGATCATTACTATTAACTACTTTCTTTAATTCAGCTACATGTTTAGTTATTTCTTGGTATTCTGTTTGGTTAAGGAGTTCTTTACCATCAGCTTGTAATGCTGCTTCAGTAATTTCAACTAGTTGGTTTGCTTCTACTTGTGCTTCTCTTAGACTACGTTGTTGTTTATCATTTTCTGCATATGCAAAAGAATCTTGTAACATGCGAGCAATTTCACCATCAGTTAAGCCATAAGAGGGTTTAACTTGGATTGCTGCATGGGCGCCACTGGTTAGTTCTTGCGCTGATACTGCTAATAAACCATCAGCATCTACTTGAAAGGTGACCCGTATTTTAGCGGCACCCGCCACCATTGGCGGAAAACCACGAAGTTCAAAACGTGCTAAAGAACGACAATCTGCTACTAGTTCTCGTTCACCTTGTAGTACGTGAATCATCATAGCAGTTTGCCCATCTTTATAGGTGGTAAAGTCCTGCGCCCTGGCGACGGGAATAGTGGTATTTCTAGGAATAACTTTTTCCATTAGTCCACCCATTGTTTCAAGACCCAATGAGAGAGGTATAACATCGAGTAGTAATAGTTGATCATCATCACTGCGATTACCCACTAGTGCATCTGCTTGTACAGCCGCACCTAATGCAACCACTTGGTCAGGGTCAATATCGGTGAGGGGTTGACTACCAAATAGTTCTCCTACTTGTTGTCGAACAAGGGGAACTCGTGTGGAGCCACCTACCATTACTACATTGGTGATTTCATCTAGGTCGATATCTGTATCTCGCACTGCTCGACGACAGGCTTTAAGGGTACGTTCAACCAAAGGAGTGATTAAGTTGTTGAACTGTTCACGGGTCAAATTACTTTGCCAGTTTTTATAGCTGATGGTGGTTTGTTGATTGTCAGTGAGTGATTCTTTAGCCGCGCAAGCAATTTTTAACAATGTTTTTTGTTCAGAAGGGGAGAGATCATTGGAGAGATTGGCCTCTGTAATAATCCAATCAGCAATAAGATGGTCGAAATCATCGCCACCTAACGAGCTATCACCACCTGTTGATAAAACTTCAAAGACACCTTTGGCAAGGCGTAAAATAGAAATATCAAATGTACCACCACCTAGATCATAGATTGCAATAATACCTTCAGCTTGTTTGTCTAGGCCATAAGCCACAGCGGCAGCAGTAGGTTCATTTAACAAGCGTAGTACAGTAAGCCCTGCTAAACGAGCAGCATCTTTGGTTGCTTGTCGCTGTCCATCATCGAAATAAGCAGGTACTGTAATTACAGCGCCTACCAGTGAACCGCCTAAACTTTGTTCTGCACGTTCTTTTAGTGCTTTTAGTATTTCAGCAGAAATTTCTACAGGGCTTTTAGGACCTTGTACCGTTTCAATAAACGGCATATTGGATTCGCCCTGTGTAAAACGATAGGGGAGTTGTTCACCTAGTTGTTTTACGTCACTAATCCCTCGTCCCATTAGGCGTTTGACAGAGGAAATAGTGTTAAGTGGATCTTGTGTTGTACCTGCTTTAGCTGTTTTTCCTACTTCTATTTGATCAGGTAAGTAATGAACTACTGAAGGTAAAATAACATTGTTTTCAAGGTCTGTTAATGCTTTAGGAATGCCACTTAATACACTCGCAACTAATGAGTTGGTGGTACCTAAGTCGATACCAACGGCTAGTTTTTTCTGATGTGGTTTAGGGCTTTGACCTGGTTCTGCTATCTGCAATAAAGACATGTATATTTCTTAATGGTTTAGGTTAATCGTCTAAGTGTTCTTCTAGCTGTTTTACAGACAAAGTTAATTTGTCCATAAATTGCATACGTCTAACAAGCTGTTCAGCATGTAAATAATATTCATGATCTTGCCAGTATTTATCAAACTCTGCTTCTAAGTTAGTTTGTGTTTGTTTAATACGAGTTTTGAAATTATTTAACTGTTTAGTATCAGGTTGTTCTCTAAGCTCATCTAATTCTTCATGCCATTGCATTTGTTGCATAAGAAACTCAGGGTCTTGTACTGTAGTTTCAAGCGGTATATTACTACCTTTTAGACTGAGTAAGTAACGAGCACGTTGTGAAGGTGTTTTTAAAATTTGATAAGCTTCATTTAGATTAGCAGAGTGTTCTAATGCTAAGCGTTTTTCTCTTTCAGTAGCCGATACAAAACGATCAGGATGTGCTGATGCAGCCTTTTTACGGTAACGTTCAGCAAGATCGTTTAAATCAATATTAAAATGTGGCTTTAAATCTAATAGTGCAAAGTAGCAGGGTTTATCACCTCTGCATTCTTCAGACGTTGAAGCTTTCTCCACACCCGCATTCGCCGCGCACGTTAGGGTTGTTGAATTTAAATCCTTCATTTAGGCCTTCTCGTACGAAATCAAGTTCTGTTCCGTCAATGTAAATTAAACTTTTAGGGTCTACAACCACTTTAACACCAAAATTATCAAATACAACATCATTTTGGTCGGTGTCATCAACAAACTCAAGTACATAAGCCATGCCAGAGCAACCTGTTGTACGAACCCCTAAACGAATACCAATACCCTTACCACGGTTAGCTAAAGCGCTTTCTATATGTTTAGCCGCTGCAGGGGTCATAGTAATTGCCATAGAATCTCCTTACCAAATAAGATGGATTAAACCATTCCTTTTTTGGTTTTATAATCAGTAATAGCTGCTTTAATAGCATCTTCTGCTAAAACCGAGCAGTGAATTTTTACTGGGGGCAATGCTAATTCTTCAGCTAACTGGGTATTTTTGATGCTACCTGCTTCGTCTAAGGTTTTACCTTTCATCCATTCAGTCGCTAATGAGCTAGAGGCGATAGCACTACCACAGCCATAGGTTTTGAATTTAGCATCTTCAATAACACCTTGGTCATTGACTTTAATTTGTAAACGCATTACGTCACCACAGGCAGGTGCGCCTACCATGCCAGTTCCTACATTAGGATCTTCAGCATCCATTTTACCTACATTACGTGGGTTCTCATAATGGTCGATCACTTTATCGCTATAGGCCATTGTTTAATTCCTCAAATCAGTTAATACGGTAATTAATCTTTATAATTAGTGGGCTTGCCATTCTATTTTAGAAATATCTACACCATCTTTATACATATCCCAAAGGGGGGATAATTCGCGAAGTTTGCTAACTGCTTCGCAAACTTTTTGTGCAGCTAAATCAACATTTTCTTCTGTAGTAAAACGCCCAAAACCAAAACGAATAGAACTATGCGCAAGCTCATCATTACGTCCTAGTGCACGTAATACATAAGAAGGCTCTAGTGATGCAGAAGTACAAGCAGAACCAGATGATACGGCTAAGTCTTTTAAAGACATCATTAGTGATTCACCCTCAACATAGTTAAAACTTAAGTTAAGAATATTAGGTACGCTATTTTCTAAAGAACCATTCACATACACTTCTTCTAGTTGATTAACTTGCTTGAAGAAATGATCACGTAAAGTTTTTGAATGTTCAGTATCTTTTTGCATTTCTAGTTTTGCAAGGTGAAATGCTTCTCCCATACCAACAATTTGATGCGTTGCTAATGTGCCTGAGCGCATGCCTCGTTCATGACCACCACCATGAATTTGCGCTTCGATTCTTACTCTTGGCTTACGTTGTACATACAGAGCACCAATGCCTTTTGGGCCATATATTTTATGAGCGCAAACAGACATTAAGTCAACTTTAAGTTCTTCTAAATTAATAGGTAGTTTGCCTGCTGATTGAGCAGCATCTACATGGAGTAATACACCTTTAGAACGTGTTAACTCACCAATAGCAGCAATATCATTGATAGTGCCGATTTCGTTATTGACATGCATGATTGACACAAGGATAGTATCTTCGCGTAATGCATCTTTGATCATGTCTACAGTAATTTCACCTTGTTCTGTAGGTGTAAGATAGGTTACTTCAAAGCCTTCACGTTCTAGTTGACGCATGGTATCAAGTACAGCTTTGTGTTCAATTTTTGAAGTAATAAGGTGTTTACCTTTACTTGCATAGAAATGAGCAGCACCTTTTATGGCAAGATTATCTGATTCAGTAGCGCCTGATGTCCAAACTATTTCACGTGGGTCGGCACCTAGTAGGTCAGCCACTTGGCGGCGAGCATTTTCAACAGCTTCTTCTGCTCTCCAACCAAAAATATGAGAACGAGATGCTGGATTACCAAAATTCCCTTCCATTGTTAGGCAATCGATCATTTTTTTTGCAACACGTGGATCTACAGGGGTAGTGGCAGAATAATCTAAATAAATTGGAGAGCTCATCAGTTTTTCCTCACGGAAGAAATCATCTTATTCAAGAAAAGATGTTTCTATTTTATTACTATTAAGTGTATATGCTGTTTGTTGGCGTTCATTTTGCCTACGGGCAACATCACGAATTTCACGTTTATTAACAAGATCAGCTAATGTAATACCACTTAAAAAATCATGTATTTGTTGGCTAAGACCTTGCCATAAATGATGTGTTAGGCAAATATCACCAGAGTTACAACCAGCATGACCTTGGCAACGGGTAGCATCTACTGTCTCATTAACAGCATCAATGACTTCTGCGATGTCAATATTTTCCATACTGCGGGCTAACTGATAACCACCACCTGGCCCACGTACACTGGTTACTAGTTCATAACGACGTAGTTTAGCAAATAATTGTTCAAGATAGGATAGGGAGATATCTTGCCTTTCAGAAATATCAGCTAATGATACTGGATTATGTTCAGCATTGATGGCAAGGTCAAGCATTGCAGTAACTGCATAACGGCCTTTGGTTGTTAAGCGCATTAATTTGCCTCAATATCTATAAATATAGGACTATTATGCTATTTCCTACTATTTTAGTCAACTATTGTGTATTGAGAAGAATATTACTAAATTTAATAAGAATATTAAGAAGAGGTTGATCATTTTAGAGAGTTTTGTGATAAATAGCTATTTTTACTTAAAAACTAGCTGAATTAGTTTAGTTAAATTCTTAATTCCATGACTATACTGTATTATAATCAAAAAATTGTGTAGGTAATGAAAGGGTAATAGCTACAGTGAGGCAATATATAAAGTATCTTTTATCACTAAAACTTTTATTGTTAGTAGGAGTGGTGAATATTGGGTTTGCTCAAAATACTGAGCAACAAGCATCAACAGCAACAAATAATGTTGCTATTGAGCCGGAGAATCTAACACCAGACCAGCGTTTTCGTGCTTCTTTAAAGGAAGGAATGGTTGTTGGATACTTTAATCAGTATTGGGCACCTGTAGATAATATTGATAACAATGGTTATTACCGAAAGATAGTAACAATAGAAGGTGAGAATAGTTTTGTAGTACAAGATTTTTTTGCAGATACTAATAAAAAACAATCTGATCCTGTATTAATTCACAATATCTATGAGTTGAAGCAGTTAGGTTCTTTAAGAAGTATTGAAGGGCCTTATGTTACATGGTATAAAAATGAACAAAAACAGTATGAATTATTGTATAAAGACAAAGGTGTTTTAGATGGTGTCATGCAGGTCTGGTATGACAGTGGTATATTAAAATTAAAAGGTCAATATGATGATGGTAAAAAGGCTGGTCAGTGGACAGAGTGGCATGCTGATGGACGAATAAAATCACAAATTAATTATGTAAATAATGTATTAAATGGACCTTATAAAAAATGGTATGAGAATGGTCAACAACAAACACTAGGGAATTATAAAAATGGTTTGTTAAATGGCTTATGGATAGTTTGGGATAGTAAAGGGGAAAAAGTTTCTGAAGGAGAGTATTCTGCAAATCAGCGCATGGGGTTATGGACTTACTATGCAGAAGGAAAAAAATGGGCTGAAGGCAGTTATATTAACGACTTACAGGATGATACTTGGACATATTGGAAAGAAGATGGCAGTAAAGATAAAGAAATTATCTATCAAAAAGGAGTAAAAATAAGAGAGAGCTATTTCAATCAAGAAACTCAGTAGAAGTTATAATAGATAGGGATATTATGATACGAAAGCTTTTATACCTAATGGGTTTTATTTTTTTAGGACTGTTAGCTGTTTTTGTTATTGGCGTTTTAAAGCAAGAAAAACTAAACCCACAAGTTGCTGATATACTTACTCATAGCCTTGAGATTGATAAAAAGACAATGGAGCAAAATGCTTATGTTAGTTTTATGGGTATTGATGCTCCAGTAGATATGGATTATTTTCTAGTCGGTAAACAAATAATTATTGATAACCAACAAAAGATTAAGGCAGCTATTGTAACCAAAGACTCTAGATTAATGGAGCAATGGAGCTATTATAACCAAGGTAATGCATTAGAACTTAATTACCAAGTGAATGGAAAAGACTACCAATTTCCTTGTAAAAATTTAACAGAGTTAGGTTGTACAAGAAAAATTGTTGAGCATTCTAGATCTATAACACATTTAATAGAAAAAAATCATATTTTATTAGATCGTTATAAACAAATAATTAAATTACCTAATTACAATGGTTATTTCACATCATTATCAGCGCCAATACTTAACTTTCAAAATATGATGCGGCTTACTGAACTAAGGGTAGGTGAGGCAGTTTTACTAATTAATCAAGATCAGGTAGAAAAGGGTATTGTAATTTTACAAGAAGAAATTGATTTTTATAAAAAAATATTATCAGGTCAAGATACCTTAGTTGCTCCTATGGTCGCGATAAGGCAACTATTAACTATTTATCATGTTATTGAAGATTTGTTAGATAAACCTGAATTAATGGATTATTTACATAATGAAGAAATTAATAGCCTATTAAAGCCTTTAACGATATATGAGCAACAAGCAATAGCTCGAGCTTTAATGATAGAGCGTAATGGTGGGCTTTATTTTTATCAGTCGCTTATTAATAAGGACAGATTAACTTTGTGGTTCTTGCTGTTTGATAGAAATGCCTCATTAAATAAAAATTATAAGTTATATGACTCTTTTATACAAAATGCTATGTTGGTTTTACCAGAAGCTTCTTCTTATTATTTACAGCAAGTGAATAAGCAAGATGACAAAAAGGCTAAACATTTCTTAGTATATCTAATGAATGAAAAAGGGATTTTCTTTTTACATAATTTTTATGGTGAAGTTTTACTGAATGTGGCATTACCTAACTATGATAGTTATCAGTTTAGATTATATGATCTATCTCTTTATTTATTGCTAGTAAATACTAAATTGGCTATTAAACAGAAAGGACTTGATAAGCAGCAAGTAGGCGATTGGTTGGTCACTAATAAAATTGTTAATCCTTATAATCAACACCCTTTGCAATGGAATGAGCAGCAACAAATGTTAAGTAGTGATTGGCTAGATGATACTAAATATAAGTATAGTAATAACGAACGAGATGGGATAAAACCAGTTATTTATATAGCGTTTTAATAAAGTTATAAAGGAGTAATTATTAATTACTCCTTTATAGGGTTCACTTATTCCAAGGCATTTGACCTAGAATTTTCATTAATGGACAGCAACCAACGAAACCTGCCGCAATAAGAACAATACCGATAACGGGGATTAAATAGAGAAGGAAGCCAAAGAGACCTGTTAAGAAAGGAATGAGGAAGATTACTAGTAAAACAATACCCAAAGTAATTTGCATTTGTCTAACTAGTGACATTTTGGGGCCGTTTGTATTAGTGCCTAATAGGGTAGGTAATCCTGCTTCTTTCCATGCTACAAGGCCACCTTCCATATTATATACTTTGTCACCTAAATCTTTTGCTAAGTTACTAGCTTGTTGAGATTTTATTCCTCTCATACATTGAAAGATAACTTTCTTAGGCTGCTCTGCTAATACTTGTAGTTGTTGTTGGTTAAGTTGTTCTACAGGTACTGAAGCTGCATAAATAATATGTTCAGCTTGATACATATCGTTATCACGTACATCAACTAGAATAGCATCACCTGCTTTTAACATTTCTTCTGCTTGTTTCGGGGAAATATTAGTAGTCATATTGTTACTCCTTACAAAATGTTTGGTAAAGTACATCCATAATTTTAGTTACTGCTTCGTTACAAATAGAGTAGTACAACACCCTATGGTCGCGCCGAAAAGTAACCATTTTTTCTTGCTTTAATTTTGCTAAGTGCTGGGAAATAGAAGTTTGAGGTATACCCGTAGCTTCTACTAAGGTTGTTACATTCTTTTCGCCTTCTGCTAATAAACAAAGAATTAATAATCGATGAGGGTTAGCAATTCCTTTTAAAAAATTTGCAGCAGTATTAGCATTTTCTTGTATCGTATTCATATTACATCTTTTTCACTTGATGTTTTTATAATATCATAAAAATATAATATGAAAATATTTTTTATTTACTCATCATAATATTGACGAATTTTAGTGAATAGTTGGCCAGCTAACCAACCACCTAAACTGGCTATTGGAAAAACCAGTAAAATAAGTATTTTTAATTTCCAATAAGCAAAAGGAATAAGCAGTACTAAAGAAGCCCAAGGTAGAAAGATTTGACAGACTCTATCCGATTGAACCAAAGGATTAGCTATTGCTAATGTAATAAAGCCACTCATAATAGGAATAATTAAACAGGTTATGACATTAAGCCAGCTAAAATAAAGTAATGCAGTAAATATAATAAGTGCACTTGCTGTACCCACTAGTATTGGAGGCCAAAAATAGATTCTTTTCTTAATCGTATTGGGTTGAGGGTACTGATCAGGCATTTAATTAGATTCCTTTTAAACTAATGCTGTCTTTCTGCCACTGTATAATGCCTGCTTTATAATATACTTGTTTTTCTACATTACCATCCATATCCCAATATTGCCAAAGCCCTTCGGGTTTACCTAATTTATAGTTGCCTTCAATTTCTTTATTGCCATTAATAGAATAATAACTCTTAAACGGGCCTTCGGCATTGCCATTACTGACAATAATATCTAAGGCTTTATGACCATTGATAGACCATAAAATAAGAGGCCCATCAAAAATGAGGTTTTGTAGATTATAGTAATCCAGTGGTTGAAAATAATTGAGGTATTTAGTTTCTTTGATAAGAAAAATATCAGATTGTTTGTCATCAGTTTGTTTGTAGAAATTTTGAACCTTATATCCGTCTGCTGTAACTTCTACAATTTTTCGGTATAGAAAATCATTGTTAGCAACAATGTCTCCCACTTTTATTGAGTGACTTTGAGTAGCAGAGGTAGACTCTGTGTTAGTAGTAGTTGCTAAGAGAGGTAAGCTGGTAGTAACAAGTACTAAACAGTAGTAAATAAATTTGTACATTGTTGATCTATTCATTAACTAACTTTTTTACATATGATTAATTTAGTATAAGTGATGCAAAATATAAATCCTAGCTAAACTAATTTTTTTATCGAACTCTTTGGTAGTAAAGCACTCTATACTAGGATAAAAGTCGTTTAATTATGGACAAATGAATAAAGCTGTTGCATTATTACACGCTTTATTGACTAATTTATTTTATATCATTCTGCGGTGCGAATTTTACGAAGGTAGTAACTGATGACTAAAGCCTCTGATCTTGTTGTGCAATGCCTTGAAAGTGAAGGTGTTAAGTATATTTTTGGTATTCCTGGTGAGGAAAATCTAGATTTATTAGATTCATTATCTCGTTCAGAACAAATTAAACTTATTTTAACACGTCATGAACAATCAGCAGGTTTTATGGCCGCAACCTATGGCCGTTTAACAGGTAAAGTAGGTGTGTGTCTTTCAACGTTAGGCCCAGGTGCAACCAATTTAGTTACTGCGGGCGCTTATGCTTACTTAGGTGGTATGCCATTATTAATGATCACTGGTCAGAAGCCAATTAGACGCTCAAAACAAGGCCGTTTCCAGATTTTGGATGTGGTGGGGATGATGTCTCCATTAACTAAGTTTACCCATCAATTGGCTTCTGCGGATAATATTCCATCTCGGATACGCGAGGCAGTACGTTTAGCAGAGGAAGAAAAGCCAGGCGCGGTTCACTTAGAGTTACCAGAAGATGTGGCAGCAGATGAAACTGATAATACGCCCATTCCAGCCAGTTTAACACGTCGTCCATTAGCAGAAGAAAAAGCCATTCGTGCGGCTGTTTCTAAAATGGAAACAGCCAAAAGCCCAGTATTAGTAATCGGTGCTGGTGCTAATCGTAAAATGACAGCGCGTGTTTTATATCAATTAATTGAGAAAACAGGTATTCCTTTTGTAACAACGCAAATGGGGAAAGGTGTGGTTGATGAGAGTCATCCTCGTTTCCTTGGTAATGCAGCGTTGTCTTCAGGTGACTTTGTACATAGAGCATTAGAGTCAGCGGATCTTATTATTAATGTTGGACATGATGTTATTGAAAAACCACCTTTCTTTATGGTACGTGGTGGTACAGAAGTTATTCATATTAACTTCCGTTCAGCAGAAGTGGATCCTGTTTATTTCCCACAAATTGAAGTGGTAGGTGATATTGCTAATGCTATTTGGCAAATTAAACAAGAGATTATTGTGCAACCTACATGGGATTTTTCTCGTTTATTGGCTATTCGTGAGGCTAATGAAGCTCACTTAAAAGTAGGTGCTGATGATGACCGTTTTCCTATGTATCCACAGCGCTTAGTAGCAGATTTACGAAAAATTATGCCAGCCGATGGTATTGTGACTTTAGATAATGGCGTTTATAAACTTTGGTTTGCCCGCAACTATAAAGCCCATATGCCAAATACAGTATTATTAGATAATGCTTTAGCTACTATGGGGGCAGGATTACCTTCTGCTATGGCGGCACGTCTTGTTCATCCAGATAAACCTATTGTTGCCGTTTGTGGTGATGGTGGTTTTATGATGAATAGTCAAGAATTAGAAACAGCTGTACGCTTAGGCTTACATATTGTGGTGATTATTTTACGTGATGATGCTTATGGTATGATCCGTTGGAAACAATCTAATATGGCGTTTGATGATTTTGGTTTAACTTATGGTAATCCAGATTTCGTGAAATATGCAGAAAGCTATGGTGCTGAGGGACATAGAGTTAATAGTGCAGCAGAGTTTGCACCGTTAGTGCAGAAATGTTTGAATGAGCCTGGTGTGCATTTAATTGATTGTCCTGTGGATTATTCAGAGAATGATCATATTTTAAATCATGAGATTAAAGAATTAAGCGCTAAGATTTAATGGTTTAATTGAATATAAAACCGCCTTTATAGGGCGGTTTTTTGTTAATTGTATGCATAGTCTTATATAATAGGACTTTTAATTAGCTAACATTGAGTTAGTAAAATAATTGGCTAACAAATTTATAGCGTGGAATAAAACATGGGAAAAAGAAAAGGTATTATTTTAGCGGGTGGTTCTGGGACAAGATTACATCCAATTACTTTGGGTGTTTCTAAGCAACTACTACCTATTTATGATAAACCAATGATTTATTATCCAATGTCTACTTTAATGCTGGCTGATATTCAGGATATTTTAATTATTTCTACACCTACAGATTTACCAGGTTTTCAAAGAATTTTTGGTGATGGCAGTGAGTGGGGATTAAATATTCAGTATGCTGCACAACCTTCTCCAGATGGTTTAGCACAAGCTTTTATTATTGGTGAGTCGTTTTTAGGTAATGATCCTAGTTGTTTGATTCTAGGTGATAATATCTTTCATGGTGCTAATTTTTCTATTAGTTTAAAACAAGCTAATCAAAAGCAAACAGGAGCAACTGTTTTTGGTTATCATGTATCTGATCCAGAGCGTTTTGGTGTGGTAGAGTTTGACAAGGATGGTAAGGTATTAAGTATTGAAGAGAAGCCTAAAAAGCCAAAGTCTCATTATGCAGTAACAGGGCTTTATTTTTATGATAATCAAGTAATAGATATTGCAAAAAATATTAAGCCATCACCAAGAGGCGAGCTAGAGATTACTGATGTTAATTGTGTATATCTTAAGCAGCAGTCATTAGATGTACAGTTGTTAGGACGTGGTTTTGCTTGGTTAGATAGTGGTACACATGATTCGTTATTAGAAGCTAGTCAATATGTATATACTCTAGAAAAACGCCAAGACGCTAAAATTGCTTGTTTAGAAGAAATAGCTTTCCAAAAAGGTTGGATAACGGCTGAACAGTTGCAGAAAAAAGCTGAGCAGTTATCTAAAACAAGTTATGGTGAGTATTTAAAGAAAATATTAATGGATTAAGTCATTAATAAAGAAAAAGGGAATATAAATTATTCCCTTTTTTCTTTGCTACTTGTTAACTGAACCATAATCGTAGTAGTCCACGGAATGTCTTTTTATTCCAATATTTCCAAGGTATTTGTTTAAGCACTCGTTTAGCTAGTACTTTATCTCTGGAAGCACTTTTTAAGAACATTGAATTACACATTTTCATTAGTACATCTTGATAATGGGGACTGTCTTTAAAACGTGCATAGGTTTTACAACTATAATCAAACATAAAGGGTAAGTTTTTATAGGTGTTGGTTGGATGCTTGCGGTACAGAGAAAGTACCTGAGGAAGCACATCCATAAAATAACCTGCTTTAGTAATAGCAAGCATAATATAGAGATCTTCTAATCTAATTTCTGGATCAAAGCCACCTATTTTAACGAGTGCTTCTTTGCGAAGCATCAATGTTGCAGCCATAGCGCCAGGTTTTCTATCAAGAAAAATATCATCAAAATCTAAGCGGCGAAAAGGTATGTGGCGATGTTTTTGTTCTTTTTCTGGAAAAAGATTTCCTTCACTGTCAATAATATCCATATTGGAAGCACAGATACCTACTTCTGGTTTATCTTGAATATAGTTAACTTGGGTAGTGATACGTTCAGGCAACATAATATCATCTGAACCAAAGGGGACTATTAACTCACCTTTGGCTCTAGCAATTGCTTCATTTAAGGTTTTTGATAACCCTTTGTTTTCTTGAATTAATAAATCAAAACCATGTTGTTTTTGAAGCTTTGTTAATAGTTCAACACTATTATCTGATGAGCCATCATCAATAACCAGTAGTTCTATGTTAGGGTAGGTTTGATTAATAACACTATTAATCGTTTCTTCGATATAGTGTGCATGATTATAGGAGGAGATAATAACGGTAACAATAGGTGTGTTTTGAGTGTCCATTAATAAACCAGTTAACAAATAAAAAATTAAATTAATTATAACTTATATAGTAGTAGCGAGGTACGTTCGTAAATATATTTACTTTGTTTGATTCTGTAGCCGAGTAAGAATACGATCTAAACTATTAGCAAATTGTTGTTTATCTTTGTCACCATAACTTGCCTGCTGTGAGTTAATCTGGCCTTGATCCCTAAGTTCTGTAAATAAGTTGCGCATCGCTAGTTTGTTGGACATATTATTAGGAGTAAATTCACGGCCTTTAGGATCAAGTACAGCGACTTGTTTTTTTATTAATCTGTCTGCTAATGGAATATCGCTACATATCACAAGATCATTGGGTTGGGAGTGCTCTACTAAATAGTCATCAGCAGCATCCATACCTGTTGGTACAATAATAAGGCTTACCCAATTAAAAATGGGTTTAGTTTGCCCTTGCCCAGCCACTAAAGTGACGTGTAGGTTGCGTTTATGGGCAAATTTATAAACTAATTCTTTAGCAATTTTGGGGCAGGCATCAGCGTCAATCCAAATCTGCATGTAATAATTACTCTTGATTAATAAATAAAATTGATTATAGCATTACGGCTATAGGTTATACTTGTATTTAATAGTGTTTAATTAGTAAATTTAAGACGCTCTACAGCCAATAGATATTTTGCATGAATAAGATAATAACATTGTTTATAGCAGTCTTTTTTTTAGTTTCTGTTGTTAAAGCAGAACAAAAAGAAGGAGCAAATTCAACTCTTCCATGGGAAGAGGGGCAAATTGTGGCTGAGACAGATAGTAGTCATGATACAGCATTGTTTAATTACAGAGTTTATCGTCTTTTTTTAAAGAAAGCTCCTGAAGGATTTCTTGTACAGGAGATATATAAGGATACTAATAATAAAGCGACAGATCCATTTGTGTTAGAAAGAATAGAAGATGTCACTCGTATCCCTTATGTTTACTACACTATGCCTGAGTCAGAGTTAAGTATTACAGGCGCTTATATTATGTGGTATGAGAATGGCATTAAAATGCAGGATGGAAATTATATTGATGGTAAAAAAGATGGTATGTGGACACGTTGGTTTAGTAATGGACAAAAACATGCTGAAGGAATGTATAAGTTAGGAAAACTAGAAGGTTTATGGCGTATGTGGAATATAGATGGTTCCAATATGAATGAAACCTTCTATAAAAATGGACGCTTAGAGGCTGTTTTATCTGATATAAAAGAAGACCAAAAAAGTAAATTAGGTAGCTTAAATGATAATAAAATGGATCGAAATATTTGGTTAGTTTGGGATGAAAATGGTCGTTTAAAGTCACAAGTTATGTTAGTTAATGGCAAAAAAGAGGGTGTTTGGGTTTCTTGGGATGATAGAGGTAAAAGGGAAATGTTAGGCTATTATAAAAATGATAAGAGAGAGGGAGTCTGGAAAACCTTTTGGTTAGATGATGCAGAAACTAAGCGTTCAGAAGGAAAATACAAAAATGGCAAAAAAGAGGGTGTATGGATCTTCTGGGATAAATACGGAAATAAAATAAAAGAAGAACATTATAAACAAGGTAAGTTAGCAAATAGAGTTAATTTATAGTGATGTAAAAAAGGCTTATTTGATCAACAAATAAGCCTTTTTTATAGCATTAGAATAATTCCATAGGCGCTACATCATCACTTGACATAGGAAGACCTGAAGAATCATCTCCCTTGATAGCATCCTCTTTCTTAAATAGCTCCGTATAAGTTCTTTGTGAGTTATCAGAAGCTAGACGGCCAGTATCCGCATCTATTTTAAGTTGTACAATACCTGCGGGCTTGGGCATGGTCTTATTAGGTTTATCTTTTAACGCTACTTGCATATAGTCAATCCAAATAGGCAGAGCTAAGGTGCCACCATATTCACGGCGTCCTAATGTATCTGGTTTATCAAAGCCAACCCAAACAACGGTTGTGTAATCACCATTATAGCCTGCAAACCAAGCATCTTTAGTGTCATTTGTGGTACCTGTTTTTCCTGCTAGATCTGTACGTTTTAATGCTAAAGCTCTTGTACCTGTACCACGTTTAATTACATCTTGTAAGATACTATTCATAATATAAGCTGTGCGCTTATCAATAACAGACTCAGCTATATTAGGTATGGTTTTTGGTTGATCATCTTTTTCCATAGGCATAAGTACAGCTTTATGCTCACTAACTTCGGTTATTGTTTGGTTTATTTCTGGAATAGCAGGTGGTGTAGCTGTAAAAATAACTTTGTCATTACGGTCTTTAATTTCATCAATTACATAAGGATAGATTTTATAGCCACCACTAGCAAATACAGTCCATGCACGGGCTATTTGCATTGGTGATACATCAGCTGAGCCTAATGCAAGTGAAAGAGAGGGTGGTAAACTTTCTTTGGCAAAACCAAATTTTTCAATATAGTCTAATGTATTATCAATACCTACACTTTGTAATAAACGAATAGTTACTAAGTTTCTAGAGCGGTATAAACCTTCCCTTAAACTAATAGGTCCTAAGAATTTATTACCATCATTTTTTGGTTTCCATTTTTTCTTATTAGAACCATCCTCTACAACAATAGGGGCATCATTAATCTTGCTTGCTGCAGTGAACCCTGCATCTAATGCTGCGCTATAAATAAAAGGTTTAAAGCTGGAACCTGGTTGGCGTTTAGCTTGGGTAACACGGTTATAGTTACTTTGATCAAATGAAAAGCCGCCTACGAGCGCTTCAACAGCACCTGTTTGTGAGTTCAATGAAACTAAGGCAGATTCCGCTTTAGGGAGCTGACTAAAGTATAAAGTTCCTTGTTGATCCCTTTGTACACGAATTAAGTCACCCACTTTAACAATATCTTTAGGGGTTTTAGGTAGAGGCCCCATGCTATTGTTAGATAAATAAGATCTTGCCCATTTCATTGTTGCCCAAGCAACTATTTCTTGCTGGTTTTGTTGAGTAAGCACAGTAATATTTTGCTCATCAATAGCTGTTACTATAGCCGGTTCTAAATAACCAATAGATTTTTGTTCTTTAAGTATATTAGACCAACTTTCTATTGCTATTGATGGTTGTTCTGCACCACGATAACCATGACGTTTGTCATATTCTAATAAACCTTTGCGTAAAGCCTGATTAGCCGCTTCTTGTAAAGGTGAGGAAATAGTAGCAGTTACTTGATAGCCATCTGTATAAGCAGCATCACCATATTTTTCAACCATTTCTGAGCGTATTATTTCAGCTATATAAGGTGCGGCAAGCTCAGGAATGGCATCATGGCGTTTAGCTGTCTCTGGTTCAGCTTTAGCTTTTTCATAGTCTGCTTTATTGATCATTCTCAAGTTATACATTCTGGAAAGAATCCAATTTCTTCTTTCTAAGCTACGTTTAGGATTAATAATTGGATTATTAGCTGATGGTGCTTTAGGAAGACCAGCTAAAGTGGCCATTTGAGCCAATGATAAATCTTTAACAGATTTCCCATAATAAACTTGAGAAGCAGCTTCAATTCCGTAAGAGCGATAACCTAAAAATATTTTATTAAGGTATAACTCTAAAATTTCTTCTTTGGTTAATTCCTGTTCTAATTTTAAAGCTAACAAGATTTCTCTTGCTTTACGTATATAGGTTTGCTCACTTGATAAAAAATAATTTCTTGCAACCTGCATAGTGATAGTACTGCCACCTGATTGTTTATGGCCGGTGGTTGCTAATTCAAGTATTGCACGTAGTAAACTTTTAAGATCAATGCCATAGTGGCTTTTAAAGTTATCATCTTCTGCTGCCAATAATGCATTAACAAAATTAGGAGGGATTTCCTTGTAGGCAATAGGTGAGCGACGCATTTCTCCAAATTCAGCAATTAGCTTATTATCTGCACTATAAACACGTAATGGTATTTGTAATTCTATGTGGCGTATTGATTCAATAGACGGTAAATTGTGGCTCAAATAAAGAGCTGCGCCACTGATTACAAGTGGAACTACACAAATTAATGATATAAAAGACCACCAAATAAATTTATATAAACGAATCAAAATTAATAAATTCCTAGCAAATAATAGTAATATTTTGTTAAAATTATTGAGTTAGAACAACACTTGCGACATATTATAGCTTTTTTACGTAAAGATCACTATGAATTGAGTAGTAAAATTTGATATTTATATATAGTATATAGTGTGTACAGAGTAATTTTTTCCGTAAGTTGCGGATGTAGATAGGGAAAAACATCGTGCTATTCAAAAAGAAAGTTAAAAAGTTATTGGGGATTGATATAGGGGCTAGCTCCGTGAGAGTGGTGGACTTAGATCAGTCAGGTGCTTCTTATATATTGAATGGGTATGCTGTCGAAGAACTGCCATTGGGCGTTGTTTCTGATAGAAATATCCATGATATCGAAGCAGTTGGTAAAGTCTTAGAGAAAGCTGTTAAAGCTGCTAAGGTTAAGGCAACGTCTGCTGTAGTAGCAGTTGGTGGCTCATCTGTGATTACTCGTGTTGTAGAAGTTACAAAAGGAATGAGTGATGCGGATGTAGAAGTTCAACTGCAATTAGAAGCGGATCAATATATTCCTTATCCTTTAGATGAAGTGGCTATTGACTTTGCACGCTTAGGTACATCATCACCCAATGATGATTCTAAAGAAGAAGTTTTGTTAGCTGCTTGCCGCAAAGAAAGTATCGAAACGAGAGAAGCAGTATTAGCTTATACAGGATTATCAGCAGGTGTTGTTGATCTTGAATCCTATGCTATGGAGCGGGCAGCAGCACTTATCCCTATGGTGAAAAGCGCCGGCGCTGCTGCACCAATTGCTGTTATTGATATTGGATCATCAATGCTTAGTTTTAATATTATCCATAATGGACATATTATTTATAATCGTGAGCAAATGTTTGGTGGTCGTCAACTTACTGAAGAGATACAAAGACACTACGGTTTAACCTTCCTTGATGCAGAGCGTGCGAAGAAAAGAGGAGAGTTGCCTGAGGATTATGAGCAATCAGTATTACAAGGATTTATGGATCAAATCTCTGATCAAATAGCTCGTTCCTTACAGTTTTTCTTTGCAACAGGACAACATAATACTATTGATGGAATTGTTCTAGCTGGTGGTGGTGCACGTATTCAGCAATTACCAAGTTATATCCAAGATAAATTGAACATCGCAACAGAGATGGCTAATCCTTTTGCCGAGATGAAAACATCATCTAAAATTAATGCATCTGTATTGGCACAGGATGCACCATCACTGATGATTGCTTGTGGTTTAGCAATGAGGAGTTTTGACTAATGGTACGTATTAATTTATTACCATGGCGTGAGCAGCTACGGGAAGAGCGGAAACGTCAATTTTTTATAGCTGTAGCAGTTGCTGTAGTGGTTGCTGTTATTTTGGTTTATATTGCTAATAAGTATTTTGAGTTACAAGTTGAAAATCAAAATTTACGTAATAGTTATCTAAAGCAACAAATTACGGTAATGGATAATAATCTTAAAATAATTGAGGATTTGAAATCTAAAAAATCTGAATTATTATCTCGGATGAAGATTATTCAAGATTTACAGTCAAATCGTCAAATTCTAGCGAGATTATTAGACCAATTTGTTCGTACCTTGCCAGAGGGTGTTTTTTATACTTCTTTATCTAAAAGTAATAAACAAATCACTATTCAAGGTATGACAGTTTCTAATAATCGTGTTTCACAATTGATGCGTAATTTTGATAACTCACCATGGTTAGCTAATCCTAATTTGGCTGTGATTACTCAAATCAACAAAAAAGATCCAAATGACAAAACAGCAAGTTTTACTTTATTAGTTGATCAAGGTGAACCAAAGGATGGGGGGGCTATACAATGAGTCTTGATTTAAAAAGCTTAGATCTAAACAATTTAGATCTTAAGAGTCCTGGAACATGGCCTCTACCTATTATGGTTCTTGCTTGTTTATTGGTATTAATTGTTATTTGTGTTTTAGGTTATAACTTTGTTTTAAGTGATGTTCGTGCCTCTTTAGAAAAAGCAAGGGGTCAAGAGCCAAAGTTGAAAGCAGACTTTGAAACAAAGGCTGCTCAATCAGCTAGTTTAAACGCTTATAAGGCTCAAATGGATGCTATTGAGGAATCATTTAGTGGTTTACTAAAGCAATTACCAGCTGAAACTGAAGTGCCAGGTTTAATTGAAGATGTAACTAAAGCGGGTTTAACGAGCGGTTTAGAATTTAAACAAATTAGACTTCAAAAAGAAGTAAAACAGCCTTTTTATGTAGAGTTGCCTGTACAAATTACCATAACGGGTAATTATCACGCATTTGCTAATTTTGCTACTAAGGTTGCTGCATTACCTAGGATTGTTACATTAAATGATTTTTCAATAAAACCAGAGGTGGTAGGAGATTCTTCTAAGTTAACTATTAATGTTTTAGCGAAAACATACCGTTACCGTGAGGATGTGAAATGATAATGTTTAAACGCATTCTATTCTTGGGTGTATTAACAAGTGTATTGGTAGGTTGTGGAAACTCAGGTATTACCGATTTAGAAGAATATACCGATCGTATTAAAGCTAGGCCTGCTAGGGCAATTGAACCTTTGCCTGAACCAAAGCCTTATTTACCTTTTTCATATACAGCTACTTTTATGAGAGACCCTTTTCAAAGTCAAGATGCTATTATGCAACCAAAACCAGATCCTGATGAGTCAGGTGTTAAATGTGTTATGCCTGATTTGACAAGGCCAAAACAATATTTAGAAGGCTTTGATATAGGATCATTTGCTATGGTGGGTACAATAGAAAATGACAAAGAGCATTATGCATTATTGCGTGGTGCTGGAGGTATTCATCGCATAAGAGTAGGAGATTACATTGGTGTAAATCATGGACAAGTAATCTCCATTAATGATTTTGGACTTGAAGTTCTAGAGAAAATTTCTGATGGTAATGAAGGTTGCCGAGAAAGACCCTATACCTTAGAGCTTAAAAATTAATCTTAAGGATGTTACAGATGAAAAAGAATACCCCAATTGAACAACGGAAAACAGCAATGAATGTTTCTTTAATACGTTTAAGTGTAGCTTTATTAGGTATGGCTATTCCCTCAATATTATATGCAGCTAATTTAAAAGATATGGATGTTGTTTCTTTACCTGGCGAACGGGTAGAGCTTAAATTAATGTTTGATGAACCAGTAGCAGCGCCTAATGGTTATACAATTGATCAGCCTGCACGTATTGCCCTTGATTTACCTGGTGTTACAAGCCAATTAGGTGAGAAAAGAAGGGCTGTTGGTATAGGTAATGTAAGAAATCTAACAGTAGTTGAATCTAAAAATGTAACGCGATTAGTGGTAGGCTTAAATACTTTAGTACCTTATACAACGCGTGCAGAAGGCAATAATATTTTTATTATATTAGGTGATAAAACTACGGCATCACCAGTTGCTCAAACAAATACTGCTTCTACAGTATCTACTAAGCCAACAAATAATGTTACGCCAGTTACCACAAAAGCAGTTACCTCAGTTGGAAATGCTATTGAAAATATTGATTTTAGACGTGGTGATAATGGTGAAGGTAATATTGTCGTTAAGTTATCAAATAGTACAATTAGTCCTGATGTACAAGAAAAGGGAGGTAAAATAGTTCTTAATTTCCCTAAAACACAATTACCTGAATCATTACGTGTACGGTTAGATGTTAAAGATTTTGCAACGCCTGTGCAGTTTATTAACTCAACAGCTAAATCGGATGGTTCGAGTATTTCTATTGAGCCTAAGGGAAATTATGATTATTTAGTTTTTCAAGCTAATGATGAATTAACTGTTAGTGTTAAACATGTATCTGCAGAAGAAAAACAACGCCGTTTAGAAGATCAAGGTGTTTTTAAAGGTGATACTTTATCTTTAAATTTCCAAGATATTGAAGTAAGAAGTGTATTACAAATTCTAGCAGATTTTACTAAATTAAATTTAGTGGCTACTGATTCAGTAACAGGTAATATTACTTTACGTTTACAAAATGTACCATGGGATCAAGCATTAGATATTATCATGCGTACAAGAGGGCTTGCAAAGCGTCAAGAAGGTAATATTCTTATTATTGCTCCTGCTGATGAGTTAGCAGAGTCTGCTCGTAGAATGTTTGATGCTGAACAAACATTAAAAGCAACACAACCTTTACGTCGTGAGCTTATCCCTGTTAATTATGCTGATGCTACAAGTATTATTGCATTATTCCAAGCAACTATGTCCCAGACTAATAGTGTACAAACTAATCAGAATGGTGCTTATAATGCGAATATGACTAGTAATGATCGAGGTTCTTTGACTGTTGATAAGCGTACTAACACGATTATTGCTTATCAAACAGAAGAACGTTTAGAAGAGTTAAGACGTATTATCACTCAGTTAGACCGACCTGTGCGTCAAGTACAAATTGAAGCACGTATTGTTGAGGCTAATGTTGATTTCGCTAAAAGCCTAGGGGTTCGTTGGGGAGCTGATATTGGCTCAAAATCTCGTAATTGGCAAAGTTATGGTGGTGCTGATGGTCGTGTAAACTCTGAGGGCGCTGGCAAAGATTTTGGTAATCTTGGTACATCGATTACTCATGATGGAGATAACTACATGTGGACACCAGCAGCACCAGTAGTAGACTTAGGTGCGGCAAATGCCACCTCAGGTATTGGTATAGGTTTTTTTAGTTCGAATGTAATGATTGATTTAAAATTAAATGCTATGCAGAAATCTGGACAAGGTGAGATAATTTCTCAACCGAAAGTAACAACTTCAGATAAAGAAACTGCAAGGATTATGAAAGGTCAAGAAGTACCTTATCAAGAAGCCTCTTCAAGTGGTGCTACTTCTACTTCATTTAAGGAGGCATTACTTTCTTTAGAGGTAACTCCACAAATTACTCCAGATAATCAAATTATGATGGCTGTTACAGTGACTAAAGACTCTGTTAATGAGTCACGGACATATCAAGGTGTTCCACCCATTAATAAAAATGAAGTTAATGCTAAAGTATTAGTGTCTGATGGTGAAACTATTGTATTAGGTGGTGTGTTCCAGAATGAACAAAGTAAAGTAACAGAAAAAGTACCATTCTTAGGTGATTTACCTGTGATGGGACGCTTGTTCCGTCGTGATACTGTATCTAATACTAAACAAGAGTTATTAATTTTTATAACTCCACGTATTATTGATAGTAAGGCGTTTGCTTCGAGATAACACGTTGTCAAGATGTTTAACATTAGTGGGCCCAATGGGAGCTGGAAAAAGCACCATTGGGCGTCTACTTTCTAGAGAGCTCAATTTACCTTTTATTGATTCGGATCGTGAGATAGAAGCACGTTCAGGTGCCAGTATTTCATGGATTTTTGATGTGGAAGGTGAAAAGGGATTTAGAGATAGAGAACAAAATATTATTACAGAGATTTGTAATGAAGGTAATGATGGTTTTGTTTTAGCCACAGGTGGTGGTGCAATTCTTCGAGAAGAAACACGACAGATATTGTTTGATAAAACAACCGTTATTTATTTGCATGCTTCTGTTGAACAGCAGATATCACGCACAGCAAAAGATAAACAAAGGCCACTATTGCAAGTAGCTGATCCTAAAAAAGTATTACAAGACCTTATGGCTATAAGGGATCCATTATACCGTCAAGTAGCTCATATAATTATCACAACTGATGAGCGTCATCCACGTTTTTTAATCCAACATATTTTAGAATCTTTAGGTTTGTAGTAAAGTTCTACTCAATTACTTCTATTATTTATCTGGAATTTAATATGCATAGGTTACAAGTAGAGTTAGGTGATCGTAGCTACCCTATTTTTATTGGTGAAAGCTTATTTCGAAAAGAATTGCTTGAGCCTTATATTAAAGGTAGTCAAGTAGTTGTGGTAACCAATGAAACAGTAGCACCTTTATATTTAGATAGTTTATTAGCTCAACTAGTAGATTATCAATATGAAAGTGTAGTGTTACCAGATGGAGAAAAGTATAAAAATTGGCAGACATTACAACTAATTTTTGATGGTTTGCTTACAGCAGAGTGTACCCGTAAGGTTACCTTAATTGCTTTAGGTGGTGGTGTCATTGGTGATATGACTGGTTTTGCTGCTGCTTGTTATCAACGAGGTGTTAATTTTATTCAAGTACCTACTACATTATTATCTCAAGTTGATTCTTCTGTAGGTGGCAAAACAGGGATTAATCATGACTTAGGCAAAAATATGATAGGTGCATTTTATCAGCCTAAGTCAGTTATTATTGATATTAGCACTTTGCATACATTACCTGCAAGAGAGCTATCAGCAGGCTTAGCAGAAGTTATCAAATATGGCTTGATTGCAGATAAAGATTTTTTTGACTGGTTAGAGTTAAATATTGATCAGCTAAAAAGCTTGGATACACAAAGTTTAATTAAAGCGATTGAATGGTCTTGCGATATTAAAGCGCGTGTAGTGGCGATGGATGAGACAGAGTCAGGAATTCGCGCTATTTTAAATTTGGGTCATACATTTGGTCATGCTATTGAGACGCATCAAGGCTATGGTAATTGGTTACATGGCGAAGCAGTTGCAGCAGGTACGGTAATGGCTTTAGAAATGTCTATGCAACTAGGTTGGCTATCAGCACAAGATCGTGATAGAGGTATTAAATTATTCGCTAAAGCTGGTTTACCCATTGTTCCACCTACTAACATGACCGCAAATGATTTTCTAAAATATATGCGGGTAGATAAAAAAACGTTAGATGGACAAATACGTCTTGTTTTATTACAAAAAATAGGTGAAGCAGTAGTAACAAGTGAATTTGCTAGTGATATATTGAATGCTATACTATCCACTAATTATCAACAATTGCTTGACTCTATTTTGACGGATTAAATAAATGAATACGTTACGGGCAGATGAACCTTTTTTAAGTTATTATCAGTTAGACCATGATCCTTTTGCTGCAAGGGTTCCTAACTTTAAATTTTTCCCTGCTCAGCGTAAAACTATTTTAGGGCAGTTGCATCATTTAGCTCGTCATAGTCAGTTGATGTTATTAATAACAGGGCCTAAAGGTAGTGGTAAAACACTATTAAGACAAGCACTGATAGCAAGTGTTAATAAAGACACTATAAAAATTATTAATATTTCAGCGGCTGATTGTGAAAAAGTTTCAGATGTTTTAGCTTTGTTAGTAGAAGAGCTACAAGCGACCAATAATACAATAGCAGCTATTATTGAGCAAATCAGTAAGTTGTCAGAACAAAGTATCAGCCTATATTTTATGATAGATGATGCTGACCAATTATCAGAAGATATTATCCAATTATTATTAAATTTAGCTAATGAGCATTTAGCCAGTTTGCACATATTTTTATTTGCTAGACCAAATTTATTAGATCAATTAGAAAGTTCTTCATTAGCTAAAGAAGTTACCTTTAATTTGCCATTAACGCCTTATACTTTAGAAGAAATTAAAGAATATCTTTTATTGCGTTTAGAGGGAGCAGGGCAAGAGTTAGGTATATTTACTGATGAACAATTGTTAGAGATTTATACAAAATCAGGTGGTTGGCCTGGTGTTATTAATCAGGTGGCTAGAGATATCTTGATTGAAAATATGCAACATCAAGATCAATCTTCATTATTTAATGATTTTGATGAAAGTGAGGATGAAGTTGCTCTTTATGCCTCTGATACAACAAGAGAAGTAAAGGCAGCAAAACCTAAATTAATGTTACCCAAAAAACATTTAGCGATAGCAGGTGTCATTGCAATCGCTTTAGTAGCTATTTTATTATTTTCAAAATCACCTTCTACGGAGCAAGAGCCGACCATTGTTGCCAGCCATTATGCAGATTTACCTAGTGATGCAGGTTCTGGTCAAGTTACTCAAGATATACCATTATCAACAGATGTCGCACCATCCAATAATCAGCCGTTAAATAATGACACTCCAGTTGTTGATAATGCAATGTTACCTCCTCCTGTAGTAACAGAACCTACACCACCTGTTGCTACTCAAACCCAAACTGTTACTAAGCCAGAAGTTAAACCAGTTGCAAATAATCCACAAGAAGTAACCAAACCCCAAGAAACAGCTAAGCCAGTTGCACAGGGTAATGCGTGGTATCGTGGTAAAACAGGAGCTAACTTTACTATTCAAGTTAGTGTGGCGAGTAACGAAAAGGCAGCACAAGATTTTATTCGTAAACAATCGGGTAGTTATCAATATTTTAAACGCTTAAGAGCAGATAAAATTGATTATGTAATTACTCAAGGTGAATTTACGAGTCGTTCTGCTGCACAAGAGGCAATTAAAAAGTTACCTGCAGCTATTCAAGAAAGTAAGCCTTGGGTACGTACTTTTGCAAGTATTAAACAAGAGTTAGCTAATTAGTTATGAATTATCATCCAGCTGAAGAGTCGCCATTAGGTAAAGTAAATCAATATATTGATCATTATCAGCCAGATTTGCTATTTCCAATAGCACGTCAAGTTAAGTGGCAAGAGTTAGGTTTAACAGCAAATACCTTGCCTTATTACGGTGTTGATATTTGGAATAGTTATGAACTGTCATGGTTAACGCCTTCAGGTAAACCAAAGGTTATGATTGCTGAGTTTATTATACCTGCGGACTCACCTGCTATTATTGAGTCTAAGTCCTTTAAGCTGTATTTAAATAGTTTTAATCAAACGGTATTTGAGTCGGATGAGGTTGTAAAGCAGGCCTTAATTACTGACCTTTCGGCAGCAGCAGGAAAGTCTGTTGTTGTTAATTTATATACGTTAGATGCTTTTACTAAATTTGGCCTTACTAATGTAGAAGGTATTTGTATAGATGATCTTGATATCAAGATTGATCAATATAATCACCCTACAGCAACTTTATTAAAAACCCATGATAAAGAAGTAGAGGAGACAGTATATACTCATCTATTAAAATCTAATTGTCCAGTAACAGGACAACCTGATTGGGCTACATTATCCATCACTTATAAAGCAGCTAAACAATTAGATCATGGTAGTTTATTACAGTATATTATTAGCTTTCGACAACATGCTGATTTTCATGAGCAATGTATAGAACGTATCTTCTTGGATTTGAATGGCTTATTGAAACCAGAACAACTGATAGTAATAGGGCGTTATGTAAGGCGTGGTGGTCTGGATATTAATCCTTGTCGTAGCCTTAAGCAAATTGAGTATGGTAACAATCGATTAGTAAGGCAGTAATAAAACTGCCTTATTATTAAATACCAATATTTTGTAGTGTAATCATAATATTTCTCAGGGCTGCTGACAATGTAGGATGTTCAGCTTCAAATTCTCCTACAGCTAGTCCTAATTCTTCTACTAAATTAATATCAGGTTGTTGGCCTAGTTTTTCTAGTTCCAGTTGATGGTTAATCTTCTCTGCCAAACGTTCTATTTCTTCTTTATCAGCAGTAGTATTGGTTTTGGCATGGTTTAATTTATACTGTAAATCAATTAAATTTTCATGAACAGTTTTAGACATAAAGTATCTACCTAAGATTTAGTAAGTAAGGGGCATTAGTTAGTTTACATGATAATAATAATAATTTTAAGTAATAAAGAAAGTTATTAAAGAATAGTTAAATTTGTGTTTAATAAAAATTAAACAGTCTTTTTACTTGACGCATGTATTATTTTTCTATATCATTGCCCCACTTTGACGCGGGGTGGAGCAGCTTGGTAGCTCGTCGGGCTCATAACCCGAAGGTCGTTGGTTCAAATCCAGCCCCCGCAACCATATTTTAAAAAGCCCCAATTATGGGGTTTTTTGTTAATTACAGTTTTAAAATTAATTATAAAAATGGGCTATACGCCCATTTTTTATTGGAGGCAAAAGTGTCTACTAGATTAGAACAATTACAGACACTGCTAGCTCCAGTCATTGAGTCTTTAGGTTATCAGTGTTGGGGAGTTGAATTTATTTCACAAGGTAAGCACTCCTTACTTAGAGTGTTTATTGATCATAGCAATGGAATTGGTGTGGAAGATTGTGAAAAAGTCAGCAAGCAGGTCAGTGCAATATTGGATGTAGAAGATCCTATTCCTTATGAGTATACCTTGGAGGTTTCTTCGCCTGGAATGGATCGACCATTGTTTACCTTAGAGCAATATGAACAATATATAGGCGAACAGATAAAAGTTAAGTTACGCAGTGCTTTTGAAGGTAGACGTAATTTTAATGGAAGTTTACAAGGCATCGAGGACCAACAAATAGTATTACGAGTTGATAATCAAGAGTATCTATTACCAATAGAACTAATAGAGAAGGCTAATATAGAGCCAAATTTTGATTAACAACAGTTAACAGTTATTAAGGATGGGAAGAGGCAGAGAAATGAGTAAAGAAGTATTATTGGTTGTTGAATCAGTATCAAATGAAAAAGGTGTGCCACCAAGTGTAATTTTTGAGGCACTAGAAATTGCATTAGCTACAGTGACTAAAAAGTCTTATGACGATGATATAGAGGTACGGGTGCAAATCGATCCTCGTACAGGAGATTATGAGACTTATCGTCAATGGCATATAGTTGATGAGATAGATCAGGTTAATCCTGCGGCTGAATTAACAGTAGAAGAAGCAAAAGAAAAAGGTTTTGATGCAGAGATTGACGATGTTGTTGAAGAAAAAATTGCTTCTGTAGAATTTGGTCGTATTGCCGCACAAACAGCAAAGCAAGTTATTGTACAAAAAGTAAGAGAAGCTGAACGTGCACAAATGGTTGACGCTTATCGTGAACATGTAGGCTCAATTATCTCTGGTACTGTTAAAAAAGTAACAAGAGAAAGTATTATTTTAGATTTAGGTAACAATGCGGAAGCTATTTTACCTCGTGATCAAGTGATACCTCGTGAGATTTTCAGAGTAGGCATGAGAGTTCGTGCATTATTAAAAGAGATTCGTACAGAACACCGTGGACCACAGCTTATTTTATCTCGTACAGCACCTGAAATGATTATTGAATTATTCCGTATTGAAGTACCTGAAATTTCAGAAGGCTTAATCGAAGTAATGGGTGCTTCTCGTGACCCAGGTTCGCGCGCTAAATTAGCCGTACGTTCTAAAGATAAACGCATTGACCCGCAAGGTGCTTGTATTGGTATGCGTGGCTCACGTGTGCAAGCAGTATCTGGTGAGTTAGGTGGTGAGCGTGTTGATATTGTGTTATGGAATGAAAATCCAGCGCAGTATGTAATCAATGCAATGGCTCCTGCGGAAGTAGCAACCATTATTGTTGATGAAGATACTCATACGATGGATATTGCAGTGGCTGAAGAGAACTTAGCACAAGCGATTGGTCGTGGTGGTCAAAATGTACGTTTAGCAAGTCAACTAACTAGTTGGACTTTAAATGTAATGACTGAAGATGAGATTCAGGAAAAACAACAAGCAGAGACAGGAGATATTCTGCAAGCCTTTATTGATGAGTTGGATGTAGATGAAGAGCTAGCTCAATTATTAGTAGAGGAAGGATTCACTACCTTAGAAGAGGTTGCTTATGTACCTATGGAAGAGATGCTAAGTATTGATGGTTTTGATGAAGAAATTGTAAGTGAATTAAGAAACCGTGCTAAAGATCGCTTATTAACTAGAGCTATTGCTACTGAAGAAAAATTGGCCTCTGCGAAGCCAGCAGAAGATCTTTTAGCATTGGAAGGTATGGATGAGGAGTTGGCTAGACAGCTAGCTATTAATGGCATTATTACTCGTGAAGACTTGGCTGAACAAAGTGTTGACGACTTAGTCGAAATTACAGGGATGAATGAAGAGCGTGCAGGAGAGTTAATCATGATTGCTCGTGCTCATTGGTTTGAGTAGAGCATTTAATGGTTAATAGGCTTGAGGAGAGAGAAATGACACAGGTTACAGTAAAAGAATTGGCAGCAAGTGTTAAAGCTCCTGTAGATCGTTTGCTACAACAAATGAAAGAAGCAGGATTACCACATACAAGTGCTGATCAAAAAGTATCAGATAAAGAAAAGCAACAATTATTAACTTATTTAAGTGGTGATAAAGCAAAAACTGATGCACCTAAAAAGATAACGTTAAAACGTAAAACCACAGAACAGATTAAAGCCGGTACTAAAACAGTTAAGGTAGAGCATCGTAAGAAGAAAACGTTTGTTAAACGTGATGTACCTGAAGAGCCTGTAGAGGAACCAGTAGTAGTTGAGAAAGCTGCACCGAAACAGCCAAAAGCTACTGTTGCTGCGGAAACTAAACAAGTTGTAGAAAATCAGGTAGAACCAAACGTGAAGGAGTCTAAAGCCAAAGAAGCTCCTAAAAATCAAAAAGAAGCAGAGAAACAGGTTAAGCAACCTACTGCAACTAAAGAAACTGGTGCAACTAAGGCTAAAGAAGAAAAACCTGTAGTTCAGCCAGTAGAAAAAGTGAAAGAACCCGTTGTTGAAGTAACTAAGAAAAAAGAAGTGCCAGAAAAAGTTAAAGTAGAGCCTGTTAGAATACCTAGCTCTAACACTGTTACAGTTGAAGTTCGCCGTAAAACAGATGTTAATGAGGCAGTTAAAGCAACGCCTGTTAATGTTGAAGATAAAGTTCAACCTGTAACAACAGAGCAAGAAGAAGCAGCAAAGGCTAAGAATAAGCCTAAAAAAGAGAAAGTGGT
Organism: Entomomonas sp. E2T0; assembly: GCF_025985425.1. Taxonomy (GTDB): domain Bacteria; phylum Pseudomonadota; class Gammaproteobacteria; order Pseudomonadales; family Pseudomonadaceae; genus Entomomonas. The sequence goes on from NZ_CP094972.1 coordinate 1,758,644, forward strand.
ATTGCGTGAAGAGCCTCGTCGAGCTTCGAGAGGCCGTGATGAGGAAGAAGAGCGTCGTGAGCGTAAAGCTGCTGCTGCAAAACCTACTAAGATAAGTGCTCCTCGTAATCTTCATGCAATAAGTGATGATGATGAAGAGGCAGGTTACGCTCGTCGTGGCGGTAGCCGTGGTAAAAATAAACAAAAGAAACGTGCTGCGGAAAATCAGCATGGTTTCCAAGCACCAACAGGACCTATAGTGCGCGAAGTAAATATTGGTGAAACCATCACTGTAGCAGAATTAGCTCAACAAATGGCCGTAAAAGGTGCGGAAGTTGTTAAGCTTATGTTTAAAATGGGCTCTCCGGTCACTATCAATCAAGTATTAGACCGTGATACAGCTCAGTTAGTAGTTGAGGAAATGGGGCATACCGTTAAGTTAATTAACAATAATGCTTTAGAAGATCAATTAGCAGAGTCATTAAAATTTGAAGGTGAAGCTATTCATCGTGCTCCTGTAGTAACAGTGATGGGGCATGTTGACCATGGTAAAACTTCGTTACTTGACTATATCCGCCGTACTAAAGTGGCTACGGGTGAGGCAGGTGGCATTACTCAGCATATTGGTGCTTACCATGTGGAAACAGATCGTGGCATGATTACTTTCTTAGATACACCAGGCCATGCTGCATTTACTGCAATGCGTGCCCGTGGTGCACAGGCAACTGATATTGTTATTCTTGTGGTAGCTGCTGATGATGGTGTGATGCCTCAAACTGAAGAAGCGATTCAACATGCTAAAGCAGCAGGTGTACCTATTGTTGTAGCGATTAACAAAATTGATAAGCCAGAAGCTGATTTAGATCGTATTAAGAATGAACTAGCTGGTCGTGATGTTATCCCAGAAGATTGGGGTGGTGATACCCAATTCATTCCTGTATCAGCTAAGCAAGGTACTAATATTGATACGTTATTGGAATCAGTATTATTACAGGCTGAGCTTTTAGAATTAACAGCTGTACCAAGTGCGCCTGCACAGGGCATTGTTATTGAGTCACGCCTTGATAAGGGCCGTGGCCCTGTTGCTACTATTTTGGTGCAAAATGGTACCTTACATCAAGGTGACATGATTCTAGTAGGTGTTAACTATGGTCGTGTACGTGCTATGCTGGACGAAAATGGTAAGCCTATTAAAGAGGCTGGTCCTTCTATTCCTGTAGAAGTATTGGGTCTGGATGGTACGCCAGATGCTGGTGATGAAGTGAATGTGGTACCTGATGAGAAGAAAGCACGTGAAGTGGCTTTATTCCGCCAAGGTAAATTCCGTGAAGTTAAATTAGCTCGTCAACATTCAGCGAAGTTAGAGAATATCTTTGACAACATGGGACAAGATGAGAAGAAGAGCCTCAATATTGTGTTAAAAGCAGATGTGCGCGGTTCTTTGGAAGCATTACAGTCATCGTTAGTTGATTTAGGTAATGATGAAGTACAAGTACGAGTAGTAGGTACTGGTGTAGGTGGTATTACAGAAAGTGATGCTAACTTAGCCTTAGCTTCTAATGCAGTAATTTTCGGCTTTAACGTTCGTGCTGATGCAGGTGCACGTAAGATTGTTGAGTCAGAAGGTTTAGACTTACGTTATTATAACGTTATTTATGACATTATTGAGGATGTGAAGAAAGCACTATCGGGTATGTTAGGTAGTGATGTTCGTGAAAATATCCTAGGTATTGCAGAAGTACGTGATGTATTCCGTTCACCTAAGTTTGGTGCCATTGCAGGTTGTATGGTAACTGAAGGTTTAGTGCATCGTAACCGTCCAATCCGTGTATTACGTGATGATGTGGTTATCTTTGAAGGTGAATTAGAATCACTACGTCGCTTTAAAGATGATGTGGCTGAAGTACGTGCTGGTATGGAGTGTGGTATCGGCGTTAAGAGCTACAATGATGTTAAAGTGGGTGATAAGATTGAAGTGTTTGAAAAAGTTCAAGTCGCTCGTTCACTTTAATAAATAGCATTATCAACTAAGTTCTCCATAGTGATTTCATTATGGGGAACTTATTTATTTAGATTAATTGAATTATTTTTATACTAAGTAGTTTATAAAGCTAGGGTTAAATTAAAAATTATGGCAAAAGAATATAGCCGAACTCAGCGTGTAGGTGATCAAATGCAGCGTGAATTAGCTTTGTTAATTCAACGTGAAATTAAAGATCCTCGTTTAGGGATTGTTACTATTACAGCTGTGAATGTGGCACGTGATTTAGGGCATGCAAAAGTATATATCACTGTGATGGGTAAAAATGCAGAAGATGATATTGCATTAAGTCTAGAGATATTAACTAATGCCAGCGGTTACTTGCGTAGTCTATTAGGTAAAGCGATGAAGTTGCGTACTATTCCTCAGTTACACTTTGTTTATGATGAAAGTATTGTACGTGGTAGTACGATGTCAGCATTAATAGATAAAGCACTTGCTGAAGATCGTAAATATCGTCAGGGAGATGATGAGGAGTGAGTCAGGTAAAGCGTAAGCGCAGATCTGTGGATGGGGTATTGATACTAAATAAACCATTAACGTTTAGCTCTAATGCAGCATTGCAAAAAGTACGTTGGTTATTTAATGCTAACAAGGCAGGTCATACAGGTAGTCTAGATCCATTAGCAACGGGTGTATTACCTATCTGTTTTGGTGAGGCTACTAAGTTTTCTCAATATTTATTAAATGCAGATAAACGTTATGAAGTGGTGATGCAGTTAGGTATTACTACTGCAACGGGGGATGCTGAAGGGCAGGTATTAGAACAAAAACCAGTAAACTGCACTGAACAAGATTTATTAGCTGTATTACCTCGTTTTAGAGGGGAAATTACCCAGATTCCTCCCATGTATTCTGCTATTAAGAAAGATGGTCAGCCTCTTTATAAATTGGCTAGGGCAGGGGAAGTAGTCGATAGAGAGCCACGCCAAATTACTATTGATGAATTAGAGTTATTGTCTTTTGAAGGTGATAAAGCTCGTTTAGTAGTTTCTTGTAGTAAAGGTACTTATATTCGTACGCTAGTAGAAGATATTGGTCAGGTGTTAGGTTGTGGTGCTCATGTGGCAATGCTTTGTCGTACCGAGGCGGGTCCCTTTCATCTTGAGCAAGCTATTGATTTAGAAACGCTGATTGAATTGCAAGAAAAATCAGGTAGTGAAGCGCTTGATCAATTTTTGTTACCAGTTGATGCAGGGCTATTGCATTGGCCTTGCCTAGAGCTAACAGAGCATACTAGCTATTATTGGTTACATGGTCAGCCAGTTCGTGTGCCAGAAGCACCTTTAAATACTTATATTCGAGTACGCGATCATCAAGGTCGTTTTATTGGTATTGGTGAAGTAGCTAATGATGGTCGATTAGCGCCAAAACGTTTGATACAAAATAGCTAATAACTGTTATAATATCAGGCTGAATTAAAGATTTTTGAGAATAAGGTATTAGTTGATTAATACCTTTAGAGGGTGGCTGTTAGCAGACACGGTTAATCCTCTTATCAATAACACAGGGAGTTTCCCTGGTCTGCTTTTAAAAGGTAATAAAATATGGCACTTACAGTAGAAGAAAAAGCTCAAATCGTTAAGCAATATGCACGTGGTGCGAGTGATACTGGCTCTCCAGAAGTTCAAATTGCGCTATTAACAGCCAATATTAACAAGTTGAGCGATCACTTTAAAGCTAATGCAAAAGATCACCACTCACGTCGTGGTCTTATTCGTATGGTTAACCAACGTCGTAAACTTCAAGAATACTTAAAATCTAAGGATACTGAACGTTACGCAGCGTTAATTGCTAGTTTGGGACTTCGCCGCTAAGGTGCAAGAAAGCTGGAAACCAGGTTATGCTGCTTCCAGCTTTCTGTTTTGAGAATAGATTTTTTATTTGATGAGTTAGGGTCCAACTCCCAACGTATCAACCAATTTCATATTAAGTAAGTTAGATAAAGAAGGAATATACCGTGCTAAATCCGGTTAAAAAACAATTTCAATTTGGTCAATCAACGGTAACTTTAGAAACAGGTCGTATTGCACGTCAGGCAAATGGTGCAGTGTTAGTTACTATTGATAACGATTTAAGTGTACTAGTAAGTGTAGTTGCTGCTAAAAATGCAACGGAAGGACAAGATTTTTTCCCATTATCTGTACATTATCAAGAAAAAACGTATGCAGCTGGACGTATTCCAGGTGGTTTTTTGAAGCGTGAAAGTCGTCCTTCAGAAAAAGAAACATTAACCTCTCGTTTAATTGATCGTCCTATTCGTCCACTATTTCCAGAAGGTTTTGTAAACGAAGTACAAGTAATCTGTACAGTGCTTTCTACTAATAAAAAATCTGATCCAGATATCGCTGCAATGATAGGTACTTCAGCAGCTTTAGCTATTTCTGGAATTCCTTTTGAAGGTCCAATAGGTGCCGCTCGTGTAGGTTTCCATATTGATTCTGGTTATTTATTAAACCCTACTTATGAGCAGTTACAAGCTTCTCATTTAGACATGGTAGTTGCTGGTACTGAAACAGCAGTATTAATGGTTGAGTCTGAAGCTAAAGAATTAACAGAAGACCAAATGTTAGGTGGTGTGTTATTTGCTCATCAAGAATTGCAAGCAGTAATCAAAGCAGTTAAAGAGTTTGCTGCTGAAGTAAATAAGCCAGCAATTGAATGGCAAGCACCTGTAGAAAACACTGCTTTGATTAATGCTATTAAAGCAGAATTAGGTGAAGCTATTTCTAAAGCTTATACCATTACAGCAAAACAAGAACGTTATGCAGCACTAGATACTTTACGTGAGCAAGCCGTTGCTAAATTCGCGGGTAGTGAAGAAGGCCAACCTTCTGAACAAGAAGTTAAGAATATTTTTGGTTTGTTAGAATACCGTATTGTTCGTGAGAATATTGTTAATGGTCAGCCTCGTATTGATGGCCGTGATACACGTACTGTGCGCCCATTAAATATTCAAACAGGCGTGTTAGGTAAAACTCATGGTTCTGCACTATTTACACGTGGTGAAACACAAGCTTTAGTAGTCACTACTTTAGGTACTGCACGTGATTCACAACTACTGGACTCTTTAGAAGGTGAACAACGTGATGCATTTATGTTGCATTATAACTTCCCTCCATACTCAGTAGGCGAATGTGGTCGTATGGGTGGTGTTGGGCGTCGTGAAATTGGTCATGGTCGTTTAGCTCGTCGTGGTGTACAGGCAGTTTTACCTAATGAAGCTGAATTCCCTTACACTGTGCGTGTAGTTTCTGAAATTACTGAGTCTAATGGTTCTAGCTCTATGGCTTCAGTTTGTGGCGCTTCTTTATCATTGATGGATGCTGGTGTTCCATTACGTGCCCCTGTTGCCGGTATTGCCATGGGTTTAGTGAAAGAAGGTGATAAATTTGCAGTATTAACCGATATTTTAGGTGATGAAGACCATTTAGGTGATATGGACTTTAAAGTAGCGGGTACTGCTCAAGGTGTTACAGCGTTACAAATGGATATCAAAATTAATGGTATCACTGAAGAGATTATGGAGATTGCGTTAAACCAAGCATTGGAAGCGCGTTTACATATTCTTAAGCAAATGAACGAAGTGATTAGTCAACCTCGTGAGCTATCTGCTAATGCACCTACTATGCTTACCTTCAAAATTGATCCTGATAAGATCCGTGATGTAATCGGTAAAGGTGGTGCGGTTATTCGTGGTATCTGTGATGAAACAAAAGCTTCTATTGATATCGATGATAATGGTGTTATCAAAATCTTTGGTGAAACTAAAGAAGCAGCTGAAATGGCTCAACAACGTGTGTTAGGTATTACTGCTGAGGCTGAAGTAGGTAAGATCTATGAAGGTAAAGTAGAACGTATTGTTGATTTTGGTGCTTTTGTTAATATTTTACCTGGTAAAGATGGCTTAGTGCATATTTCACAAATTAGTGAACAACGCATTGAGAAAGTGACAGATGTATTGAAAGAAGGTCAAATGGTTAAAGTAATGGTTATTGATGTAGATAACCGTGGTCGTATCAAACTATCTATTAAGGATGCGGTAGCTGCTGAGAATACAGCACCTGCTGTATCTGATACGCCAGTACAAGAGTAGTAAGTATTTAGTTATTAAAAACCCTGCTTTAGCAGGGTTTTTTAATGGACTAATGTAACTGTTTAGACATTATTTCTGCTAATTCATCTTCTGTAATAAACTCATCACTAATTAATTCTTGTCCTGCAATGCTGTGTTCTTCTGCAGCCCATGCTCCTAAATCTATTAATTTACAACGTTCAGAGCAAAAAGGACGAAAGGGATTATTACTACTATACATAAGTGACTTTTGGCATGTGGGACAATTAACAATAGGTTGTTTTTTCATAAACTTAACTCTTACAGAGTGTTAAATAAAATTGATGTAGTAGTTCTACTTGTTGCTCTAAATGAGATATATCTTGATCATTAATTATTATATCATCAGCGTAGTGAATTCGTTCATTTCTAGTCAATTGAGTCTGCATAATGGCTCTAATTTGCTCTTCTGAATTATTATCCCTTTGCATGCTACGGGTAATTTGTATTGATTCGGTGGTATCGATAACCAAGACACGATGAACCAGTTCATATTGTTTTGATTCTATCAGAAGAGGGGAGACTAAAATATTATAGGGTGAGTTAGTGTTTTCTAAGAATTGACAAATCTCTTGACGAATAATGGGATGTAATAGTTTTTCAAGCCATTCACGTTGCTGTGGATTTTGGAAAATTTGTTGGCGTAATACTGCCCGATTTAAATTACCATCTTCTAATAGGATCTGTGAACCAAAATGTTCTACTATTTTTGTTAGAGCAGGTTTTCCTTTACTTACTACCCAACGGGCAGCTTGGTCAGCATCAACGGTCTCAATTCCTTTATTGGCAAATAGTTGAGCAACAGCAGTTTTACCACTGCCTATACCACCTGTAATACCCAGTGTCCACCTTTTCACTGTAGTTAGTCTCTTGTTAAGAAATAATAGAAGACATAGTAAGGGATACTAATATAAATTAATATCCCTAACAAATAATAGCAGAGTTAATTGAGGCCTGAAAACTTTAAGTAAGCAGAAACGATATCTTGTCCCCAAATTAGGGCAATCCAACCAGCAATAGCTAAGTAGGGACCATAGGGCATTTTATTTTTGCCTGCAAATAATAATAGACCAATAATACCTATTACTGCACCAGCTGCGGCGGATAGTAGAATAACTACAGGTAAAATTTGATAGCCACCCCATGCACCAAACAGAGCAAGTAGTTTAAAGTCGCCATGCCCCATGCCATCATAACCACGTAGTAGTTTAAAGAGGGCGTTTACAGTCCATAGTGACATATAACCTATTACAGCCCCCAAAATAGCACTATTGATGCTGATATCAGGGAATAATCCATAAGCATTAGCAAGAATGCCTACCCACAATAAAGGTAATACTAATGAGTCAGGTAGTAACTGATGATCGATATCGATCATACTCATTGCTATAAGACCCCAAGTTAATAAAATAAGCAATAGTGCTTCAGCAGAAAAGCCAAAATACCAAGCAATCCAACCAGAAAGAATACCTGAACATAATTCTACAAGGGGGTAACGTTTACTAATAGGCGCTTTACAGCCTCTACAACGACCTCTTAATACTAAGTAACTAATGATAGGTATATTTTCTACTGCTGTTATTTTATGGCCACAATGGGGACAGGTAGAAGAGGGTAGAAATAGATTAAACTTAGTTTGTGGCTCAATAGGTTGAGGTTGCTCAAGAATTTCACGAGCCTCCTGCTGCCAAGCATTGATCATCATCTTAGGTAAACGATAAATAACCACATTAAGAAAACTCCCTACTAATAAACCTATTAGTAGGGAGGCAAAAATAAATAACGAAGGAATTTCGGTAAAAACAGTCATTAATATTATACAACACTGCCCATTTGGAAAATTGGTAAGTACATAGCAATAATCAATGTACCAATAATAACCCCTAATACAGCCATAATCATTGGTTCCATAAGGGCAGATAAACTATCAACAATATTATCTACCGCTTCTTCATAAAAATTAGCTGCTTTACCAAGCATACTATCTAACGAACCAGATTCTTCACCAATCGCAGTTAACTGAACGGCTAAGGCAGGGAATACATTACTACCACGCATAGCAAAGTTGAGCTGTCTACCTGTAGAAACTTCTTGCTTGATTTTTAGTACAGCTCTTTTATATACAATATTTCCCGTAGCGCCTGCTACTGAGTCTAATGCTTCTACTAGAGGAACACCAGCAGCAAAAGTAGTAGATAAAGTACGAGTAAAACGAGCAACAGCAGAGTTATAGATAATAGAACCTACAATAGGTATACGTAGCAATCCTCTATCAATAAGATCTCGGAAAGCCGGTGCGCGCTTATAGGCTTCTTTAATTGCGAAACCAATAACAAAAATCGCAACAAGTACTTTCCATCCATCAGATTGTAAATATTCTGACATATCAACAACTTGCTGAGTTAGCCAAGGTAGTTCAGCACCAAAGCTCTGGAAGATAGCAGCAAACTGAGGTACTACTTTGATTAAGAGAATGGCAGAAACGATAGCCGCCACTACAAGAATAGCAATAGGATAAATCATTGCTTTTTTTACTTTTTTCTTTAGTGACTCACTTTTTTCCTTATAACCAGCAACTCGGTCTAATAATGTCTCTAAAGTACCTGACTTTTCACCAGCCTCAATAAGGCTACAAAAAAGCTCATCAAAATATAATGGACGTTTTCTTAAAGAAGAAGTAAAACTATTACCAGAAGCTACTTCTTGTTTAATATTATCCAGTAGCTCACGTATTTTAGGTTTTTCGGCACCTTCGGCTATGATCTCAAGAGCTTGAATCATAGGTACACCGGCTTTCATCATAGTGGCCATTTGGCGCGTAAAAATAGCAATATCAATAGGCTTGATTTTGCCACCCATACCAAGCTCTAGTTTACGATTAATTTGTTTAGCAGTGATACCTTGTTTACGGAGAATAGCCTTGATAACAGTAGGGTCTGTTGCATTTAATTCCCCTTTTAGTTTGTTACCAGATTTATCTACACCTTTCCATAAATAAGTACGTGTTTTTGCTACTTGCGCCATGAGCACCTCTTTTTACAAGCATTTTGACTTTTTGAAGTCAAACTCTTTATAATCAATCCATTATTACATCAATAAAATACTGTAGTAATTCTACCATAACTTACATGCTATAGAAGTTGAATATTTGTTCTATAGTCAAAATATGATGAATATCAAAGTTTTAATCGTTTCTACCAGTTATTAATCCGATGTAACACGATTAACTTCTTCTAGACTGGTTAAACCATCCATTACTTTTTTGAGACCAGAGGTTCTTAAGTCCGCAAAACCTTCTTTTCTTGCTTCATCAGCAATTTCAATAGCATTGCCTTCTGACATAATAATACGTTGTAAAGCAGGAGTTATTTTTACTACTTCATAGATACCCACACGGCCTTTATAACCATTATTACAGCGGTCACAACCTACAGGGCCGTAAACAGTGAAATTACCAATTTTATCTTCTGGAAATCCTGCTTTTACTAAGGCTTCATGGGGGATTTCCATTTCTTGCTTACAATGTGGACATAAACGTCTTGCTAATCGTTGGGCAATAATTAGATTGACAGAGGTCGCAATATTAAAAGAAGCAACTCCCATATTCATTAGACGTGTTAATGTTTCAGGGGCACTATTAGTATGTAAAGTTGACATTACCATATGGCCTGTTTGAGCAGCTTTAATAGCAATTTCTGCTGTTTCCAAGTCACGAATTTCACCAACCATAATAATATCTGGATCTTGACGTAAGAATGCCCGTAACGCTGCCGCAAAATCCATTCCTTGTTTAGGGTTAACGTTAACTTGGTTAATCCCTTCTAAGTTAATTTCAACAGGGTCTTCTGCTGTGGAGATATTAATATCTGGTGTATTAAGTATATTTAAACCTGTATAGAGGGATACCGTTTTACCAGAACCCGTTGGTCCTGTTACTAAAATCATACCTTGGGGATGACTAAGAGCTTCCATATAGAGTGCTTTTTGTTCAGGCTCATAACCTAGAGAGTCAATACCCATTTGTGCACTAGAGGAGTCTAATATCCGTAATACAATTTTTTCACCCCATAAAGTAGGGCAAGTATTAACCCGGAAATCGATGGATTTTCTTTCTGAAACTTTTAATTTAATACGACCATCTTGAGGTTTCCGACGTTCAGAAATATCCATATCAGACATTACTTTTAAACGAGCTGCAATACGCGGTGCGAGTTCAATGGGCGGACGTGATTTTATCTGTAAAATCCCGTCACTACGGAAACGTACTCGGTAACTCTTTTCATAAGGTTCGAAATGTAAGTCAGATGCGCCACTACGTATAGCATTTAATAGCATTTGGTTAACAAAGTTAACAACTGCTTCGTCCTCTTTTTCATCATCACCTGAACCAGGTTTTTGTAAGGGACTAGTACTGACTTGTTCTGCTTCTGTATCAAAAAAACGGTCCAGTAAAGAAGTTAATTTATCTTCTTCAACAAGAATTGCATCAACAGGTAAGCCTGTATTAAATTGAATATCCCTTAAGCCCTGTTGGTTTGATGGGTCAGAAATACCTAAAAATAAACTATTGCCACGCTTCCATAGAGGGATTGCTCGGTGTTGACGAGCTAGCTTTTCAGTAACTACAGACTTTAAGGCATCATCTATTTGTAAACTGCTTAAATCAAAAAGAGGTAATCCTAATTGTTCTGAAATGAGTATAGCAATGCTTTTTGCACTAGCCATTTTATTTTGTACTAAATAAGTAACAAGCGGTAATTGTTCTACCTTTGATTGTTGCATGGCTTGGCGCATATCATTTTCTGATAAGATATTGTTATCTACAAACAGTTTTGGAAGTCCTGTTAAAGGAGGATTTTGTGCGCTCATAATAATTAGTACGATCCTTAGAACAATATAGAAACTATAAATTATAAACTTAACAGCTATGTATAGTAATACTATATTTAATTATTGATTTGAGAAGTATACTAATTGTATCGTTAGTAATAAAGCATTTTGATAGATTTTATGTTGTATATCATCTCTTTTAGATTAATTTTGATCTGCAAATTTAGCTTTGATTTCCAAAATAGAAGGCATATTTTCAATAAATAATGATAGTAGCTTAGGATCAAAATGTTTGCCTCGTTGCTCCAACATATATTCTATCGCTTGTTCTACAGACCATTCAGGCTTATAAGGTCTTTTATTAGTGAGTGCATCAAATACATCAGCAATAGCAACAATTCTAGCTTCTATAGGAATTTTTTCTTCTTTTAAACCCTGAGGATATCCCGAACCATCCCATTTTTCGTGATGGTGTTGTGCAACTGTTCTAGCTATCCTGAAAAGTTCAGCGGGATCTTCACCAATAATTTTTACGCCAATTTCCACATGGGTGCGCATAATATCCCTTTCTTCTGGGGTTAACACTGCTTGTTTCATTAAGATAGAATCAGGAATACCAATTTTTCCTATATCGTGCATAGGTACAGCATTCATTAATAAATCAGCTTGCTCTTCTGAAAAACCAACTGCCTTTGCTAACACTTTTGCATAACGGCTCATCCGTGATACATGCTGCCCAGTATCATCATCTTTATATTCAGCCGCTCGGCCAAGACATTCAATGATTTGTAACTGTGTTCTGCGTAATTCAGCAATATCTACTAAGGTAAGGTGTGTTTTAACTCTAGCTTTTACAGTAATAGGTTTTATGGGTTTACTAATATAGTCGACACCACCGACTTCAAAACCCTTAGACTCATCAATAGTGTCATTAAGGGAGGTAATAAAAATAACAGGAATATGCTTAGTTTTTGGATTGCTTTTTAGTTGACGACAAGTTTCAAAACCGTCCATTAGAGGCATTAGAACATCTAATAAAATTAAATCTGGTTTGTTTTGCTCAGCAAGTTGTAGGGTTGTTTTACCATCTTTTGCAAAGAATAGTTCATAATCTTCTTTTAATGTTTGTCGTAATAGTTGCAAATTAGATGGTTCGTCATCAACTAATAAAATTTTAGCGTGCATAGGGTTACTTAATTAAGTTTTTTAATAAAAAACTAGCGTTTATAAGTTCAAATTTATCAAGTGATTCCTTTAATTGAGATAATACTTGATATTGATGGTGTGCCGTCAATATATCAAATACTCTTTGTATTTGGCTATCATTCATTTTGCCTAATGTTAAGTTTGTACTAACGTCTGCAATGAATGTTTTATCATCTATGGATGTGATAATAATAGCTGATTTTGCAGGTTGTTCAGTAATTGGTAACAAAGGTATAACTTCATTGAGAGTCTCTTCTGTAATTTCTAAAAAACTTTCTAATAAAGTACTTAGTTGATTTAAATCTAATGGCTTTTTATATTGTTCAATTTTTACTATGCATTGATAAAGTTTTGATAAACAAAGATTACCAGAAGCTCCTTTAGCTTTGTGGATGATATTGAAAAATAAATCAGTATTTTGTTCAGTTAGTTTAAAAGTACTTAATTCTTCTTTGATAGATACTAAAAAATTGTAAATTACTTTAATTAAGTGATCTTTATCGTTCCATAAACTGATCGCGTTATTCCAGTCTATTAATAAAGAAGTTTCCATTGGAGCGCTATTATTATCATTGGATAAATGTTCATTTAAGGAACCATTAAAATAGACTGTAGCAATAGTATTTTTTATGTCCTGTGAATCAAACGGTTTTTTTACAAAACCATTCATTCCTACCGTACGTGCATTTTGTCTTTCACGTGCTAACACATTTGCAGTGAATGCAAGAATAGGAGTGGCTTTTAAATTTTGTTTATGTTCATACTCACGTATTATTCTAGTTGTCTCAATACCGTCTAGGTCAGGCATTTGTATGTCCATTAACACTAAGTCAAAATGTGTTGTTTTAAAAGCTTCTATGGCATCAAAACCATTGGTTTTAGATATCACAGTATGACCTTCTTTTTTTAGAATGATTTCTAATAGTTCTAGGTTATATGGAATGTCATCAACAGCTAGAATAGTTAATAAGGGTAATTTTTGTTGAGTTTCTTTGTCTTTAGGTGGTGTATAAATACCTTCTTGCAGTGGCAGGATTATATGGAAAGTTGTTCCTACATCAAGTTTACTTTCCACCATTATTTTGCCTTGCATAAGCTCTGTTAACTGTTTAGCAATTGTTGTCCCTAAACCAGTACCTCCAAAGTGACGAGACATCGAAGCATCTTCCTGAGTAAAAGGTAGAAAGATTTTTTCTAAATTACTAGGACTAATACCAATACCCGTATCTTTAATAGCTAAATGAACTTTATTTTGATCCATAAAGGCATTGATTGAGATTTCGCCTTGTTTAGTAAATTTAATGGCATTTGAGAGAATATTAGTAATTATTTGCCGAATTCTTAATGGATCACCTTTAAAAAAGGTTTTTAGATTAGGTGAGTAATCTAATGTAAGTTTTAGATTTTTTGTTTGAGCAGAGAGTCGGAAAAGGGTTATACAATCTTCAAGTAGTGCTTTTAAAGAAAAATCAATATTTTCTAGTTCCATGGCTGAACGATCTAGTTTCATTACATCTAGTACATTATTGATTAATGAAAATAGGGAGTTTGTAGCACTAGTTACTGACTCCATATAATGTTTTTGAATAGAAGATAAAGGTGTTTCAGCCAATAGATGAGTAAAACCAAACACAGCATTAAGTGGTGTTCGTATTTCATGGCTGATATTGGCTAAGAACTCCATAGTATTTGCCGCATTTTTTTCTGCTATATCTCGAGAAGTACGTATTTGCTCTTCAATTAAATGACGATCGGTAATATCTAAAATAACACCATCTATCCATTGTTGATCACCATTAGAAACAAATACACCACTTTCCCAAACCCAAAGTTCTCGACCATCTAAGTGAGTTATTTGATACTCTATTGTATAGCGTTTTTTAGTTGCAATGACTTTTAATAAAGTTTCATCTAATAGAGAAATAAACTCGGGTTTAATCACTTCAAGATAAGATCTTCTACCGGATGTTATATCTTCTATTTTTAAGCCTGTAAGTTGGGAAATACCATCACTAATATAAACTGATTTTCTTTCTAAGTTGGCAGTAATACGAAAGGCAATACCTGGAATATTAGTAACCAGTGAGCGAAATTGTTGCTCATTTTCACGTAGAGCATTTTCCATGGCTTTACGTTGCGTCATATCTATGATGATACTAACATAAAGCGAGTGATCAGGTAGTTTAGCTTCCCCAAGTGTTAATCGGATAGGAAAGGTTGAACCATCTTTTTTTACAGCTAATAGCTCTCGACCAGAGCCAATTATTTTTGGTATTTTTGTTTTTTGATAATGTTGTAAATAGTGATCATGATTTTGTTGGTCATTACTATTCATTAAGACATTGACATTACGACCTATAATTTCATCAGCAGTCCAGCCAAAAATACGCTCTGCAGACTTGTTATAGCTCTGTATTAAACCATTTTCATTAATAGTAATAATTCCATCAACAGCTGTATTTACAATAGCTTCTAATCTTAATTGGTCTTCTTCCGCCTTTTTTAAAATTTTACGATAATGCAGAACGATAGCAACAAGAAGAGCGATAGAAACAATAGAAAATAGACTATAAAAGATGAAATGATACACCAACAACTCCTCAATACAGATGTAAAAAAGGCTTCTTTTAAGAAGCCTTTTTAGTTTTACTTAGTTTCTTTGAGTTTTTCAATTATCTTTTCGTGCCATATTTGTGGGCCAGTGTTATGAACAGACACACCAGAACTGTCCACTGCAACAGTAACAGGCATATCTTCCACATCAAACTCATAGATAGCTTCCATACCTAATTCTGGGAAAGCAAGTACTTTAGCTTTCTTGATGGCTTGCGCTACTAAGTAAGCTGCACCACCTACCGCCATTAAATAAACAGCTTTGTTATCTTTGATAGCGTCAATAGCAGCAGGGCCACGTTCTGATTTACCAATCATTCCCAATAAACCTGTTTGTTCAAGGATTTGACGAGTAAATTTATCCATCCGAGTTGCTGTAGTAGGGCCAGCAGGGCCAACCACTTCATCGCGGACAGGGTCAACAGGGCCTACGTAGTATATAAAACGGCCTTTTAAATCAACAGGTAATTGCTCACCTTTATTTAACATATCAACCATGCGTTTATGGGCAGCATCACGGCCTGTTAACATTTTACCGCTTAGTAAAATAGTTTCGCCTGATTTCCACTCTAAAACATCTTCAGGTTTTAATGTGTCTAAATTAACACGTCTTGCTGCACCAGCATCTCCCCAAGCTACTTCAGGGTATGCGGATAGTGGAGGTGCTTTTAATTCAGCAGCACCCGAACCATCTAATACAAAGTGAGCATGGCGAGTAGCAGCACAGTTAGGAATCATACATACAGGTAAAGAGGCTGCATGGGTAGGGTAATCCATAATTTTTACATCAAGTACGGTGGTTAAACCACCTAATCCTTGTGCTCCAATACCCAATTCATTAACTTTTTCAAATAGCTCTAAACGTAATTCTTCAACACGATTTTTAGCGCCACGTGCTTTTAATTCATGGATATCGATATGATCCATTAATACTTGTTTAGCCATTACTGCTGCTTTTTCGGCTGTACCACCAATACCAATACCCAACATACCAGGCGGACACCAACCAGCGCCCATAGTAGGCACAGTTTTTAACACCCAATCTACAATAGAGTCTGAGGGGTTTAACATAGCCATTTTACTTTTGTTTTCTGAACCACCACCTTTAGCGGCCACATCAACTTCAACTTTATTACCAGGTACTATGGAGTAATGAATAACGGCAGGTGTATTATCTTTGGTATTTTTACGAGCACCTGCTGGGTCAGCTAAAATAGATGCACGTAACACATTATCTGGGCAAGTATAGGCACGACGTACACCTTCGTTGATCATATCGTCAACACTCATGGTGGCGCCATCCCATTGGACATCCATCCCCACTTTTACAAATACAGTTACAATACCTGTATCTTGACAGATTGGTCTGTGACCAGTAGCACACATCCTTGAGTTTACTAAAATTTGTGCAATAGCATCTTTAGCCGCTGGGGATTCTTCACGGTCATAAGCTTCTTTCATTGCTTCAATAAAATCAAGCGGATGATAATAAGAAATATATTGTAGTGCATCAGCTACACTTTGGATAAGATCATCTTGTTTAATCACAGTCATGATTGTTTCTCTAATTATTTATGCTTTATGGGGAAATTATTAAAATAGTATACAAAATTATAACCTATCTTTGTTATTTAAAGGATAACAAATCAAATAACCATATAAAAAGAAGTAGACTGATAGATTAAGGGCTATAAAAATAAAGAACATAACAGTAAATTAATAATCATAATTGATGACTAAATTTTGATAGATAATCCATCTGTTAACGATTGGCGATAAGCGCGCCAAGCAGGAATAAGCCCCATTAGTAAGGCTGCTAGTAAGATACAAGCCAATAATCCCCATTCATAGACACTGGGTAAATTAAAACTAAAATATAACCCGTAGTTTGTTTGTAGCCAATGTTGACTACATAAAATACCAATGTATAACAGAACTAAACCCAGTGCTATACCAATAAAAGCCAGCATAAAAGATTCCATTATAAGCAAACTAGCAATATGCCAAGGTTTAGCACCTACTGATCTTAAAATAGCCATTTCTCGTCGGCGTTCATTTAAACTGGTTAAAATAGCGGTTAACATACCGATTAAACCTGTTAGCACAACGAAAAGTGATACAACTAATAGCGCCTGTTCAGCTGTACTCATTAACCCCCATAATTCTTGCAAGGCAATACCTGGTAAAATAGCCATTAAAGGTTCAGCTTTGTAGTTACTAATTTGTCGTTGTAATGCGAAAGTGGCTACCTTATTCTTTACTCCTAGCAAAAAAGCAGTAATTTGTGTAGGCTGTAAATCTAATTCTCGAACATGTTCAGCTGATATTTGTTGGTTACCACGAGCAGGCATACCATTATGCCAATCAATATGAATTGCCTCCATTCCTTGTAGACTAATATGCACTGTTCTATCAACAGGTGTTGCTGTTTGTTTTAAAATACCCACTATTTTAAAAGGTTTATCATTATGTTTTACTAAACTAATGGTACTAACCCCATGAGCTAATACAATGTTCTCATCCAGTTTATAGTTTAATGTTTTAGCG
This sequence comes from Entomomonas sp. E2T0, assembly GCF_025985425.1. Lineage (GTDB taxonomy): Bacteria > Pseudomonadota > Gammaproteobacteria > Pseudomonadales > Pseudomonadaceae > Entomomonas. The sequence goes on from NZ_CP094972.1 coordinate 1,775,974, forward strand.
ACTTCAGAACCCAACACCACATCAAATATATCTTTAAAAGCTCTACCTTCAACAAATTGTAACTGCTGTTTGTGACCAAACTGATAATGCTTAAAATAATTTAAGTCAGTTCCTAATACACGATATCCTCTATGAGAGTCACCAAGCGAAAGGGGAATTGTCCATGCTACACGAGGATCTTGGCTAATATCTTGATAACTAGACCAGTGAATATTATTAGTTGCATTACCAATTCTAAAGACAGAATAAAGCAACAAATTTACTGAACCAGAACGAGCTCCTACAATTAAGTCTGTACCAGCAATAGTGCTAGCAAAACTTGTTTTAGCCTCTGTTCTTACACGTTCTACTGCTAACAATAAACAAACAGACAAAGCGATTGCCATAATAGTAAGAAGCGCTGTAAACAATCGATTACGTAAACTAGCAAAAGCAAGGCGAAATAAATACATATTAGACAGTATCCTTACCTTGACTTGTTTGGTTGAGATCAGGTAAGGAAAGGCAACGATCAAATAAGGGTGTTAAGGTTTGATCGTGACTGACAAATAATAAACTACTACCTGTTTTATCACATTCATTAAATAACAGCTTAATAAAACTTTCCCTAGTATCAGTATCTAAAGCAGAGGTGGGTTCATCGGCAATAATTAATTCAGGTGAGCCAATTAATGCTCTTGCAGCAGCTACACGCTGCTGTTGTCCTATTGATAACTGATCCGCACGTCGTAAAAATAATGTCTTATCCAAACCTAAATCAGTTAATAAAGACTTAGCCGCTTGTTGAATACTACCAAAGTGTTCATTAGCAACTTGTGTTCTTCGTTTAGAGAAATGACAGGGAAGTAGTACATTTTCTTCAACAGATAAAAAGGGCAATAGATTAAATTGTTGAAAAATATAGCCAATATGTTCAACACGAAATTGGTCTCTAGCACCAGAGGAAAGCATGGATAAATCTTGACCTAATAATTGAATAATTCCTTTATTAGCTTTCAAGACACCACCTAATAAACTTAATAACGTTGTTTTACCACTGCCAGAAGGGCCTTTTAAAAACAACTTTTCATTATAACCTAGTGTGAATTCAGCAATATCTAATAAAGTGGCTTGTTTAGGCCAAGCAAATTGTAAATTTTTAAGATCAATTAAGTTAGCCATTATTGAAGTTTAAATAATGGTTTTGCAGGGGTTAGATCTATTCCCTTCTGTCCATTATCGCTAATATATTGAATGGTTAACTTATTAGTATTAGGGAAATGTTTAAAGAAATAACTTAAATCAAGCTGATTGAGCTCAGTAATATTGGCACAAGTAAAGCTATAATTAGCTTCTATATCCAGATGAGTTAGTTTTTGCGCAATATTATTATTTATAGCCTGATTAACAAAAATAGGACTAATAATTTCCTTATCGATAAGGCTACATTTTGCAACAGTAGGAATGGCAAATAATATTAATGGATTATTAAGCTGTAGTTGTGCTTGAGATGCTAATGTCTTATCACTCTCTGTTGTAGGAATATGTTCAAATCCTACTAAATTAATAGCCGCAGAATCTAATCCTATTTCTAATGTATCATCACTAATAGCTATATTTAACTGTGCTCGACCATGCTCATGGGCTGTTAAACTGCCTTCATATACTTCATCATGAAAGGTTGTAGCCATTGCGGTAGATATTACTAAAGAATAGCAAAGAGAGCCTATTAATAAAAAACAACGCATATTATTTGCCCATGATCAATAAAGATTTGTTATGTTATATTATAACTATAAATAAAAACAATGTTATAAGAAAAAGCTCTTAATAAACAATTTATTATTCCAAATAAAGGATTACTTATACAAATTTCTTATTGATCTTAAATAAATTAAAGAATAAAGTTCGCATCCTGAACGCTCATGCTGGCAACGATCCATCCGGCTCAAGTACTGATGACGAGAGATAGCAGTTTTAATACTATATATTTCGGCGACATGCCTTGGGAAGTAGGCGATCCAAAGTGGGGATACTGATTAGGCGTTCATCCAGTAAAAATGTTTAATAATAAATTTGGAGTAACCCACAATGACCATGACTACTATTAAAGTAGAAGACTACTATGCGCCTGAAACTTTTAAACGCATTAAAGAATGTGCTGAACAGCATGACACCCCATTCGTTGTAATTGATACCAAGACCATTGCAAATGCATATGACCAGCTAGTAAATAACTTTCCCTTTGCTAAAATTTACTATGCAGTAAAAGCTAACCCTGCAGTAGAAATTACTCGTTTACTAAAAGACAAAGGTTCACATTTTGATATTGCCTCTATCTATGAATTAGATAAAGTGCTGGCGCAAGGTGTATCACCTGAAAAAGTAAGCTATGGCAATACTATTAAAAAAAGCAAAGATATTCGTTATTTCTATGAAAAGGGCGTACGTTTATTTGCTACAGATTCAGAATCTGATTTACGTAATATTGCCAAAGCAGCACCAGGTTCAAAAATTTATGTACGTATTTTAAGTGAAGGTTCAAGTTCAGCTGACTGGCCACTTTCCCGTAAGTTTGGTTGCCAAAGTGATATGGCAATGGATTTATTAATTTTAGCTAAACAACTAGGTTTAGTACCTTATGGAGTATCTTTCCATGTGGGTTCGCAACAACGTGAAATTGACGTATGGGATGGCGCTATTGCTAAGGTAAAAGTGATTTTTCAACGTCTTAAAGAAGAAGACAATATTGAACTAAAAATGATTAATATGGGCGGTGGCTTTCCTGCTAACTACCTACAAAAAACTAATGAATTAGAAATGTATGCCAAAGAAATCTTACGTTTTTTACAAGAAGACTTTGGCGAAGAGCTACCAGAAATTATCCTAGAACCAGGCCGTTCACTGGTAGCGAATGCAGGCGTGTTGGTAAGTGAAGTGGTAATGGTTTCACGCAAATCTAGAACCGCTGTAGAACGCTGGGTATTTACCGATGTAGGTAAATTCTCAGGTCTAATCGAAACTATGGACGAAGCCATTAAATTCCCAGTCTATACCGAAAAGAAAGGCGAGCTAGAAGAAGTCATTATCGCAGGCCCTACCTGTGATAGCGCTGATATTATGTACGAAAACTACAAATACGGCCTACCCCTAAACCTCTCAGCAGGTGACAGACTCTACTGGCTATCAACAGGTGCTTATACTACTAGCTATAGCGCTATTGAGTTTAATGGCTTTCCTCCGCTGAAGAGTTATTTTGTTTAAAAGGTTTGGGGTTTTAGCCCCAAACTTTATTAATTATCATTTATTGATTCAGGTATATTTTTTGTTTCAGTTAATAAGAGTCCTTTCTTATCAGTGTTCCTAGAAAGTAGTTTTGCATCTGAAAGTTTTGTGCTTTCAGACTTACTCTTATCAGGTCTTGACAGATTATAAATGTAATTAAGATCAAAGTTTTCATATGATAATGATATGTGAAATCCAAGAGAAGTATTTATATTTTTTGTTAAAGGAATCCAAGATCTACATATACGATGTTTATCATCTTTTGCATATATTGCATCCACTGTAAGGTCTGGTTGTTTAGTAGTAGTAATGATAGACTCAATGTCTCCTTTAAGATTTTCTATTATTATTATTTCTTTAGTGTCTTTACTATCTGTAGCTACTTGAGGAGGTCGATTTGGTAAAATGTCTTTACTGTAATCAAGATTAATCCAATTAGAGTATTCAATATTCAGTGTTTTGTTATTTTGCGCAAGAGGCGTACCATTTATACCATATTGAATAGTAGAGCCTTCAAGGTAGGAAGATAAATAAATATCCACCCAAACACCTACAATATTAGATTTGTCATTGTCTAATTCATAAATATGTTTATATTTTACTACTGGGCAAAGATGAATTTTATAGAGTTCAGTTAATTCTGTTTTTATATCATTATAGCCATTTTCATGTTTTCTCCAGTAACATTTTTTCATCCAAGCTTGCAGCTCGGTTCGATATGCAGAGTCAATAAAATATGAGCTTATAAGATATAAAATTCCTGCAGCAATTGAGAGTATTATTCCTATAGGGCCAGCTGTCATACCTGTAACTAAAGCAATTGTTGAAAGCGATACAGATACCATAATGGAAGCTATTTTTACACCATACCAGATTTGCTCTTCAGTAGTTTTTGCATCTTGATATCCGTTAACGAGATTGGGCATTTCATAAAGACTAACTAAGCATCCTATAAGTAAAACTCCCCTAGCAGGTGCTTTCATATACCAATCTAGACTATCCGCAGAAATTTTAATTTTTGAAGCCTTTTCATTTATTTTTTCAATAGCATCAATTTTTTTGTTAATGATAGTGTCTACTTTAAGGTATTTTGTTAGTGCATCAGTAATAATGGGGGTGTTTAATTTAATAATACTATCAATAATACTTATTGTTGAATTTGAAAGAATCAAAATATTTTTTGCAATAATATCAGTTGTCATTTTCTCTGATTTATATGCATCTATTAACTCACGTATAGCGATGCATACACTGGTTAATGCACATCCTAATGATATTACTGTGAATGCTGCATCCAAGTTTTTGGTAGTTTTTTCTAGGTCATTACTTCTTTTATTTATAGTTTTTAAAGTGTTTTGATGCTTTTTATCAAGGTCTTCTAATATCATTGCTGTAGGGAATTCTTTTAATTTTTTTTCTAATTTTTTGATTGCCTCAGTTCTTTGAGATATCCATTGTGTATAAAGCTCATTAAATTTTGCTCTAGACATTTTTTTCGTTTTTGAGCCTTGTGGAATTTTTGTATTTTTTTCAAAGTTAGATATAGGCAATTTAAGTATTTTGTTCCATCTTATAATATCTTTTTGAATTGATATAACCTCTTTTTTCCATTTTATAAATTCGTTAGAATTAGAGAAATAAGATATTGAAAAATTTTTAAATCTATTATCTAGTATTAAGCCAGTTATTGTATGTAAAGCTAATCCATTGCGTGTTATTAAGTTTGTTTGAATTATTTTTAATGTATCGTAATAAATATTTAAAGGTGCATTAGGATCATTTAAAATTTTCTCTAAAGTTTTAAATGCTAGATTAGCAATATTATTTGATTTAATACTTTGTGTTACCAAATTGTAAATATCTTTAGTAACAGTTGTTGTTTTCTTAATTTTTGAGCTAATATCCCGTATAGTTTTATAAATATCAAACTCAAAGTTAAAAGGCGACAAAGTTATAAAATGTTCTCTATGAAGTTCTACTGTGTCTTTTATCCATTGCCTACCACGCTCTACATGAGAAATATAAAAAGTAACCTTATGGCAAATTTCCTGTGCCATAGTTGCTTGCTTTATATCTATATTATCAAGACCAAAATCTACTAGAAGTGTTGCTGAGCTACCAATCCCCTCACAATACCCTATGTAATTAAGATAAGTAATGATATCCTCTACCCTACGATCAAGCTCATAAGTTGTTTTAGACCAATCTATTAAAGTGTTGAGCATATCGTCTAAATTTAGATCTTCATCAGCTATCTTTAAGATTTCTTTAATTGGTTTAAGATATTTAGTTTTAAGTTTAAAGCTTTCATTTATTTTATAATATTGCCTTAAAGTACGGTATTGCTCAATTACTACACTATCTAATCCTCTTATATGGTTTGTAATCTCTTTTAATAAAGAATAGCGCTTGTATAAGTTATTTTTTGTTTCTAATGGCATTACATCATTAATAATTTCTGAGAAAATCAGAGATATACAATGTTGAGCTATTTCAATAGCTCGTCTTCCTTCATCTGTTGTATATGCTATATCTTGAGCATAATAAGGTAAGATATTTAATATTAGATCATCAATAACTGCAAAAGGATCTTCAAGTATAGCGATCATATTTAAACTTTGATTAGTTTTAGTAGAATCTATTACCTCTCCTTGTCTTATTACTCTTTCAGACACTCTTTCTTTAATAGGCAGAGAAGGAGAGCTTTTTTTAGGTGACAATATACTTAATTTTGAAACTACGTCATTTGGTCTTTCAATAGTGGAAATACTTGTACTATAAAAAGGGTCCAAGCTTTTATCATCAGCGCGCTTTATATCAGAAACAAAAGTTGTGATCTCTTCTAATGGAATCATACGATCTAGCCAGTTTCCCTCTTCATAAGGAAATCCGTCACTACATAAAGTGGGGAGGTCGACTTTTTTTACCCAGCGATTATCTTCTAGAAATGAGCTTGAGGAAAACATATCTCCCTTTTTAAGCCTATCTGTTAGCTGCACTGGACAAAAGAATAAATATAAAATACTGCAGGCAGGGTATCTTATATAAGGTAGCGATGTTTGTTTTGTATCTTGTTTGATAAAAAAACTACCTTGTATTTTATACTCATCAAGTTGTTGTGTTGTTTGATCATAAACATATAACCAACCATCACGAAGCTGACGCATTGTGAAATGACGGGTTTTTAATTGATTATCAAATCGACTTGTGCGTTGGCATGTTCTACCTGTGTGTAGAGAATCTTCTTTTAAGCCAGTGTCATTAATGTTAATTAGATCATCAATTGCATAACGCACAGGAGTAATAATTACATCTAGACTATTAGTACAGCAAGCGTCAGTATTAACAGGAAGTTGACTGAAACTTTCAGCTAAATTGTTATAGTGTTCATTAGTATTCATTTTAAACTCCTGTAACTGAATTTGATAATTGTTGTATTAGAGATTGATAAAAATGCTGAATAGTAACCTCAGTAGGCAACCCTTTTTCTTTAGGATTCTGAGTGAACCATTCCTTATAAGGGTTATCTTCAATACGAGTAGCGAAGTCATAACCATAGTCAGCAGATAATTCAAACCACATGGCGAAGCTACGTTCGCTAATTAAGTTAAAAACCTCTGCTTCTTCATAGCAGTAGTCCATCCAATAACTAATTTGCTCTTCTGTCTTATTTTCAAAAGCATGGGCTTTATGTTCTTTTAGCCAATCATATAAGCGATTTTTAAAGCGAAAATCATTGGCTTTACTGAGTGCTTCTGTTTGTGGAGGAAGTAAAAAGTTAATAGCTGTTGTTAGCTTTATAGATTTTTCTGCTTTGGTAAATGTTTGCCATTGTGGTGTTTTATCGTTCTGCCAATGGGGAATAGGTTTTATCACTTGCCATTGTGTAATTGGTCCCATAATTTCGTTATGTACCTGCTCTCCATAACTATTAAGCCAGTGCCAAGTAATTAATGGATCAGCAAAACGAAATAGAGCATGACTGCCTGCTTCATCATCTACTACAAGAAATTGTTGTAAATGTTCGGCTATGGTATTGATATCTTGTGTGCTTTCTATAATGGAAGCAGTAATTGCCCAATCGTATTGGTTTATTTCTTGACGTAAATGAGATTGGTTGAGATTGCCCACTAGAATAGGGCCTATATCATAATTATCATGGTAAGGTGTGCCAATATACAGGGGCATTATTTTTAACCCTTGATAATTAGCATAAAGGTCTTTAATGGCTGTTTGCCTTAAAGCACCATCAATTAGAAGAAATTGATTAATTGCCATTAAGCATTCTCCTTCGCTTGAGCCGCCATTTGTTCACAAATCTCACAACGAGGTTTTAGTTGTAAAAGAGCATGGCGTTGCGCAAAAGGAGCTAGTGTTGGAGGAACAGCTTTTTCAATATTAAGAGGTAATAATGGACTAGCAGCAGTACCTGTCATAGGCGAACCACCTGTTACCATTGGAACAGAGGTAAAAATACCCGCAGGGTTTAATACAATATGCTGCCCGCCTGCTTTTAAAGTTAAAGATAACCCACCATCAATCACTATACTCATACCTGCTTTGATATGTATCTCTTGACCTGCCTCTGTGCTTGAAATAGTGCCAATAGTAGTGTGTTGGCTTTTAGCTACAGTAAGATGGTCATTAGCTAGAATTTGTGTTTTACGGTCTAGTTGCGTAAGGTGATGTTCTTCAGCTTCGTTCTTGGTATAACGATTTTTCTTAATCGTTTCACTGTGTTCATTATTAACTTGTAAATGACTATTGTTATTAACCTGTACGGTATGATTATTTTTAGTGAGTTGCTCAAAATCTTTTTGCGCTTGGATAAAGATTTGCTCATTACCTGCTTTATCTTCTATCCTAAGTTCATTAGAGCCAACACCCCCTTTAGAGGAACTGGTTTTAAAAACACTTTTGGTTTTATGGGCTGGTAACTCATAAGGAACTTTGTTAACCCCATTATGTAAACAACCCGTGATAATAGGCTGGTCAGGGTCACCTTCTAAATAATCGATCATTACTTCCATACCGACACGCGGTATGGTTACTGCACCATAACCATCATGTGCCCAACTAGAAGTAACACGGATCCAACAACTTGAACGCTCGTTATAATTACCCTCACGATCCCAATGAAACTGTACTTTAACACGACCATAATCATCACAATAAATTTCTTCACCTGATGGGCCTGTTACAATAGCGGTTTGACTCCCTAACACCTTAGGTTTAGGATGCAAACGAACAGGCCGCCATACTACTTCCCTTGGTGTCGCCACAAACGCATTACGATAACCTTGATTAAAGTTACTGGATGTAAATTGCAGTTGGTTGTTATTTAGTTCAGGAGAATTAATAATGACTTCAATTTTTGATGGCACAATGCTAGCCGCTGATGCCTCTCCACCAAAAGCCTCTAACACTTGTGGTTGTTTACCTTGGTGGCGGATAGTATTGACTAGCCAAGGGTCTTCTGTATCAGTACTGGGATGTTTATCAACGGTTAGGTAATAACCACTATGTAGGCAAGTAACGTCACTCTGTCCTTCAGCAATGAGATGATTGGTTCTTAAGCGTTCAATTTCGATATTAGCTAATTGTTCACCTCGTTTATTATCTACAAAGTGACCAGGGTAATCATAATATTCTAATGCAGGCTCAACCGCTTCATTGGCCTTTTTACTTTGTTTACCTTCAGCACTACCTGTAGGAATTTTGGCGCGTTTAAAATTATAGTCTCGCCAAGAGGCACTTTGGGTACGACTAGCCAAGCTAACGTCAAATTGTTTAATAACCTGTTTATCTGCCACAAAACCTGTATCAGATACATAACTAATGGCTTCAGCTAGAGAAGGAAAGATAGGCTGAGAATCACCGAATACCATCAAGTGCTGGGTAGAGTTATGCTCAAAATGAAAATGGATGCCTTCCTCCTCGCATAGACGATGGATAAAATGAGCAGTTGATTCATCGTATTGCACACAATACTCACGCTCAGGATAAGGCGTAGGGCCTAACCTAAACTCATGATGACTGCCCTCTAAAATACCAAACTCAGCTAAAACTTGACTAATAATTTGCGGTACAGTTTTATTTTGGAAAATTCGCTGATCAACATTCCTTTCCAATTGTTTAAAGCGAGGTACTAATATAATTTGGAATATAGCGTAGTGATTACTGATAGAGCCACGTTTAACGGAATCAATAATCCCATGGATTCCATTCTGCCCCTCTGGGTCGAATGCTAAAAAAGCGGGTTTATTGAGTAACTGAGTAATATCGTAGCGAATATGGTCATTAACTAAATTTATTTCAAACGCATAAGAATAGTTTAATGATTCAATACCCTCAAAGCTTAATACTTGTAGCCGAGTATTCTCGAGTCCATCTATAGTGATAGAAAAATGTGTTGTATTAGCAGGGTCAAACATAATCCATAGTCCTTGTAATAACCACTTATTTTTATTAGATTCCCACTTTTTTTAGGCAAAAAAATACCCATTTTCATTATTTAAAGTAACAATGAAATTAAAGTAAAAATTTATTCAAACGTTAAGTACAAGATCTTAAAAAACACCTTGAAGCATTTCCAAAATCTTAGAAGAGAAAAACAATTGACGACAAACCTAATTGCTAAAGCATCCCTTTATCAAGCATCTTACATTTTAATTAAGATTACTTTTATTCAGCAATTAGCATGCCATATAAATTAAAACATAATTATTTCAAACAGTTATAACCAACAAACATAAAAAAGTGTGATCTGCTTCAAATATTTGCATAAAAATAAAGCGTTTTAAAAATGACAATTAAATCTGTTGTATGACAAAAAACGTCACTTAATAACACAATTTTAATTTGTTACATGTAATCTTTATGGTTGTTATATGTGAAAATATGCCTAGTTATTTTTAGTGGAGTTACTTGAGCATTTATGCGCAAGTAATTGTTGGTGAAGTGTTATTTACAAACAGTTTTATCAATAGTAATTATAAGAAAAGGTGTTTCATTTTGTTGTCTATAAAATAGAAACTGATAAGAAATACCTTCATTAAGTGTTGTTTGGGTGTCTTCAATCTTACAAAACTCAGCTATATCTCTGTTGTATTCTTGTTCTATCATTTGTTTAGTAATGTTACTTTTAGTAATTTGAATATGATTTTTAAATATTCGTTGTTTAAGGTTGTAGTCAATGTCAAATACTTGGTAGCCTTCAACAATATCATAAGGCAGAGCATTATTTTTATCCGCAACTAGTTGTAAGAAAGTATCATCCCATTGATCAGCCATGCTATATAGAGGGAGTAACATAATAATGAGTAGAGTGATTAGTTTATTTTTCATAGGAAGTCTTCTAAATAGTTATTTCTGACAAATAAAGGTTTGTAGTTTCTCAGTAAAAATATCGCCTGTTGGCCATTGAGTATGCGTTAGTTTGTTAATGCTAATCATGCCAGCTTCTTGAAATAATCGTTGATACGCTAAGTCGGTATAGGCTTTCATGGAGCTACCATATTCTATTGTTTGGTTATTTACAGTATCAATTATATAGTAGCGTGTGGTAGCTGTTGTTTGTTGCTCATTCCAGAAATGTTCTTCTAGGCAAATATGAGGAGAATCTAAAAATAGTCCTGTTTTATACGACTGCCAAGAAGCTGTCTGTTGGCCATAAGTTAATATAGCTTGATAAGTATGTGCTTCAATTAATAGATACCCATTTGGGGTAAGGTATTGGGTTATATTGTTAAGTAGAGCTTTAATATCAGTTTCTTTAAAGACATTAAACTCACCAAATGTCATCATAATAAGATCAAACCGATCTGTAGGTTGATAGTTGCGAATATCAGCTAATAGATAGTTTATATTAAGATTATCTTGTATAGCTTGTTGCTTGGCATATTCAATAGAAGCAGGTGAGAAATCAACAGCAGTACATTGATAACCAAGTTTCGCTAAACGCTGAGTATAAAAACCAGGTCCACAACCTAGATCAAGTATTTTAGATTGTTTATTGGGTAATTGTTGGCTAATCCAAGCGATATGTTGATCGATGATTTTATAACGACGACTTGCCCAATCATGTTCTTGTGAAAGATGGTTCTCTAGCATTCGTTGACTAAATGCTGGTTCATTCCAAGGTATTTTCTCACCTGTTTGCCAAGGAGTAGGAGGAGATTGCCTATTAATAATAGTAGTTAGGTTCATCAGAATATTGAGCTCAAAGTCATTGAGTAGAGGAATAAAGTTACTGATATTGTACTAAAGTTGTATAATAAACGTGTTTATAGGTAATGGTAAGTTCTTATTAAGAATAATTAGTTTTTGTATTTTTGTCTAAATATTCTTATTCACTATTAGTAGCTAAAAATAAAGGTAAAATAAAATTATGTCAGAGTTTCAAACAGCTTTTGTGCGTGGCTTACGCTATGAGGCTAAAAATATTATTAGTATTGAGTTAGCACCTACAGTAGGTACGCAGTTTCAATCTTTCGAAGCAGGGTCTCATATTGATTTACATTTACCCAATGGTCTGGTGAGAAGCTATTCATTATTAAACTCTCCAGAAGAAAAAGATTGTTATGTATTAGGTGTGTTGTTAGATGGCAATAGTAAAGGTGGTTCTACCTATATTCATAAGGAACTTAGAGTAGGGCAGGAGCTACAGATTTCTAAACCACGTAATAATTTTACCTTAGATGAAGCAGCAAATCACAGTGTATTAGTAGCAGGTGGTATTGGTATTACACCTATTTATTGTATGTTAGTGCGTTTATTAACATTGGGTAATTCAGTAGAGTTAATTTACTGTGCGCGTAGCCGACAAGAAGCGGCTTATCTTGATCAGTTAGAAAAATTGAATGTAAAAATTACATGGCATTTCGATGATGAGAAAGCAGGTATACCAAACCTTGAGCAATATTTAGCAGGACATGATAAAGATGTGCATTTCTACTGTTGTGGTCCTGTGGCGATGTTAGAAGCTTTTGAAGCAGCCTGTCAAAAGTTAGGTTATGACAATAGTCATGTAGAGTATTTTGCTGCAAAAGAAATAGTAGAAGCAGAGCAAAGTCATGCCTATGTGGTGGAGTTAGCTAAGTCAGGGATGATTTTAGATGTGCCAGCAGGTGGTTCTCTTATAGAGGTTTTAGAAACAGCCGGTGTGTTAGTGAATACTGCTTGTCGTCAGGGTATTTGTGGCGCTTGTGAAACTAAGGTGCTAGAGGGAATGCCAGATCATCGTGATAGCGTACTAAGCCCACGTCAAAAGGCGGCTAATGATGTGATGATGGTATGTGTGTCTGGGTGTAAGAGTGATAAGTTAATACTAGATTTATAGCAACAGCTATCATAGATATTATTCATAATAAAAAAGCGACTCAAGGGTCGCTTTTTTATTGGTTAACAGCAGTTATTATTCTGCTGTTTCTTCAGCTTCATCGTTAGTTGTAGGCACTTCAGCCATATTTAAATTACTGGTGTCAATGACTACATTATTAGGATCAATATTGTCACCATAGAAAGGTTTAACAGTTTTATCGTAAGCCTTATGGAAAAACTCTTCATTTTGCAGTTTACCGATTTCTTCATTAACCCAGTTTAATAATTCAACATTGTCTTTTTTAACTGCTGGTGCAATCACATCATCTTCACCTACTTTATGTAAGGCTACTTCAAAATCAGGGTTATTTTTAGTCCATGCATAAAGTAATGTATTGTCATGAGCTAAGCCTACACCACGACCATCTTTAAGTGCAGCAAAGGCTTCTGAGTTATGGTCATATTTCTGCAATTTAACATTAGGGTAATGTTTGGCAAAATAAGTTTCAGCAGTAGTACCTTTATTAACAATCAGTACTTTGCCATCTAATTGTTCAACATCGGTAATAGCGCCAGTTTTAGGAGAAACAACACCTATTGCTGTTTTCATATAAGGTTTGGCAAAATCTACTTGGGTAGCACGCTCAGGTGTCACTGTAAAATTAGCTAGCGTAATATCTACTTTATTAGAGGTAAGTACATTAATGCGATTTTGTGCTTCAGTAAGCACAAATTTCACCTTATTTTCATCACCTAGTAAATCTTTAGCAAGGCGTTTAGCTAGTTCAATATCATAACCTTGGCTATTGCCTTCTTTATCAACATAACCAAAAGGTGGTTTATCACTAAAAACCGCTACGCGTAGCTCTCCACGATCTTTAATGGCTTGTAGGCTTGAGGCAGAAGGAGGTTGTACGTTATCAGTTTCAACAGTTGGTTTATCACTGTCGCCACAAGCAGTTAAAGCAAAACAAAGAATACTGCTGAGGAGTAAGCCTGTGGTTTTTTTAGTTAATAATTTCATTATTGCTCCTTAAAAATCAAATACAGTCAAAAATTGTTTAGCACGTTCTGTTTGAGGATCTGTAAAGAAGGCTTCAGGTTCAGCCATTTCTACAATTTTACCTTGATCCATAAAGACAATTCTATTAGCCACACGTCTAGCAAAGCTCAGTTCATGAGTAACTAGAATCATGGTCATCCCTTGTTTGGCTAAATCTTGAATAACTTCTAGTACCTCTCGAACCATTTCAGGATCGAGAGAGGCAGTTACCTCATCAAAAAGCATAATTTCAGGATTCATGCAAAGGGCACGAACGATAGCAATACGTTGTTTTTGACCTCCTGATAGTTGTCTAGGATAAGCTGTTTTACGATCAATTAAACCAACACGGGTAAGTAACTCATCGGCTTGTTGCATAGCTTCAGTTTTAGCGCGTTTTTGTACTTTTAATGGACCTAATAAAATATTATCAATCACATTCATGTTAGGAAATAAGTCATAGCTTTGAAAAACCATGCCTACTTTTTGCCTTACTTGAATCCATGAGGTGGTAGGGGTGTTAAGTTCAATATTATCCAGTTTAATAGAACCTTGTTGAATACTTTCTAGGCCGTTTAAACAACGTAATAGGGTTGATTTACCACAACCTGAAGGGCCAAGTATGGTGACTACTTCGCCTTTCTGTACAGAGAGATCAATACCTTTTAGCACTTCACGTTCACCAAAGCGTTTATGAAGATCGGTTATTGCTAATAGTGTTTCAGTGTTATCAATCATATTTAAAGCCCGACCTTATCAACCTTTTCTTTTGGTTAAACGTTGTGAAAGTTTGGATAATGGATAGCAGATAGCAAAGAACACTAATAAGATAAATCCATAAATCCAGAACGGTGCCATATCATTACCCATCATGGTGGCATATTCGATAATTTCTTTGCCCACTTTAGTAATATCTTGCACGCTGATTAAAACAAGTAAAGAAGTAGTCATAATAATTCTAGCGGCTAAATTAATAGCAGGGGGTACAGCAAGTTTTAAAGCTTGAGGCAGTAATACATAACAGAATAATTGGGTTTTGTTTAAACCAATTGCTAAGGCAGATTCTGTTTGGTGTTTAGGTAATGAAATAATAGCACTACGAATAATATCACTCATTTCAGCAGCACCCCAAAAGGTGAAAGCAAGTATACCGACTAACCGACCGTCAATATTTAAATTAAATATACTCGGTAAGGTGTAGTAAAGAATATAAAGTAGTACTAGGGTAGGCAGAACGCGAACAACTTCCAAATAAATTCGGAAGATAATACGTACTACCAGTTTGTTAGAGGTACGAATAATACCAAATAATGTACCCAACAAACTGCTTAGTAAAATAGCAGCAAAAGAAACTTCTAAGGTGAAATACAGCCCTTCTAAAAGGCGTTTAATAGTAATCCAATCAAAGAGGATATTAATTCCCAAATTCTGCATGGCGCATCCTCTTTTCAATATAAGACAATAAGCAAATAAAAGGTAATATCACAATAAGATAAGCAACCACTAGTAACAGTAAGTTTTCATTACTGTGACCATCATTACTAATAAAGTTAATGGCAATAGTAGTGATGTCAGTCCCTGCAATAGCAGTAAATACAGAGGTTTCTTTAAATAAAAAAATACAGTTAGCACCTAATGCAGGTACACAATAGGAAATAGCTTGTGGCAATACTATATAGCGAATCATTTGCAAACGATTCAAACCAATTGCTTGCCCTGATTCAAATTGTGATTTAGCCACTGCTTCAATACCACTACGAAAAGCTTCTGCCATATAAGCGCCGCCTAACAGAGATAAACCAATCAGTGCAGTTACCTCAAAACTTAGTGTAATCTTAAAGGCTCTAGGTAAACCAAAATAGATAAAAAATAAATGAAGCAACAGTGGCGTATTTCTGAAAAAAGCTATATAACCTCTAGCAATAGCAGAGATAACCGTAATCCTATAAAAAATAACAATGCTACAAACAGCACCTATAATAATCGCAGCCAAAATCCCTACTGCTGATATTTTAACTGTAAGCCACAGAGCATGTTCAAAGGTTGGTAAAACTTGTTGAATATATGACCAGTTAAACACACTATCCTCTTGGATTAATTTAAATTCACAAACATAAATTAAAGCGTGGTTAGCTTAAACAGTCAAACAACTTTTACGAATATTGATATAACTTTATCGTGTAATTGGATAATCCAATAGAGTTATTTTCATTGTTTTTAAGTCTGTGAAAGCTTTTTATTGCATCCATTGTCTCTGTGATAACAATAAAATAATTTATTGTATCATCTCCCATGTTAATCCAAATTTTTGTAGGTATTTACGTAAACGGTCAGAGTCATTGATGGTGGCTCTTTGTTGGCATGACTGATTAAACAGTTTACGACCTGCCTCTGACATATTACGGCTTTTTCTACATATTTCTATAATGCTTGGCAATTGTAATTGATCAAATAAATCCAGTGTATCCCAAGTTTCTTGGTCTAGTCGTTGGATACAAAACTGTTGTTGTGTTTGAGATTGTTGTTCTGCGGGTGTAGTTTTTTTCCACATCCACTCAAGGCGTTGAATCTCAGCTTCTACTATATCGCGGGTAATCCTGCCACTATAAACTAACCACAGGAGTGGGTGGATAATAGTAATAAAGATTTTAAGTGACAAATAAATGCCAGTGGAAATACATTAGGGCATTGTGACCTTCGGGTTTTGCAGATTTGAGTCCTGCCAGTATTATACTGTGGCGGAATTGATAGACGCGCTTTGTAGCAAATTTTCACACCTTATTGTTGCAAAACACTTATTCTTATTCATGAAGTGAAATACTTCCCATCATTTTATTATTTTCTAGATAAATAGAAATAAACCTTGTAGCATAATAAATAGACTATGGGGAGTTATTATGAGATTTCAATTATCAAAGATTATTACTAAAACAGGTGACCAAGGTACTACTCGTATAGGTGATGGTTCTCGTATCAGCAAAAGCTCTCCACGTATTATGGCTATTGGTGGTATTGACGAGTTAAATACTGCTATTGGTGTATTGCGTGTTTATATAGAAGATAAAGAAATTTTTGATAATCTAGTAACAATCCAACATCAATTATTAGTAGCAGGTTCACAATTAGCAAACTCTAATCGTTGTGCATTAGCAACGCGTCACGTTGAGTTTCTAGAGAGTTGGGCGGCTGAGTTAATGAAGCAGTTAGAACCAGTACAAGATTTCGTATTACCTGGTGGTTCGCAAGCAGGTGCGCATTGTCATGTGGCGAGGGTAACTTGTCGTCGTACTGAACGCTATGTTATTGCTGCTGATCTGCAAGATGAATATATCCCGATGACTATTCAATATTTAAATCGTCTATCTGATGTATTGTTTGTATTAGCAAGGGTGCTAAATAAACAGCAAGGTATTTCAGAAATTGTTTTAAATAGACAGATTTAATATTTTAAGGCCATTTAGTATGACAAAGTTATATCCTTTGACGCTTAAGTTAGTAAACAAAAAAGTATTGGTAGTGGGCGCAGGAAAAGTAGCTTTGCGTAAGTTGCAAGGCTTGCTGGGAACAGGTGCAGAGATTACAGTAGTATCGCCAGAGGTATTGCCAGAAATAAAAACATTGCCTGATATACAAATAATCCAACGTCCTTTTCAAGCTAATGATACTAAAGGAATGCATATTATTTATGCAGCAACGGATAAGCAGCAGGTAAATGATGAGGTAGGGCGATATATTGAACATTGGCAATGGTTTGATGATACTGCATTGCCTGAGGCTTCCAATTTTTTTACACCTGCGGTTATTCGAGAAAAGGGTCTAATCGTATCTATTTCTACAGAAGCACGAGATCCTACTCGTGCCAAGTTAATTAAACAAAAGATCACTGATTTTTTACTTAAATCAACAAACTAGTGATTATTTTGAATAGTGTTGTAGTTTTCCAGCTATTTCAATTAGTATGTTACTTAATTAATGCGTTTTTGATTAGTAATAACAAGTTGTTATTATGGAAGCAGGTGTGATTCCTGCGCAGCCCCCGCTGCTGTAATGTGGACGATCCTCTAAGACACCACTGAACGAAATGTTTGGGAAGGTAGAGGAAAGGATGAAGCAAAGCCAGAAGACCATCTAAACGCAGAGTAACACCTTCGGTGGGAGGGTATGTTCTGCTTATTTTGTTTATTTAGCCCATATACAATCTATAGCAAAACGAAAATCCCTACCTGACAGAAGGTGGGGATTTTTGTTTTCGGGCGGATGGACAAAAGATATTGTGAAAAAAATTATGTTTGGGGCAACTCACAGTGGGGCAGGTAAAACCACTGTAACGTTAGGTTTAATGCATGCTTTAACGCGACGAGGCTTAAAGGTGCAACCTTATAAAGTAGGTCCTGACTATATCGATACAGGTTGGCATAAATTAGCTACAGGCTATGCATCATTTAATCTTGATGCGTTTATGTTACCTGAAAATAATCTTAAATACCTTTTCCAGTCTCACGCTAAAACTGCCGATATTAACATTATTGAAGGGGTAATGGGGCTATATGATGGTTATGGTGTTGACCCTAATTATTGCAGTAGCGCAGGTTTAGCCAAAATATTAAATTGCCCGATTATTTTAGTGGTTGATGGAAAAGCGGTTTCAACTTCTATTGCTGCTACGGTTATGGGGTTTCAAAAATTTCAACCCAATGTGCCTATTGTGGGGGTATTGGTTAATCGGGTGAATACCGATAGCCACTATCAACTACTCAAACAAGCCATAGAAACCTATTGTCAAATACCTGTATTAGGTCGTTTGCCTAATATGCCAGAGTTAGTATTGCCTGAACGCCATTTGGGTCTAGTACCTACTGAAGAAATGCAGGATATGCAAAGTTACTGGCAGCAATTAGCCGATGCTATAGAACAGTATATTGAAGTAGATCGTATTATTGAGTTAAGTGCAGGTCAAGAGCTTGCAGTTAATGAGCCTAAATTACCCAATACAGCTAAATACCAAGGTTTAACAATGGCCATTGCACAGGATGCAGCATTCCATTTTTATTACCAAGATAATTTAGATTTGCTTAAGCAACTAGGCTTGCAGTTAATACCTTTTAGCCCATTAACGGATAGCCAATTACCTGAATGCGATTTGGTTTATTTAGGGGGCGGTTTTCCCGAAGTGTTTGCAGAGCAACTAGCTGCTAATCAAGCTATGCGCCAGTCTATTTTGCAAGCACATCAGCAAGCTAAACCTATTTATGCTGAATGTGGTGGTTTGATGTATTTAGGCGAGTCTTTACAGGTTGATGGTAAGAGTTTTGACATGGTGGGGGTATTAGCAGGTTATAGTCAAATGACTAAAGGCTTAAAACGTTTTGGTTATTGTGAGGGTAGAGCATTAACCAATACTTTATTGGCTGATACGGGTGAAATATTAAAAGGCCATGAATTCCACCATTCAGAGTTTTTCACAGATTTGCCTTGTGCTTTTGCCATGTATAAAACCCGTGATGGCGAAGTTATTAAACAATGGCAAGGTGGTTATCAAGTAGGCAATACCCTAGCAAGTTACCTGCATATTCATTTTTATCAAAATCCTTTTATGCTGTGCCATTGGCTGGATAGGGCGCTAGTATGAGTTATTTATTGCCTATTCTTCCAATCATTATTGGCTTTGTGGCGGATTTATTATTGGGTGACCCGCAAGGATGGCCTCATCCTGTGCGTTGGATAGGTAATAGCATTACTTTTGTGCAACAAAAGATTCGCTACTTATGCACTAATGATGCCTCCCTAAAATGGGGTGGTTTATGGTTATGGTTGATTATTGTCGGTGGTACTTTCTTAGTAACTTGGGGCTTACTCTATTTACTGGGCTTATGGTCATGGTGGGTGAGTTTTATTGTTGAATGTGTGTTAGCCTATACCATCTTAGCTACTAAGTGTTTAAAAGATGCTGCAATGTCTGTTTATCAGGCATTAGATACAGGTACAGTAGAGCAAGCACGAGTGCAGTTATCTTATATTGTGGGTAGGGATACCACAGAACTAGATAAACCACAGATGACTCGAGCAGTGGTTGAAACCGTAGCAGAGAATAGTGTCGATGGCATTATTGCTCCTTTGTTCTATTTGTTTATTGGTGGTGTGCCCTTAGCGATGGCTTATAAGGCAGTCAACACCTTAGATTCAATGGTGGGTTATCAAACCCCTAAATATAAAGCCATTGGTTATTTTTCTGCCAAGTTAGATGATATCTTTAATTATATCCCTGCGCGTATTAGTTGGTTGTTATTTGCCTTTGCCGCCTATTTACTCAAACTCAATGCTAAAGCTGCTTTAGTTATCGGTTGGCGTGATCGTAAACAACATAAAAGCCCCAATTGTGCATGGCCTGAGGCGACTGTGGCGGGTGCGCTTGGTGTTCGCTTAGGTGGGCCCAATAATTATTTTGGTGAGTTAGTAGAGAAACCTTGGTTAGGGGATGAAGTTCGCCCTATTGAGCAAAATGATATTACTAGCACCATTCAACTGATGTATGTAGCCGCAACATTAGCTTTGTTAGTGTTTACGGCTAGTTATTGCTTTATTAAGTTTTTAGGCTAAGGAAAACAAATGACCTATATAACCCAACCACAAAATATTGAAGATAGAAGTTTTGAAATTATTCAAGAAATTATTGAAGAAATTAGACCTGATTATGAGTTTGTGGATGAACTGCAAGAAAAGATCATTAAACGTTGTGTACATACCAGTGCTGACTTTGATTGGTTAGATATTCTTAAATTTTCTGATGATGCAAATCAAGCATTATTAGCTGCTTTAAAAAATGGTGCCACTATTTATACCGATACTAATATGGTGTTATCTGGCATGAATAAAACCCGTTTAGATAAGTTAGGTTGTCAGTATCGTTGTTATGTAGCAGACCCGATTACCCGTGACATTGCCCATGCTAAAGGAATTACTCGCTCCATGGCGGCGGTTGAACAAGCAGCTGGCGAAGAGGGTGAGAAAATCTTCGTATTTGGTAATGCACCAACGGCACTGTTCCGTTTATTAGAGTTATATCAAGAGGGTAAATTAAAACCAGCCGCTGTGGTTGGTGTTCCTGTAGGGTTTGTGGGAGCGGCTGAATCAAAAGATGCCTTAATGCAAAGTGATTTACCTTATATTGCCGCGGCAGGGCGCAAAGGTGGTTCTAATATTGCGGCAGCTATTATCAATGCTTTGTTATATAGCATGTGAGTATTAACTAATGGAACACTTTGTTTGGATTGACAATAAGCAGTACCGTAAAGGCTATACCACTGGCTCTTGTGCCACAGCAGCAGCTAAAGTAGCGGCCTTAATGGTATTGCAGCAAGTTGTTATTCCACAAGTTTCAATTATTACACCATCAGGTGTGGTATTAGATTTAGATGTATTAGAGCCTAGTATTGAAGGTAATACAGCCGTTGCCGCCATTCAAAAAGATGGTGGTGATGATATAGATGTTACTCACGGTATGTTAATTTTTGCCCAAGTAACACTGAATGATTCAGGCAAAATTACCATTGATGGCGGTGAAGGGGTAGGCAGAGTAACCCGTAAAGGGGTGCGCCATGAAATAGGTTCTGCGGCTATTAACGATACTCCTCGAAGAACCATTGAGGAAGCAGTGCGTGAAGTAATCGGTGAGCAAAAAGGGGCAGCGGTGATTATTTTTGCACCTGAAGGTGCAGAACGAGCACAACAAACCTTTAATCCTCGTTTAGGAATTATGGATGGTATTTCTATCTTGGGTACAACAGGTATTGTTACCCCTATGTCTGATGAAAGTTGGAAAAAGTCCATCACCCTAGAAATTGAGATGAAACAGGCGCAAGGGCTACAGAAAATTATTTTTGTTCCCGGTAATCATGGTGAAAAGTTTGCTGAAGAAATGGGCATGAACAGTAACTATGTGGTGGTAATGAGTAACTTTGTGCGCTATGTGCTAAAAGATGCTGAGCGATTAGGCTTTAAACGAGTTTTATTGTTAGGTCATTTAGGTAAATTAATTAAAGTGGCGGCGGGTATCTTCCATACCCACAACCATGTGGCAGATGGACGTATTGAAACGCTTATTGCGGTATTAGCACTGATGGGTGTACCACAAGCATTTTTATTAAAAATTGATGACTGTAAAACCACTGAAGCTGCTATGGAACTCATTGAGCAAGAAGGCTATCAAGCGGTTTACCAACATATTGCGTTACGTATTAAAGACCGTGTTGAGCAACTATCAAAGTTTACTAAAAACCCCATGCAAGCCGATGCTATTTTATGTTCGATGGATGGCAGAATTTTAGGCAGTAGTGCTCCTTTAACTGAATTAATAGAGGAGTTTCGGGAATGATTAATGTAGTAGGTTTAGGGCCAGGTTCAGCGGATTATCTAGTGCCTTTAGCTAAACGTCTAATCGATGATTGTGACTGGATTGTTGGTGCAGAACGACAATTAGTGGCAGTACCTCATCAGCATGCGAAAGCGCATTTATTAGATAAAAAATTATCCGATCTTATTGTATGGCTAAAACAACACCAACATGAAAAAGTGGTGGTATTAGCTTCTGGTGATCCCATGTTATATGGCTTGGGTAAATATATTAACCAGCAAATGAGTAGCAGTGAAGTACAGGTAGTATCAGGTATCAGCTCTATGCAATACCTTTTCTCACGTATTGCACTGGATATGAATGATGTTTATCTAACCAGCAGTCATGGTAAAACCCCCGACTTTGATTTTATGTTACAGCATAAGAAAGTAGCCTTAGTGACGGATGACAAAATCGGTCCTTACCAAATTGCACAACAAATTATTAACCGTGGTTTACAACGTACTCTTGTGATTGGCGAAAATCTTTCTTATCCCAACGAACAAATTACGATTATGCCAGCCACAGAAGTATTAGACCAACCTTATCAAATGAATGTAGTGGTGATTATTGATGAAAGATGAATTATTTATTCGGGGTGATGTACCCATGACTAAAGAAGAAGTTCGGGTATTAACCATCGACTGGTTAAATTTAGAAAATGCGAGCACATTAGTTGATGTGGGGGCAGGTACGGGCAGTATCTGTATTGAGGCTAGTTTACGTTATCCTAATTTAAAAACTATTGCCATTGAGAAAAATCCAGAGGCCATTAGTTTAATTAAACAAAACTGTGACAAGTTTGCTGTTACTAATCTACAGGTTATTGAAGGTAATGCACCCGAAGTATTACCTAAGCAACCTATTGATGCTGTATTTGTAGGCGGTAGTGGTGGCGCTTTAGATGAAATTATTAGCTGGGCATTTACCCATTTAAATCCACAAGGGCGTTTAGTACTGAACTTTATTTTATTAAATAACCTCATGGAAGCCTTAGATATTCTACAACAAGTTGGTTTTGAAAATATTGAAGCAAGCCAGCTACAAGTATCACGTTTAACCAAGTTGGGTAAGGGCAAATATTTTAAACCTAATAATCCAACCTATATTATTTCCTGTACAAAAGGGGCAGTAAGCGAATGACACAAGCAACCATTGATTATAGTAAAGTTTATTTTATTGGTGCAGGCCCTGGTGATTGTGAATTAATTACTTTAAAAGGTTACCGTATTTTAGCTGAGGCGGATGTAGTGATTTATGCAGGCTCACTCATTAATCACGATTTATTAAAGTATTGTAAAGAGGGTGCAGCTTGTCACGACAGTGCAAAACTGAACTTAGAAGAAATTATCAGTTTAATGCAACAGGGCATAGAGCAAGGCAAATTAGTGGTACGCCTCCAAACGGGAGATCTATCACTGTATGGTTCAATTCGTGAACAAAGTGAAGAATTGGCCAAGTTGAATATTGGTTTTGTTTCTGTACCTGGTGTGAGTTCTTTCTTAGGCGCAGCTTCACAATTAGGCGTGGAATATACCGTGCCTGAAGTGGCACAAAGTCTAATTATTACCCGTATGGAAGGGCGTACCCCAATGCCTTTTAAAGAATCTTTAGAGGCTTTTGCACAACACCAAACCTCAATGGCTATCTTCTTATCAGTACAAAATATCGCCAGTGTGGTCGATAACTTACATGATGAGGGCAAGGGTTATCCTATGGATACGCCTGTGGCAGTGATCTATAAGGCAACATGGCCAGATGAGCAAAAAGTTGAGGGTACCTTAGCGGATATCGCACAGAAGGTAAAAGAAGCAGGTATTAATAAAACGGCACTTATTTTAGTGGGTCGTTTTCTTGGTGAAGAGTACCACTACTCGAAACTCTATGACGCAGATTTTAGCCATGAATTTAGAAAAGCCTGAATTAGCTATACTAACCGTTACACCAGGGGCTAAAGCACAGGCTTTACGCTTGGCTAAGTTAATTCCTTGTGATTGTTATACCAGCGATAAGCTGGTTAGCGAAGGCTTTATAGGCTTTAACGGTAGCATGGCGGATTGTGTAAAAAGGTTATTCGCTAGTTATCAGTCATTACTGTTTATTTGTGCCACTGGTATTACGGTGCGCATGATTGCGCCCTTAGTGACTGATAAGTTAGCAGACCCTGCGGTACTGGTAATGGATGAGCAAGCACAGCATGTCATTAGTTTACTCTCTGGGCATGTTGGTGGTGGTAATAAGCTAACTATGCAGATTGCCCAACTGTTAGGGGCAACCCCTGTTATTACTACGGCTACTGATGTTAATCAAGTGGCGGCATTAGATACCTTAATTCAAGAAGTAGGCGGGGATGTAGCTTCTTATCGACAACAGGTTAAAGATATTAATCAAATATTGGTGAGTGGTCAGCGAGTTGGACTATACCTTGAACAGGTTAGTGTCAAAGATGTTCGAGGCTTTGTAGCGGTAACAGACCTTAAGCAATTACCAAGCGAATTAGCTGCCCTCGTGGTTGTATCCAATCGCACCGATTTACAGGTTAATAGTGATTACCCAGTGATTCAAGTTATTCCCAAAAATATTGTAGTGGGGATGGGCTGTCGGCGTGATACCGATGCTGAGTTAATCTATCAAACACTTTGTCAGCACTTAGCAAAATATCAGCTAGATATACGAGCCATTAAACAAATTGGCAGTGTCATTATTAAGCAAGATGAACAAGGGCTTATTGCTTTAGCTAAGCGTTTAGCAGTGCCCTTTACCGTATTTACGATTGAAGAGTTACAGCAGCATGAGCATCGCTTTGCTGCTTCTGAATTTGTCCGCAAAACCCTAGGCATAGGCAGTGTATCACAGCCCTCTGCGTGGATTATGAGCGACGGCAATTTATTAGGTGAAACGTTAAAACAGGATGGTATTACCATCACATTAGGAGTAAGTATATGTTGTATTTAGTAGGTTTAGGCCCTGGTGATGAAGGTTCAATGACTCAAGATGCAGTAGCCGCTATTAAAAATTCAGAGGTAATAGTCGGTTATAAAACCTATACCAATCTAATCAAGCCTTTAATTGAAGGTAAAGAGCTCGTTAGAACAGGTATGTGTAAAGAGATAGAGCGCTGTGAAGTGGCGATTGAAGCCGCCAAAACAGGCAAAAATGTCGCCTTAGTAAGCAGCGGTGATACAGGTGTTTACGGTATGGCAGGGCCTATCTTTGAAATTATTGCCCGTGATAACTTAGATATTGATGTGCAAGTGATTCCTGGTGTTACCTCTAGTGTAGCTTGTGCCGCTATTTTAGGTTGCCCATTAATGCATGACTTTTGTCATATTAGCTTAAGTGATCTATTAACCCCTTGGGAGTTAATTGAAAAACGAGTGCGTATGGCGGCAGAAGCTGATTTTGTAATCTGTTTTTATAACCCACGTTCCAAAGGCCGCCCAGACCATTTAGCAAAAGCTTTTGAATTAATGGCTCCTTTTAAAAGCCCCGATACGCCAGTCGGAATAGTAAAAGCGGCAGGTCGTAGCAAAGAAGATTTATGGCTAACCACTTTTAAAGATATTGATTATACCGTGGTAGGCATGACCTCGATGGTGATTGTGGGTAATAAATCAACCTATCGTTATAAGGACTATATGATTACACCACGAGGATATAGGGTGTGAGCCAAGCTTTTAAGGGAAAAATTCATGTGTTTGGTGGCACCTCTGATGCAGTCTTATTGTGTCAGATGTTAGAAAGGCTAGGCTTAAGCTATGGCCTTTCAGTAGCCACTGAAGCAGGCAGTGAAACTGCGTTGGCTTTAAATGGCAAAGTACACGTGGGTAGATTAGATATTGAGCAAATGGCTGCCTTATTTACCAAAGAACAAGTTGCTTTAGTGATTGATGCTACTCATCCATTTGCTGCGGAAGTTTCCAAAAATATTATGGAAGCGACCAGTAAGGTTAATTTACCTTTAATTCGTTATGAGCGACAAACTCAAATTGATTTATTGGAGCACCCTTTACTGATTAAAGTGGCAACGGTTGAAGAAGCTTGTATGGCTGCTAAAGAAGTAGGCAATAAGGTTTTTTTAACCACTGGTAGTAAAGAGTTAGCCAAATATAAACAGTTATTGCCTGAAAAAACATTAATTGCGCGCGTATTACCCACAGTAGGGGTTATTCAATCCTGTGTTGATTTAGGTTTAGGGATTGGTGAAATTGTGGCGATGAAAGGGCCATTCACTCGTGAAATGAATCAGGCAATGTATCAGTTTTATCAACCTGATGTAGTGATTACTAAAGAGTCTGGGGCAGAGGGCGGTTATACCGAAAAAGTATTACCCTGTTTGGCTCTTAATATTAGATGTATCGTGATTAGTCGTCCTAAACAAATCTATCAAAGGTTTGTTTCAACGATTGAGGAATTAGAGTGCCAGTTAAAGGCATTTAGTTAATAGAAGGTAGAAAAAATGGCAGGTAAAGTGTGGTTAGTAGGGGCAGGGCCAGGTGATATTTCTTTAATTACCGTAAAAGGTATGGAATGTATCAAGCATGCTGATGTATTGGTGTATGATCGCTTAGTTAATCCTGAGTTATTAACCTTTGCACCAGAATATTGTGAAAAAATTAATGTGGGTAAAGAAAGCGATCATCATCCTATTCCACAGCAAGATATTAACCAAATTTTAGCCGACCATGCTAAAGCAGGTAAGAAAGTAGTTCGTTTAAAAAGCGGTGACCCTTATGTATTCGGGCGTGGTGGCGAAGAAGCGCAGTTATTAGTTGAGCAACAAGTACCTTTTGAAGTAGTACCAGGGGTGACTTCGGCTATTGGCGGCTTAACCTATGCAGGTATTCCTGTTACCCATCGTGACCATGCTTCCTCGTTCCATGTGGTAACAGGCCACTTACGAGCAGACAAAGAAAAAGACCCAATTAACTGGCAAGCACTTGCACAATTGCAAGGTACTATTGTGATTTTAATGGGTGTTTCTAACTTAGCGAATATCACCGAAGAATTGATGCAATATGGCAAAAGTGCTGATACCCCCGTTGGTATTATCATGTGGGCAAGCCGAGCTAACCAACGCGTAGTAACAGGTACATTAGGTAATATTGTACAAGTAGCTGAAGAGCAAAAGGTTAAACCGCCTGCCTTAATTGTAATTGGTGAAGTGGTTGGTTTGCATAACTTACTGGATTTTTCTCAATTTATTAGCGACCCTGCTGAATAAGGTGATAGCTGTGAAAAAAGCATTATTAGTAGTTAGTTTTGGCACGAGTTACCCAGAAACACGGATCAAAAATATTGAAACCTGTGAACAGGCCATGCGTGATATTTGTCCTGATCGTGACTTCTTCCGTTCGTGGACGTCGCATATTATTCGTCGCAAGATAGCTGAGCGCGACCAAATGTATGTGGATAGTCCACAACAAGCGTTAGAACGGTTAATTGAGCAAGGCTATACGGATGTGGTTATTCAGTCACTGCATATTATTAATGGTGATGAGTACGAGAAAATTACTAGTGAAGTATTGGTGTATAAAGATCAGTTTGAACGTATGGAAATTGGCAAGCCACTACTAACTACCTTTGCAGATTTTGAAGCAGTAATAGAGGCACTAAAAGCACAAGCACCTAACTTACAACCTGATGAGCGGGTACTGTTTATGGGGCATGGTACTACTCACCATACTTTCGCTGCTTATGCTTGTATCGACCATCTATTTATGGACAAAAAATTACCTTTTATAATGGGCGCCGTAGAAAGCTACCCTGAAATAGAGACTATTTTAGAACGTTTACAACGAGATAAAGTACGTAAAGTACACCTCATGCCCTTTATGATAGTAGCAGGCGATCATGCCATTAATGATATGGCATCCGATGAAGAAGATTCATGGAATAGCCAAATTAAAGCGCTAGGTATTGAAACAGAGTGTTACCTACAAGGCTTAGGTGAAAACGAACAAATCAGAGCATTATTTGCACAACATTTATTAGATGCTGTTAGTGAGAAACAATAAAATGAGTGGAAAGTTATACGCAATAGGTACAGGCCCCGGTGCATCTGATTTAATTACTGTAAGGGCCGCTAGATTACTAGCACATATGGATATAGTCTATGCACCTGCTGCCCGTAAAGGTGGTGATAGCTTGGCGCTTTCCATTGTACGTGAATATATTGGCAACCAAACCGAAATTAAAGAACGCCATTTCCCCATGAGTAATAATGCAGAGGAAAAACAACAAGCATGGCAAGCAGTAACCGATGAAATTGTTAGCGATATAACAGCAGGTAAAAAAGTAGCTTTTGTATCCTTAGGCGATGTGATGCTCTATAGCACATGGGTAAGTATTTTAGAACGGTTACCCGATGGTTTAGATATCGAAATTATCCCCGGTATTACTTCGTTTGCACTGATTGCCGCCAAAACAAAACGTCCTTTAGCAATGGAAACCCAATCCTTAGTGGTTATGTCTTGTACAGTGGGTAAAGAAGTATTAGCCCAAGCCCTACAACAACATTCAAGCCTAGTATTAATGAAAGCAGCCTCTTGCTTACCTGATGTAAAAGCATTAATTGAAGAGTTAGGTTTATTAGATTATGCCGTATTGGTATCTGATGCTTCACTGACCTCTGAAAAGCAATACCGCAATTTAAAAGATATTCCAGCCGATGAAAAACTACCTTACTTTACTACTATTTTGGTGAATAAGGAGTGGAAGATTTAGCTTAAACTTAAATGAAAAATATTTCTTAACAATGGATTATATATTATCTGAATGGTTTCATTAAAAAAGCTTACTGTATAGATAAGTAAGCTTTTATAGAGTTAATAGTTAGTTAATGCTCAGTTTCATTTTATTAGCGAGTACTATCTAATGGTCTATCTTCTTTGTAATTAATTTCATATTCTTTATGTCCGTTTTCGTCCCATGATGTAGATAAACCATCTAGCATATCATTTTTATAATTTTCTTCCGATTTCTTTTGTCCATTTTCGTACCAAGTGGTATGAAGTCCATCTCTATTACCATCCTTATAATGAGTTTCATAGAGTTTTTGGTTTTTGCCCTCATACCAATGAGTAGTTACACCATCTTGTTTGCCCGCTTTATAATTAGCTTCTTGTTTTTTATTACCAAGTTCATTCCAGTTAATTGTCTTTCCATCAAGCTTGCCATTTTTAAAATGGCTCTCTGATGCCTTTTTACCATTGTCATGCCAACTATATACTACACCCTCTAATTTGTTGTCTTTATAATGAGCTTCATAATTTTTTTGACCAGCTTTATTCCAGCGAGTTAGGGTACCTTCTACTTTGCCATTTTTAAAAGTTTTCTCCAACATTTTTGAACCATCTTCGTTCGAGTAAAGAATAGTTCCATCTAAATCTTTTAGGTGTAGATAATTAACTGTAAGGTCTTGAGCTTTTTTTAAAGTCATTGGACTAGTTAATTGATTATCTGTTTTGCTGTAAAAGTCTTGTACTAAATAACTTCCGTCATTATTAACTTTTAATAACTTGCGATAGGTTTCGCTGCTTTCTTTATCAGCAACAGTTTCATCATAGAGATTGAAGTAAACAATAATAGTATTCTCTGTTAGATTTTTACTGATTATTGGTACTTGTTCAGAGTTAGTTGTAGTAGTTTCTGCCCATAAAGGAGAGTGACTTATTAGCCCAATTAAACACAATGTAGAAAGTATACGGGGATATGTTTTCATTAAATATTCCTTACAATTTAATCAATTACTATTTATTTTAACAAAATATATTTATTTAATCGGGTATATTGCCTGCTTTAATCTTTTGTAAATATACACTTATCTTTCAATAAAAGAACATAGATTTTTTTATTAGGGCGAGATAAAGTATTATTTTAAAGAGGTAGTTATAATTTTTAGGGTCAGGTGATTTAAAACTATTTTTAACTATTGAAAAAAATTTAGTTATTTACTAGAGGATATCTTTTAAGAAAAAACAACCGCCATAGTGGAATTAAATAAAGATAGCAAGCTAGTACAATAGATAGGGTAGGCGCGCCAACGGTTATAAGGGGGGCTGCGCAGGCTACTGACCATGGGATAAGGGGAGAGACTACTACCGCTGTATCTTCTAGATTGATGGCTAGTTCTTTATTATCTGTTGTTAAGTCCCTGCAAAGCAAGTAGGTTAGGATAATAGTGAGGGTTTGGTTACAGCTAATAATGGCTGTACAAAATGATGTAAGCAGGGTACTGCCAAAAACATTTAGGTATTTAGAAGAGGCAGCAATAGAGCTCTTTAAGCCTTTTAAAATATCTGTTCCACTAAAGATACCCGAGTAAGTGGCAGAAATACACACAATGGCTATTACTTTTAACATGGTGAGTATACCACCACCATTAAAGATTACAGCCAGTTCAGCATTATCTATTTGGTAGCCCCATACCATAATCTGTATTAGCTCGCTTACGGGGATATTTTGCATAAATACACAAAGCAAACAGCTAACGATGACACAACTAGACATTAACCATAACACTCTTATTTTGAATAGGGCTAGAAAAATAATAAGTATCGCTGGTAATAACACTATCCAATGCAGATTAAAATAATCTGGGATTAAATCGAGCACTGCTAAGGTTTGCGGTGTTGCTGTAGTTGTTAAGCCAAGTAATAGATAAATGGCGCAAGTCACGATAAAAGGCACAAGACTGGTTTTTATCATTAGCTTTATATTTTGGTAAATATTGGTTTGGGTGAGAGTACTTATCAGCAGTGCACTGGTTGATACTGGGGAACAACGATCACCCACATAAACGCCTGATAAAATAGCACCGCCTACCAGTACTTCATTAATCCCCATAATATTACCAAGGCTCATACAAATAATGCCGATGGTTGCGGATGTTCCCACAGCAGTACCTGTAATAATAGAGATTAGGCAGTTAAGTAAAAATACAATTAAAATAAATAATGAAGGAATAATCAGGTGGGATGAGGTGTAGGTAATAAAGGGAATAGTGCCAGAGGCTCGCCATGTAGCGGTTATTATTCCCACCAATATAAGTACCAGTAAAATAACTTTTATTTGGTAAACGCCTTGTAGTGACATTCGCATAACTTCTTTAAAGCTATGCTTTTTTAGTAATCCATAGCAGAAGAAAAGAATATAGCCCACTAGTAAAGCATATAAAACAGATAAGTTAGCTAATAGACAAAATAGTAAGGCAAGGCCAAATAGGCTAATAACGATTAGTTCCATGATTGCGTATAGGATTTTGTAGTGGTTGCTATCAATTTAAATTTGGCTGCTTGAGTGGATAGTTACATTCTATATTGTGTACACAAGTATGCCATGCTCTATTAAAGAGTTCTAGTATTCGTAGTAGGTTATGTGAATTATCTGGATGACTTCTATTCAGGCAAATAGTTGGGGTTACTTTGAAATGATTATTAACTATCTTTAAAGTTAATTTAACTAACCTATTACCTGCGTCAATCTTTTCTCAAATTCACATTTACCAGCCACTAAAAAGGGCATAGACTTTTCACTAAGTTGTAGTCAGATATAGCATTTTTGCTAAGGAAGCAGGTGAAATTCCTGCGCAGCCCCCGCTGCTGTAAGGTGGACGAATCTGTTGTAACCACTGAGGAAACTCGGGAAGGAACAGAGGAGGATGAAGCCAAGCCAGAAGACCTGTCTGATTACAGAAGAATACCCCCTTCGGTGGGAAGGGTTATATCTATGAAATATTTATTTTCTCTATATAACCTTACCTGCATGAAGCGAGGAATATTTGTTACCTAACAAATTAAGGTTATAACGATGAATATAAGATTCAAGCGTTTATCAGTAATTGGCGGGGCGGCCTTACTGGTATTATTTCCGCAGCAAGCTTTTGCAATGCATATTATGGAAGGGTTTCTACCACCTGTTTGGGCTGGTACTTGGTGGGCAATCTATATTCCTTTTTTAATTTTGGGCATTTATCAATTAAAGAAAATATCTACAGGCAGTACTGATAAAAAAGTATTACTAGCACTTTGTGCCGCTTTTGTGTTTGTGCTTTCTTCTTTAAAAATGCCATCAGTTACGGGTAGTTGTTCTCATCCTACGGGTGTTGGTTTAGGGGTGGTGATGTTTGGCCCTTGGGTGATGGCTGTTTTAGCAGGTATTGTTTTATTATTCCAAGCCTTGTTTTTAGCCCATGGAGGGTTAACCACTTTAGGCGCTAATGGTATGTCAATGGCAGTATTTGGCCCTGTGGTTGGTTACTACATTTGGCGAATTTCATGCAAATTTAAAATCCGTAAAGATGTCGGGGTGTTTTTATGCGCCTTTACTGCGGATATCGTTACTTACTTTGTCACTTCTATTCAGTTAGCAGGCGCTTTCCCAGATCCACAATTAGGTTTTGTGGCCGCAGCCACTAAATTTATGAGTATTTTCTGCTTAACACAAATCCCTATTGCCATTGCTGAGGGGTTATTAACAGTTATTATTTATAATGTTATTACTGAGCGTAAAATTGCACCAGCAGGGGGCTTTACACAATGAAAAAGAATCTGTTGTTATTAACCATTGTGGTAATTATGTGTTTAGTTCCCTTTTTCCTCCCTTCCAATAAAGGGGCAGAGTTCAGTGGTGCAGATGGTCAAGCTGAGGAGGCTATTACCCAAAGCCATCCTGATTATGAACCATGGTTTGAGTCTTTCTTTGAGCCTGCTAGTGGTGAGGTAGAGAGTTTGTTATTTACCTTACAAGGCTCCATTGGTACAGGGATAATTTGCTATATTTTAGGCTTTTATCGCGGTAGAAGGCCAAAGACTGATGTTAGAAATTGATCATTATGCTTATCAAAGTCGCTGGCGCGAAATAAATCCGCTAACTAAGGCATTAGCCTATATTGTTTTATTGCTAGTGGCTTTGTGTTCAATAGGATTAGTTCAATTAATTATTTTAGTTGTGCTAGCACCTATCACTTGTTATGTGACGCGTATTAGTTTTAGCAAATACTGTCGATGGATGATGGTTCCTTTTGCTTTTCTGATGGTGAGTGTAGTAGGTATTTTGTTATCGTTTGACTGGAGTAATAGTCGGATGTTAGCTAGTTTCCATATTGGTTCCCTGTATATTGGCGTTAGTGCTGAATCGTTATGGGTTGCCCAAAATGCCTTTTTTCGTAGTTTATCTTGTTTAGCCGTCACTTATTTATTTGTGCTAACCACACCCTTTGATCAGTTAATTCAAATTGGTAAAAAAATTCATATGCCTAAAGCATTATTGGAAATTATTTTACTGACTTATCGATTTATTTTTATCTTTTTAGATGAAGTGTCTGCTATTAAACGCGCACAAACATTACGTTTTGGTTATATCTCACCTAGAACCAGTTATCGTTCTTTGGGTATGTTGATAACCATGTTACTTAGCCGAGTTTTAACTCGTTATAGTCAAATGACTATAGCCTTAGAAACTAAGCTATTTAAGGGTGATTTTCACCTTTAAGGTTGGAATAGAAGTATATGTTATCAACAAACAACGTTAGTTTTAAATATGAGCAAGGTGACTGGGCATTAGAGGATATTAGCTTAAGTTTATCATCGGGTAAGGTAACAGGGCTAATTGGTGCCAATGGTTCAGGTAAGTCTACCTTATTTATGATTTTGCTAGGTATTTTAAAACCTAATGCTGGTGAAGTGTGCTGGAATGGCAAACCCATCAGTTATAAAAAGCAAGATTTATATCAATTACGACAAAACGTATCCATTGTTTTTCAAGACCCAGATCAGCAAATTTTTTATACCGATATACGCAGTGATATTGCTTTTAGTTTACGTAATTTAGGGGTAACTGAAGATGAAATCACTAGGCGAGTTAATAACGCTTTGGCGTTAGTAGATGCGCAACATTTTGCAGATCAACCTATTCAGTATTTAAGTTTTGGACAGAAAAAACGGGTGGCTATTGCAGGCGCATTAGTACTAGATGCCCCTTGTATTTTGTTGGATGAACCTACCGCAGGCTTAGACCCGATGGGGCGACAACATATTATTGAAATTCTGCAAAGGGTAGTAGCAGAAGGGAAACAAGTAGTTATTTCTAGCCATGATATTGATTTGATTTATCAAGTCTGTGATGAGGTTTATGTGCTGAATCAAGGACGTTTATTAACACAGGGCGCAACTCAGCAAGTATTTCTAGAAAGTGATTTAATCAAGCAAGCAGGCTTGGTACAACCTTGGTTAGTTAGGTTACATTTAGAGAAAGGTTTACCGTTGTATCGCAATGAGCAGGAATTTTTTAATAGTCAGGATAAATTATGCTAACCATTATTAATCAGCATATTGTGTTAAAGCCATTATCTTTAGAGGATAGTAGTAATATCTTTCAGGTTATTAATAATGAGCGTAGTTATTTACGGCAGTGGTTACCTTTTGTAGACGCTTCACAAGAAGAACAAACCATTAAAGAATATATTGAAGGTGTTTTAGGTTTAGAAAATACGCCACAGTTTACTATTTATGAACAAGACCAATTAATCGGTTTAGTTGGTTTTAAAGATAACGATACTCTAAATCACAAAATAGAAATTGGTTATTGGTTATCTGAAAAGGCGCAAGGGCGGGGCATAATGACTGCTGCCGTAGCTGCTTTACTTGATATGGCATTTACCACATTAGCGCTAAATAGAGTACAAATAAAGGTAGCAGTAGCTAATAGCAAAAGTCGTAGCATTCCAGAAAGATTAGGTTTCTCCTTAGAGGGTATTGAACGAGATGGAGAATTATTGGTTGATGGTGTTTTCACGGATTTAGCTATTTATAGCTTATTAAGACGAGAGTATCAGCCTAGTATAAACAGTAGAGATAACTAAAAATGATTAATGGGCATGGTGATGATGGTTATCAATATCCAAAAATTATAGCTAATTTTAGTTCTAATGTTTATCACCAAACAGATTTATCAGGGTTAGAACAATACTTAACACAGCATATTGATGTTATTCATGGTTATCCTGAACCTGATGCGGTTTCTGTGAGAGAGTTATTAGCAGCGCAAACTAATATTGCAGCAGCTTGTATCTCCGTTACCAATGGTGCAACAGAAGCGATTTATCTGATTGCGCAAGCATTTCGCGGTAGTAAAACAACCATTGTATCGCCTGTATTTAGTGAGTATGCGGATGCTTGTGAGATACATCAACATCAACTACAACATGTTTTTGATCTGCATGATATTGCACCGCAAACAGAATTATGTTGGTTATGTAGTCCTAACAATCCAACGGGTGAAGTTTATTCGGAGCAGCAATTACTTACTTTATTTAAGCAGTATCCAACCACTTATTTTGTAGTTGATCAATCCTATGCAGCGTTTGCTATAGATGCATTATTGGCAATTGATAAAGTGATTCAATACCCTAATGTGATAGTGTTGCATTCAATGACTAAACAGTTTGCTATTCCGGGTTTACGCTTAGGTTATTTGGTGGCTAATAGTGATTTGCTCGCGCGCATTAATTATTTTCGGATGCCTTGGTCGGTTAATAGTTTAGCAATTGTGGCAGGCAACTATTTATTGCAACATGCTAATGAGTTACAGGTTGATTTATTAGTCCTACTGCAACAAACCAAACAATTACAGCAAGCCCTAGCAGCCTTTAAACAATTACAGGTTTTACCTACTCAAACCCATTACTTTTTAGTGAAATTATTAAATGGTAAAAGTGCTGCAGAGTTAAAAAACTATTTAGCTAATAAACATCATTTATTAATTCGTGATGCGGCTAATTTTGTTGGTTTAGATAAACATTATTTTAGGGTGGCTAGTCAGAGTGTAGCGCAAAATAATTTGCTAGTAGCTGCCATTAGTGAATGGCTAACAGAGCAAGAGTGATGAAAAAAATAACCTTAGTAACAGGTGGACAGCGATCAGGCAAAAGTAGTTTTGCTGAAAAGTTAGCGTTATCGTTAAGCGCGAATCCTATTTATATAGCTACTTCTCGTATTTGGGACGAGGAGTATCGGCAACGTATTGAAAGACATCAATTAGCACGTGGTGATCAATGGACAAATATTGAGGAAGAAAAAAAATTATCACAGCATGATGTGACTAATAAAGTGGTGTTGGTAGATTGCGTTACTTTATGGGCCACTAATTATTTTTTTGATTTAGACAGTGCTATTGAACAGGCGTTAATAGAGCTAAAGCAAGAGTTTGCTTTATTTACACAACAAAATGCACAGTTTATTTTTGTGACCAATGAAATTGGTTTAGGTGGCACACCAGAAAATACCTTACAAAGAAAGTTTACCGATTTATTAGGCTGGTTAAATCAATATATTGCGCAGCAGGCTGATGAAGTTTATTTCACAGTGGCAGGCATACCGATGAAAATTAAGGGGTAGTGATGAGAAGTTTTGTGATTAATAAACCAGATGAAGCGATTTGCTCCTTATTACAAGATAAGATTGATAACCTAGCTAAGCCGAAGGGTTCGTTAGGCATATTAGAAAAAATAGCTGCACAAGTAGGCACTATTCAACAAAGTTTATCACCGAAATTAACTAACCCTCACCATATTTTATTTGCTGCGGATCATGGCATAGCTGAATCAGGGGTTAGCCCTTCGCCAAAAGCCATTACATGGCAACAAGCCCTTAATTTTGTTGAGGGTGGTGGTGGTATCAATATTTTTGTACGACAACATGGATTTAAGTTATTAGTAGTTGATGCAGGTGTTGACTACGATTTTGAGGCAGATACAGGGGTAATTGATCGTAAAATTAGTAAAGGTACCGCTAATTTTCTTTATCAAGCAGCCATGACCGAACAGCAAATGGAGCAGGCTATTAACACTGGAGTGGAGTTAGTTGAGCAATGTCATCAAGCAGGTTGTAATATTATTTCTTTTGGTGAATTAGGCATTGCTAATACCTCTCCATCTTCTATCTGGATGAGCTATTTAACAGGTATCGATTTAAAACAATGTGTAGGAGCTGGGTCAGGTTGGGCTTCTGAGGGTACATTGCGTAAATATCAAGTATTGCAACAAGCAGTGGATAACTATCGGGGGGATGGTTCTACCCTAGATATTATGCGTTATTTTGGTGGCTATGAAATGGTGATGACCGTAGGTGCTATGCTAAGAGCTGCCGAGTTAGGGATGGTTATTTTGATAGATGGTTTTATTATGACCAACTGTGTTTTAATGGCTGCTAAGTTTTATCCTCATATTATTGATTATGCGATTTTTGGTCATCAGGGTGAAGAAACAGGTCATAAACTGCTATTAGATTATATGGGTGTGCAATCATTGTTGCAGTTACAGTTTAGATTAGGTGAGGGAACAGGTGCAGTATGTGCCTTTCCATTGGTTGAATCAGCAGTGCGAATGATGAATGAAATGAAATCTTTTGCAAAGGCGGAAGTTACTCCGATTACCAAATGTTAGCATTTATTGCCGTTATTATTTTTTTTACGCGACTACCTTTTTTTAGGAATCGGATGATTCCTGACGAGTACTTTAAAAATATTATCTATTATTGGTCAATGGCGGGTTGGTTAACTGCCTCGGTAATGGCTATGGTACTGTATTTAAGTAGTCTATTATTCCCTATAGCAGTAGCTGTTATGCTAGCGATAGCCAGTAGGTTATTATTAACAGGTGCACTACATGAAGATGGCTTAGCTGATTTTTTTGATGGCTTTGGTGGTGGAATTTCTAAAGAGCGTATCTTGGCTATTATGAAAGATAGCCATATAGGTTGTTATGGTGTATTGGGTTTAATTGTTTATTTTCTTTTATTATTCACTTTATTAAGTGCTTTACCTGTGTATTTGGCTTGTTTAGCTATCTTAGTAGCTGATCCATTTTGTAAAGGATTATCTTCTTTTATTACCGTCCGTTTAAGCTATGCTCGTACCGCTGAAACCAGTAAAGTAAAAGTTGTTTATGATGATATTAAAACTAAGTATTTTTTATATTCAATCAGCTTTGCTTTAGTGCCATTATTAATAATCTTTGGCATTGTTTCACCCGTTTACTACCTATCAATACTTTTACCTATTGCAGTATTTTTTCTATTAACTGCTTTTATGCAAAGTAAAATACAAGGTTATACAGGCGATTGTGCAGGGGCTTTATTTTTAATGACAGAGTTGTCTTTTTACTTGTCATTTGTTGCGTTAGTAGGATTAGTATGAAGCTCTATTTTATTCGTCATACAGCGGTAGATGTGCCGCAAGGTATTTGCTATGGCTGGAGTGATGTGGGTTTAAAGGATAGTTTTAACGATGAAGCTACCGTAGTATTTGAGCAGATTAAACAGATTAAGTTTGATCATGTTTTTACTAGCCCATTAAGTCGCTGTACCAAGTTAGCTAATTATTGTGGTTTTACTAATGCTATTACGGATCATCGTTTAAAAGAACTTAATTTTGGTGATTGGGAAATGCAAAAGTGGGATGATATTCAAGACCCTAATTTACAAAACTTTTATAATGATTGGATAAATACTGCCACCACCAATGGCGAATCATTCCAAGATTTATATAAGCGCTTTATTGAGTTTATTAATACTTTACCAACGACAATCGAAAAAGCAGCCATCTTTACTCATGGTGGTATTATTAACTGTGCCCGTGTTTATGCAGGGGTGACAACCATAGAAAATATGTTTAATAATGCGCCTAGCTATGGTTCTATTACGCCATTAACTATTTTTCCTAACTGCAATTTGAATAAAGGCTAACATTATGCAAAAGCTTTCACCCCTTATGTTTGTTGGTACAGGTAGTGATGTTGGGAAAAGTATTATTACCGCAGGATTTTGTCGTATCTTTAAACAGGATGGTTATACTCCAGCACCTTTTAAAGCACAGAATATGGCTAATAATTCCTATGCTACGGAAGAGGGCTTAGAAATAGGCAGAGCGCAAGCAGTACAGGCGGAAGCGGCAGGGGTGGCTTGTCATACCGATATGAATCCATTATTGCTCAAGCCTTCATCAGATCATACTTGCCAAGTAGTATTAAATGGTAAGCCCATAGGTAATCAAAATGCTTATCAATATTTCCGAACAGAAGGCAGGGAGGAGTTGAGAGCAGAGGTAAATGCGGCTTTTGATCGTTTAGCAAGCAGCTATAATCCTGTAGTAATGGAGGGTGCAGGTAGTATTTCGGAGATCAATTTAAGGGAAGTTGATCTAGTTAATATGCCAATGGCTATTCACGCTAAAGCCAGTGTCATCTTGGTAGCAGATATTGATCGTGGTGGTGTATTTGCCAGCGTTTATGGTTCTATTATGCTACTTACAGAAGAAGAACGAAAATACGTAAAAGGTATATTAATTAATAAATTTCGTGGTGATATTCGACTGTTTGAATCGGGTATTAAAATACTCGAAGATTTATGTGGTATTCCTGTGGTGGGTGTAGTGCCTTACTATAAAGATATTCATATTGAAGAAGAAGATTCTGTTGCACTACATACTAAGCAAATTCAAGCATCCCATGGTAAGGTTAATGTGGTAGTGGTACTATTAAGGCATATGTCTAACTTTACCGATTTTAATCGTTTAGAGCGAGACCCAAGAGTTCATTTATATTACAGTAGTAATGTAGATGAAATTGCCAAAGCAGATATTATTTTATTGCCTGGTAGTAAAAGCACCTTAGATGATTTATATGAGTTACGTCGTAATGGAGTAGCACAAAGTATTTTAAAAGCCCATCGAGCTGGCGCTACGGTAGTAGGTATTTGTGGTGGTTTCCAAATGATGGGGCAGGAGATTTGTGACCCTGACCATGTGGAAGGTTCTATTGAACGATTACCAGGTTTAGGATTATTACCCGTATCTACCAAGATGCTAGGTGAAAAAGTAACACGGCAAGTTAAATTTAACTTTCAACAATCTGCTAGCCTTTGTGATGGTTATGAAATCCATATGGGAATTACCACCCCAATGGATGATAATCCCACATCACCTGTCAATCACTTAACGGATAATACAACCGATGGTTATCTATTGAATAATAAATGCTTTGGTACTTATATTCACGGTATTTTAGATAATGCAGAGGTTATTGATTATTTACTAGAGCCTTATGCTGATAAGCTAACAGAACAACCGTTTGACTATACCGCCTTTAAAGACCAACAATACGATAAATTAGCCGACCATATCCGCCAGCATGTAAATGTTGATTTGGTTTATCAGTTGATGGAGAAATAATTTTTATACTTTTTAAAATTGGTTTTGGATACCGTTAAGAAAAATATAAACAATATTATTCTATATATCTTCCCGCTATTGCTTTATAAATCTGATTTTCATATTGAATAAGTTGATAGCGATTAGACAGTAAAGATATTTTAGTATTG
This sequence comes from Entomomonas sp. E2T0, assembly GCF_025985425.1. GTDB lineage: Bacteria > Pseudomonadota > Gammaproteobacteria > Pseudomonadales > Pseudomonadaceae > Entomomonas. Next base: position 1,816,364 of record NZ_CP094972.1, read on the forward strand.
GTTTCTGTATTGAGTGCATCTAGCCAATCTTTAAGTTCACCTGCACCTTGTTGATATCTAATATCATAATACTGTGTGATCTCTACATCATAATTATATTTATCTTGTAAATTGGCTAATGATGCTTGAGCATTTGAGTAATTATAATAGTAGGTACTAATTTCATTTAAGGCTGTGGTAATAGCTTTTTCTAGGTCAAGTCTTATACCTTCATAATCTTCTTTAGAAATTTTTACACGCCAGCGTATTCTATTCCAGTCTAAAAAAGGAAGATCAATACTGACATTACCTGCTGCCATTGGTAAGTCAAAAGTAGTTCGTGCTTTATCAGATGAGCTATTAACAGCAGCACCTAAGGTTATAGTTGGATACCAACTTTTTTCAGTGGCTTTTAAATCGAGTGCAGCTTTCTGTAAGCGGTATTCAGCAGCGCGTAGGTCTGGTCTGTTAGCGATCACTGAAAGAGGAACATTTAAATCTACTTTAGGTAGTTGTAATGTTAATAGATCAGGATAATTAATTAATAAGGATTCTGTTGGTTTTAAATTCAGTAAATCACGTAATGTTTGTTCGGTGGTCTTTAATTGGTTTTGTAAATCAATAAGGCTATTTCTAGCATTTAAAATCGCTTGTTTAGCCTGTGCAGGATCTAATGAGGACACTCTGCCATATTGGTATTTATATGAAACTAGCTGACTAATTTGTTGATAGTTTTCTATATTTTGTTCAGTGATAGTAATCGCTTGATGTAAATATAGAAGGTGGTAATAAGCATCTACCACGTTATTTATTAAAGCTAAGCGAGTGGTTTCTCGATCTTGAATAGTGGCTGCATATTCCCATTGTTGTGCAGAAACAGTATTAGCAATTTTTTGCCATAAATCTACTTCATAGCTAACATTAATTTTTCCAGAGAAAGAGCGTGTTGATGCATCGCCTGTTTTAAGGCTTTTTTGGATGGAACCATCTGTTCCAGCAGAAAAAGTAGGTACTAAATCTTCTCCAATTAGATTGGCTTGGTATAAAGCTCTATTAATATCAATAGCCCGTTTTGCTAAATCAATATTATTGCTCATGGCTAATTCAATAAGCCGATTAAGCTGTTGATCATTGTAAACCTTCCACCAATGATCATCGATTTTATAACGCTTAAGAATATCCTCTGTTAACTGAACACGTTCTTTTAATTGCTCATCAGGATTTTTGGTAGATGTACAACCTACAACAAGCAGTATAAAAACACATGTAATTAGTGTAACGGTGCATTTATTCATTATCGTTTTCTTCATTCCCTTGAAAGAGCAACAATTGGATTAAGTTTGGAGGCATTACGAGCCGGCATAAATCCAAAAATAATACCGATAGCCGTTGAGCAACACAATGCTAGTATAATAGACTCGATTGAAAAAACGAGCGGAAAATCACTAAATAATAGACTAAAAATAACACCAATTAAATAAGAAAGGCCAATGCCTAATATACCGCCAATTAAGCAAATTAATATAGCCTCAATTAGAAATTGTTCTAAAATACTGTGTTCTCTTGCACCAATAGCCATGCGTATACCAATTTCTTTGGTTCTTTCGGTTACCGACACCAACATAATATTCATTACACCTATACCTCCTACAATCAAAGAAATTAAGGCAATACAAGATATTAATAGTGTCATGGTATCGGTGGTACTTTCTATGGTTTGTTTAATCGCATCCATATTCGCGGTGTAAAAATCTGTTTTTTCATGTTTAATAGTTAGAAATTTAGTAATACCGCTATCAGCAATTTGGGTATTAATATTCTCTTTAACTTTCACAATAATGGAAGATATATTGCTGCTACCTGCGATTTTACTCATGGTAGTTGTGTAAGGCATCCATAGTTCTAGATTATTACTGCTAGCCATAAAACCACTGTTAGGTACAGTAACGCCAACCACTTCGAAAGGTTGTTTATTAAATAGAACAACTTTTCCTATAGCAGAAGATGAAGGAAAAAGTCTTTGCTGGGTGTTATGATCGATAACAACAACCGAATTATTATTAACCACATCCTCTAAATTAAAAAATCTACCTTCAGCAATCTGTTGGCCTTTAATATAAAAATATTGTTCGTTAACACCTGTAACCTGACTATTGACCGAAATATTGTTAAAAACCAAAGTGCCTGATGAGGTAATAGTAGGGCTTGCGCCATCAATATAACTTAATTTTGCCAGTTCTTTAGCATCATCATCGGTTAAAGTAGTCACCCTTCCTGAGTACATATCACCAGCGCCACTACCCGCATAAATAGTGATAGTATCTGTGCCTAATGAGTTAATATCAGATAGAATTTTTTGTTGCGAACCTCTACCCAATGCAACAACAGTGACTACGGAAGCTATGCCGATAATAATTCCTAGCATTGTTAGTATAGAGCGAAGTTTGTGTGCCACAATTGCTTGAATAGACATTTTAAAAGACTCAAATAACTGGTCTTTATAAAAAACAAAAGGGTTGTATTTTATAGGCTGCTTTTTTGCTTCAATAGGCGTGTTAGGCTGATTTTGCTTGCGAGTATCTGCAATAATCTCACCATCTTTTATTTCTATAATACGATGAGCATAACTTGCAATCTGTTGATCATGAGTTACTAATATAATGGTATGTTGTTGCTGATGCAGCTCTTTTAAAATATCCATAACCATTTCACCACTGTGTGAGTCTAGTGCTCCAGTAGGTTCGTCGGCTAAGATAATTTCACCACCATTCATTAATGCGCGCGCAATACTTACTCTTTGTTGTTGCCCACCTGATAGTTCATTAGGTTTATTTTTTAATTTATCGGGTAGGTTTAAATCATTTAATAATTTTGTTGCTTTATTAGTACGTTCTGTATGATCGACACCTAAATAAATAGCTGGTAATGCAACATTATCTAATGCCGATAAATTAGCTAATAGGTTATAACGTTGAAAGATAAAACCAAATTTTTCTCCACGAACTTGAGCTAACTCATTAGACGTCATGCTACTGGTTTCAATATTATCTATTTTATAGGAGCCAGAGGAGGGCGTATCAAGACAACCTAGTGTATTCATCAAAGTTGTTTTACCTGAACCAGATTGCCCAACAATAGCTATAAACTCTCCAGCCTCAATGGCAAGGTTTATATCTTTCAGAACGTGAGTTCTATTATTACCCTCACCAAAATATTTATTGAGATTAGTAACTTCAATCATAGCCATTTATATAATCTCAACTACATGCGTTGTACACTAGACATGACTTTGTTATGCATTTCTGCTGAGGTCATTTGCATGGTAATGACTTGCTCACCTCCTTGTAAGCCAGATAGTACTTGTGCATTTATATTATCGGATAATCCTATAGTTACCTTTTTAGTGCTTACAGTGATTCCATCAGCTTCTAACACATCAACATAAGTATTATCACCTTGTCCCTTTAATGCTACTTTGGGAACTAGTAAAACATCTTCTGCACTGGCAATCGTAATCGTATTTTGAGTAGTCATGCCTATACGTAATTTATTTGCTTCGTTAGGTACAATCACATTAGCATAATAGTAAACAGCTGTGTTTGCTTCTGTAGAACCGTTATAGTCGCCTTTGGTGAGGGATATTAAGCCAGGATCTATGCGATTCAGTTTTCCTTGATAAACAGTATTAGGTTCTGAAAGAATGGTATAACTAACCTCCATATTTGGTTGTATTTTTGTTATATCTCCTTCAGAAATCTGCATTTTGATTTCCATTTTGGATAAATCAGCTATTTTTACAATAGTTGGTGTTGTTTGATTGGAGTTAACTGTTTGACCTTCTTCGATAGGGGTTGAAACAATAGTTCCATCTAATGGTGCTATAATTTTGGTATATCCCAAATTAGTTTCAGCATTATTAACTTCTATTTGTGCTTGCACAATTTGCGACTTCATCTCTGTTACACTTGCTCGAGCTGATGCTAAGGCATCTTCTGCGGATTCAAGATTTTCATCTGAAGTGGCATTATGTTTTTTTAAGTTTTTTTCTCGAGTATATTTTTTTTGAGCGACTCTTAACGCTATTTCTCTGGATACTAATTGTGCTTTGTAGGTTTCTAATCTGGCTTTATTAATATTTAATTCGTTGATTTGTGTAATAGAGTCAATATCCGCAATTTTATCGCCTTTTTTAACTTTTTGACCTAGTTTTACATATAGCTTTGTTATTTGGCCTGAAACTTGAGCACCTACTGTTACTAACTGGACAGCCCCAACTTCGCCAGAGGTATTAACAGTTCTTTTAATAGTGCCCACACGAACAGGTTCTGTAATGTAGCTAACTTCATCAGAAGTAGAAAAAAATGCAGAATAACACCAATAAATTAAGCCCAACAATATTAGGAGAGAAACGACTATTTTTATTCCCTTCTTCATTCCAGTTCCTTATATCTATTTTTACATTGAATTATATATTGGCATTCGTTTATATCAATTGTAATTTTAGATAATTATGCGATTCTATCTTATAAAGATAAAATTTTGGGCTGATTGTCTACAGCCTGTTATTGAGTGATAACTAAATTTATTTATGAGTTAGTTAATAATAGATATTTTTAATAATACCAAAGAGTTATCCTTATTGCCAATACTTCTTATCCTTAAACAATACCGCAAAGATAACTCTCACCAATGAAAGATTGATATAGTTGAATATCAATTCATAGGCGCTGGACAACCACTGAATTTAGAGGTGTATGTAGTGGTCATTTGAGCTTGATAAATACCATTTACATATTCACTTCTTTTCCAATGGCAAGCTTTTATGTATTGTAAAAAGCCTGTTTTAACAAGTGAAGTGCCTGTTAAAACCCAAGGTTGATCAGCTAGTTCTGCTTGTGCTGGAACTGCCATAACTGCAAATAAGGCAACAGTGCCTGCCAAAATAATTTTTTTCATCTTCATTTCTCCATAATTTCGATGATTAAAAAAACACACCCTTGTAGAAGAAAATCTACAAAAATGTGACTAACAGAGTAACCTAGTAAGATATTAATGATAATTATACCAATGTCTTATACATTATATTGGGTTAATGATATATAAGCTATTGATTATGTGATGAATATAATACCTATTAGAGTTCACATTATAACTAGACTAATATCAATGTGGTATGAGTATTAATTAATCTTTAATATAATGATTATAAACATATTTTAAGAAAAACTCATACCATTGTTTAGAAAGCAAAATAGCTACAATATTATTTCTTTTTAAGTTAAATATTTTGATTTATAAGTTTTTAGTGATTAAAAATTTTCTTTTAAAAGGTTAATTGAAGATTAAACCTGTCTCAATTTTGAATAATATGGACTTTGTCTAGAGTATAACAACCATGACTTTCATTATATTTAGAGAGCCTCTTATTTTATTAGGTAAATAATATTAAAGATAAAAATTACTTCAATATCAAAGTCTTAAATCATTGCATGGAAAATTAATAAGCTATTGCTTTTATCAATGTTTAATTGTCTTTATACTATAGTCTAATAATAAGAGATAGTTTAGTAGCATAATTAAGTTTTATTTAATATTGAATAAATAAAATGATATTGATGTATTTGGCTATTGCGGTTTGAAGGAGTTAAAAAGTGTTTAGTGTAGCTAATGAAACCATCTACTCATTGCAAATAGAAGGGTTAGAGAGTTCTGGTTTGCAAGTATTGAGTTTTGATGGTATTGAAGGAATGAATGCTGAGTATGCCTTTGAAGTTACACTTGTTCATAATCATTTACGATTTGATATAACACAGCTTCTTTCCAAACCAGCTTATCTTTCATTTACAGCAGATGGCCAGCAAGGGATTCATGGTGTTATTCATAGTGTAAAGCGTGGGGCTGTTGGTAATCACTATGCTCAATTCAAAGTAATACTTGCTCCTCGTTTTAGTCATCTTTACAAAAGAGTAAACCAACGTCGTTGGGTTGAAAAAACAGTACCAGAAATTATCACCTCTATTCTCAATGAGCATGCCATGCAACAAGGTGATAAAAATGGTTTTGAATTTAAACTTAAAGAAACTTATGCACCTCGTGAGTTTTGTGTACAGTATGATGAGAATGATGCTGACTTCATTCATCGCTTATGTGAAGAAGAAGGATGGGGTATTACATATAACTTTACCAATACCTCACATCAAATGGTTTTTAGTGATGCTCAACCATTTCTACCCTCACTAGCAGAAGCAATTCATTATGCTAGTGATACAGGTTTTGTAGCAGACCATCCTGTGCTTAAGCGTTTTGATGTAGGATTAAGTAGCGCTACTAAAACAGCGAGTTTTAGAAACTATAATTTTACTAATATGAAAATCCCCGAGGGTACATCAGAAGGGAAACTTAGTAAAAAAGCTAATGAAGCAGTAGAACCAGATCTAGAAAGCTACGATTATCCAAATCCACATATGGATAAAGCCAAAGCTGACCAACTTTCAAAAATAGAGATTGAACGATTAAGAGCAAGTCATATTCTAGCGGAAGCTTACTCTGATGTACCAACGCTGCACGCAGGTTACTTCTTCATAATAGAAGATTATCCAGCATTAGATACTTTAGATACCACACAACCATGGCTAGTTAAACAAATCCTCCATCAGGCAAGACAACCTCAAGTACTAGAAGCATGGGGAGGGGAGAGCTCGGCCAATACAACTACCCTTGAAGCATTATACAATACACTTCAGAAGTATTTTAGACATCCTATTGTTGAAGAGTTAGAGTTCCCTTATGAAGACTATCGACAAGGTTATCGTAATTGTCTAGTTGCTACTCCACAGGCAGTTACTTACCGACCAGCAAGACTACATAGAAAACCTCAAGTATTAGGATCACAAACAGCTATTGTTACAGGTGCTGCAGGTGAGGAGATCTACTGTGATGAGTATGGTCGAGTTAAAGTACAATTTCATTGGGATAGAGAAGGCTCTTATGATGAAAATAGCTCTTATTGGATCAGAGTAGCCAGCAACTGGGCACATGATGGTTATGGTACGGTAGTTATTCCTAGAGTTGGAATGGAGGTAATGGTCAGCTTCTTAGAAGGTGACCCAGATTCCCCTGTAATTACAGGGGCAGTCCATAACGGTGTTAATAAAGTACCTTATGATCTACCAGCCAACAAGACTAGAAGTGTATTTAAAACCAGTTCTTCAAAAGGCGGTGTAGGTTCTAACGAGCTTCGTATTGAAGACAAGGCAGGGCAAGAACAAATATTTGTACAAGCCCAAAAAGATTTTGATCAGCTTACAAAAAATAACCACACTGTGCAGGTCAACAATAACTCACATCTTCAGGTTCAAAATGAACATAGCGAAACGATTGTTAAGAACCGTTACCAGCACCAACAAAGTGAAGAACACCATTTAACTCAGTTAGATCGTAAAACTCAAATAATGATGAACGATCATAAAACAGTAGGGATAAGTGAACATACCACTATTGGTACAGTGCAAACTATTGAAGCGGGGCAAGAAATCCATCTTAAATCAGGTATGCAAACAGTTATTGATGGAGGTTTAAGTTTAACCCTAAAAGCAGGTGGTCAACATATTGTATTAAATCCAGCAGGTATCTGGATGACCATGCCAGTATGGACAGGTGGTGTTCCAATGGCAGGTACGCCAGCAACGCCATTACTGCCTTTAAATAAAAATAAGGCTGTAGAGTCAACTAGTTCACCTGTAGCGCAACGGCAAGCTTTATTGAAAGCTCAACCTCGTTGTGAGATTTGCGAACAAATGGCTGCACAAGCTAAGGAAAATGCATAATGGCTCGATATACTTATGCACTTGTTGACGGAGTTATGCGACAAACAGCAATACGTGAGTTGTACTCAAAAAAGGAACCATTACAAACCATACCACTGTATATCAATACGCCCTATAAAGACAATTATGATCTTGGTCCAATATTGGTATCAGCGTTAGATGGTTCTAATTTAATTAATGAAATAAAACAAAGTTGGACTAACAGTGCAACCATTATTCATAGCAATGAATATCTACAAACAGTAGCAGATCATCTAAAACAGATAATTACAGTGACAGATGAAACAAATAGCAAAGCCCTATTTAGATTTGCAGACCCACTAATTACTTGGTATTGGCTAAATAGCTATGGGCAAAATGCACTACCAGACATCATGGGGCCTATTAATACATGGCAAGTGCCTGTACCAGTTGCTAAGTGGCAACAACCAGCTATAGAGTGGCAAACTTTTGAAAATCCACAAACAGAACCTTTAAAGATTCAGCTTGACTACCTAAATGAACCTCAAGTTGAGGCACTTAATAATGCGGCTGCTTTCAAATTAAAAAATGAAATCTATGAAACTTGCCTAGAAATAATGCCTAATTTCTTTGAAAATCAGCCAGAAAGCAAAATTAGCCAATGGATGGAATTGCAACATAAAAAAGCGACAGAATTTGGTGTTATTAGTAATCGTAGCTATGCAATGTGGTATGTCATGGCTATGGAGTTTGGTAATGATTTTGCATCCAAACCACAAGGCATTTATCAAAGCTGGTTGGCATCGCAACCAAAGTACAAAGGGCTTCCAGCAGAAGTCAATATACAACATTTTTTTGATGAGCGTACCCAGCCTAGTGAAGCAGTAACAATGGAGATAGTATAATGGGAAATACAGCACAAACTAATAGAAATGATACAGTAAGAGCTAGGCACGATAATACTGCAAGTGGAAGTGGTCAATGTCCTAATCAGGTTACTGAAATCAAAATATTTCCTGTACGCTATGCAGTAGATGAAAATTTCTTTTTAGAAGACCTATCTCAACTAGATCAGCCACAAGATTGGAAAAAAATAATAACTACCGCAAGTGAGCATGGCTTAAGCAAAGAATGGCTAGCTAAACACCCAGATTTAGATACACTCTTACCAACCCTTAGCAGCCGTAACTACAACTTACGGCAACTACGTTCAGGCTGGCTTTATGTTTGGACAAGTCAAAATAAACTGGAAGAATACCAAATCAAACCTGCTCAAAGCGTAGGTGGTAAACCAGAGTTTATCAAGGTTGACCTAGAAGCAAATAAAGATAAAGACGAAAGAACAGCAGCAGGGGAAGCGAGTCAGTTAATAACAGTTCCTAATACTGTAGTGTATATGGCCTACTCATCTGTGCAATGGTCATGGCGTATCTGTGAAAAAATGCAATCTGCTGTAAATAGCAGCAAATGGATGCGCAAATTTAATTTGCCAAACTACCTGCCAGAACATACTGACACACTAGAAAACCTTGCAAAAAATGTAGCAGATATTTTTCAAGGTCAACCGCAAACTAATTTCAAATCAAGTTTAACAACATCAAATGTAGAACATATAAATGAAACTAGAGAACTTGTTAGCAATATACCAGATATATCAATCTTAGCTGCCTCAGATAACAAACAAGCAGATATTATTGCCGCACTAGATGACCCATTCGGTATTATAGATGACCTATTATTGGGCTTAAGCTATGTAGTAACAGAAAAGACCAACTACGAAGAGCAAAACCAACGTAAAACGCGTATTGCAGAAATAGCCATTAGCCTAAGCGGCTTGGGTGTTGATGAGTTTCTTCCAGACCAAGTTAAAGAAGATCAAGAACAAAAATACCAATATCTAAAAGATCTAGTAAGTTTAGGCTACCTAGATGCGGCATACAATGCCTATCTAGAACGTGAGCAAAATAGAGTGGCTGCTGAGATGGATCCTCCTGCACCTTGGGGCGGTTTTAGTGGTTCTGAAAAACAATTTAATAGTGTAGCAAGAGCATTTCAAGCTAAATGGGCTAGTAAAGGGGGAGAGCCTAAAGAAAGTGCTACCGTTACCAGTGCAACAGGTGAAACACAAACTATCTTATGGTTAAATAAAGTAATTGAGTGGGATCGTTGTTCTAATTTAAGACGTCACCTTAAACTAGAAGAAGCATTAGACCATTTGGTTAAACGAGAACAAGCATTAAAAGCTTACCAATACTGCACAGATAATATGATTGCAGATCTTGTGCTATGGCTAGATAAACTATCTCCTGATGCCGATGAAATATTCCATGACACCACTGTTTTTCAACATTCAACAGAACTATTTGTTAATGCAGAAAAAATTATTAACCTTATCCAAGAAAATAGTCAAGGCAGTGAATGGCTGTTTGAACAACTCAAAAAACCTAACACCCTTTTTGGCTTAAGCTTTTTTAACTTTAATGAAGACCTCTACAAACTTTTTGTTCGTGTAGCGAGTGAAGCTAGCCAAGATTTAGCCATCAACCAAACAGGTGATAAATCAGGTACAGGTGGAGTAGAAATGAGTAGTCAACTAGGCTATAACATCTTTAGCCGAGTTAATGACACCATAGGCGCCTTATCCAATGAACATTTAAAAGATTTACCATTCTTTAGAGAGCTTAATGATGTTGCCAAGCGTAGCTATGCAGTTATGCAGCGCATGTCTATTGGTAATGCCCTAGGTAAAGCATATAACAATATGGTACTAGAATGCCTATTTAAATTTGCTTTAATGCAACCCAATGAACTACTACCCTATGCAAGCGTAATTACTCTAGCGCCTTCTAATGATATGAGCTTCTATAAAAATCTTCGTTTTAGAGAAGAGTTTCTTGTTTGGGCTGAGGATGTACGTAAATTAAATGCCGATATTAAAGCACTCTCTCAACAAAACGTAGAACTGAGTAGCAAAGGGCGCACGACTAAAGAAGAACACTTACGAGATAGGGAAACAATAAGGGCAAATCAACGTCAGCGTACAGAATTACAAAGGCAACTTGCACTAAGAAATGCACAAAAACCTATTCCTTTTGTAGCAACAGCAGGAACTATTAATACATCAGTAGGTACAGAAGAATTTTTCTATCGCCAAAGTGGCCAATACGAAGCAATGGAGCGTGCCTATGCTCGAGCACATTCAGCACTAGAGGCTAAAAGTATGGCGAGCCGCTTTGTTAGCCGATTTACTAATGAAGTCAAAGTTAACTTTTTACCCTTAGTGGCGGTGGTATGGAATCTCTACAATACAGCGGAGGCCATTAACCAAGCTAAAAGCTTCAGTAATACCAAAGATACCCTAACGATTACCAGTAATATTGGGTATCTAGGCCAATCTGTGATGACTCTCTGGATGGGGCCAGTATGGGATCGCTATTATAAATTGGCTAGGGGCGTGATTGATAGCACTAATGATATTCTTCGTAATCAAAATGCAAGAAAACTGCTTAGTTTAACAGTTAAAGATTTAGCAGCTCAAAATACTGGATTAGCAAGAATAGCTCCTAAGCTAATTGCACGGGTGGGTATTTTAAATGGTTTATTGGCGGTAGGCGCTTTAGCAGAAATTGGAACAACTTGGAAAGATGTTGAGAACTCATCAAATTGGTTTGAAGGGGCAGGACAAGTAGTAAAATTAGTTTCACTTATTGTTTCTGGTGGAGTTGGTACATTTGCAGCAAGTAATGCTATCTTATTTTTACTGTTTGATTGTGCTTTTGTAGTAGGAACATGGGTTACACCTGTATTATTTGTTGCAGGTATTGTTTATTTGGTAGCAACTATTTGGACACAATACTTCCATAGAGAGGGACTAGCCCTTTGGTTAGATAAATGTATTTGGGGAACAAAGTGTGAATCACAGGGTAATGATGAACAAACCCAACTTACCGAGTTAAAAGCATTGTATAAAATTTTACTAGAGCCAGCCGTACATCTAACCTATACCCAGCAATATAAAGGTCCACAATACGGTGGTAGAGGAGATATTCTATACCACAACCAAAAAATAACGGGTTTTTGGTTACAGTTTGCCTTACCTGTAGAATTAAAAGGCAATACCATTACCCTAAAAACCCTACTAATGGAAGATCGAATATTCTTTCGTGATGATGTACCACTAGAACAAGGCTATCAAACCTTTACTGATACCCTTGAACGTTGGGGTAGCTGGACAGATCCTAATAAGCCTTTAGGAGAAGGTTTACCTCTTAATCCACCAGCCACCTCTGAATACAGGGTAGAACCTTTTGATTATGAAGCCCATGATGATTTTAAACGCTATATCTATACCGCTTGGGTAGCTTATGAGTCTACTACTGATACTATCCTTAGTTTTAAACTGGAGTTCCCAATGAACTTTAATCAACCCGCTAGCTTACTTAATGCACCAGGTATAGAAGGTCAACCAGAAAATATAGATTTTAGCTATCAACAAGTATTACAGACAGGTACAATAGGTACAATAGAAGGCAAGAGTCAGCCTAGACATCTTACTATTGATGAAGGCAAGCAGGATGGAGCAGGTTTCCATATCAACAATCCTCAATACGCTAACCAGTTAAAAACTTACAGATTGATGGTAGGGCAGCCTATTACTGATAGGAAATAATAGTTATGTTAAAAAAATTACTTAACTACAATAAGCAAATGATAGAAAGTATTATTTGGGAAAAAAACAATGATCCTATTCTATTCCAATGGCAAAAGAGAGGAATACAATGGGTTGGGTCTGATTTAAAGTATCGTAAGTTTATGTGTTTTTTTATATTTGGGATATTTTTTAGTATTTTTTCATTTATACTTTTTATGGGAAATAACACATCAGTAGTTAATTTATTAATTTACAGCATGGTTTTCTTATTAATTTTATTACCATTAGCTCCTATTATTTATTGGGGTATTATGGAAAGTAAACTATATAATTACCATATTACACCTCAAAAGTTAGAGCTAGTTAGTTGGAAAGAAGATTTATTATTTGGTAAACAGCTAGCTCAAGGGTTACTTATTATAATAACTCCCTTTCTAGTTATAGTATTTATTACAGAGCCAACGGCATTATTAGTAAGTTTAGGGGGGATGGCAGGTGTAGGTATTTTGGCAGGTGCTACCTTATTTTCTAAAGGTTATATTGCAAGTCATCTTGATTATAAACATCTTTTAACAAGCTGGGATAAAGTTACAAAGATAGAGATAGTTGAGCCAATGAATATAATCTATATATGGGGTACAAATTTTTATCATAAAAAACAAAATACAGATTTATTTTATTTATTTTATAACAAACATAATAAAGACGATTTAATAGCGTTTATAAAACAACAAGCAGAACATAATAATTTATCGATTATTTATAGTGAAGAGTAACCTTTACTAAAAAATATTTTTATGAAAAGAATCTAAATATGCTAAAAAAGTTGTTAAGTAAAATATTTAATTTTAACCAACAAATACAGACCAAAATAGAATGGCAACAAACCAATGAACCTATTTTATTAAGTTGGACAAATAGGGGTATTATAGGAAATAAGAAAGATATTTTTTGGAAAAAAATCACATTCTATGGCTTTTTTTTATGTCTTATAATTTTTACATCAATATTGCTTTTGACTGCTTCTAAGACAATGATGGATTCTTTAATAAGTTTATTAATTATGCTTGTTTTTTATATTCCATTTGTTACGCTTGGCTATTTTGGAATATTTGAATTTAAATTTTATACTTATCGTATTACAGAAAAAGAATTAGAGTTAGTCTGTTGGAAAGAAGACTTATTATTTGGTAAGCAGTTAGCTCAAGGGTTACTTATTATAATAACTCCCTTTCTAGTTATAGTATTTATTACAGAACCTACGGCATTATTAGTAAGTTTAGGGGGGATGGCAGGTGTAGGTATCTTGGCAGGTGCTACCTTGTTTTCTAAAGGCTATATTGAAAGTCACCTTAACTATCAACATATGATTACTCGGTGGGATAGCCTACTAAAGATAGAAATAGATAATAGAGGAAAACCAATTATATTAGTTTGGGGAAAAGACTTTTATGATAAAAAACAGCGGGTTGATCTATTTAATTTATTTTGTAATCCAGAGATTTTTGATGAAATAGTTAAACTAATACAGCAACAAGTTAATGAAGAAGAGTTAGAAAAAGGAATTCATTATTGTGAAACTTGGGGGTAGTAAATAATTACCCTTTAGGAAATAAAATAATGCTAAAAAAGTTGTTAAGTAAAATATTTAGATTTAACCAACAAATGCAAACTAAAATAGAATGGCAACAAACAGATGAGCCTATCTTATTTAGTTGGACTGCTAGAGGACGTGTGGGAAATAAAAGAGAAATATTATTAGGGAAATTAGGATTTGCAGGTATTATTCTTCTTTTTGGTATTTTCCCTACAACTCTTCTTTTAATAGCGGCTAAGGATCAATTAGATATTATTGGCATAATGTGTATTGGGGGAATTATGGCAGGTCCAATAATTTTTATGTCTTATTTTTATACAGTAGGTGGCGAATTCTATACTTATCGTATTACCAAGGAATCTATTGAATTAGCAAGTTGGAATGAGGGATTACCAAAATTTAAAGAAATTATGCAAATATTTCTATGTGTTGTTTTTTTATTTTTAGTTTTTATATTTATAACTGATCCTGCTATTTTATTAATTAGTTTAGGTGGTATGGTTGGGGTTGGGCTTATTGCAGGTGCTACTTTATTTTCTAAAAGTTATTTAGAAACCCATCTTAAATATAAACATTTATTTACTTATTTAAATACAGTAGAGGAATTAAAAATAGATAACTCAAGAAAGCTTATTTTATTAGTGGCTAAAAGTTTTAATCGCAGAAAACAACGAAGTAAACTTTTTAATTTATTTTGTACAGAAGAAAATTTTAATCAATTAGTTCAACTTGTAACTGAAAAAGCAACTATTAACCATATTGAAGTGGTTTATGGTCGAGCTTATGAACCTGATTGATATTAAAATGATTAGAAAATTATTTAACTTATTTAATTATAACCAGCAGTTAATAGAGAAAACTGAGTGGGAAGTAACCAATGAGTCTGTTGTGTTGCAATGGAGTAAAAGAGGATTAGTAGATAATAAAAAGGATTTGCTACTAAAAAAAGTTTTTGGTTATACCACATCAGGTTTATTTGTATTGATGGGAATATTTTTTTCTAAAGATATTTTTTCCTATAACGAATCATTATTAATAAAAATATTAATGTTAATAATTTTATGGGGAATTATATTTTTTTTTTCAACTAGCTTATATTTAGCTTTTTTAGGAGGAAAAATTTACTATTATCGAATCACAATTAAAAATATTGAACTTGCAAGCTGGGTAGATGGTATTTTATTTATAAAATTCTTTTCTCTAGTTTTTCTTTGGTTAGTTGGTATTCTATTGGTGATTGTTTGTATAGTAAATCCTACACTAATCCCAGTTAATTTTGGGGGTATAGTTGGTGTAGGTATCTTGGCAGGTGCTACCTTATTTTCTAAAGGTTATATTGCAAGTCATCTTGATTATAAACATCTTTTAACAAGCTGGGATAAAGTTACAAAGATAGAGATAGTTGAGCCAATGAATATAATCTATATATGGGGTACAAATTTTTATCATAAAAAACAAAATACAGATTTATTTTATAACAAACATAATAAAGACGATTTAATAGCGTTTATAAAACAACAAGCAGAACATAATAATTTATCGATTATTTATAGTGAAGAGTAACCTCTACTAAAAAATATTTTTATGAAAAGAATCTAAATATGCTAAAAAAGTTGTTAAGTAAAATATTTAATTTTAACCAACAAATGCAAACTAAAATAGAATGGCAACAAACCAATGAGCCTTTTTTAAGTGTTTTACCTACAATTCCTCTTATTTAGATAATCACTAGAATTACCTTTGATCTTATAATTGCTATAAAATATACTGTTATATAGTTAAATAAATTTATTGTTAATCCTGCAAAGGAGAAGAGTATGTTTAGGGATATTGTAGTGACCTTCATTTTTGAAACAATGATGGAGGAAGAGGTCAAGTAAACTTTTTTCCTCCAAATATATACATTGATTTGGAGGTTTAAATGCCGTATCAACAGTTAACAAGTTACGGATTATCATCTCGTTTCGAACAAGACGCTTTGCTATTCCCAGAATTAACGCTAGCAAGAGTTACTGGGCAACATCGTAATATTTATACAATTATTACTGAGCATGGTGAAGCACACGCTTTAGTATCTGGTAAATTTATCCATTGCGCTAATACCAATACAGATTTTCCTGTGGTTGGCGATTGGGTAATGGTTAGTTTAGCTGATATTGAACAAACAGCTATTATTCATCATATCTTGCCAAGAAAAACTACATTTGAGCGTAGGGCAGCAGGAACTCAAAACACAGTACAAATTGTTGCTTCGAATATTGATTATATTTTTATTTGTATGTCATTAAATAATGACTTTAATCTACGTCGTTTAGAGCGTTATTTATCGATTGCTTGGCAAGGTACAGCAACACCTGTGGTTGTTTTGACAAAGTCAGACCTTTGTGCTGATTTAGCAAATAAACTGCAACAAGTAGCGGCGGTGAGTTTAGGTGTAAATGTGTTAGTTACTTCTATTCTACAGTCTGATAATTATAAGGTTTTTGCACCTTATCTCAGTAAGGAGAAAACGGTTGTTTTTTTAGGCTCGTCAGGTGTTGGGAAATCATCATTAGTTAATCAACTGCTAGGTAAGGATGTATTTCTAACTCAAGCAGTGGGTAGTGATGATTCAGGTCGACATACAACCACATCAAGACAGTTATTAGTACTGCCTAATGGTGGGGCTGTCATCGATACACCAGGAATGCGTGAGTTGCAGTTAGATACGGGAAATCTAGCTAAAGCGTTCGAAGATATCGAATCATTGGCTTTACAATGTAAATATAGAAATTGTACACATACCAGTGAAAATCGATGTGCAGTTCAACAAGCGATTTCTGATGGTACATTATCATTGGAGCGGTTGGAGAGCTATCGAAAACTTGCAAGGGAAACTCAGTATGAGGGACTAAACTCACGTCAGTTAGAACATGCGAAAATTAATAATATGTTTGGCAGTGTTAGCGAATTTAGTAAGCTGCGTCGTCATGTTAAAAATAATCGCAATAACTAACATATTGTTATATTAAGCACTTTTTAAAGGGGGAATTTTTCCCCTTTATTTTTGCTTAGTATTTTAATAGTTAGTATTGGATAACTAAACGCACAAATTTATATAAATAAAGTTGTTATTATCTTTTGTGGATTTTGGGAGTAAACTAGGTTAATTAAGTTGGGGAAAGATTGTTATCTTAGGGAGTACTTTAGTGAGTGCTTATCTTCTTACTTCGGAATTAGCTCAACAGATTGTTGATAAAACAATGAAGATCATTGGTTGTAATGTGAATATTATTGATACCAATGGTTTGATCATAGGGAGTGGTGATCCTGAGCGAATAGGTGAGTTACATGAAGGGGCGATGATGGCTCTTTCATTAGGTCGTATGATAGCTATTGATTCAAAGATGAGTGGTGATTTACACGGTGTTAAACCGGGTGTTAATTTGCCTCTAATTATTGATGATGAAGTGGTTGGTGTTATTGGATTAACAGGGGAACCTGCGCATTTAAAACAGTTTGGCGAATTAGTTTGTATGTCTGCTGTGATGATGATGGAGCAAGCTAAGTTATTGCGTAGCGTCGCTCAAGAAACTCGTTTACGAGAGGAGCTGGTGCTTGATCTATTGCAGTCTAAAGAGTTATCTAAACGGCATTTTGAGTGGGCACAGCGTTTAGGTATTGATTTAAATGTGCCACGAGTGGCGATAGTTGTTGGTATTGATAGCGAAAATTTAAAAGTAGAAGTAGCCATTGATGAAATTAAGCTACTGCAAGATTATCTGGTTGCACAAAATATAGGTTGTTTATTTGCTATTCGTTCGCTAACAGAAATGATTGTCTTGTCGCCTGCATTAAACCAGTATGGACGTTGGGATATAGAAGAGCATAAGGCAAGGCTTGCTCAGTTGGTGTTATTAAGTGAGCAACGTAGTAAGTTAAATATTAGAACGGCTTTAGGGCATTATTTTAAGGAGGGTATGGGTAGCAATCATTTAGCCTACTCATACCAGACTGCTTATACTACGTTAATGTTAGGTAAGCAACGTAAGCCTGAAGTAAAAAACTATTATTATCAAGAAATGTCCTTACCTGTGTTGTTAAATTCGTTAAACTCAGGCTGGACTGCTTCAGAATTTTCACTTCCTTTAAATAAGTTAAAAGCTCAAGATAGCAATGGCATATTACAGAAAACATTGCATGCTTGGTTTAAGCATAATCTGCAAATGGGTAATACCGCTAAAGCCTTGCATATTCACCGTAATACTTTGGAGTATAGGTTAACTAAAGTGGCTTCTATTACAGGCTTGGATATTGAGTTATTGGATGATAGGTTGTTGATGTATATTGCTTTGCAGTTGGATGGCACTAATGCTGTAGAAGATGCATTACATGAGATCGATGATTAACTCGATCCCATGTAATGGGTTGTATTATGTTACAGGAGCTGGATTAAATACAGCCAGTGGGTTATGTAGTCCCCAATGATCTGACCAAGGTTTTTTGCCACTGGCTACTTCTAAGATCATTTTAAATAATTCCCAACCTACGTCTTCAATAGTTTTCTTGCCTAATGCAATATCACCTGCGCTGATATCCATTAAGTCAAACCAGCGATCTGCAATAGCATTGCGACTGGCCATTTTAATAACAGGTACAGCGGCTAAACCATAAGGTGTACCACGCCCTGAGGTAAATACTTGAACAGTAATGCCAGAGGCGACTTGTTGTGTGCCACAAACAAAATCACTGGCAGGAGTAGCGGCAAAGATTAGGCCGCGTTTTGTGGGGCGTTGGCCGGGTGATAATACTTCTACAATAGCACTGGTGCCAGATTTGGCAATGGAGCCCATGGCTTTTTCTACAATATTATTTAAGCCCCCTTTTTTATTGCCTGGGGTAGTGTTAGCACTGCGGTCTACTTTGCCAGCATTTAAATAATCGTCATACCATGCCATTTCTCGAATAAGTGCTTTGCCCACTTCTTCGTTGGCTACCCGTGGTGTGAGTAAGTGGATCCCGTCACGTACTTCTGTCACTTCAGAGAACATAACGGTTGCACCACAACGTACTAATAAATCAGAAGCAAAACCAACTGAAGGATTGGCTGTAACGCCAGAGAAAGCATCGCTTCCACCACACTGCATACCAACCACAAGTTCGGAGGCAGGGACTGTTTCACGTTTTCTTTGGTTGAGACGTGCTAAGTGTCTTTCTGCTACCGCTAGAATATGTTCAACCATGGATTGAAAACCATGATGTTGTTCATCTTGTAGTACCACCACATCATCGGCATCAACTAGTTTGATAGGTTGTGTATCAGGTGTGCCTTTGAGCAACCGTTCTGGTTGGAATTTTTCACAACCTAAACTAACAACCATTACCTCACCGCCAAAGTTGGGGTTTTTAGCTAAGTTATGAATTGATCTGATAGGAATAATAGCTGCTGGCGCATCAATGGCAACACCGCAGCCATAAAGGTGGGTAAGAGGGATAACACCATCCACATTAGGGTATTTAGGCAGCAGATCACGTTCAATTATTTTAGTGACATACTCTACAACACCCGATACACAGTTAACACTCATGGTAATCCCTAATAGATTACGAGTACCAACACTACCATCTGGATTTTTATAGCCTTCAAAAGTATAGCCTTCTAAGGGCGGAAGAGGTTTTGGTATTTTGGTGGCTATAGGCAGTTCATGTAGTTCTGGCGCTGTTGGCATACGGGTTATGCCTTCATGTACCCAACTCCCTTTTTTTACATTGCCAATGGCATAGCCAACAACTTCGCCATAACGGATAAAGGCTTCACCATCAGCAATATCTGTCAGTGCTACTTTATGTGCTTGAGGAATATCTTCAACCAGTGTTAAACCATCTGCAAAGACAGTGCCTGTAGGTAGACCATGGTCATTAACAACAATTGCAACATTATCACTGGGGTGAACTTTAATATATAGAGGTGTGCTAGTAGTCTCATCAGTCATGCGTGTTTCCTCACCTTATAAATTATTGGTTTTTGGATTGGTATCATCTTATGTGATTTTTTGCTAAATAACAGTGTGCAAACTAACAATTTTGCCTCTAGATATGCAGCAATGTTAGTGAATATGCCTAGTGGATATAGGTTATATATTGCAGGACAGGGAGCTTAGAGATTGTTAGTGTATCTGCCCATTAAAAAAAATAGAAACTATAAAAATATTGGGCGTTTGCCTAATGCTTTGTAAGCAAAGCAGGTGTTACATTTGATTTCAGCGTTAAATTATAAATCGATGGAAAGAATTTCTGCTCAAATCATGGTGGTATCTATTATGGCTGAGAATACAAATGTAGTAACGCGAAGTGCTAAACGTACTAATGTACGTTGGATGATGGTTATTTTCTTATTTATTGTAACTGCTATTAACTATGGGGATCGTTCTACTATAGGTATTGCTGGTAAGAGTTTGAGTGGTGAGCTTGGCTTTGACGCAGCTGCGATGGGATGGGTTATCGCTTCTTTTAGTATTGCCTATGTTATTGGTCAGTTACCTGGTGGTTGGTTGTTAGATAGATTCGGTTCAAAACGAGTTTATTTTTGTAGTATTCTATTTTGGTCTATTTTTACTTTGTTACAAGGGACTGTTCATTTCTTTATTGGTGCATGGGCACTGATAATGTTATTTACTTTCCGCTTTTTAATGGGCTTAGCTGAGGCTCCATCATTTCCGGGGAATAGTCGAATCACTGCAGCATGGTTCCCAGCTAAAGAGCGGGCTACAGCCGTATCTATTTTTAACTCTGCACAATATTTCGCGACCGTTATTTTTGCGCCTATTATGGGTTGGTTAACTCATGAATATGGTTGGCAATCAGTGTTCTTCTTTATGGGCGGAATTGGTATTTTTATCAGTTTTGTCACTATTATTTTAGTGCATAATCCTAAAGATCACCCTTGGGCTAATAAAGCAGAAGTGGACTATATCGCCGAAGGTGGTGGTTTAGTAGATATGGACCAGAAAAAAGAGAAAAAGAACGAAGGTCCTAATCTTGGTTATATTAAACAATTGATTACCAATAGAATGATGTTAGGCGTTTATTTAGGTCAGTATTGCATCAATGTATTGACCTATTTTTTTATTACTTGGTTTCCTATTTATTTAGCAACAGAGCGTAACTTAGATATTAAGTCAGTAGGTTTCTTAGCTGCTGTACCTGCAATCTGTGGCTTTGGTGGGGGTATCTTAGGTGGCATATTCTCAGATTTTTTAATGAGAAAAACCAACTCTTTAGCCATAGCCCGTAAAACACCGATTGTGTTTGGCATGTTGTTTTCAATGACCATGATCTTTTGTAATTATGTAGATTCTATTCCAATGGTTATTTTGTTTATGTCATTAGCTTTCTTTGGTAAAGGAGTAGGAGCGTTAGGTTGGGCTGTAATGGCTGATACTGCACCTAAAGAAATCAGTGGTTTAGCAGGCGGCTTATTTAATATGTTTGGTAATGCTTCTAGTATTATTTCGCCTATTATTATTGGTTATATCGTTCATACTACAGGTCGTTTTGAGTGGGCTTTAGTATTCGTGGCAGCCCATGCATTTATGGCAGCGTTTAGTTTCTTATTTATTGTTGGCCCTATTAAGCGAATGGAGCTTAAAAAGGATCCCGTAAAGAATTGATAAATGGGAAGAAAGATGATGAGTACACAAACAGTTCCTACGATCACTTCAATGCAAGTTATTCCTGTAGCAGGCTATGACAGTATGCTAATGAATGTAGGTGGTGCACATTCACCTTATTTTACGCGCAATATTGTAATCCTTAAAGATAACGCAGGGCATGTGGGCGCAGGAGAAGCACCCGGTGGAGAAACGATTTTTAATGCGTTAGCAGAGGCTGTTGCTCATGTAGAAGGTAAACCTATCTCTATTTTAAACCGTATCGTTAATGATATGCACAATGGCTATTTGGATGCTGATTACGATACCTTTGGCAGTGGTGCTTGGACATTTGAGTTGCGTGTTAATGCTGTCGCTGCCTTAGAAGCGGCGTTACTTGATTTAATGGGGCAGTTTTTAAATGTGCCGGTGGCTGAATTACTAGGCCCTGGTAAGCAACGGGATGAAGTAACAGTACTAGGTTACTTATTTTATATAGGTGATGACAAAATTACTGATTTGCCTTATCAAGCACCTGTTACTAATAGCCATGACTGGTATCGTATTCGTCGTCAACAAGCAATGAGCACACAGCGAGTTGTTGAGCTAGCAGAAGCAGCTACAGATCTTTATGGTTTTAAAGATTTTAAATTAAAGGGTGGTGTGCTTGAGGGGGAAAAGGAAATTGAAACCATTATTGCACTTAAGCAACGTTTCCCTGAGGCACGTATTACTTTAGATCCTAATGGATGTTGGTCATTAGCAGAGGCTATCCGCCTTTGTAAAGGTATGCAGGATGTTCTAACCTATGCAGAAGACCCTTGTGGTGCAGAGCAGGGGTATTCAGGCAGGGAAATTATGGCTGAGTTTAAACGAGCAACAGGTCTACCCACTGCTACTAATATGGTTGCTACTAATTGGCGTGAAATGTGTCATTCCATCATGTTGCAATCAGTAGATATTCCCTTAGCTGACCCTCACTTCTGGACATTAACAGGCGCTAGTAAAGTGGCTCACTTATGTAATGAATGGGGCTTAACATGGGGTTGTCATTCTAATAATCACTTTGATATTTCATTGGCAATGTTTACCCATGTAGGTGCTTCTGCACCGGGTAATCCAACGGCATTAGATACCCATTGGATCTGGCAAGAGGGTGATATGACGTTGACTAAAGATCCCTTAAAGATTGTTAATGGAAAAATTAAACTCAATGATAAACCGGGTTTAGGCATTGAGTTAGATATGGATAAAATCGCCAAAGCACACGAGTTACATAAAAAACTGCCAACAGGGGCGCGTAACGATGCCATACCTATGCAGTTTTATTATCAGGGTTGGACATTTGATCGGAAGCGGCCTTGTATGGTTCGCTAGCAGTATTGGGTATTAAGGCTAATGTATAGAGAACAAGTATTAATATTAGGAGCTGTTTTATGAATAAGACACCTGTAATTACAGAAATGCAAGTAATCCCTATAGCTGGCTATGACAGTATGCTATTGAATTTAAGTGGTGCTCACTCACCATTTTTTACCCGTAATATAGTTATCTTAAAAGATAACAGTGGTAATGTGGGAGTGGGTGAAGTACCTTGTGTTGGCAATGTCACCAAAACGTTAGAAGATGCTAAGCCATTAGTGGTGGGTAAACCCATTGGTGAATATAAAAATGTGATGAATGTGGTGCGTAAGCAATTTGCTGATCGTGATGAGGGTGGCCGTGGTAATCAAACCTTTGATCAACGTTCAACGATACATGTGGTAACGGCCATTGAAGCAGCGATGTTGGATTTATTAGGTAAGTTCTTAGGCGTTACCGTAGCATCATTATTAGGTGATGGTCAGCAACGTGATGAAGTAGAAATGCTTGGCTATCTATTCTATGTGGGTGATCGCAATAAAACTGATTTACCTTATCAAAGTCAGCCGAATGAATCTTGTGACTGGTATCGTTTACGCCATGAAGAAGCGTTAACAGCAGAGTCTATTGCTCGTTTAGCGGAAGCTACTTATGAGAAATACGGGTTTAATGACTTCAAATTGAAAGGTGGTGTATTAAAAGGGGAAGAAGAAGCAGAGGCGATTATTGCCATTAAGAAAAGGTTCCCTAATGCCCGCGTAACCTTAGACCCTAATGGCGGTTGGTCATTAGATGAAGCCATTAAGATTGGTAAATATTTAAAAGGTACGCTTGCCTATGCGGAAGATCCTTGTGGTGCTGAGCAAGGTTATTCTGGCCGTGAAATTATGGCAGAGTTCCGCCGTGCAACAGGTCTGCCAACTGCTACTAATATGATAGCCACTGATTGGCGACAAATGGGACATACCATTTCCCTACAATCAGTAGATATTCCATTGGCTGATCCACATTTCTGGACAATGAACGGTTCTGTACGGGTTGCGCAAATGTGTCATGAGTTTGGGTTGACATGGGGTTCCCATTCCAATAATCATTTTGATGTGTCTTTAGCAATGTTTACTCATACTGCAGCAGCGGCACCGGGTAATATTACTGCAATTGATACCCATTGGATTTGGCAAGAAGGTAATCAGCGTATTACTAAAGAGCCATTACAAATTGTTAAAGGTATGGTGCAAGTACCTAAAAAACCAGGGCTAGGTATTGAAATTGATATGGACCAAGTGATGAAAGCTCATGAGCTTTTCAAGAGTATGGGGCTTGGTAATCGTAATGATGCAATGGCCATGCAATATTTAATTCCTAACTGGACATTTGATAATAAACGTCCTTGCTTAGTTCGTTAATTGCTGTTGAGAGAATGAAAATGTCTAAAGAAAATAGCTGTTTTAATCAGTTAAAACATGATGTGATTAATAAAAAAACATTATTTGGTTGTTGGGCGGCGTTAGGCAGTCCAATTACAACTGAAGTCTTAGGTTTAGCTGGTTTTGACTGGTTATTGTTAGATGGTGAACATGCTTGTAATGATGTCTTAACCTTTATTCCACAGTTAATGACTCTTAAAGATAGCAGGAGTGCACCTGTAGTGCGTCCTGCTAGTAATGACGTTGTATTGATTAAACGGTTACTTGATATCGGCTTTTATAACTTCTTAGTACCTATGGTAGAAACCAAAGAAGAGGCTATTAAAGCGGTTAAAGCAACTCGTTATCCACCTGAAGGTATAAGGGGGGTATCAGTTGCTCATCGAAGTAATAAGTTTGGTACGGTGGCGGATTATTTTGAGAAGATTAATCAAAATATTTGTGTCATGGTACAAATTGAAAGTCAGTTAGGCGTGCAGAACGTTGAGCAAATCGCAGCAGTTGATGGTGTAGATTTACTGTTTGTTGGCCCCAGTGATCTATCAGCCGCATTAAATCATTTTGGGCAACCTAATCACCCAGAAGTACAAAAAGTCATCCAACATATTTTTGATGTAGCAAAAGCGCACAATAAAGCAGCAGGTATTTTAGCACCTGTTGAGGCTGATGCTAGACGCTACCTTGAAATGGGAGCGACTTTTGTAGGCGTAGGTAGTGATTTAGGGGTGTTCCGTGGTGCAACTCAGGCATTGGCAGATAAGTTTTTAAAATAATGACTGAGTGTTTTTTAATTTGTTTATTTAGGAGAAGATGATGATTGTAGGTTTTATTGGCTTAGGTATTATGGGTAAACCAATGAGCAAAAACTTGTTAAAAGCAGGTTATTCGTTAGTTGTTTATGATCATAATCAAGCATCTATTGATGAAGTTGTATTAGCAGGTGCCAAAGCAGCTCAATCCAACAAAGAGGTAGCAGAACAAGCTGATGTAATTATTACCATGCTTCCTAATTCTCCTCAAGTGCAAGAAGTCGCATTGGGTGAAGGAGGAATTGCTGAGCATGCCAAAGCAGGCACAGTGTTAATAGATATGAGTTCTATTGCTCCTTTAGCCAGTCGAGCAATTCATGATGCCTTGGCTAAGAAAGGTATTGCCATGCTTGATGCTCCCGTTAGTGGTGGTGAGCCTAAAGCAATTGATGGTACGCTTTCAGTGATGGTAGGCGGTGATAAGGCTTTATTCGATAAACATTATGATCTAATGAAAACAATGGCAGGTTCTGTTGTTTACACAGGCGCTATTGGTGCTGGTAACGTAACTAAATTAGCTAACCAAGTGATTGTAGCACTCAATATCGCGGCTATGTCAGAAGCATTTGCTTTAGCCACTAAAGCAGGGGTTGAGCCAGAGCTTGTTTATCAAGCAATTCGCGGTGGTTTAGCAGGTAGTACGGTATTAGATGCTAAAGCGCCGATGGTGCTTGAGCGTAACTTTAAACCTGGTTTCCGTATTGATCTGCATATTAAAGATTTACAAAACGCCTTAGATACATCTCATGGCGTGGGTACTTCATTGCCATTAACCGCTTCTGTAATGGAAATAATGCAAGCACTTCGTACTGATGGCATGGGTGATCTTGACCATAGTGCCATTGCACGTTTTTACGAGAAGCTTGCTAAAGTTGAGATTAAAAAGTAGTTTTTTAATGATACCTCCCTAATCACTATGCATTAGATTAGGGAGGAGAATTAACCTTTTAGTCAGTAACATTAGAAAATTTGTTATGAGCGTTGCCTTGTAAGGGTGACAGTTGTCTTTTATTTATTATTTTATGAGGGTTATATTCAATGCCTCAGCCAAAAGAAATGCTAAATCAATTGTTTAGGATTATCTTACAGGCAGCAATGCCAGAAGGTAAAATAGCGCAGCTATTGCCAAAAACATCACCAAAAGGCAAAACCATTGTGTTAGGTGCGGGTAAGGCAGCTGCTAGTATGGCTGCCGAGTTAGAGAGGGTTTATCCATTTCCTATAGAAGGTATGGTGATCACCCGCTATGAGCATGGCTTAGACACTAAGTTTATTAAAATTGTTGAAGCATCACATCCTGTACCTGATAGTAAAGGGCAAGCAGCAGCTAAAAGGCTATTTGAATATGCCCAGTCGGCTACAGCAGATGATATAGTGATTTTTTTAGCTTCAGGTGGTGCTTCTGCATTAATGAGCTTACCACGTGAAGGTATTACTTTAGATGATAAGAAATTTATCACTAAACAGTTGTTAGCTTGTGGTGCGCCAATTGATGAAATGAATGTAGTACGTAAGCATTTATCAGCTATCAAAGGTGGTCATTTAGCACAAGTGGCGGCACCAGCAAAAGTAATTACCTTTGCCATTTCTGATGTGGTGGGTGATGACTTATCTGTAATTGGTTCAGGTGCAACGGTTGCAGACCCATCTACCTTTGCTGATGTGAAACGTATTCTGAAAAAGTACAATATTCAGTTACCAGAAGCAGTTGCTCAATTTTTAGCATCTGCTACTGAACAAGATGAAACACCTAAGTCGTTATCTAATACGGAGTCTCACCTAATTGTAACGCCCTATGATGCTTTTAAAGCAACTGAACAAGCAGCGCAGGCGATGGGGCTTAATGTGCTGTTTTTAGGTGATAGTATTACTGGAGAAGCACGACATGTGGCGGCAATGCACGCTGGAATTGTTAGGCAAATTAAACAACATGAAACTCCTGTTGCCAAACCCGCTTTATTATTAACGGGTGGTGAAACAACAGTGACCATTGCTGCTGAAGGTGGTCGTGGTGGTAGAAATACTGAGTTTTTATTAGCATTAGCTATTGAGTTAAATGGTTTAGATAATGTTTATGCGATTGCTTGTGATACCGATGGCATTGATGGCAGTGAGGATAATGCAGGTGCTATTATAACACCTGATACTTTAACTCGAGCGGCTCAATTAGGGCTTTCTGGGGCAGAATATTTGGCTAAAAATGATGCTTATAGTCTTTTTAGTGAGTTGGGTGATTTAGTGGAAACAGGCCCTAGTCGAACTAATATTAACGATTTTAGAGCGATATTAATTTTATAGGGTTTAGTGGGATAGTATGACTTATTATCCCACTGTGTTTATAGTTAAAAGATAAATAGAGGTCGTTGCTTGGCGATCTCTAGCTTAAAAGTATAGTTGATTATAAAACCTAGTAAGTAACCTTATGACCATAACTAGCAATGATATGTTGAATACGTTTTAAGGTTTCGGAAGAGGGAGGCTGCGTACTCTCTAACTTGTATTTCCATCCTAAATTTTGCCATTTATGTTCGCCTAGTTTATGAAAAGGCAATAGTTCTATCTTTTCAATGTTTTGCATAGATTGGGTAAACTGACCCAATAGGTGAGCTGAATTATCATCATCTGTCCAACCAGGTACAACTACATAACGAATCCAAGTAGGTTTATTTTGTTGCTGTAAATAGCGTGCAAAATTTAAGGTATATTGATTAGAAATACCCGTTAGTTTTTTATGCGTGTCATTATTGATTTGTTTTAAATCTAACATAACCAGATCAGTTTCTTGCAGCAAGTCTATGATGTGTTGCGTGTAGCGTTTTACATAGCCGTTGGTATCTAAACAGGTGCTTATGCCTGCTGAATGACAAGCTTTAAACCATTGGCTTATAAATTCAGCTTGTAGCATGGCTTCACCGCCAGAGGCGGTAACACCTCCACCATTGGGTATTAAGAAGTGTTTATAGGAAATAATTTCTTGCATCAGTTCGTCAATGGTAATCAAACGACCTGCTTTTATATCCCATGTATCGGGATTATGACAATACAGACAACGCATAACGCAACCTTGGAAAAATACAATAAAACGTATTCCTGGACCATCAACAGTACCAAAAGATTCAATGGAATGGATGCTGCCTGTTGCTGATGCTAAAGATGTAGTCATTATCTTTAATATTGCCTGTACAAGAAAAGACTCTTGCTAGAGTCTTTTCTGTAGTAGTTAAATTACATCGCTTCTGTAAAAGTGCGACTGATTACATCGTTTTGTTGCTCTTTGGTTAAAGAGTTAAAACGCACTGCATAGCCTGATACACGAATGGTTAGGCTCGGGTATTTTTCAGGGTGTTGTTGTGCGTCTAATAACATTTCACGATCTAACACGTTAACATTGAGGTGCTGACCTCCCTCAAACTCATTGCTATGATGGAAGTAGCCATCCATCATTCCAGCAAGATTTGTTTTGCGAGTTCTATCATCTTTACCCAGTGTTTTGGGAACAATAGAAAAGGTGTAAGAAATGCCATCTTTAGCATAAGCAAAAGGTAATTTAGCGACAGAGGTTAATGAGGCAACCGCTCCCTTTTTATCGCGGCCATGCATAGGATTAGCGCCTGGGCCAAAGGGTGCGCCAGCAGGGCGACCATCAGGTGTATTACCCGTCTTTTTACCATATACAACATTTGAAGTAATAGTAAGTACAGACTGAGTCGGGGTTGCATTACGATAGGTTTTTAATTGACTGATCTTAGTCATAAACCGTTCCACAAGATCACAAGCAATATCATCAACTCGCGCATCATTATTACCAAATTGAGGGTAGTCACCTTCAATTTTAAAATCGATAGCAATGCCATCTTTATCACGAATGGGTTTGACGGTGGCATATTTAATAGCAGCTAGTGAGTCGGCTGCTACAGATAGCCCTGCAATACCACAAGCCATGGTGCGAACAACATCGCGATCATGTAATGCCATCAAGGCTGCTTCATAGCTGTACTTATCATGCATATAGTGAATGCAGTTTAAAGCAGTGACGTATTGTTTAGCGAGCCAATCCATAAATGAATCTAAACCAGCCATTACTTTATCAAAATCTAATACTTCATCTAGCATTGGCGCTGTTTTTGGGCCTACTTGAATTTTTAATTTCTCATCAATACCGCCATTAATTGCATATAGTAAGGTTTTGGCTAAGTTAGCCCGTGCACCAAAGAATTGCATTTGTTTACCGACTACCATAGGGCTTACACAGCAAGCAATAGCATAGTCATCACTATTAAAGTCGGGACGCATTAAATCATCATTTTCATATTGTAATGATGAGGTATCTATGGATACTTTACTGGCGTATTCTTTAAAGCTTTGTGGTAGTTTTTCAGACCATAAAATAGTGATATTAGGCTCTGGAGAGGGACCCATATTATAGAGGGTATGTAAGAAACGGAATGAGTTTTTAGTGACTAATGTTCGTCCATCTAGTCCCATACCACCAATGGATTCAGTTGCCCATATTGGATCACCAGAAAATAGCTCATCATATTCTGGGGTACGTAAAAAGCGAACCATCCGTAATTTCATCACAAAATGGTCGATAAACTCTTGTGCTTGTTGTTCTGTGATTACACCATTATCCAAATCACGTTGAATATAAATATCGAGAAAAGTTGATACTCGGCCTAGCGACATAGCTGCGCCATTTTGCGATTTAACAGCTGCTAAGTAACCAAAATAAGTCCACTGAATAGCTTCTTGAGCAGTAGTGGCTGGTATTGAAATATCATAGCCATATTTGGCTGCCATTTGTTTTATTTGGTTTAATGCTTTGTGTTGTTCAGTGATTTCTTCACGTAAACGGATAGTGGCTTCTAAGTCTGTACCTTTTTCTAAATCAGCTTGTAGTGAATCAAATTGTTTACGCTTATCAGCCATTAAAAAATCAATGCCATAGAGTGCTACACGACGATAGTCACCAATAATACGACCACGCCCATAGGCATCTGGTAAACCAGTGATAATCCCCGATTTACGGCAAGCTACAATTTCAGGCGTATATACATCAAATACCGCTTGGTTATGCGTTTTACGGTATTTAGTAAAGATTTCTGCTACAGTAGGGTCTAGTGTACGATTATAGGCTTGGCAAGAGCTCTCAATCATCCGAATACCACCAAAGGGAATAATTGCCCGTTTTAGTGGTTTATCAGTTTGTAAGCCGACAATAGTTTCTAAAGATTGGCTGATGTAGCCAGCGTCATGGGATGTGATAGTAGAAATAATGTCCGTATCAAAATCGAGTGGTGCTTTAGTTGTATTTTCAACCTTAATACCCTCCAAAACTTCATTCCATAACTTAGTTGTTGCTTCAGTCGCTTCTGTTAGAAAAGCTTCGTCACCCTCATAGGGCGTATAGTTGGCTTGAATAAAATCGCGTACATTCACTTCATTTTGCCAGTGAGTGCCTTTAAAACCTTTCCATGCAACTGTTTGTTTATCAGTTAAATTGCTCATATTTATTTCCTTAGGATGTTGGAAAAAAAACGATAGTTTTGTTGGCTTGGTATAGCCGCAACAAAACGGCAATCACTCGTTAGGTGCTTTTTGAGCAGTGAGTGATTTTTTAATAAGATGTGAGGCTTTTTAATGGGTAAAATAAGCTTAAAGCTTATTACTCCATATAGCTTAGTAGATAAAAAGAGGTAACTAGTCATTGTGTTAGCTACCTAAACTGGTTCCAGCAACATGTACTTGAATCATATTGGTACTTCCTCTCGTACCAATGGGGATTCCTGCAGTTACTTCCACAAGATCACCGGTTTGAATATAACCAGCGTCTAAACAACGTTGAATTGCTTCTTTGGTCATTGTGTCAGTATTGTCACTGGGTTTTCCTTGAACAGCAATAACTCCCCAAATGAGCTGTAAACGTCTAATGGTTTTTTCATGGGGTGTTACTGCAAAAATAAAAGGTTGGGGTCTGTATCTGGATACCATCTGTGCGGTAAAACCACTTTCGGTTGCGGTAATAATGCCTTTAATATTTAGCTCGACAGCAATTTGTACCGATGCATGACTGATAGCGTCCGTTGTGTTGGTTCGTTTAAACCCTGAGCGAACTAGCTCCGTTTCACAATCAATGGCTTGTTCAGTGCGTTTAGCTATGGATACCATAGTCTTAACCGCTTCTACAGGATATTGTCCAGAAGCAGTTTCGCCACTTAACATAATAGCATCTGTACCATCTAAAATAGCGTTGGCAACATCACTCGCTTCTGCTCGGGTTGGTCTTGGATTAACCATCATGCTTTCGAGCATTTGGGTTGCGGTAATAATGGGCTTGCCTAACTTATTACATAATTTAATCATCGCTTTTTGAATAAGTGGTACTTCTTCGGCTGGTATTTCAACCCCCAAATCACCACGGGCGACCATAAGGCCATCCGATACTTCTAAAATTTCTGCCATATTTTTAACGCCTTCGGCATTTTCAATTTTAGAGATAATTTGGATACTTGAGTTATGTTCGTCTAATATTTCTCTAATTACTTGTACATCAGAGGCACGTTGTACAAAAGAGGCTGCAATAAAATCTATATCTTCCTCAATGCCCAATAGAATATCTTGGATATCCTTTTCTGAAACAGGTGGTAATCCTAAACTAACACCAGGTGCGGCAACACGTTTTCTATCACTAATATTGCCACTATTTTCAACGATTGTTACTATCTGATTATCTTCAATAGATTGTACAGTCAGCTCAATCAAACCATCTGCTAATAAAATCTTATTACCTACTTGTACTTCTTGAGGTAAGTTGTGATGAGTGATAGAGGCTATTGTTTCATCACCTACAAGCTCTGCTGTTGTTAAGGTAAATGATTGACCTTTTTTTAGGTTTGCTTTGCCATTTTTAAAGCAACCTAAGCGCATTTCTGGCCCTTTGGTATCTAACATAATAGCTATTGGAATGTTCACTCGTTTAGAAGCAGCTCTAATAGCACTTATCCTTGCTCGATGATCTTGATGACTGCCATGAGAAAAATTAAATCGAGCTACATTCATCCCATTAATCAATAACTGTTCTAAAATCTCTGCTGTATCGGTTGCTGGGCCTAATGTACATACGATTTTAGTCTTTTTCATGATTACTTCCATTGATAACATTCAGATTTCTGTTTTAACTAAGTAATAAATCAGAAAATTATCTAATTAATACAAAACATTATTAACTAGATTCACAGATCATATAGAAGTGTAATCCTTACTAAAGAGAATAACATTGGGCAATATTCCAAGATTACTTGATTACTTTTTTAGAAAAATGTACAAACTTCCAAAATAAAATATTTAAGAATCTGGATAAATTAATTGGAGTTCTTTGAGAAACCTTTTAGTGGAACATAGATATTTTAATATTTATAAGAATTTTAAGTATGCATTAGCAAATTATAAAAGTGTTGAATTATATGACTGCTATTCATGGTAATGTTAATAAAATTAATATATTAGACTTTGGTCTCTGTTGTCTAATGGATAGCGATTGGATTAAATTAATTAATTAAAGAACATAAATTTCGTTTTAAATCATGCCGATTTCGGACTTCTTTTTGTAATGTAAATAGCATTATTTTTTACTTATATTGAGTCAGAATTTTATAAATATTATTATAACTTGCAGTAATTGTTAGTTAGTTTGAAGTTGATATTTATTTGACAAGGAATTAGCTTAATAAGAGATTACTGAGTTATGTTAGAAATATCAGCTGTATCTGCTTTAGACAATGTGAAAATAAAATTAAAACCTTACCAATTAATTGTTCACCATAATGACAACACTATTAGTAGTGAAATTGTTTTTGATAAAAAACTAACTTTAGAGAAAGGTCATTTTTTTATCACAATATTATCTATAAGTCTCTATAAACAGTTAGCCCTAATAGTAGATGAGTGGAGTGCTTATCTAAATTCAGCTTTTTGTGGGAAGTTTTATATAAAAACTCAGCCATTATTAAAAAAAGAAGAGTTTACTTTTCACTATTACCCATGATGATAAATATTACAACAGTGCAGATTATTTAAACTATATGGAAAAAGGATAACTACTAACAGTAACTGTTTAGTAGTCAATGAGGAAAATAGCATGAATAACAAGAAGCCATTACTTATTTTATTCCCTTTTGCAGGAGGTAATTCATTATCTTATAGAGAGATGTTAGAACCATTGCAAACAGTTTATGAAGTAGTAACACCTGAATTACCTGGCAGGGAAGCTTTATCAAATACACCATTAATAGATGATATAAATACATTAGTAGATTATCTTTTTATGAAGGTGATTAAACCTTTAGAGTTAGATAGACAATATATATTTTATGGTCATAGTATGGGAGCATTATTAGCTTATCTTCTGGCTAATAAGATTAAACAAGAGAATCTGCCACATCCTACACATCTTATTGTTTCAGGACGAAATGCGCCTTGTTTTAGAAGAAGTAAGTTCATTCATCATTTGCCTTCCACAGAGTTTTGGGATTCTTTAAAAAACATGGGAGGAATTCCTGATGAGTTTTTAGAGTATCAAGAATTAAAAGATTATTTTGAGCCGATTATTAAAAATGATTTTAAGTTAGTAGAAAATTATAACTACACAATAGCTCAATATAGTTTAGACGTACCTATGACAGTTATCTATGGTGATCAGGAGGATATGACTAAAGAGTCTGTTTACGCGTGGCAACAGGAAAATAAACAACCTATTAATTTTATTGAAATGCAAGGTAATCACTTTTTTATTTTTGATCATATGCCAGTATTAACTAATTATTTAACTTCAATTGTTAAATAAGGTTTAAACGGTAAATTAAACATCTTTTAATTTGTAAATTACAAACCATTGAATAAATGCAATCAATGGTTTTATGGTATAGGTAACTATTGAGCAGCACTGTTAACAAACTGCCAGTAGCGACCTTTTTGTTCTAGCAGTGCGTGATGATTACCTTGTTCGATAATGTTGCCAGCATCCATCACCACAATCATATCCATTTCGTTTAAGTTGGTTAAACGGTGTGTCACCATAATTAAGGTTTTATGTTGAGCATGTTGTTTTAAGATGCGTAATATTTGCTGTTCTGTTTCAGTGTCTAAGCCATTGGTTGGTTCATCTAATAAGATAAGTGGAGCTTGATGGAGTAAGGCTCTAGCAATACCTATACGGGTTTGCTCACCCCCTGAAAGTTGCCTACCACCTTCACCTAACCATTGGTTAAGGCCATCATTTTCAAGTAGCTTACTAAGCCCAACCTGATTTAAAACCTCTATCAGTTGTTGCTCTGTAGTATCTGCATTAGCAATTAAAAGGTTGTGTCGTAATGTGGCGCTAAAAATATGCACGCGTTGTGTCACCACTGAGATCATTTGTCTTAAGGTTTGTTCATCGTAGTCAGCCAGTGCTATTTGGTTAAGGGTAATCTGCCCTTGTTGAGGATCCCAAGCGCGGGTTAGTAGCTGTAGTAATGTTGATTTACCACAGCCTGTTTTACCTAATAGCGCAATATGCTGGCCTGTTTGCAGTTGTAGATTGATATTGGTTAATACATTTTGTGGTTGGTCAGGGTAGCTAAAAGAGACTTTGTTTAGTTGTAGACTGGCTTGAGGTAGATAATCTGCTTTTGCTTGGGTAAAGGTAACATCGGCTTGTTGCGATAGTAATTCATTGACTCGTTTAGCAGATGAGGTAACTTGGCTTAAATGTAAGAAAGCAGTTGCAACAGGCGCAAGGGTTTCAAAAGCTGCTAGTGAAGCAAAGGTAAATAGGGCAATCAGAGGGTTTAAGGTATGGTTAGCTCCAACACCATTAGCCGCTAACCAGAGTATAAGAACAGTAGTTAGGCCAGCAGCTAGAATAATAAAGGATTGGGATAAGCCCGTTAATGAAGCTTGTTTTTTCTGAGTGTTTAACCACTTTATTTCAGTATTATTTAGTTGTGAACGAAAACGTGCTAGTGCATTAAAAATAGCGAGTTCAGCTTGCCCCTGTAACCAAGCAGTAAGCTCTGTTCGATATTGGCCTTTTAATTGGGTTAGGCTAATGCCAATAGGATTGCCTGCATAATAAAAGATAAGAGGGGTGATTAACACTAATACAGTGAGTATAAGGCCTAAGGTTAAAGCTAGATTAGCATCAATAAATAATAAACCAGTAGTGATGATAAAAATCACCATAATGGCGCTGACTATTGGTGAGATGAGGCGTAGATAAAGATGGTCTAGGGTATCGATATCAGCCACTAAGCGATTTAATAATTCGGCTTGTTTAAAACGAGAGATAGCACTAGGGGTTAGTGGTAGTAATTTTCTAAAGGTAAAAACACGTAGCTTAGCTAAAATTCTAAAAGTGGTATCGTGGCTAACTAAGCGCTCACCATAACGAAAAACGGTACGCAGAACCGCAGAACCACGGACACCTGCTGAAGGTAGTAAATAGTTGAAGGTAACGCCCATAATGCCTGCTAAAGCGGTTGAAGCTAAGAACCAACCCGATATGCTTAATAAGCAAATACTGGCAAGTAAGGTGAGAATAGCCAGCAAAATACCTAATGCGATTTTTCGCCAATATTGACGATAAAGTTTTAAGAAAGGATATAAATCACGCATTGTTTAAATCTCCTCTCTTTGGCTAGCTAATAATTGAGCAAAGGCACCCTCAACACTACAGAGTTCTTGATAGTTACCTGTTTGTATAATCATACCCTTATCCATCACCCAGATAGTGTCATAGTTAGCTGTATCTTTTAACTGGTGGGTAATCATAAGCGTTGCTTGATGTTGAGCGGCTTCTGTTAATGATTGCATCACTAACATTTCACTATTAGCATCTAAACTAGCGGTGGGTTCATCTAATAACAATAGCTGACAAGGCATTAATAAGGCTCTAGCAACAGCAAGGCGTTGTGCCTGTCCTACGGAAAGTTGAGTGGCATATTCACCCACTGAGGTTTCTATACCATTAGGCAGACGCTCTAAAAATTCATCAATATAAGCTTTTTTAATGGCGGTAGTTAATTGCTGTTCAGAAGCGTTTGGGTTAGAAAGTAAGATATTTTGTTTAATCGTTGTTTCGGGTAAATAGGGGTTTTGTCCCACCCAACTGAGTTGTTTGCGCCAGTTCTCAATATCAAGCTGATTAAGCTCAACACCATTAACAGTTAACGAACCTTGGTAGGGTAGAAATCCTAGTAATAGATTAAATAGCGAACTTTTACCTGCACCACTATGCCCAACGATAGCAATTTTTTGTTTACTGTTGATGGTAAAAGATAAAGGGCCTGCTAATTGCTGACCCTGTGGCGATAGAATAAATAACTCATTAGCGGTAATGATAATCTCATCTGGATTATCAATTAATTTATCGCCCACTAAGGGATTATTATTTTCATGTGCTAAAAAGGTTACTAATGATTCAGCTGCACCTATTGCCTGTGCTTTGGCATGGTAGAAAGTACCTAAATCTCGTAATGGCTGAAAAAATTCGGGGGCTAGTATTAAGGCAAAAAAACCAGCAAATAAGGTAACCCCTAAACCATAGTGTCCAAAATTAAGATCACCCAAATAGGAGAAACCAAAATACACAGCCACTATGGCGATTGATACTGAGGCAAAAAATTCTAATACTGCTGAAGAGAGAAAGGCTTGTTTTAATACAGTCATGGTTCGTTGTCTGAAATCTTCTGAAGATTCTTCGAGCTGTTTGATTTCATTATTACCTTGAAAGAACAAACGCAGTGTATTAAGCCCTTTTAAACGATCAAGAAAAGTACCACTTAATCTAGCCAATACCGCAAAATTACGTTGGTTTGCTTCTGCTGCACCCATACCTACTAATGCCATAAATAAAGGGATTAGCGGGGCTGTAAATGTAAGAATAAGGCCAGCCGCCCAGTTAGTAGGATAAACAGCAATTAATATAAAAATAGGGATAATGGCAGCTAACGCTACCTGTGGTAAATAACGGGAGTAAAAATCTTGCATTTCCTCGATTTGTTCAAGGATCATGCTTGCCCAACTACCAGCAGGTTTATTCTGAATCCAGACAGGGCCTAATGCCTCCAACTTATCTAACACTGTTTTACGAATAGTTTTACGAACTGCTGCACCACATAAAAAGCCTACTTTCTCTCTTGCCCACGCTAGAACTGTTCGTATTACAGTAGTAGCAATCAGCCCCAAAAAGTAAAGGGAGAGTGATTCTTTATTAACCTGTTCTACAATAAGGCTATGTAGAATAGTAGCCAACAGCCAAGCCTGAAAAATAATAACAAGGCCATTAATCGTACCAAGCAGCATTGATAGCCGTAGCCAGTTCTTTGCTATGCCATTTTGTTGTTTTAGCCAGCGAATAAGCTGTTGTTGCTTTGTTTTATTCATAAGTAATAGGATTGGTACTTTAAATAGGTGGCTTTAAAAATGAGCGAACGCTTATTATATCAGTACTGTAGCAAAAGTGAGCTTATTATTCATTACATTACACTAATGTAATGTCTATGAGTAATTAAACCTGTCTTGGTTTATTAGCTTATATTTAAATAATAGCTAATACTCTTACAATATGATGTCCGAAAATAGCCAGAATTTTTTTAAATATATGACATAATTAGGTCAAGTTTAAATAAAGGGCAGTAGCCATGCTGATTACTGATAAAACTGGTTTATATACAGCATTTAAAGCGAAAGATGCACGTTTTGATGGACGTTTTTTTGTAGCTATATCGTCCACTGGAATATACTGCCGTCCAGTCTGTAGAGCAAAGCAACCGAAAATTGAAAATTGTACTTTTTATGCAACCGCAGCGGAAGCCGAGCAGGCGGGGTATCGGCCGTGCCTTTTATGTCGACCAGAGCTTGCACCAGGTATGTCAATCACTGATGCTACTGTTACCTTGGCTCATCGAGCTGCAAGAATGTTGGAGGAGAATTGTGGAAGTGGCCAACGATTAGATGAGCTTGCTATACGTCTTGGCTGCACAGATCGGCATTTACGACGAGTATTTATGGCCGAATATAATGTGTCACCAGTACAATATCTTCAAACATGTCGATTACTCTCTGCCAAAAATCTTCTTACTGATACCAATTTATCTGTACTAAATGTTGCAATGGTAGCAGGCTTTGGTAGCTTACGAAGATTTAATGACCTTTTTAAAAAACACTATAACCTTGCACCTACGGTTTTACGCAAACGAATTTCAGAAAGAAAAAAGCATGACAGCAATATAACGTTGGCTTTAGGCTATCGTCCTCCTTATCAGTGGCAACAGATATTAAACTTTCTAGCGCAACGTGCAATTAAAGGTGTAGAGATAGTAAAGGATGGGCAATATCTGCGTACTGTCCATTTAGTCAATGCAGATCAACAACATATCTATGGTTGGGTACGGGTAGGGCATAAGCCAAAACAAGATGTTTTGACTGTTACCATAAGCGAGACCCTATTACCAGTATTATCACAAGTATTAGCAAGAGTGCGTCATTTATTTGATTTGTATTGTGATCCCTATGCAGTATATGAAACCCTCGCACCAATGAATAATATTCGAGCTGGGCTTTGTGTTTTGGGAATTCGTTTACCTGGTTGTTTTAATGCGTTTGAAATGGCAGTACGAGCAGTATTAGGACAACAAATTACGGTAAAAGCATCAAGTACATTAGCAGCTAGGTTGGTTGAGCATTATGGTACACCCTTGCAAACAGGAGTAGAGGGGTTGACTCATGTTTTTCCATCACCTGAAAATATACTTGCTCTGGATGGCCTTATTGAAAATCACTTTGGGCCATTAGGTATTATTGCAAGCCGTGTAAGGACTATTTTTGAATTAGCACAGGCATTAGTATACGGAAAAATTGATTTTGGCTTTTGTGCGCAACCAGAAGTAGAAATAAAAAAACTAATGGCAATTCGTGGTATTGGTAGTTGGACAGCGCAGTATATTGCTATGCGTACAATGGCATGGACTGATGCTTTTCTGGAAACAGATGTGGGTGTAAAAAAAGCACTTGAACCCTATACATCAAAGCAACTTCTTTCTATGGCAGAAGCATGGCGACCTTGGCGCAGTTACGCAACAATAAATCTTTGGAACTCTCTGTAAATTGCAAATAATGAGAGGAGGGCTAAAAATGTATTACTCAACAACTTATTTATCACCTGTCGGTTTACTTACTTTAGCATGTGATGGCGAAAGTCTGCTTGGTTTGTGGATAGCAGGGCAAAAGTATCATGGTGATACTATACTTGAGGCCATGGTAGAAAAGGATAACATACCTGTTTTTAAGGCAACCAAAAATTGGTTAGAAAAATATTTTGCTGGCAAGCAACCTGCCATTTCTGAATTACCATTAGCACCTATTGGTGGAGAGTTTCGCCAACAAATATGGAATATTTTGACTGAAATACCCTACGGTAAAGTTATTACCTATGGTGATATTGCCAAAAAAATGGCTGTGAAAATGAATAAACAAAGTATGTCTAGTCAGGCAGTTGGTGGTGCAGTTGGGCATAATCCTATTTCTATTATAATCCCTTGCCACCGAGTAGTGGGAGCAAATGGTAGCTTAACAGGCTATGCTGGAGGGATTGCTACAAAAATAAAATTATTGGAATTAGAAGGCGCTGATATGTCTTCTTTATTTATACCAAAAAAAGGTACTGCATTGTAAAAAGGTATTTTAATACTACTAAACAAACAGTATTTAATACAAACTATTAACTGCTATTAAGATAGTAACTAAATAGAGGGTTTTTTAGTTACCTACATTAGTTTTGTGAAGATTAATAATTAATGACATGAATGGCTTATCAACCTAATGATTAACCTGTGTATAAGAATGGTATTTTGATGCTGTGATTTTTTTAGGTTTATTAAGTGCGTAACTCATTGTGATGCTGATATGTTATATATCTAATAGACATCGGATAGATTGAAGCAAGCTTACAGTTATCAAATTAATCCTTGCAAAATTTAGGGTAACTATAGATCCTATACGTCTCTGTATCTTTGATGTATATCTATTAGCTAACTAACCTTTTTAAGAGATTGAATATAATTGAAGTTAGAGTTATAAAATTTCTCATAAATAAGGAATTAGATAAATAGTTTTTAGTTAATTAGTTTTAATCTTTTCTGATTACTTATTTTATTATCTTGTTTATCCAGTTTAAGTTATAAGTAAACAGTTTTTATTTTAAATATTATAAATGTTTATTTTGAGACTTTTATCACAAATCACTTTAACTTTTTTTTAGCTAGTTAAACTTATAAAACTCATTAAAAATTAATAGGATAGTGGCTCTTAATGTCATAGTATTCTTTTCCTCATATTAGACTTAGGTCTAATACGTGTTTTTAAGACTAAGGTACTATCATTCGAGAGTAATTTAAGGATAATTTTAAAGGTATGTTTATGTTTAATCTTGCTAATGAAACCCACTTCAATCTGTCAGTTGCTGGTTTAGAAAATACAGGGTTACAAATCTTAAGTTTTGAAGGAAAGGAATCAATTAGCCAACCCTATACCTTTGAAATCAATCTGGTTAATAAACATATTCGTTATGATATTACCCAGTTATTAAGTAAGCCAGCCTATCTTGCTTTTACGCCTGATGGAAAAAACGGTGTACATGGCGTTATTATGTCTGTTAGACGCGGTGCTGTAGGTAATGATTATGCAGAATATAGCGTTATTTTAGCACCACGTTTTGCACATCTTGAAAAACGAACAAATCAACGGATTTTTCAGCATAAAACAGTTCCTCAAATTATTACACAAGTTCTTAGTGAATATGGAATTATGGAAGGTTCACAACATGAATTTCATTTAAAAGAAACCTATCCAAAACGAGATTATTGTGTACAGTATGATGAAACAGATGCCTATTTTATCCAACGCCTTTGTGAAGAAGAGGGAATTCATTATCACTTTAAACATACAGCAGATAATCATTTAATGGTATTTGGTGATAGTAATCCTATTTTTCCTTCACTAGCTCAGGCTGTTCGTTATGCATCAGGTACTGGTTTTGTTGCAGACGATTCTGTAATTAAAGCCTTTGATGTTAATCTTACCAGTAAAACTAAACGTACTACATGGCGGGATTACAACTTTACGAATACCAAAATACCTGAAGGTCAAGCAGAGGGAACGCAAAGTGCCAAGGCAAATGGTGCCATTGAACCTGATATAGAGTTTTATGATTATCCTGGACGTTTTATGGATAATGCACGAGGTAAACAACTGGCTCAGATAGCGGTAGAACGTTTAAGAACAACTCATGTATTAGCTGAAGGTTATAGTGATGTACCTACCCTACATACAGGTTATTATTTATCTATAGATGAACATCCAAGCATTGATGCAAAAGACCCTTGGTTACTTAATACGATTATCCATCAAGGAAAACAACCACAAGTCGTTGAAGCATTAGGTGGGGAAAATAATGCTAGGCTCAAAAACAAATTTTCATCAAATAATGATTTAGCATTTCCTGAGGGGGAGTTTCACCAAGGTTATCGTAATACCTTTACAGCAACACCTAAAGACGTTATTTGGCGACCTGCATTACAACATCCAAGAACCAGAATTTATGGAAGTCAAACAGCAAAAGTGGTTGGTCCTGCTGGTGAGGAAATCTATTGTAATGAGTATGGTAGTGTTAAAGTCCAGTTTTTTTGGGATCGTGAAGGGCAGTTTGATGAAAACTCTAGCTGTTGGGTACGAGTAGGTAGTAATTGGGCACATAAAGGTTATGGGACATTTACTATCCCAAGAATAGGTATGGAAGCAGTGATTACCTTTTTAGAAGGTGACCCTGATCAGCCAATGATAACAGGTTGTGTTAATAATGGTATTAATACCCAAGCTGAGGGTATGCCTGATAATAAAACCAAAACAGGTTTTAAAACTAATAGTTCGCCTGGTGGTGGCGGTTCAAATGAGCTCACTTTTGAGGATAAAAAGGGTGAGGAGCAAATTTATATTCATGCTCAAAAAGACCAAAATATTGTAGTAGAAAATAATGAAACTCTTAAAGTTGGGGTGAATCGTTCAAAAAATATAGGTAACGATGAAAACGTTACTATTGGTAATAATCGTACTCGTGTTGTTCGTAAAACTGATGAACTTAAAGTAGGTGCTAATAAAAAAGATAAAGTTACTACCACCTATGAA
The DNA here is from genome assembly GCF_025985425.1 of Entomomonas sp. E2T0. Classification (GTDB taxonomy): domain Bacteria; phylum Pseudomonadota; class Gammaproteobacteria; order Pseudomonadales; family Pseudomonadaceae; genus Entomomonas. The sequence continues at coordinate 1,858,824 of NZ_CP094972.1, forward strand.
ATGGAGGCGGGTGAAATGCTTCGTTTAGTGTGTGGTGAAACAGCTATTGATTTACATGCTGACGGTTCACTTAACATCAGTTGTAAGACTTTTAATATCTTTGGTGAAACAGCAGGACAAATTAATACTAATACAGGACTGCTAGATCTTAACATTGGATCAAAAGGCTCACGTAAAGGTGTTGCAACTGTACCAGGAACTGCTTCTGGTACAATTAATCAGGAAGTTGAAAGTTATTTTGGTGGTGGCGGTGGTAGTCAGGAAGGTAGTTCTGTAGAACAAGATAAACAAGATGCCGTTACCCATCAAAATCAATTAAATGAGAGTGGTGTAAGCTCATTGAATATTACATCAGAGAAAAATAAGAATAACGCAGTTAATGGCGTAACTCCCCCAGTACAAGGCATATTACCAGAAACAATGCCTACAACTGTAACCAATACTCCCAAAGAAGTTAATTTATCTAGCATGCAAGGAACTTTTGATCAACTCTGGGGAAATAGTTTTCCTAATGGCAAAAGTCAGGAGTTTGGTGGTACGTTTGTTAAAGATACTACTACAGGGAAATACTCTATCATAAACACAGCTGGAGGAACGAGTGGCTCTTTTACACCAGATTTTAATATTCCGAAAGGAAAGGAAATGGTAGGTGTTTTCCATACTCATCCTTATGATATATCCGAAGGGGGATTTACGGATATCTCTTTTAGTGGAGGAGATATAGCAACCACTATTTCCAATAAACAATATATTGATATGGTACAAAGTGGCGATAAACAATTCCTTATGATGACAACAACAGCTACTAAAGAGAATATTTCTGCAACGGCTCATGATACACGTGTTTTTGAGTTAGTTAATCAAGGAAAATCTCTAGCAGAAGCCTCTAGTATTGCAGCAAAAGAAACAGCTACAGCAAATAATATGGCTTACTATGAAGGTAAGAACGGTATATTAAAAAGGATATATCCTTAAATAATGGAGTTTATAAGATGAATTGTCAAGAAATTAAGCAAGCAGAGCAACTACTCATGAAGGGGCAAAAATGCATTAAGGTTAATGAGTTTGAGGATGCTTTAAATCTATTTTCTAAAGGTATTCAAATAATAGGTGATAATTATATTTCAGATAATATAAAAGACAGTACAGCCTTTAAATTAATATTAGCTGAAACAGAAGAAAAAAAAGGAAATATAGAAACAGCGGCAAATTTAAAACACAATACTTTAGATACACGTATTGCATTAGCTAAACAAAAGTATGAGTGTGAATAGGAGTTCTCTTATGGATTATATTCCTGTGGATCACTATATATATCAGAATATACCAGTTAACTATATAACGTTTACTGCAATTAGTACTGTTGCAATGTGTGATGACCTTGTCGTTCTTAATAACATACTTCAACAAGGAAAAGAATCCCTTATTAACAACGAGTTTAAAAAAGCTATTCATTCATTTAATAAAGGCATTCAATTAATTGGTAACAAATATCTTTCTGGTGAGATAAAAGATGATTCAGAAATGAAAATGCTACTAGCTAATACTGAAGAGAAGAAAGGTAATTTGGAGCGTGCCGCTTATTTAAAACGTAATATTTTAGAAACGCGTATACAAATATTTATCAGTTTGAACCAATGTCATAAAGTAATTAATCAAATAGAAAACACTAGTTATGTTGGTGAAGCCTGGATGGAGGAGAATGGTGATATTTTGCTACAGCTTTTTATTGATGAAAATAATAGCATGAAAGGTCAAACACTTGTCCGTTATAAACCCTGTACGAAAGAGTTTAATGCTGTTTTACAGCATGTTGGGGAGTTAAAGCCAGGAAAAAAGAAAGGTGTATTGCCTTGGACTAAAGCTAAGTAATCATAAAACTAAAAGGGTAGAAATGATTCATGAAATACCATGCAGAAGATATACAAATAGATATTCCCTCTAATGATTATAGAGATATGACATTAAACATTCTTTCCTATAAAGCGTTAGAGATGACTATTGTTATTGGTCGAGGTTTATTGAATGGTAAAGATCTTGCAACAGATTTTAATCAACAAATGAAAAAACTTCAAAAAACAGTAGATGGTTTTAAAAATGACTCAATTGAATCAGTAAAAGTAGGCCTCAATCAAGATATAGAAGCTGTACAAACACGTAATCAGTTTTTACGTAATAAAGTACCTACCTATCAATTTCAATTATTACTACAAGTGCCTGATACTCAAAATACGATTGCAATTAATTATGTAAAGCAGAAACCACTAGATGATGCAGATAAAACCCAATGGGATGAGATTAAAGCCAGTATTGATCTTTCCCAATTTAAGGATAATTAACTAGTAAGGATATTTTATGTCAGATGAATGGGCAGCAAGGTTACAAGATCCGTTAATACACACCTCATGGCTTGGGGAGCTGGTTAGTTGGGCAACAGAGGCTCTTATTTATGGTGCAGCTGCTTTTGCAGTTACTTGTTTTATAGCTTGTCCAGCAGTGGCATTAGGTGTTGGTTTAATAGCTGGCGCAGTGATGGGAACAGCCGCTCAATCTACTGGAATAGGGAAAAAAATTACTGAAATTGCCGATTCAGTGGGAAATTGGGTATCTCCACCAGAGGAGATGGGGTTTATCTCTACAGCATCTAGAGATACTCGTACAAACTCTCGGTTTTCTGCACGTGCAGCGGGTAAGAAAGTAGCTGATATAGAAAAAGTTCCTGAAACTGGACCTAGCACTTGGGATGCATTGAAAAAAACCTTATGGGGAATGACTCCAATGGGTATTGTTGAAGGCTTTATTGATAGAGGAAAAGCAATTGCTGACTCCCCTGTTGTGACAAAGGCCGATCTGGGGACTGAGCCTGCTGATGAAGATTGTGTGTTTTGTGAGCGCCATACTAATGATTCTTTTTCATACATGATTAATAGTGTGTTTGACTTTTTTACAGGCAATGATTTTGCAGAAGAGTTCTCTAAAACGTCTCAATATATTGCTCAAGGTTCAGAAGAAGTTAATATCAATGGCCAACCTGCTGGCCGTAGTAACATGAAAACCACTTGTGAAGGTGATATTAATGAGAACTATCAGGCAGATAAAGTGTCCCCCGATGTGCGTATAGGTGGAGAAACTATTACAGTTAGAGATATTACTAGTGGTAAAAATAAGTGGGTGCAAGCGGCCACGATGATCTTTGATGCCATTATGATTGTGCGAGGTATCGCAAAAATTAAAGGAGGTTGTGGTAAGGGTAACCCAGTAATGGTTAATAGTGGTACAAAACTACAATGGAATGAAAGTAATGATTTAGATTTTCAATTACCTAGTTTATTACCTATTGTGTGGCAACGTAATTATAGTAGCGCTAGTGATAGAAATAATACTTTATTGGGTATGGGATGGAGTTTATTTTATGAATGTGAAATTAGAAGAATTCCTCATCCAGAAGAGGGAGAGCTATGGCTTTATTATGATGATATAGGAAGACAATTAGAGTTAGGTAACTTAAAAGAAGGAAGCTATCTTTATGTACCAGAAGAAAAATTATGCATAACTCAAATTACGCCAAGTCTTACAGTCATTGAAGATGTTGGCTCTGGCATACTTAGTGTTTTTGATAAAGACCCATCTAATCCTAATCGTTCAAGACTATTACGCTTGAGCGATCGTAATGGTAACCATCTTGATCTTAGTTATGATGAGGATGGTCGTATTGATCGTATTAGTGATAATGAACAACATATTGTTATCCAGCTTAACTATCACCCCCAATATCTGAAGCGTTTACAATCAGTAGAGCGTCTTTATTTAAATAATGAAAATAAAGCTACCATTGAAAAATCAGAACTATTAGTTAGCTATGAATTTACAGAGTACGGTGATTTAAAAACTGTTAAAAACCAAGAAAATACTGTATTACGTCAGTTTACTTATAATGCTGATCGTAAAATGGCAAGTCATACTCAGCCAGCAGGAAATACCTGTTATTATGAGTGGGCAGTTTATGATGTGCCTAATGAACGTATACCAAAAACCTTAAAAGCGCCTCAACCCCAACAAGAATGGCGAGTTATTCATCACTGGACTGATACAGGTGAAGACTATTACTTTAATTATGATTTAACTAAAGGTGAAACTAAAGTTACAGATAGTTTAGGTCGCACTGAACTCTATTATTGGGATGAGTACCATAATGTTTATGAGCAACTAGATGCTTTGGGTAATAAATGGCTAGATGAATGGAAAGATGGACTATTAACAAAGAGTATTGATCCATTAGGAAATGCATGGCAATTTCAATACAATGAATATGGCCATGAGATAGAAGCAACAGATCCTTTAGGACGTACTAGATATACTTACTATAACAATTATAAAGGTTTACCAAGCCGAGTCATAGATTTTAATAGCAATGCGTGGTATTACTACTATGATGGTGTAGGTAACCTTATAAAAGTTATTGATCCATTACAACAAGTCACATCCTATGAATATGATACCAGAGGACTAATTACTCATATTACTGATGCAACAGGTAAAGAAAAGATACTGCGCTGGACAGCTTCAGGACAATTAATACAGTATCGTGATTGTTCAGGTTATCATACTTATTATAAATATGACCAACGGGGTTTTCTTGAGCAAGTTATTAATGAATTAAATCAAGCCACTACCTATCAATATGACCTAACAGGCTTTTTAACACAGATTACTTTAGCTGATGAGCGTGTAATACGTTATCAACGCAACCAAATTGGTCTTATAACAGGGTATATTGACCCGGTTCAAAATATCACTCAATATAAATATAATATAGCAGGTCGAATCACCCAACGTATTGATGCGCAGGGGCGATCAGTAGGGTATCATTATGATGATTATGGTCGTTTAACTGCGTTAACCAATGAGAATAAAGAAAGTTATCGTTTTGAATGGGATGCGCTAGATCGCCTGACTGTGCAACATGAACTTGATGGTGGTGCAAGATGTTATCATTATAATAATTTGGATCAAGTTATTGGTATTGACTATATCGGAGCACCTATTGAAAATGATCCACGAAAACGCCTAGCTGCTAATGATGATACCGAATCTACCCATATTGATACAAAGGATTATCAAACTATTATTAGTCATCGTTTTGAGCGCGATGCCATAGGGCGTTTAATAAAAAAAATAACGGATGATGGAATAACAGAATATAGTTACGATAAAAATGATAATTTAATATCTATAGTTTTTACTGATAGCCAAGGTAAAAAACAAACATTAGCTTATACTTATGATGAGCTTGGTCAGCTACAAAGTGAAATTAATAATTTTGGTAACTTAAAATATAGTTATGATGAACTAGGCAACCTTGAACAATTTACACTACCTGATGGACGTAATCTAAACCACCTTTATTATGGTAGCGGTTATTTACATCAAATTAATTTAGACGGTTTAATCATTGCTGACTTTGAACGTGATAGACTGCATCAAGAAATCCTAAGAACTCAAGGACAACTTGATACCCATACTAAATATGATAAAACAGGACGCTTAATTAGGCGACAAATTAGCCAGCCTCAACAAAAACAGCAAAATATATTACCTTTATTAGAAAAAGCATACCAATATGATGGAGCTGATAACCTAATAGCAGAACATTTTACCCAATACCAACGCAATCCACAGCAAGGTAAAGCACTCGCTGATCGCTTAGGGCAAAAGCTACCTTTAGAGCCTCATGGTTTACAAGATATTAAACCTCAACAAAAAGATAATCCGCCAATTATGGGTAGACTATTTGCCCAAAATGCAGCTAACACCACAGGAACACAACGCAGTGAAGCGCATCTAAATATTAGCCAAAATAGTTACCAAGTAACACGTTATTATAACTATGATAGTACAGGGCGTGTTTTACAAAGCTATCAAAATACTCCACAAGGGCAAGCGGTTAACTATGAAATATTACAATATGATGCTGCTGCTAACTTACTCAATGGTGATACCAGTCAAGGTTATGTAAAACACAACCGTATTCAAGTATATCAAGATAAACGTTACTACTATGACCGCTTTGGTCGGTTAGCAGAAAAGCGTATAGGTGGGCATACTATTCAGCATTTTAAATACGATGCCGAACACCGTATTACCGAAATTAAACATACTCAACACCAGAATACAAAATATATACGTTTCAAATATGATCCTATCGGGCGGCGTATAGAAAAAGCCACTTATCTACCCGCTAATTTAGAAACACCTGTAGCTAAAACAGAATTCTACTGGCAAGGTATGCGCTTGCTAGGCGAAAAACAAAATGGCTTAACTAGCTACTATATCTATGATAATGGTTACAACCTACTGGCTAGAGTAGATGGAGAAAAAGGTAAAGAAAAAATAAGTTATTTCCATAATAACTTGTCAGGTCTGCCTGAACAACTTACAGATAATAAAGGCAATACCACTTGGCAAGCAGAATATGAAATTTGGGGCAATACAACAAATGAATGGAAAAATAGTCATAATAACTTTGAGCAAAACTTAAGATATCAAGGCCAGTATCTAGATAGAGAAACGGGATTACATTACAATACCTTTAGGTATTATGACCCTGATATAGGACGATTTACTCAGCCAGACCCTATTGGGTTATTAGGTGGGCACAATCTTTATCAATATGCACCTAATCCTATAGCTTGGATCGATCCTTGGGGGTGGGATTGTATAAAAAATAAAGTTGATGGGACAGCAAGAGAGAAAAGAGCACAAAAAATATTTGAACAACGCTATGGAAAAGATAACGTTCTATCTGAGAGGTACTTAAGAGATTCTAATGGAAAAATAGTTAGAGATCCTATTACAGGTGAAGGTCGAAGAGTTGATTTTGTGATCAAAAATGCTGATGGAAAAACAGGAGTAGCAAAGGAAATAACTAGTAAAACTGCGGATAAAATTGCACAGCTGGCTAAAGAGGATAGAATTCGTCAAGCAGGTGGGGTTTATGTAAGAGATCCTAAAACACGGGAATTAATAAAAGTTGATGATGTTTCAACTGTATATAGGGCTAAGTAAATATGAGTGATATAGATTTTAACATGCATAATATGCCAATGCTTTTATCAAGAAATAAAAGTGATGATTATCAAAAAAGAGTTATAAAATCGTCTACAATATTATTGTCTTTTTTAAAAGATAATAATTTAATCAATATTGATCCATTTAATGAACAAGGCTATTTAAAATTAGATCTAGTTGTTAAACAATCTAATCTAACAGATATTGGTAATGCTTTATTTGTCAAGATAATACCTAATTGGTTTAAATATATAGATAAAGGTGGAAATGCTGAAAATATAACAAAACTTGAAAAGGGATTGATGGAATTGCAAAAAACAGTATCTTAGACTGATTAATAACCTAGATGAATAATAGTTTTTCTCCATACTCGTTTGGTTAGCCGGTCTGAACAACTCACAGACAATCAAGACAATACCACTTGGCAAGCGGAATATGAAATTTGAGACAATATAACAAACAAATGGAAAAACAACCAAAATTACTTTGAGCAAAACTTAAGATACCAAGGCCAGTATCTGGATAGAAAAACAGGATTGCACTATAATACCTTTAGGTATTATGACCCTGATATAGGACGATTTATTCAGCCTGATCCTATAGGTTTGTTAGACGGGCACAATCTTTATCAATATGCTCCGAATCCTATTCATTGGGTTGATCCTTGGGGATGATATAGGTATAAACCAAGAGATGAAATTAGAGCACAACCGAGTTCAAGGGGGACTGCAATAAATCGTGCATGGGTACAAGAGCATGATTTAGTTAAGGCTGGTGGAGGAGCAAGAAACTGGACTCCGCAAGAGAGAGTTAATATTAAGTTCCAGAATGCTATTAAAATCATTATGTAATCCCTAGGTCTATGCATAATCGCTTAGCAGAGAGGCTTGTTGGTTTAGATGTTGATAGCACAAGGAATTTAATTTATTTGTCTAAAGAACGAGGAACTCATCCTAATTATATCGTCCCTGTTTATACACTAAATTACTTTCTAATAAGCGTCTGCCATTATTGAGAATACTATTATAAAAAATGTTATAAACAGTCGGTTTAATTAAAACATGTTCCCCTGGTGAGGTCACTGTATGAATAATAGATAAGATAGCTGGTATGACATTAGTTGAATAAAGTATCCAGTCTTTATTTATCTGAAAATTATGCCGTTTACTCCACCATAATTTGACTGCATTTAAATATTCATCTGGCACAATCGTATAACCAATCTAACTACAAATAAATAATCATTGGAGCTTCTTCCATCCATAAGTCTCTAATGGAGAAGAAAGCCAACTATTGTGCTAAATAATGGTTAAAAAATCGGCTGCTTTCATTAAAGTAACGTTTAGTTTCAGGGGCATCTGGCACCATTAAATACTGGGCGTGTGATAAACCTTCAAGTACTATTAAATCAGCAGTCACACCAGCATCACGTAGTTTTAAATGCATTCGTACGGTATTACTTAAAAACAGATCGCGTGTTCCACTGAATAACAGTGTTGGTGGAAAATCTGTAACATCACCATAAATGGGTGAAAGTAACGGATCCTTTAAGTCTTCACCATTAGCATACAGTTTTGCTGCATCACCCAGCCAGCCGTCATAACTAACCAGAACATTATCAATCCCTTCATGGGTGAAATAAGAATCGCCTGTTTTAGATAAATCAGTCCAAGGTGTTCCCACAACAATTGCGGCTGGTAATGGTAAACTTTCTGCTTTAGCTTTTAACATTAGCGCGAGCGTTATACCGCCACCAGTAGAGGTGCCAAAAACCCCTATTTTGTTCGCTGGGTAATGCTTAAGAATTTCACGATAAGCTGCTACTGCATCATCAATAGCGGCTGGAAAGGGGAAATCAGGTGGCATACGGTAATCAATTGAAATCACTTTAATTTGGCCAAAGCCTGCCATCAAAATGGCTTCATCCGTTCCAGCCTCTCCCGGATTAAGCACATAACCGCCCCCATGAAAATGTAGCAATACACGATTTTTGTTTTCAGATCGAGTCTGTTTTGGTGTAATAATAAAGCCATTTATACCACCAAACTGCACAGGTTCAACAGTAACCTGCATCTGCTTACGTAAAGCTGGCAATTGCTGAATACTATGCTGAGCAAATTGATTAACCCAGTTCTTCCACTCCTGATTTGTTTTTGGATGGTCATTCCAAATAGATGCAGGCTCACCAGAAACCAGTGGCAGAATTTGAGTGCTGACGGTTTCTGGCGTAGGGAAATGACGAACCTGAGTATTTTGCGCATGGGTAGATAGGCTGAAAAATATCAAAAGCACGATCATATATTGTCTTATATTCATACGAGTTTCTCACTAATGTTTAACCATATAAGCAAACCTTAAGAGCTTTAGTCGATCAGCTCAATCACAGCGTTAAAATCACGTTTCATGGTGACCAGCTTTTCTTTGCCTGACTCAATTCGTCCTAACACATATAATTGAGTGCCATGGCCATTACCTTTATAGAATATGGCTAAATTGCCCCAAGGTGCATAATAGGTAAAGTCACCTGTTGTTTGTTCTGCATTTGGTGTGTTATGTGTCGTGAGCTTTTTAGGTGGATAGGCAATTTTTTCTGTATTAGAAAAATCAGAGAAACTTAAGGTTAACGGTAATTGAGCCAAAAGTTCATGGCTGGCAGCTGTATCAAACAAACTAACCACGACTTCATTGTTGGCAAAAGTGACTTTAATACGGGCAATCACCGTATCTCGAGAGTTATTTGATGTGTTCATTTGTGCACTTGCCCATGTTGTAAACATAAAACCTATGAAAAAAGTGAAAAAAAGTTTTTTAATCATAGCGTTGCTCCCTTAATTAGGAGATACGTTGGTATCTCCCGTTTTTTAACATTACTGCAAGTTGGTTTTAAAGAATGTGGTTAGTTTATCAAATGGAATAAGATTCACTCGGTCATATAAATCCACATGTCCTGTATCTGGAACGATATAAAGTTCTTTGGGTTGTGCTGCGCGTTTGTAAGCGTCTTGACTAAATTCAATTGAATGAGCTTTTTCACCAGCAATAAATAACATTGGCCGTGGTGAAATAGTTTCAATATCATTGAACGGATAGAAATTCATAAATTTCACGTTGCTGGTCAGGGTTGGATGAGTTGTTAACTCAGCAGACAAACCTTTAGGCGTAAATTCTCCTCGAGGCGTACGATAAAAATCAAAGAATTCGCGCTCAATCGGCGTAGACTTATCATTAATTTCATGTACCGTTCCACTGGTATATTTTGTTTCACCGCCAGTGAATTCAACATAACGTTGCTGAGCAGCATCGGCAATGATTTGCTTTCTTTGTTCCAGCGTTAATGAGTGATTTAACGCATTGCGGTTTGCAGCCCCCATATCGTACATACTCACTGTCGCAATCGCCTTCAAGCGGGGATCGATTTTAGCCGCGCTGATGGCAAAGCTGCCACTGCCACAAATACCAATTACACCTATATTTGCTCGGTCCACAAAAGGCTGCGTTCCTAAATAATCCACGGCCGCACTAAAGTCTTCGGCATAAATATCGGGTGATACTAAATTACGTGGTTGTCCCTCGCTTTCCCCCCAATACGACAGATCAATTGCTAACGTGACGAAGCCTTGTTCTGCCATTTTAGTTGCATATAAATTAGCACTTTGCTCTTTTACCGCTCCCATAGGATGACCGACAATAATAGCCGGATGCTTAGCATTTTGGTCGAACGCTTTAGGCATAAACAAATTACCTGTCACATTCATAGTAAATTGGTTTTTAAAGGTTACTTTTTGTACGGTTACTTTATCGCTTTGATAAAAATTATTTGCACCATTTGACATATCTTGACCTATAGCTGATGTGGATGAAATAATGCCTGCGAAAGCGATCAATATTGCTATCGCACCATTAAAGTTGAGGAGTTGCCGAAGTTTTGTCATAAGACCCCCTTTGGTATAATAAATGGTCGTTTACATTAATAATTTTCAAAATAAAACATTACGCTAATCTATTTGTTGCCCTGAAAAATAATGAGAAACTCAATTTGATTAATATTGCTGATCCAGCCAGAATCAGCGCTGCTGTGATAAAGATACCGTACATGCCTATATTGTCGAAAATCAGTCCACCGATCGCTGCTGCTAAGCCAATCGAAAATTGAATTGCAGCCACCGATAGGCCACCAATCATTTCTGCTTTATCTGCTAGAGTACGAGCAATCCACGTAGACCAACCGACAGGGATAAAACCAAACATCAATCCCCAGCCAATGACTAAGATCAAGTTCCAAATGGTTTGTCCATTACTGCTCAATAATAAAATCGCAAGCACGAGCAGGATAAGATGAACAGCAATCATGGTTGCTCGAAACTGTTTGCCGAGGAAAAAACCAGCAATAAAAGTTCCCATGCAATTAGCGATACCAAATACTAGTAAAACAGTTGCTAATGTATCTGACGATAATGTCAGGTTATATTCGAGAAATGGCCTAAGATAAGTGAAAAAGATATGGTAACCACCGTAACTGAAAATTGTGGCACCAATACCAATAAGCACCCAGTTTTGCTGCAACAGACCAAACATATTTTTAAAACCATTGCCTGTCTGCGCTGTTAAGGAAGGTAAAGCAAAATATTGCCAGACGAGTGCAATAGCACTTAACAGCGCGGAAAGTAGGAAAACGCTACGCCAGCCAATTATAGAACCTAAATAGCTGGCAAGTGGTAAGGAAATAATGGTCGCGACAGAAACTCCCGCATATATAATACTTAACGCACGGGGAATATCTCTTTTAGGCGCCAGCTGTAACGCAACTGCCGAAGCCATTGACCAGAAGCCACCGACGCAAAGCCCTAATATACCGCGACCCATTAACAACACAGGATAATTAGGTGCTAAGGCAACCAATATGTTTGAAATCACTAATAAAGCAGACAATATCAGTAAAATATAACGCCGATTAATCGTCTTCGTTAATGGCGATAATGTCAGGCTGGCAAGCACGGCCAAAACACCCACCACTGTTACGCTTTGCCCAGCCATACCTTCGGTAATATTTAACTCTTGCGCAATAGGTGTTAATAAACTCACTGGAATAAACTCTGCAGCAATTAAACTGGTTACCCCTATAAACAGCGAGCAGATTGCCGACCAATGTGCTTTTTCCAATGATGCATTTATCTCTACTTTCATCTTAATACTCAATCAGTTAAAAATCAGCGAACGTGTCATAACGAACGCATTACTTTTGTCAGTAAAAGGCAACTTACTCTCTCATTTATTAAAAAATTGAGGTGAATTGCCATTACGACTTTTTTTCAAGGAGTAAAGCAAATAGTCAAGACAATCGATCTGCTTTTGTTTTTCATGGAGTAGTTCAAGCAACTGGCAACGGTGACGAAGTAATATGCGTAATTGTTCTGCTGTATTACCTTTTGCTTGCAAGTCAATATACTTCGCTATGAACGCTTCTTTACAACCCGCATCTTTTAAGTTTTGAACACTCACCAAAAACACATCCATCTCATCTTTTAACCCGATTACTTTTAATATTTTTAAGTTTATTAAGATAATAAAGGTATGTAAAATACTTATATTGTATAGTAAGTAATGCCTTTAAAGCATAGGTCTATATTTTGTTAAATATAGGGAGTACAGTTCATGGATATCAAAGTACTACGTTATTTCTTAGCACTTGCCAGAGAGGAGAGTGTAACTGCTGCTGCCGAATATTTACACTTAACTCAACCAACCTTATCAAGACAACTTAGCGAACTGGAAGATGAACTCGGTACTACATTGTTTATTCGCGGTAGCCGAAAAATAACACTAACTGATGAAGGAATGCGGTTGCGTAAACGAGCGGAGGAAATCGTTGAATTGGTCAGAAAGACTGAGGCCGAATTTCAGGCTCCAGTGGAAATCATTAGCGGCGATATTTACATTGGTGGTGGTGAAAGCTATGTGATGGGATTGGTCGCTGATGTGATTAAAGAGTTACAGAACGATTATCCACATGTTAATGTTCATATTTTTAGTGGCGATGCGGATGAAGTTACTGAACGTATCGATAAAGGTTTATTAGATTTCGGAGTACTTATTGAACCAGCACATATCAGTAAATATGACTCTTTAGTTTTACCAGCAAAAGATACATGGGGGGTATTAATGCGCAAAGATAGTCCTTTGGCGCAAAAAGAGTTCATTCAACCGAAGGATTTATGGGACTTGCCTTTGATTGGTTCAAAGCAACGGTTTGTTGATGACCGCATCGCAAAATGGATTAAACGTGATTATAAAAAACTAAATATTGTTGCAACGTATAATTTAATTTTTAATGCAACCTTAATGGTGGAAAAAGGTATTGGTTATGCATTATGTCTGGATAAACTGGTCAATACTGCTGGTAATAGCTCACTCTGTTTCCGTCCACTTAAACCAGTACTGGAAGTAGATGTGGATATTGTTTGGAAAAAATATCAGATATTCTCTAAACCGGCTGAACTGTTTTTACAACGTCTGAAAGCCGCTTTTGGCTAAGCTACTTCACGGATATTTTTTAGTCTTGTTTGATTTGGCTTTTAATTATTTTAGGTAAACTATTCGATTAATTTAAAAAATATAAATAAACATTTTAAAGAAGTGAGTAAGGCTTAAAAAATTAACATAAAATCAAGCATGGTCGCAAACTAGATTTTTGACAAAAATAATGTAGCGTTTTATAACTATCGACAATTACATATAACAACCATAAAGATTACATGTAACAAATTAAAAGCGAAATTTCAGCTCTTAATGGGGATTATCTGTGTAATTCCGGGTGTTGGGGGCGGGTTTCGGTTAGCATTTAAGTCACTCCTCAGAAAAACGCAGTTCTATGGTCCTGTCATGTTTGATGTTGTTGTAGCGATTTTAGAAGAAGCTAACCGATTATTCGACATGAATTTACCACTAAATCCTGAAAAATACTTGATGCAAATGATAGATGTACCAGCGTTACAAGGATACCTTGATGAAGTTCGTGTAAAAAGTGTCGCGGAACTTAATGAGTATACTGTAGCACGTTGGTTGGGAGCCCCTGAAAAACTGGATAGTTTTTTACGTGATGTGAGTGGCCAATTAACCATGATTGTCGAAGATGTATTAGTTCCTGCAGTACGTATTGCCATTGAACGCTGTCTATTAAAGCGTATAAACTCAGCCAAAAACAGTTTCGCACCACAAGGAAAAACGGGGAATACCCAACCCCATGGTAAGACCAGTATACCAACCGTAACCAAAAGTCGCGGTAATTTGACGGCCAGAATTAGAAGTCAGTTCCAAAATATTAATATGAATTTTGTGATTGGCGGGGTTGGCGAACATGTTGCCGATTACTATTGTCTTGAGCAATTAGGATGAGGTAAAGGACAATGGATTGAGCATGATAAAGGACAAGCAGGGTCTTGGCAACAATCACCAAGTTCACATCACCCAGGCAAACTAAACGACGGCAAAAAACTCAATAAAAATAGCTATATTGGCAATGATACAGGTATTGATGGCTTGTGGCGAGCAAATCCTAGTAATAACCAAGGTAAAAAATATGCCATTATTGAAGCAAAAGCCACCGCAGGTATTGCCAGACCAACGACCAAGTATCTTGCCAGTCGGCTAGGGGTATTGTCAGAAAAACATAAAGGTAAACCAGTTATTCAGATGGATCATCATTGGGTTAAGCAGAGAGTGGATAGATTAATGATATCATTGTCGCCTGATATTAGGGCTGATTTTAGACCTTATTCTCAAAATGCTAACTACTCAATAATATGTACCCGTCATATTATTGCTGTATCACTGTTAGTTGAGCCAGGTCTCTCTCATATTGAGGCGATGATGGATGATACAAAATCTGATCTTGATCATGCAGTTCATAGCGGTATTGTGATACATAAGTACGGTGAACCAACCATAGAAAATATTATCAAGGAAAAACGACGTCGCTTAACTTCTAAAGGCAATGGAAACAAGCCTAAGTAAAAGCATAATAGGAGAAATAATAATGTCAGAATTTGAACAACAACGCCGTCAAAAATTATTAGATGAGGACTTTTATCACTATTTTCAAAAAATTTTGAATTGGGAAATTTCTGAATATGATAAACATATGAAAACAACTAAAGAGCCTTTTACTGAACCGATGGTTTTTCTTCAATATGAACAATTGTGTTTAGACTATACAGCGGGTAAATCTATTTCAGAATTACCACCCTTGATGGTTTCTATAGTAGAACTTACCACAGAAGCTATAGATTTTGTGGTTAGACATTCATCGGTAAAAAATAATGAATTTGTGACGCAATTAAATAGCTTTAGTAAGTACTTTGAGAGTGAGTTTCTTTCAAATTTATTGGGATTATGTATCTTATTTGACAGACAAGACTGGTTTGAAACGATTGTTAAAGCGACCGATCTTGATCAGGAAAATAGAGAAAAGGCGATTGATAGTTTAATTGCGATGAAAATCCCTAACTATCCTATTACCGAAGCTAACACGCCAAGAGGGCTCAGTTTTAGAAATCCTCTTTATAAAGCGATACATGCTGAAACCCCAAAAGAAACCTTAAAATACTTAGATGAATATTTATGTCGCTGGTATGACGGACTACGTAAAGCAGGTTATGAATATATTGATATTCACTTATCACAGCAAGAGGATTCACGTGACTATTGCTCATTCTATGGTTACTGGTGTTTTGAAGCAGCGGCAGTCGCATATTTAAAAAATATTGACGACAGTAGCTTACAGCATTTTATGTATTACCCTAAAGACATGGTGGCGTACGCACGAAATAAGCAATAAAAATAACCTTGGCTCGTGTAAAACTATTGAGATATAAAAAATAAGACATAAGGTGGATATCATGTGGCCTAAGTCAGACATAGCAAAATTACCTCCGCCACAACCAATTAAACTCTGGAACTGGTTGTGTATCATCCTATTGGTTTTTGCATTAGCCATACTGATAACGCTATTCTTTTTCTCCGATAGTGTTAACAATAATAATACCTTCTTTGTTGTGATTCTTGTCGGAATTACAGTGGCGGTGACGGGTATGCTTTTTGGTCTCCGCCTTTTTATCTATGGTTTAAGCGAGGAAAAAATCGCTCTTTGGAGTGAGGAAATAAAACTCCGCGATGAAAAATGGCAAGACTGGTCAATGCAATCATTGGCTGTGCTCGGTAGTGTTGTCATTACCCCTCAAAATTTATCGACTGATGACTTATTAGCGAATCAGGCTGAACAAAGTTATTCAGCTCATGAAGTATTTGCTTTTAGTGAGACAAATAAATGGTTTTATTTAGAGTCCTATCAGTGGATTTTATCCAATTTGTATGACCGATTAAGCCAAATGGATGATGGTGATACTCTAACTATTTTACAGTTAAATCAGCATGAACGAAGACAAGATACCGAAATACTCATTCGACGTGCGTATAACGAATTAAAGCTAACACTTGCCCTCGAGTTTCAATATATAGAGTCAAATCAAGAAGGGCCTTTTAACGCCAATCAATTAATTGATAACGAAGAGCCTGCGTTATATTTAGTTATTACTGATAATACGATGGATAATGATAGTTCGTCCTTTATTAGTGCTCTATTAGTGGCTAATGAGTCGTTAGCCGTGTTGATTTTAAGGTCAGTTAGTTTTGACATGACATTTTCCTCATAACGTAACAAATACAAACGTTAATACAATGTAGATTAACGCGGTGATGTTGTTAATGAGAAAACGGAAATAGACATGTACTATTTCAAAATCACAGATGTACTAATTTATGTACTAAATTTTTCAGGCTTAAATAGGTTTTTAATGGAAACTATAAGCACCTGAAAAACTATAACTATGTGATTTATATAGAATCTTGGAACTTACTGGATGTTAATAACATATGAATTGGAGCGGGAAACGAGACTCGAACTCAGATTATAACATGTTGTTTTTAATTAAATTAATTTTTACCAGAACGCACTTTGGCGCCATTTCTGGTACCGTCAATTTTATTTCAATGAAACAATGTTGTCAAACCCTGTAAGAGAGTAGATTTCCCAAATTACAAAGCTAATATTCCAGATATGGATAATTTTAACTTAACAAGTTATTCAAAGGTTGAGTGGTAAAGTTTATTACTCAAAATATCGCTTTAAAAATCATCAATTTATAATTGATAAATACAACATTAAGATAGTCATCTCTAATATAAATGTTATTGTTATCAAATAATTATTAGTATAAGGATTGAGGAAGCTATAATGAATAAAGTAATATCAGACCAAACTCAGTCAGAATTTAATAATGAAATGAGAGAAACTAAAGAGCAATTTATTAACTGAGCGTTAGCCGCACGAGATCATGCGAAAAGAACGGGTATATATTATTCTGTAGATGAGGTTTTAGCTAAATGATCCTGAATTTATTGAAGGAAAAGAGTCAAATGACTTTTACCAGACAGAAAGAGGAAAAGTTGTTTCTAATGATCGCAGAAGTATAGCTGCTACCTATGCCAAATTTATGACTTTTATCCATTCAATGATATTGAATCCACTTCACCTAGACCGATATTACTTGTGGTTGGTGAAATCGCCCCTTCTCGTGGCTGCATTGATAATGCTTATAAATTAGCCGCAGAGCCTAAAGAGCTTGTTATTGTGCCAAAAGCTAATGGCATAGATTTGTATTATCGTGCAGATTTGATTCTATGGAATAAGTTAACTTAATTTTTTAACCAATACCTTAATAACTACTAACAATGTTTTACTATAGCTACAGCCTATATGGGCTGTAGCTATAGCTTTCTTAATTAAATATTATCTAAAATTTTTTGTAAAAACTAACGTTAAAATACAAGTTAAAGTCATTAAGAAACCATATCCAATCGCTAATTCAATAAAACTAGATTTATGAGCAATTTGGCTAACGATCAAATTAGGTATGGTAGCCCCACTATAAGAAATAAAAAATATAGTAGAAAGGACACTAGCCCTATCTTTTTCATTTGTTTCATTTAAGATGAGAACGCATAAAGCCTGTAAATATTGCTCCCCAAGCTATGCCTGCAAAAATACTAGCAATAAGAAAGGGAATAAAACTAGCTAGATGTAAAAATAAGATCACCGCAACAATACTAACTAAAAATAATATCATTTCCAATTTCTGAGCTTTAATAGGATTAATTTTCCCGCAATGGAACCACCAATTAGATTGGGAGCCACAATACTATTAGTTATACCAAGTTGTTGAAATGCCATCGTTAAACTGTATACTTGATAAAGACCCTCAATAGCCAATATCTCAATAAATATACAGGTTGTAGCAGGCAAATATTTTCTAACTGATTTTGGAACATATATCTGTGGAATTAAAGAGCGTATAACACCTTTACATTTATTTTGCCCAATAGTTTCAATGCTGAATATAAATAAAACAGCACAAATAATTAATATGGCTAAAAGAACTTCAAAAACTAATATTGTTGACCCTAGCTTGACTCCTTCAGTAAACCTGAACCAAATGCTCCGCAGGTTAGTCCAAGCATGGGTGAGCCACTGATTACGGTAGTACCTAACCAGATAGGGGATTCAGGAGCGGTGTCTACAGCATAGGTAGCTATAGAATACAAACCATAGGATAAGCCTTGCATCAATCTGCCAATAAAAAGAGAAGAACTACTTGATGAGACATGATAGAAAATTAAACAACCGATGGCTGCTAATAGAACTGTAATGAATGATATAAGCTTGTGCCCTAAATAATTTGACAGCCTAGCTAGTATTAATAGTGCTATCATTAAATTATTTTGCTCGTTTAAGGCTAAATACCGACTTGAACTCACTGGCATATCACAGTTTTTGAAAATACCTGTTAGTTGAGAAAAGTAAATTTTTAACTCATGCCTTATTAAATATTTACTCAACAAACAAATAAAAACGCGAACAACATAGTGGACTATTCCCAAATATATCTATGTGTGATTTGAAAGATATTCATTTAAACTTTAAGCATATCGTCGCATTGCTCTAATAAATCTTATGAAATATGCTTGACTTAAAAAATAATCTAAATCGTTATTTTAAGAGTTAAATATGAATATACAGATAAAATCACCTGTATGTAATGTTAAGAATATTTTTGGGGATATGGTGTATGACAATAGTGAAAACTTTTTCATTAAAAAATCTGGAATCTGCTATTAAGAAGAATACAGCGCAGATTTATGAAGAAAAAGAGATATTTAATACTCATACACATAATGTTGAAATTACTAGCTGTATCGCGACCTTGTTTTTTGCTTTGTTCTTCCATGCTGGTTCGTCCGTAGCAACTGTCTATACTGGAGACATAGATGTCGGTTCTGGACAGGATTTGTCCTATACCTTCAGTGGGGACGATATTCTTCAGGGCAACCTAACAGTTCACGACACTGGTATAGTCAGAGTCTCGACCCTGGACGACGTTTCCGTCACTGGACGTATAGAAGGCACCTTGGGAGGGCATCTATACCTGACGGCCGGAGGCGACTCGACCTTTCACGGGGTTCTGGACATCAACAATGGAGCGCACGCGAACATCTACCTCTACGGAAACGCACATTATATCGGCGATTTGCTTCTTGAGAGTTCTGGTGGCATGGTGGAGTTGAATTTGGCAGATGATGCTGAAATTAGCGGCCAGATCACTGGAGGTTCCTCAACCAACATCACTGTCCGCGCCAAGGACAGGACGACAATGTCCAGCGGTCTGACAGTGACCTCTGGCGGCAAGCTCACACTCTATCTCAGTGACTCAGCCAGCCTACAGGGCCCGATCATATCCGAAAGCGGCTCCTCGGTCCTTGATCTCTATGCAAGCGGCACTTCGATCGTGGATGGCGACCTTACTGTACAAGGCAGTGGCACTTCGCACTTCACCTTGTGGGACAGCGCTTCATACACTGGTAACATGGACGTGAGCGGGAGCGGCATACTGACCTTCACCACCCATGATAACACCACGATTAGTGGCGACCTGACCACTTTGGGTGGCAGTCAGTCAACATTTACCCTTAACGACGCCAGCCGCTGGGTCGGTAATGTCAATACGGAGCCTGGCGGAAGCACGACGGTGACCCTTAATGACAGTAGTAATCTCACGGGTGACCTTTTCACTGGGGCGGGCACGACAGCCACGTTTACTCTCAATGGTAACAGTTGGCTCAAAGGCTCCAGCGCGATTGAATGGGGCAATGCCGATATTTCTCTGAATGGCTCAGGAACTGCTTGGTATGTCACCCAATCCAACCGTATATCCGCGGCCAACGGGGCCACAGGCACCCAATACGCCTCCGCTGTGTCCAATCTTTCCCTGACCGACGGAGCTTGGGTGTATCTGGGGGCGCAGAACTACAATATGAATGGGGCGGCCAACAGGGTGCAACTGGACATTCTCAATCTATCAGGCAACGGTAATTTTGAATTGCGGCCTCATGTTAATGGGATTGGGGCAGGTGCTTACAACGACGGTGACCTTATTCATGTCACCAACACCAACGGTAGCCACAGTTTGCTTGTCCCCAGTGCACAGCTCGGACTCGGTAGCGTGGCTGTCAACGGGCAGGAAGTACTGAAACTCGTGCACAGCGTTGATGGCGGCGGGAGCTTTTCGCTCTATCAGGGAAAATCGGTGGACATAGGCCAATATACTTACAAGCTCATTCAAAACAGCGATGGACACTGGTATCTCGTGGCCGACGGGGGCGTGACTGAACCGGGTGGCGGCGGTGGTGGTAGTGGCGGTGGAGGTGGAGGTGGAACTGGAACTGGGGTTCCACCCGATCTTAACAGACCAGCCGAAACATCGTCCAACTTCATAACTACCAACTACGTTATAACTTATATTGAGCTCCAGACATTGTTGCAAAGGATGGGCGATCTTAGACACACTCGAGAGGGTGACGTATGGGCAAGGAGCTTTGTCGGCCGTTTGGACGCCACAGAGTTTCATCAACTTTCCAAATATTCCATGGATTATTACGGAATTCAGTTCGGGGCTGATAAAAACCTGAGTTCGATCAGTGACAAGTTTTTTGTGGGTGTCATGGGTGGCTATACGTGGGGCAGCCCAGAGCATGACAAGTCCAGCAGTGATATGAAGAGCTTCCATGCTGGTCTGTATGCGCTTTGGGGCACCGAGGACGATCTCTATATCGACGCCACTGCCAAAGTATCGCATATCCGGAACCAGTTTAAGACCTCGGACAGCCAAGGCATGACGGTTAAAGGAGATGGTTCGAGCAACGCCTACACTTTTGGCTTGGAAATCGGTAAACGGTTTTACTTTGCCGAAAAGCGGCAGGGTTTTTACGTGGAACCGCAGGTGCAGGGGGTGTATACGTATCAAAATAAGGTATCCTTTTCTTCTGACAACGGCTTGGATACGAAGATGAGCGCATATGATTCCACACTGCTTCGTGCCGGCGGGCTAATGGGCTATAACCTCAAGGAAAGCCAGATACCGCTGAATGTCTATCTCAAGGCCGGTTATGTGAGGGAATTCACGGCCGATGTGGACGTGCATTACAACAAAGTGTTCCACAATAATTACAACTACAAGGGAGAATGGCTGGACCTAGGGCTGGGGGTAACGGGCGAGATCGCAAACCGTCATTCCCTCTATGTGGACGTGGACTATGCAAGTGGCAGCCGTTTTGACAAGAAGCAGGTAAACGTTGGCTACCGCTTCGTTTTTTAGAGCAATGTTCCCTGAACAGTCGCCATGTGTTTCATTGTTCTTTGCCAAGGGCGCGGTAGGCGTCGAGGGTTATACGTATGTACATAACTTTCAAGCGTTTCTGCTGCAACAAAAAAAGAAGGTAAAGATGTCTTTATAGTTTTTATTTAACTTTATAGAACAGTAAGCTTGTGAAAGTAAAAAGTAGCAGTTGGAGGGTAGAGTAGGGTTTAAATTTATGACTGATTGATTAATAGTTAATTTTTTGATTAAGTTTCAATTAATAGTTTTTTAAGTATTTTTATAAAAATTGAAAAGTCTTATTTTTTATTATTTCCTCAATTGACTTTTAAGGCTCTTATTCTCTAAATTTACTTTAGTAACAATGAAAATGGCATACTGTTACAATAATTGATATGATTTTTGGGTTTCACTGCTACAGTATAAGTTAATAGATTAATATAATTAAATAACTTGTTTTGGTTTATTTATAATAATCTCCTAATACTTGGTATGGGTTAGTTACTACATTAAGTTGTGCTTTTAACTAACTCTATTTCTGAGTTAAATAATGCACATTTTGTATCTAGTAGTTCACGGAAGTTTGTTTGACCAGACAGATAACATAAATTAGCCAACATTACAGTACATACTATTGAAATTTGAAGTTTTTTATTTCTGGGGGTTGCCAGATTTGAAATACATCTGCTAAAAGAGGATGCAACGATAATAGAATTAATGGCTAAAAATAAAGCTATAAATATCTCTAGATAAAGGTGTGGCGTAACGTACGACTCAGAATCATAGGAAAAATAATTGAATTACCAAAGGGTTATTTTAATTAATAATGAATTTTTTAAATTTAGGTACCATTATGGTGCCATTTGATTAATCATAGATTATTAAAAATGGAGAAAAAACCACTTGAGAAAAGTACTAAAAAATACCATATATCAACGAATTAGATAAATTAAGATAGTGAATAGTAATAAAATTAGAATAATAATAGCTAAATATAAGCTTTTGATTTTTAATAAGAAATTGAATATGGGGCGGAAAACGAGACTCGAACTCGCGACCCTAACCTTGGCAAGGTTATGCTCTACCAACTGAGCTATTTCCGCTTTATTTGAGGTTGCTAATTTTATAGCAACCATGATGAGTGTCAATAGTTATTTGTCTATTTGTTTGGTTTCAGTTGTTTTTTCGCTAGTAAGATAGGGCCATGCCGCCATTAGGTAGTGGATCATTGACCAGATGGTAAGGATTGCAGCGATACCTAGTAGTATATAACCTGTAATTACCCATGCAGTGAGTTTGGGAGGGTTAGCCAGTAGGATAACAAGTGCTAGCATTTGCGCAGCAGTTTTCCATTTACCTAGTTTGGATACGGCAACATTAGTACGTGCACCTAGTTCGGCCATCCATTCTCTAAGGGCAGATACTACAATTTCACGGCCAACAATGATGATGGCGGAGAGTGTTAAGCAAAGGTTTACCATAGTGCCATGAATAACTCGTGAGTGACTGCCGACGAGGAGTACAAGTGCTACAGCTACAATAAGTTTGTCTGCTACGGGGTCTAGAAAAGCGCCGAAGGGGGTGGTTTGGTTCCACTGTCTGGCTAGGTAACCATCAAACCAGTCAGTAATGCAGGCAATAGCAAAGATGATACTAGCAGTTAGATAGACCCATTTAAACGGCAGTAGGTAGATAAATACAAAGATTGGAATCAGTATAACGCGAAGAACCGTAAGTATGTTGGGAATATTCATTGTAAACCTTTTTACTGAGTAGGCTATGGTGTATCACTATAGACTTTGTCGGTGGCTATGATAGCAAGCTTTTTCTGGTTGGTTAATGGGTTAGTGTATAATTTATTACATTTAGTTTTAAATAAGTATGATTATTAGACGATTGTATAGGGTGTAGGATATATGGAGGATAAACGTTACTGTGCTGTTTTAGGCAGTATCAATATTGTTACATTTGGTTGTTAAAGAGTGGAGTATTTTATGGACGGTGGGCATTAAAATAATCTAATATATGTTTTTATATAGAAACATCCCAGTAAAAGAAGGATATGTGAATGATGATTTCAACCATGTTACGTAATGTTTGTGTTGCTGGTGCTATTGTGTTAGCAGCTGGTTGTGCTACTGAATCTGCTAAACCAAAGTTAACACCTGCTCAACAAACTATTGCAGCTATGTCTTATGATCAGAAAGCCGCTAAGTTTTTAGATATTATTCATGCTGATAAGTTGACTACACCTGCTTATATGCAAGTGCAAACCATGCTTAATCAGTTATTTGAAGTAAGTAAGGCACCTGAAAGTAAGGTATCTGTGTTAGAGCGTTATCAAGGTCAAGCAAATGCTGTGTTAGATAAGGCGATTGGTTGGGATGTGATTAAGCCAGATGTAGTTAAGTTATATACTACTAATTTTACAGATGCTGAGTTAGCTCAGTTGATTGAGTTTTATGAGTCACCTACAGGTCAAAAAATGTTGAAGCAATTACCTGTGGTAACGATGCAAACGGAACAGTTGATTCATAAGAAAGTGATGGAGAATGCTGCTCCTGAAATTAATAATATCATTGAAAGCATGGCTAAGGAATTAAAGGTTCCTTTAAAAAGAACTCGATAAGTAGATAGTATGCAAGATCGTATCGATGCCGCTCTAGTAGCGGCTTTTTCACCTAAGCATTTTGTGGTGGAGGATGAAAGTCATTTTCACCATAGAGGCGAGCAAACACACTATAAGGTGATTATAGTGAGTGATTTATTTGATGGGGTGTCTAGAGTGAAGCGCCATCAGCAAGTTTATGCTGCATTAGGTGATATTATGCAGCAGATTCATAGTTTGGCTATTCATGCTTATACAATGAGTGAGTGGCAGCGTGAAGGTTTGTCAACAGTTCCTGAAAGCCCGCTTTGTAAAGGTGGCAGTTTGCACGATATGAATAAGTAGTTTGGGTTGAATGGTAGTTATTACGTGATGATGTGGTAGCTGCTTTTTTGAGGAATTTTATGTCAAATCACGCATTGTTGTTAATGAATTTAGGTTCACCAAAGTCTCCAAAAGCAGAGGATGTAAAGCCTTATTTAAAACAGTTTTTAATGGATCCTTATGTGATTGATTTGCCTTGGCCAATTCGTAGGTTGTTGGTGGCAATGATTTTAATTAAGCGTCCAGAGGCTTCTGCTCATGCTTATCAAAGTATTTGGTGGAATGAAGGTTCACCATTAGTGGTGTTGAGTAAACGCTTACAGAAGATGATGGAGCTGCATTGGCAGCACGGGCCAGTAGCATTAGCAATGCGTTATGGTGAGCCTAGTATTGAATCAGTATTGTTGGGATTAAAAAAGCAAGGTGTTGAGCAAGTAACATTAGCACCACTTTATCCACAATTTGCGGAGAGTACGGTAACAACTGCCTTAGAAGAAGTAAAAAGGGTGGTGAAGTTGCATGGTTTATCTTTTAAATTTAAGTTATTAGAGCCTTTTTATAATCAGCTTCGTTATCTTAATGCTTTGGTGAGTAGTGCACAGGAAGTAATGAAGCAAGATTTTGATCATTTGCTGTTTAGCTTTCATGGTATTCCTGAGCGCCATATTTATAAATTGGTTAAAGATGATAAACATAATTTACAGGCAACTCATAGCAGCCAGATAGATCAAAAATATATTGACGTTTGTTATCGTACGCAATGTTTAAAAACAGCTGAGTTGTTTGCTGAGCAAGTAGGATTACCTAGTGATAAGTGGTCAGTTTCTTTCCAATCTCGGTTAGGCCGTACTAAGTGGATTGAACCTTATACGGATATGCATTTAGATGAGTTGGCGGCTAAGGGTGTAAAGCGTTTATTAGTTATGTCACCTGCATTTGTGGCTGATTGTTTGGAGACTTTAGAAGAAATTGGTATTCGTGGTCGTGAACAGTTTTTAGCAGCTGGCGGAAGCAGTTTTGAGTTGATTCCTTGTTTAAACGATACACCTTCTTGGGTGGTTGCTTTAAATCAGTTATGCCAGCCTGAAGAAACTAAGCCTTTTACTATTAATTAGAGCTGCATTAAGTCAATAAATCGAGGGGTAGCTTGCTCGTCGATTTTAAGGTCAGTAAAGTTAAATAGTTTTGTATCTGCTAGTTGCGAAGGCACAACATTTTTTAATGCACGAAACATGATTTCGACACGGCCTGGATGGTCTTTTTCCCATTTATTAAGCATTTCTTTAACCACTTGGCGTTGTAGGTTATCCTGAGAGCCACAAAGATTACAAGGGATAATAGGGAATTCTTTAAGGGTGGCGTAGTTTTCAATATCTTTTTCCATGCAGTAGGCTAAGGGTCTGATTACAATATTGCGTTTATCATCAGCCAATAGTTTAGGTGGCATTGCTTTTAAGGTACCACCATAGAATAGGTTGAGGAAAAAGGTTTCTACAATATCGTCGCGATGATGACCAAGGGCTATTTTGTTGGCACCAATTTCATCGGCATAGGTGTATAGGGCGCCACGTCTTAAACGTGAGCAGAGCGAGCAAGTAGTTTTGCCTTCGGGAATTTTTTCTTTAACAATAGAGTAGGTGTCTTTTTCAATAATATGATAGTCAACTCCTATTGAGCTTAGATAGGCTGGTAATACGTGCTCTGGAAAACCAGGTTGCTTTTGGTCTAAATTAACAGCAACAAGGCTAAATTGGATGGGGGCTACTTTTTGTAGGTATAACAAAATATCAAGTAGGGTATAGCTGTCTTTACCACCAGATAAGCAAACCATGATTTTGTCGCCATCTTCGATCATATTATAGTCAGCCACTGCTTCACCTACTAAGCGACGCAGGCGTTTTTGTAGTTTGTTTTGATTGACTGAAAGTGTGGTCATGGATGTTGCTACCTAATGCTACCTAAAAGAAAAGAGCCGTATTTTACCTGTATCTGTACGTTAACACTAATTTTTCTTAACGTGTTGTGGTAACAGCATTTCTTTTTAATGAATAAGTCGCTAAAATGGCGGGCTTGTAACCAGAACTGATATGCAATGACTGATAAGTATATTATTGAATGCCCTAGCTGTAAGGTACGTTTTTTCGTCACCGATGATTTACTCGCGGCGGCAGGGGGAGCATTGCGTTGTGGATTCTGTAAACATGTCTTTAATGGCAATGATTATATTGTTTATCAAACATTAAAACCTGCTCCTGCTAAAGAGGAGGTAGAAGATACTCCAACTACTGAACAATCCTCTATTAGTCATCAGCAAGAAGCATCCCAACCAGAGAAAACAGAGCAAGCTAAAACAGGTCGTACGGAAGATTATTGGAATAACATAGTTGATACATTATCTAGTTTTTCGGTAAATTTTAAGTCTGTTGATGAGCCTAAAGTTATTGATAGTAAACCAGATTTTTCTAATGAAAAGAGAGAGTCACAACAAAGCTTATTTATTGCTGATGAGGTGGTTAATAACAAAACTCATATTGATGCTGATATTGTTGTAGCACTAAATAAGATAGATTTTGATCAGTTGTTGCAATTAGATGAAGCAGAGCTAATTGCTAAACAAAGTAAAGATATTACCAATGTATTAGCGAATTTTAATACCTCATTAGCAGAAGAGAATAGTTTTCAGCAGGCATTAGAACTTGATGAAGAAGATTCATCAGAATTTGATGAAGTACAGCATATAACGATAGATGATGGTGCACCAAAAGATATCTATGGTAATCGTCTTAAAAAAGTATCTGATATAGATTTTTCAATTCCCAGTCACAGCAGATCCAAAATAGTAAATAAGCATAGTGTTTTATGGTCATTGTTATCTATATTGGCAGTGTTAGTATTGTTAGGGCAGTATTTACGTTATGCTGCCCCTGAAATGGCTAGAACAGAAGCTAATAGGGCTTGGGCTGAACAGGTATGTAGTTATCTGTGGTGTGATGTACCAGATTTGGTAGATGTAAAGAAAATTATTACGAGTCAGCTGTTGGTAAGAAGTAATCCACAACATGATGGGGTACTGAATGTTGATGCAATTATTCGTAATGATTTAACTGTTTTCCAGCCTTTCCCTGTGATTGAGTTACGTTTTACTGACTTGAATGGACAAATAGTGGCAAGTCGTCGTTTTTTACCTGATGAATATTTGTCCCATGAAGCATTAAAGAAAAATAAAATGCCTCCACAAACCCCTATTTATATTTCATTTGAAATTATTGATCCAGGTGAAGAAGCCGTAGGTCATTCACTCTATTATTATCCTGTTGTACAATCTCATTAACCTATAATTAATCTAAATAAGTGATAATTGTCATCGTATTCCAATAAAATTAACTTGCAGACCAGCAAAAGTCGTACTAGTATTCAAGAAGCATTATTTGTGTAAATGATTTACTTTAGGGTTGAGTAGTACCTAGGGATTAGGAAATATAATGGAGTATTTATGTTTGACCCAGCTAACAGCACACATTTCAGCATAGATGTGCAGGAACCCAAAGTAAAAAAGCTAATGAAGCCACAGAACCTTCACTAGAAAGCTATGACTACCCCAGTAGATATACTGACAAGAAAAGAGCAGACCGCCTTACCAAGATAGAAATAGAATGCCTAAGAACCAAACAAGTTCTAGCAGAAGTCTATAGTGACCTTATATCCATATTATCCAATTAGTTTATTTGAATTAGGATTGGCTTTGTATATAGGTATTTTATCAATTAATTTATTATTTTACTGTAAATACAGAAGATACAAATGTTATAAGAAAATCTATTTTTGAATTTAAAAATTATTCTAAATAAATATTGCTCGTTTATGGATACGCTTATTAATCTTATCCTATTTCTTTAGATAAAATTGAGGCTATACTATTTATTGAGGGGGCTGATTTACAAATATCCATTAATATTTTTGTAAATGTGGTAGATGATTGTCAAACGTATTAATTGCTGAGCTGTATAAAAAACTATGAAAAGATGTATTAATTTTTTTACTTACTTAATAATGTGTTTGTTATTTGTAGGTGTTGTAAGTGCTCAAGAAGAGAGTAAGGATGAGTTCACTCAGAAGGATATTATTACGCTGAGACAAGGGTTTTTACAAGGTAAAGATATTCTTAAAGACAATGGAGTTTTTATTGACTTAAAAGAGAAAGGATTTATCAGTAAAGGTGAAATGCTAAAAAGAATAAAAAAGCATGGAGTAAGTTCTTTGTTTCCTAATCAACAATCCTATAGTTATTTTATCAAGTATTTAAAATATCTTATTGATAGTAAAGAATTATCTGGCAATATTAATAGGTTGGTTACTTATAAAGAGGGTAGGTTTGAGTGCTATTTTATTTTGGAAAATGAGGATGATTTTAAGATCATTTTAAATGTGTTAACACCAACTAATATCAAGGATTTTCCATATACTGAGCCGTCTTATATATATTATTTTGAGAAAGTGAATGGTAAGGTTGTGCTGGCTAAGATGGATGTGGCTGGTTAAGTAAAGTTAATTAAACCTGTTTTTAAATGATAGTGAATTGGACCCCGAAAGTTGGATACCTAAATCTACCTTTTGGGGTATTTTTATGGGTAAAAATCGTTATTCATTAGAATTAAGGCTAGAAGTCATTCAGTATTGTTTATCTAATCAAGGTGGGCAGAAGAAAATTAGCTAAACACTTTAATATGAGCAGAATAACTGTGCATCCTTGGTTACGTATTTATCGATAGGATAGTCTGGAAGGTTTAATGAATGAAAAAACGGTTCAATTTTGCGAAATATCAAAAATTAAGATAATAAGTTATTGTATTATGTTATGTTTTAATTATAACGTATAAAGGGAAAGAAAGCATGAAAACTACCATTAAGCTCATCGCTATTGGTTTATTTGCCTTAGCAAGTAAGGATATTGTTGCGCAAGATGTTGCAGGGATAAAAATTGGTGAATCGTTCTCAGCTCAAAAAAGTTTGATTACAAAAGCAAATTCAGACTATCAGTTAAATGATATTACGCGACCTGGTGGGAATACTGTTGGCATCAATGCGATTGCAAAAAAAGATGGTCGAGTGATTGATCAGATGCTCGTGATTCACAATGATTCTGGTATTGTATGGTTTGTAGGAAGAGCACAGGCGCTTGAGAAAGGAGCTCGCATTAATCCTGATACACTTATGTCTTCATTGAAGGAAAAGTATGGTAATTATAGCGAAATTTCTGGTACTGGTGGGCCACGGTGGTACTTCGATCGTCAGGGAACACTTTTTCAAGGCTCAGTTATAGGTTCTCCATGTTATAGAGGGATAGGGCCAACGGGCACTTCATTTAATCAAGTACCGGGTACTGGTATGCAAGTACCAACTGTGTTCCCTCCTAAATGTGGTTTAGAGATCGAAACCTCAGTTTACCAAGACTCTAAAGATGGCATGGTATCAGCATTTTCTGTTCGTATCATCGATACAAAGCGTATGTTTGATGAATTGAATAACAAGAGTATAAATGCAGAGAATGAACGTAAACAGCAACTTGAAAGAGAGAAGGCAAACGACAATAAGCCAAAGCTGTGAGAAAAATATAGATGAAGCTCTAAATTAGAGCTTCATCTATTTGTATTAAAACTGCCCAACTTTTGAGATTCAGTTCATAGAGGGAATCTTCCCTTGCTTCTATCATCAACCCGTAATGTACTTGGTCATGTGTTGCCTATAAGTCAGTATCTTGTAGACTGGCAATTTGTTTTATTTTTGCTTTACTTTTTTTGCCCATATTGTCCATATAGGTTACAACTAAGGCTGAGACAACGAAAGTTAGGTGGAGAATAACGTACCACATTAGTTTGTCGTTATCTATTTTTTGAGCATCCATAAACATTCTGAGTAGGTGGATGGAGGAGATAGCTACAATAGATACGGATACTTTGGTTTTTAAGGAACCAGAGTCCATTTTGCCCAGCCAATCTAGTTTTTCCCGATGACTATGGATATTCATTTGTGAAACAAAGTTTTCGTAGCTGGCAAACATAACCATTACTAATAGGCCGCCTACCAGTACCATATCAATTAATGATAGTAGTTTTAGGATAAGTTCTGATTCAGGTAAGCTGAAAATAGCGGGTAAGATATGAAAAAGTTCTTGGTAAAATTTAATAGTTAGGGCAAGTAGTGCTAAAGATAGCCCAAAACATATTGGAGCAAGTATCCAGCGTGTTGAATACATTAAATTTTCTAAGATGATTTCAACTTTTTTCATAGATGATATTCCCTAAGCTGTAGTAGCCAATAATAAGGCGCGTAGTATAGCGAATAGCGATACTAATAGACTAGCCAGCAATAAGATAAAAATATAAACATTTTGTATACAGTTATTGGTTTGTTTTTATAAGGTTGTTTTCTGTTGAAATGAGAGTTAGTGAACAATTTGTCATAGAAAATATCTAGATTCTGTATCTTAATCTTCAATTCAGAGTAAAATAATTGCTTTTATTTCACTATTAGCTACAAAGTTATTTTATAATAACTGAATTTAGATGATTTAATTGATAATAGCAATTGCATGTAATTGCTCAGGGTATGTTGGGTTTAACCCTGCCACGAAATATTTGAGGAAGATTCTGTTAATATGCTTGGTCCTTTACTGAATAAGCTTTTTGGAAGCAAAAACGATCGCGAAGTTAAACGCATGTCTAAAATGGTCAAGGCTGTTAATGCCTTTGAAGAGAGCATGGTTGCTTTGCATGATGATCAACTACGTGCCAAAACAGTAGAATTTAGAGAGCGTATAGCAAAGGGTGAGAGTTTAAATAAATTATTGCCTGAGGCCTTTGCAGTAGCCCGTGAAGCTAGTAAACGGGTGATGGGCATGCGTCACTTTGATGTGCAGTTAATCGGTGCTATGACGTTGCATGAAGGTAAGATTGCTGAGATGCGTACAGGTGAAGGTAAAACTTTGATGTGTACCTTGGCTGTTTATTTAAATGCATTGTCTGGTAAAGGCGTGCATGTGGTAACGGTAAACGATTACTTGGCAAAACGTGATGCTAATTGGATGAGACCGTTATATGAGTTTTTAGGGATGAGCGTGGGTGTTATCGTTCCTTTCCAAGACCCAGAAGAAAAGCGTGCGGCTTATAAAGCAGATATTACCTATGGTACCAATAACGAATTTGGTTTCGATTATTTAAGAGATAATATGGCTTTCCGCCAAGAAGATAAGTTCCAACAAGTACTTAACTTTGCTGTGGTGGATGAGGTTGACTCTATTTTAATCGATGAGGCAAGAACACCTTTAATTATTTCAGGCCAAGCTGAAGACAGTTCTGAGCTTTATATTCAGTTAGATAAGTTAATTCCAAGACTTTCACAACAGATTGAAGAGGGTGAAGGCTCTGCTAAAGAAATCAAAAAAGAAGGCCATTACACGGTTGATGAGAAGTCACGTACGGCTGAGTTAACAGAAGCTGGCCATCAATATGTTGAAGATTTATTAATGGAAAATGGTTTGTTAGCAGAGGGTGATAGCCTGTATTCTGCTAATAATGCGACATTATTTAGCCATGTGCTTTCAGCATTAAGAGCCCATGTGTTATATCACCGTAATGTTGAGTATATTATTCAAGATAATGAGGTGTTGTTAATTGATGAGCACACTGGCCGTCCAATGAAAGGACGTCGCTTATCAGAAGGCTTACACCAAGCTATTGAAGCAAAAGAGCATGTACCTATTCAGCCAGAAAGCCAAACCTTGGCTTCTATTACCTTCCAAAACTTTTTCCGTCTTTATGATAAGTTATCGGGCATGACGGGTACAGCAGATACTGAAGCTTTCGAATTCCGTCAAATTTATAACCTTGATGTGGTGGTTATTCCTACCAATCGCGCGTTAGCCCGTAAAGATGCTAATGACTTGGTGTATATGACGCAAAAGGAAAAGTATGAGGCGATTATTCAGGAAATTAAAGCTGCGCAAGAGCGTAAGCAACCTGTCTTAGTGGGTACGGCTTCTATTGATACCTCTGAATTATTATCAACTGTATTGGAAAAAGCAGGCATTAAACATAATGTGTTAAATGCTAAGTTCCATGATAAGGAAGCGGATATTATTGCTCAGGCAGGTCGTCCAGGTGCTGTGACTATTGCCACCAATATGGCGGGTCGTGGTACAGATATTCTATTAGGTGGTAACTGGGAAGCAGAAGCAGCTAAGTTAGAAGAACCAACTGCTGAGCAGTTAAAAGCATTAGAAGATCAATGGCGTGAAGATCATCAAACGGTGTTAGAAGCAGGTGGTTTATTTGTGATTGGTACTGAGCGTCATGAATCACGTCGTATTGATAATCAGTTACGTGGTCGTTCTGGTCGTCAAGGTGACCCTGGTGCAAGCCGTTTCTATTTATCATTAGAAGATAATTTGATGCGTATTTTCGCTTCCGATCGTATGCGTAGCATTATGCAAGTGCTTGGTATGAAAGAAGGCGAAGCCATTGAGCATCGTATGGTAACGAATGCGATTGAGAAAGCACAACGTAAGGTAGAAGGTCGTAACTTCGATATTCGTAAGCAGTTGCTTGAATATGATGATGTGGCTAATGAACAACGTAAAGTTATCTATCATATGCGTGACACTATTTTAGAGTCTAATGATATCAGCCATATCATTAAAGAATTCCGCAATGAGGTGTTAACCGCTACTATTAATGAACATATTCCTCCTATGTCATTACCTGAGCAGTGGGATATTGCAGGTTTAGAGCAGGTATTACGTACTGATTTTGGACAGGATTTACCTATTCAACAGTGGTTAGATGAAGACGATAAGCTTTACGAAGAAACTTTAAGAGAGCGTATTGAGCAAGCCGTTGTTGAGAAATATGCGGCGGTAGAAGACGAAGCAGGCGATGAGAATATTCGTGGCTTTGAAAAATACGTGTTGTTAAGAGAAATCGATGAGCTTTGGAAAGATCATTTAACTCGTATGGATCACTTGCGTCAAGGTATTCATTTACGTGGTTATGCACAAAAGAATCCGAAGCAAGAATATAAGCGTGAGTCTTTTGAGTTATTTGAACGTTTATTGAATACTATTAAATACAATACAGTGAGTTTATTAGCGAATGCTCAAGTAAACCACCGCACAGCAGAAGAGGAAGAAGCACGTCTTCACCAAGAAGCTGAGCGTATTGCACAAAGTATGGTATTTCAACACGACGAGGCTGCTTCATCATTGAATGAAGATCCAGAGCAACAGGCTGTTGAAGAATTAGCGCCAGCGCAGCCACAGCAACCAGTACGCCGTACAGGTGCTAAGGTTGGGCGTAATGATCCTTGTCCTTGTGGTTCGGGTAAAAAATATAAGCAATGTTGT
Source organism: Entomomonas sp. E2T0 (assembly GCF_025985425.1). Lineage (GTDB taxonomy): Bacteria > Pseudomonadota > Gammaproteobacteria > Pseudomonadales > Pseudomonadaceae > Entomomonas. Next base: position 1,892,983 of record NZ_CP094972.1, read on the forward strand.
GGGCGTATTGAATAAATTTTAATAACGCAGTAACTATTATTTACCAAACACACCACATTTTTTGTGGTGTGTTTGTTTTAGGCTTAGAGGAGTATTAAAATGGCAGTAGGTTTGGAAATCCCTTCAGTATTAAATCCTGTTAAAGGCTTTGCGTTAGGTATTGCCTCTGCGGGTATTAAAAAGGCTGGCCGTAAAGATGTAGTGCTGATGCGTTGTAGTGAGCAAGCACAGGTTGTGGGGGTATTTACCCGCAATGCGTTTTGTGCAGCGCCTGTTATTTTATCTAAAAAACATTTAGCTACTGGCCAAGCAATACAATATTTTATCACTAATACAGGCAATGCTAATGCAGGCACAGGGCAACAGGGTTTACAATCTGCTACTGTGGTCTGTGAAGCGGTAGCTAATGCTACAGGTGTAGCTGTTGAGGCTATTTTACCTTTTTCTACGGGGGTAATTGGTGAGCCTTTACCCATAGAAAAAATTATGGCAGTTATCCCACAAGCGATGGCTGATTTAAAAGAAGATAATTGGTTAAATGCAGCTGAAGGTATTATGACTACGGATACAACGCCCAAAGGAGCGAGTGTTCGTTTTCAGCATGAGGGTAAAACTATTACGGTAACAGGTATTAGTAAAGGGGCAGGGATGATTTGTCCTAATATGGGTACTATGTTGGGTTATATTGCTACCGATGCGAAAGTGGCTAAACCTGTATTACAGACTTTATTAGAAGATGCTACCAATAAATCCTTTAATCGCATTACCATTGATGGTGATACCTCTACTAATGATAGCTGTGTATTAATTGCTACAGGTGAAACAGAGTTAGCTGAAATTACCCAAGCCAGTGGTGATTATTACGATAAGTTAAAAATAGCCTTATTCTCTGTAGCTATGGAGTTAGCACAAGCGATTGTACGCGATGGTGAGGGGGCTACTAAGTTTGTAACGGTTAAGGTAAATGGTGGCGATACTCATCAAGAATGTTTAGATGTGGCTTATGCAGTGGCTCATTCGCCTTTGGTTAAGACAGCGTTATTTGCTTCAGATCCTAACTGGGGACGTATTGTAGCCGCAGTGGGTTATTCTGGTGTAGCCAACCTTGATGTAAGTAAAGTCAATGTATTTTTAGGTGATGTGCAGATTGTTGAGGCTGGTGGGCGTGCTGCTAGTTATACCGAAGAGCAAGGTGCAAAAGCTATGCAACAAGCTGAGATTACTATTCGTATTGAATTAAATCGTGGTAGTTGCCAAGAGACTATTTGGACAACAGATTTATCCCATGAGTATGTGAAGATTAATGCAGAATATCGTTCTTAGTTTTATAGATAGATTGTATAAAGTTTGCTGTAAGGAAGATAGATGCCAGTAAAAGTGAAGCAGTTAATATTATTTTTAAGTATTTTACTGTTTTATCCCTTATTATTTTGGTTAACGCTTTATTATATACATGATGTTCCCATTCATGGTATGCGTGATCCTAGTGGTGGGGCTAAAGTAGATAGGGCGATTGAAGCGGTGTTAGGTGCTTTTTTAATAACGGTTATGTTTTTGATAGTGTGTCACCTATGGGCAAAAAAAGTAGCTATTCATTCTGGCTTATCATGGTTGGCTAATATTTTTTCAATTGTCTTAGCATTTATTGTGTTTAACGCCTTAGGATTTTATTTGTAAGGTTGTAGGAGTGACTGTGAAGCAAATTCAGGTAGTAGCTGCTATTATTCGTCAAAATGGTCGAGTGTTATTAGCACGTCGTGCTAAGCATAAGCATCAAGGTGGCTTATGGGAGTTTCCTGGTGGCAAGATTGAGGCCGGGGAAACGCCTGAGCAAGCGCTTAAGCGTGAGCTAAAGGAAGAGTTGGCGATTGAGGTGACTAAACTGAACCCTGTGTTTCAGACCAGCCACCAGTACCCAGAGTATGGCGTCCATTTAGATATTTGGGAAGTAACTGCTTTTGAGGGTGAGGCTGAAGGAGCAGAAGGGCAAGAGATTACTTGGGTACAGCCTAAAAATTTATTGCAGTATGAGTTTCCAGAAGCCAATAAAGCTATTATTACGGCTGCCCGTTTATCTAATCGTTATTTGATTACCCCTGAGAATTTAGATCGTGCAGAGATTATTGAGGGTATTCGTATTGCTTTAGATGAGGGCATAAAACTGATTTGTTTACGCGCGCCCCATTTTTTTGATCCTGATTATCGTGATTTGGCGATTGATGCAGTGGGAGTATGTGCAGGGCGTGCAGAGTTATTGGTAAAAGGTGCCTTTGAGTGGTTAGGGGATTTCCCGAGTGCAGGTTGGCATGTAACGGCTGAGCAATTACGTAAGTTGGCCGATAAAGGCCGACCTTTGCCCACTAATCGATGGTTAGCAGCGTCTTGTCATAATGAAGAAGAGTTGGCTTTGGCTAAACAGCTAGGAGTGGACTTTGTAACCCTTTCACCTGTTCAAAAAACAGCTACTCATCCCGATGCGGAACCTTTAGGTTGGGAGCGTGCCAAACAGTTAATAGCTGGTTTTGATCGCCCTGTTTATGTGTTAGGTGGTTTAACAGGGCAAGATGTGCCAACTGCTCAGCAAGCAGGTGCGCAGGGTGTGGCAGCTATACGTGGGCTATGGCCTTATGAGTTAGATTAAGAGCCTAATGAGATAGGCTCTAAGACGAGGATAGAATAATGATTAGTGTATTTGCAGTAATGACAGCAAAAGCAGGTAAAAAACAACAGGTGTTAGAGATTGCACGTGCTAATTTAGCAACAGTGAAAGCAGAACAGGGTTGTCATGAGTATCGGTTAGTGGAAGATGTGAAAAATGCAGGATCTTTCCAAAAAACATTGGGTGAAGATAGTTTTGCCTTTGTTGAGCAGTGGGAAAGTATGGCGGCATTAGAAGCTCATTTAGCTACACCACATATGCAAGCTTACGGTGAGCGTACTAAAGAGTTATTGGCTGATAGTGCTATTTATGTGATGCAATCAGCCGATAAGTAATAGAGCTATTATTCTACATTTTTATACATAGTTGAATGACTTTGCTGTACAGTTGTACTGTCTTCAGTCATTCGCCTTGTCTAAAATTGTATAGCAACAGCTATAGCTTGGTATTAGCAAAGTGGATTTAACATTTAATAATAATTAGAGGCTTAAAGATGGCAGCATTTCCTTATCAAAAAACAATGATTTTATATACTGGTGGTACTATTGGCATGATGCCTAGTGATAAGGGGTTGGTTGCCAGTGCTGGCTTTGAACGTTATTTGCAGGACTATTTAAAAGATTATCCTGAAATTGGTAATAATCAATGGCAATACCAAGAGGTAGAGCCTTTGATTGATAGTGCTAATATGTCACCAAGTTATTGGCAGAATTTAGTAGGTTTTGTTACTGATGCTGTCAGTTGTCATGGTTGTGATAGTGTATTGATTTTACAGGGTACGGATACCTTAGCCTATAGTGCTGCTGCATTGTCTTTTCAGTTATTAGGTTTTGATGTACCTGTGTTGATGACAGGGGCAATGGAGCCTGCGGCTGTAGAGGGCAGTGATGCTAAAGAGAATATTTGTGGCTCAATGGCGGCCTTAAGTCAAGGTCAGGTAAAGGGTGTACAGGTATTCTTTCATGGTGAGTTATTATCTGGCACGCGTTGCCGTAAATGGCGTAGTGTTGGACGGAGTCCTTTTGTCTCTTTGCCTGCATTGCAGCCTAAGCCGTTAGTGACTAGATTACCTGAGGAGTTAACTTATCCTTTTGTAGGAAGTTTGCCAACGGTTAATATTTTGCCTTTGTTTCCAGGATTGACTGCTTATCAGTTACAGGGGTTAATGGGGTTGTTTTTACATGGCTTGGTGATTGAATGCTATGGCAGTGGCACAGGGCCTAATGATGATGAAGCCTTTATTGCTTGTATTCAGCAGTTAATTGCACAGGGCGTAGTGGTGGTGGCTATTAGCCAGTGTCCAGAGGGTAGTGTCGATTTTTCTTATTATGAGGCTGCTAATACATTCCAAGAGATTGGGGTCATTAGTGGCGGTTGCATGCCCCGTGAGGCCGCATTAGCTAAGTTAAGCCGTTTGTTGGGCTTAGGCTTAAGTGCTAGTGAGGTAGCTTATTATTTCTCACAAAATCTGTGTGGTGAGTTTGGCGTTGGTGAGTAACTCTTAATAAAAGAGTTACTCTATGAGTTCTTTTAGACGTGCTCTTGCCATGCCCGAATCCCAATAGCCCATCAGTAGATTTCGGTAGTAGTCGGTGTATTTCTTACTTTTAAAATCTAGCATAATAGCTTGAATATGGTTTTTTTCGGGGTAGTAGTTTATTTTTACTACACTGTGTTGGCTGATGTCTAATTTAAGGTCTGGTTTAATTCGGAAATTAAAAATTAATTTTTGAGCCAGTGAGATATAGAAGTGATCGATATCTTCCCAATCAATAATTTCATCAAATATGGGTAGTTTGATACCTTGTTCATTCAGGGTTAACAACGGTTGACCAATTCTACGATAGGTTTGGATACTCTGCCAAATAATCAGTGCAGTAATAATGATTAAAATAACAGTCAGTATATATTGTGCAGATAGTAGGGCATGAACGATAAAGGTAGTTAATGCAATGATACCAAAAATCATCAGTATTAGATTGGTTATACCTCCTTCACGGATAGTAATTGTGCGATAGTTCTTACCTGCCAAAGAGGAAAGTATTTCCATTTCTTGGTCAATATATTCCGCTGCAGCTTGTTTATAATTTGCTTCTAGCTGTTTAATAATATGGTTTTTTTTGTCGTTTCGCATGTGTGCCTCACAGTCTCATATAGCTATTACGATGGATAAAAGTAATGTCTATGAAAAAAGGTTAAGAATGTGATCTGTCTCCTAATACTATAAAAATTAATGATTAAATAAGTTTAAGTTGTTTAAGTAAATCACTATGTTGATTATTACTAGCCTCTTCTAACATGGGGTCAGTTAATTTTATATTTAATAGTTCTAAGCGTCTTTGTAATGTAGGGTGGTTATCCAAAGGGTGGCTTTGGATACTTTGTAATAACATTAATGGATCAGGCAAGCCATGACGGTTAATCAGTTGTTGAATACTATTCAGAACACTTTCTTTTTTGCCGCCAGCAAACCAAAACTCTTCAATAATATATTCAATGGCAGGGGTTATTATGGCTACCCGTAACATTGCTTGTGCCATTTGTTTAGTAGAAGAGGCTTTGGATCCAATCTTATCTGCATTGGCTTCTCGACAACGTTTCCATTGTTGAACGGTTTCATGATAGCTATCTAGAAAGTGTTCGGCAAATACTAACGTAGGGTAGGTAAGAATGCTATACAGCCAATCCCATGCGCTGGTATTTTGAGCCAATGGTTGTAAATTAATGGCTGTAGTATTTCTTATTAAACGTTTAGAAATCGTAAAGAAGTGATGAGTATATTGAATGTCATTATAGGTAAAGTGCGCTAGTTCGTGACCAATAATGGCTGCTACATCTGACTCACTCATGTAGTGCATATAGGGGATAGATAAGTAGAGCGTAGCGCCTCCTGAAAGACTATTACCATTCCAAAAACTGATAGGTGATTCAGTGACAAAGAAGCAATGATTCATGCCTATAACAATATAGTCTGGCATGCGTAGTTGCCCTTTATCGGCGATTGATTGCACAAACTGCCATAGCTCAGGGGCTTCTGCTTTAGTTAAATTAATGCCTATCAGATTAAGGGTTTCTTCATCTGATTTTTCTGTACAGCTTTTAAAGATTTTCCATGATAAAGAAATGGTGATGATTATCATGATAGCAAAGGTAGTGAGTGCAAAAATGCTACTGACGTATTTTACTAAAATAATCATTAGTAAACAGGCCAGTAAAAGTATTGATGAACTTGATAGCAATATTAGAATGATAGGAAAAAATAATTTTGCTAAATAAAGGTTTCGATAAAGCTGTTTATTCGATTTCATTTGTTTTCGATTTTGTATGCTGTGGTCAAGAAGTAAACCAGTGCCAGCTATTAATAAAATAGAAAAGCTAAGAAATAGTGCACAGTAAGTAGCAAGTTCGTTGAGGTTCTTACTATTAACAACAGCTTTCAGCGTTTGTAGATGCTGGTCTGTGGTTGAGGTTTTCATAATGCCTTCATACTTTACATTGACAGATAGCATTGTTTTCACAGATGAATTTTTTACAACGTGATGAATGGTGTGTGGGTATTGCCATAAAATAATAGCAATAATGAGTATAGGTAATACTAGAAGTGTACTAACTAGCTTATAGTTGGGGAGGTTGGCTGCTGCAATCAAAATATAATCCTCTCTCTGATATGTGGATATTTAACTGCAATTTATATCATTATAATGAGTAATTTTTTGTTTTCAAATTATACCTATATAATTTTTAGATATAATGAGTTTAAGTAATTATAGTAATGGATTTAAAACGATCTTGCAAAGCTATGGTCTAATATAAAATTAGGTGAAAACTATTGGAGTAAATGATGAATAAGTTATGGTTATGTGCGTTATTATTAGTAACTGTTCATAGTTGGGCAGAGCCTTTAGAAAAGCCTAGAGTTACTTATGAAAAAAAACCTAGCGGTCGAATCTATGGTAGTGATGGTAGTGTTTATGATAAATTACCAACAGGTAAGGTTTACGATACGCAGGGTAAAGCTTATGGTGGTAATGTAAGGCAGGCATCTAGTGGAACAGCTAGTAGTATTGCTAAACCATTACCTAGGGCGAATACAACAGGCGGCATATCAGGTAATATTCGGACAGGTGTACCGAGACGTTAATAGATATAGCTATTGCGCTACATTTTTATACGTCGTTGAATGACTTTGCCGTACTAGTTGTACTGTCTTCAGTCATTCGCCTCGTCTAAAATTGTATAAGTACGGTTACATTGATAAACAGTAAGTGATTAAGGAGAAGAAGGTTGATAAAGCAGCTATTAGTAATAACATTGTTAGGGGGACTTACTGCTTGTGTAACAACCACTGTTTATAAAGACCTCAGTGTGGTCGGTACTGATAAAGCGAAAGGCCAAGTGTTTATGGGGTTTGATTATGAGTCTGACATTATACCTATAGTGAATCATGAGCATGCACTAGGGGAGGTTCTTATTCAATGCCAACGCTGGGGTTATAAATCAGCATCTTTAAAATCAGATTATGATATTAAGTGTGGTGAAGGAACAGAGAATAGTTGTAAACGTTATGTGGTGGCTTATACTTATCAATGTTTAACAGAGCAAGATATAGAAGCCTATGAAAAAGGCAATCTTGATTTAACCGTAGATAAACAACCTACAGAATAAGCGGTTATGCCTTAGTATTAAATGATTATTAATTCCATATAGCATTGCTTGACAAATTTTTGTTAAGCAATCAGGATGTTCATTGTTTCTAAAAAAGTATAAGGATGTTATTTAATGATTACTTTGAAAAAGCCACTAGTAAATATGCTCATTAGAAGTATATTGGGTGTAGCTTTAGTTTTTTCTGCTGGCAATATTTTGGCTGATGAGAAGTTACCTGTACAACAACAAACACAGGTGGCAGGTTATTATCGAATGATGTTAGGGGATTATGAGATAACCGCTTTGTATGATGGTTTTGTACAGATTGAGAGTAAGCTGTTAAAAGGTATTACTGCTAAAGATGTGAATAAGCTTTTACAAGAAATGTTTGTTAGCGATACTAATGGTGTACAAACATCAATTAATGCTTTTTTAGTTCATACCAATAAGCATTTAATTTTGATTGATGCGGGTGCGGCTAGTTGTTTTGGTGATACCGCAGGTCAGATCGAAAATAATTTAAAAGCAGCAGGTTATACATTAGAGCAAGTGGATACGGTGTTGTTGACGCATCTTCATCCTGACCATGCTTGTGGTATTACTAAAGAGGGTAAAAGAATTTTTCCTAATGCAACCCTTTATGTGACGCAGGCGGAAGCAGGTTATTGGTTAAGTAAAAAATCAGAAGAACAAGCGCCAGAAGAGGCTAAAGCTGTATTTAAAATGGCACAACAAGCTGTTGCTCCTTATCAAGCGGCTAATAAATTTAAAACCTTTACTGATAGATTACCCGTTAATGAGGTACAGTTAATGGCCTCACCTGGGCATACTCCAGGACATATGTCTTATTTAGTCACCTCGAAAGGAAATAGTTTATTAATTTGGGGGGATATTGTTCATAGCCATGCAGTGCAATTTACTAGACCAGAAGTGGCCATAGAGTATGACTCTAACAGTGAGCAAGCTATTACTAGCCGTAAAAAGATATTGGCTTATGCGGCTAAAAATAAATTATGGGTAGCGGGTGCACATTTACCTTTCCCAGGTTTAGGACATGTTAGAGCTAATGATAAAGGTTATACATGGGTACCTATAGAATATAGTCCTATTTTGAAGAAGCAAAATTGATAATAAAAAAGCCTCTAATAAGAGGCTTTTTTAATGAGCTTTAGTTAGAAGCTTTATTTATTATCAAACCAGTTAAAGTAAGTTAGGGTTCCTTGTTTACCTGATTCCACTAGTTGTTGTTTATTGTTATCGGTTAAATCAAAATTAATAGCAGAAACACCAAGTGTATCGATATAGATACTTCTTGCCCAATCATCGCTATGTAAATGAACATCGGCTTGTACATTCATCACTGCACCAACCAGTTGTTTGAGATAATCGAAAATATCATTAATCTTGGTATGGGCAGGCGGTTTCTTATGCCAGAAGATGTCGATGTTCTCTCGTGAGGAAAGTTTAAAACCTAAGGTTTCTTTGTTGTATACATAATCAACTTGGTAATTACCTTCTGCACTAGTATTTAACGATTGATAGTATTCAGTTTCGATAAAGTTATTAGTCGTAAGGTATTTTTTACGATCAAATAATTTAATAGCATAATTAAGCTGTGTGCCACCATCGACATAGGTGTCATTGTTTACTTTGCGAGAGGCAAAGAATAAGGGGATAGACATGGAGATTCTAACCGCCTCGGCAATCGTCATATTGGGGGTGGTTTCTGCGGAAAATACTTCACTAAAACCAGTGGATAGATTAGAGCCAATTAAGTAAATGGAGCGAAAACCATGTTGTTGTTTAAGCTGTTCTAATTGGGCAAAGGTAGTTTCTGCGCTACCTGTTTTTTGTTTGATAATATTTTTTATCCAAGTTAAAAAATAGTCACCTTTATACCAACCAAACTCATTCAGTAACCTATTGGTGTTACGTATTATGCCAAAAGAGCTATCCATAAATTTATTGAAATCCATTTTCCAAAGGATTTCGGTGGTTTCTGCCAGTGAATAATTTAATCCTGTAACAACTGCATAGATCGCACCTGCTGAGGTACCGCCCACACGTTCGATATTTTTTAGAATGCCTTTTTCATCCAGAACTTGTGCTGCACCTAGATAAGCAGTGCCTAAGACACCGCCGCCTTCAAATACTAGGTTTTTAAATTGATAGTCCATTATTGCTCCTTATTGTTGAAATGGAGCAGTCAATTTAGCGAGTTACTTGGATGATTTATTCTGGCTATGGCAAGATAAAAAGTGAATATTAAGTCACTTTATAAGGTGACTTATTATTGTTTTATTAAGTTAATTATCTGCTTATTAATAAAGGTTGTTTGATAATTACTTAATGGCTAGGGATGGTGATGCCTTGTTTGCTCAAATAGTTGTCTCCCCATGTATACATCGTGTTAAGTACTGGCACAATAGTTTTTCCTAGGGGGGTTAGTGAATATTCCACTTTGGGCGGAACTACTGGGTAGACTTTTCTTTGTAGTAGTCCATCTGCTTCCAGCTCACGTAGTTGTTGAGTAAGCATTTTAGGAGTGGCGCAGGGGATTTCTCTTCTTAATTCTGAAAAACGTAACAGGCCATTAGTCAATTTCCAAAGGATCAGTGATTTATATTTGCCACCTATTAAATTAATAGTAGCGGCTAATGGTGTGTGGTCCATTGGCAGTATGTTGTTATTATTTGATTTTTTAAGGTTTTTTGACATTCTTTAGTATCCTTTTGGGTACTATATTACAAAAAAGTGCATTCTTGTGGGATTGATATTTATAGCTAGAATAAACCAAAAGAGCAAGAAAGTAAGTATTGTTATCTTTTATAGCAGCAAAATAATGAAATTTTATAAGTAAAGAGGTGAAAGGTTATGACTAGCAATAAGGCACTGATTATTATTGATGTTCAAAATGATTATTTTCCAGGTGGAGTGGTTCCTTTATGGAATGCTAATGGGGCATTACAGAGTATTTTGAAGGTTGTAAAAAAAGCGAAGCAGACTAATATTCCAATTATTCTTGTACAGCATGTATCGCCAGATAATAGCGGTGCTGATTTATTTATTAAGGGTAGTTATGGGGTAGAAATTCACCCTGAGTTATTAAAAGCAGCGCCAGATGCTACGATTGTGACTAAAACCAGAGCAGATTCATTTAGAGCAACCAATTTAAATGAGGTGGTGGATAAGTTAGGTGCTACAGAGTTGTTATTTTGTGGTATGCAGACCTTTAATTGTGTGGGGTTATCCGCTATTTCAGAATTTGCTAAGCAGTATAAGGTGAGTATCTTAGCAGATTGTTGTACAGCAGAAGCACAGCATGTACATTTATTTGCTTTAGCCGGTTTTGGTGATATTGTTCCAGTTGTTGAAAGTACAACAGTATTAAATTAATAGACAGCTTAACTATAAAAAAACCATCTTGGTTAAGATGGTTTTTGTTGTTTAAAGGCCAAACATTTTACCTAGTTGGTTTACTGTTTCTGTTGTTTGGTTAATGCTGTCATTAATTTTTTGCGCTTTAGAGCCTTTTTTAGAGGTAGAGGTAGAGCGAGAAGAAATATCACCTTGGTAAGTCATTTGCCATGCAGCCATTTGATCTTTAACACGGGCGTTATTTCTAGTACAAGTATTGGTACGGTTTTGACCCTTAGGCATGTTATTAATTTGTGCTTTTGAAGCAGCATAAAGTTGGCTTATGGTATTTTTATATTGTGCTTCTACACCACGAGTACGATCGATAAGCTCTATATGAGCATCCATATTATCAAAATAGGTATCACAGATATCAGCCATAGCTTGTGCTGAGAATAAAGAAACGGCGATTAATGCAGGTGCATAATATTTTTTCATTATTTAATCTTCTCTATTAATTATAAAGTGACGAGACTCTATCTTAAATAAATTAATTGTCAATATTGATCTAATGATTTATTAGCACAAAGCAATTTAGTTAGCTTTTGTGAGAGTAGCCACCCATCAAGGGTGGCTATTGTTAAGTGTTTATAATGTAATCCACTTGTTGTGCTTCGGTGGGGAGGGGTACTTCCCATTTGTAGAACATGCCTTGGATTTTTTTGTTGGTGAGACTGGTGTCTCGTTTGCTATTGCGTTTGTAGAGTTCCTTTTCAGGGTGTTCTAAATAGACAATACGTACGTTGGCATGATAGGCATAGAGCAGGTCGAGTGCTTTTTGCCTTACCTCACGGGTGAGGTGAGTAGCATTCCAAACAAAGGGTTGTTTTGCCCTTAACCATGCTCTTACATTGTCTAGCACATAGTGCGCTGCCATGCCTTCATTTTGTCCATATTTTAGTCCTAGTTTTTCTCGTGCATCATCATAGGAAGCCACAGGCAATTCGGGGTAGTGGTTAGCTACCCAATGGTTTTTACCGCTGGCGGGTAAGCCTGCCATCATAATTACTTGTGAGCCTTCTGTTGGGTAAAGGCTGTAATCAGGTTGTACATTAGCGCCACGAAAGTATTGGATACGGGTGTAGTCATCTGCAAAGGAGCGTGGCTGATAGAGGCAGTTTTGTTCTAGCGCCAGCTCTTTAAATAGTTCTACTTCATCTAGTATCCGTTGTGTATCGCTACAAATACGCCCTTGTATATCCGCCTTAGCAATGGCACAGAGCATCCATACAGGCAGTTCCCATGATAGTTTATGTAGTAAAAATTCAGGCGCTCTATCCTCACGTTGCTCTGCTAGGGCATAGAAAGGCAGTTGGTGAACGCTAATAATACGACAGATTTGTTCCCTTAATTGGAAAGGAACAGCCATCCGCCATAGTAAAAGACGGCTGTTGGTAGCGCCTCGCCTTGAATGCCCAGGTTGACTGATTTTGCCTGTGGCTTGGTCAATCTGGGTGGTTTCTGGCTTGGCGATATCGTGCAGTAGTGCTGTCATAAATAGCACAAAGCGTTCATCAGTGGTTGCCTTGCTATATTCAGGCTGTTCCAGTAGCGCATTAATCACCATTTGGGTATGAGTCCATACATCGCCTTCACTATGATAATAAGGGTCTTGCGGTGTGGTGGTTAGTGCTTGTAGTTGTGGAATAGCCTGTAACCAGTCTGCTAAATCGCCTGATTGCTCGGTATGAGCAATCAGTTGGGTTAATGTTTGGTATTCCATTAGTTATTGCTCCTTGCTTGGAGTGTTGACCAATCAACAGTTAGCTTGGGTGCATAGAGGTCAACACCTGTTGCTAATTGGTTAGGTATAAAGGGTTGTTCTGAGTGATGTTGTTTGGCATCCAGTATGCTTTGTACAAAATCACGTCTTACCCATTTAAACCGACCTATGGTGTGTTCGGCTGTTTCTAGTTTTAGGTACAGCCCTTCCATTAGGTCTGATTGGTCACACTGTTGCCATGCTTTGTTTAAGTCGATTTGTTCCCGTTGCACAATCTGTTCAAAACAGTGTTTCCAGTTGGCTGTTTTGGCGAGTGAATGTTCCACTAAACTCAATAAACTTTGTTGTTTAGTCGGTGCTTCACCTGCATAGAGCACAGGTACTGAAATAACAGGCCCATCAGCTAGTAGGGCATGGCGTTTGGCTGTAGATAAAAAGCATTGGTTATGTCTATCCCATATATCAAACTCGCAAAAGTAGTGGGGGAGTTGATCGTAGAAGATGGAGTGCTTTTTATGCAACCATTCGCCATAGAGTATATAGCGGTTTTCTAAACGATCGAATAACCAATCTTCATGTGCTACCGCCCATTGTTTAAGTAGGTTAAATTGTCTTTCTCTACCACCACCTAGTAGGTAGTGTCCACGGGACTGTAGTAGTAGCTCACCTTGTTCCGAAAAGCTAATTGCACAGTTGCCACCATCTAATTTCTCTTCTACGACAATATATTGCCCTAGTAGTTGTTGGTAGGGTACTTGGCCTTGTTCGGTATCACCTTGTTGTAGGCGTGAACCTTGTAGGTGCGGTGTGCGCGGATATTTAACCAGTTGTATGTTTTGGATATTTATGTCCATTGTCATTCTCCCATAAGGATTTAAGGAAAACCGACAACAGCAAGAGTTTCTATAGAGGGGTATAACGGGTATTGCTTAGTGAGTTAAGCAAAGGGAAGTTTCTTATAGAGTTAGGCCACTGTCGGCATTAAGAAAAATTTGTAATTACAGGCATTTCGCCACCTCAATGAATAAAAAGGTTTATAAAAAAGTTGGCGCATTATTGTGAGTTGAGAGGGGGTTGTCAATCAGTAGTTTTTAAAAAAACTAAAAATTCAGTTTATTTTAAGGTTGGTTATTTTGGTGACTGTTAGATGAGTTTTAGATGGGGGTAGCATAAGTTATTTAGGTTTTATAAAAATAATAATGTGATGTTTAATGCTCAGACTAATCAAGTGTAGTTAAAAATGATTGATAAAAAATTATTTTATTAATGTTTAAGGATGAAATATGGCTACAGCAACTTGTAAACCAATATATAATTTAAAATTTGGAACTCAAAGTAAACAAGCGTTAGAGAGGATTAGAGAACAAGTAGAGCTTTATAAGTTAGGCTCTGCATTGCTACTATCATCAACAATTCACACAATATTTACAAAGTCATCTAATACTTTTCAAATAGGTTTTAATATTGGAGCAGCAGATTGGGAGTTATTAGCTACGGTGGCAGGAGACTGGCCTAATGTAGTAAAGAATATTATTGCAAAAGAAGCAGCATTGTTGGAAATAAATTCTACTGGAGTAGAGGCAGAGTTTTGGGGAGGATTGAGTTCATGTTTAAAAAATTAATTTTTATGTTGTGTTTACTGTTATCTAGCCAATCATTTGCTTATCATTTTTTAACAGATGAAGAGGCAGAAAAACAACAAATTAAAATAGCAACTAGCAATCTTGAACAAGCTCAAAAAAATTATTTTGATAAATATAACGAGTGTATAGAACAGTCTAAAAATAATATATTATCTGTGAGTGATTTTAAAGATATTCAGCTAAATGAGAAGGAATTAAAAGCTATTATTTCTTATCATTCTGCAAAAAATTATAAAAAATGTGTTGGCAATTTAGAAGATAAATATCTATTAGCAATTAATGTGGCAAGAGCTTTTAATGTGCCTGATTATTCTGTTAATGATGATCCTAGTTCTAATAAGTCGATTTATCTTGCTTCAACATTATCAATAGATGAAGTTAAGTTCTATCCAGATTATATGCAAATAGATCAAGCAAAACGTGAGGCTATTGAGAAGATACCTAGTATTAATAAGGTATTCCATATAATAAATTCATTTAATGCATTAAAAAATAATTAATTTAGAAGATATTTCAAATAACAAAATAGCTATTTGCTTTTATGATATGATTAATTATTAAGTAACCAGAAGTAGATTCTTGGGGAATGTATTATTTTATGAAGAAAAATAAAGTTATTGGTTTAATGTTATTAAGTTTTGTGTCGTTATATAGTGTTGCAGACGTAGCGCCAGCTTTGCAAATTACTTTAGAGGATACTAAGAAAAGTGATTTAAACCTTACTACAACCCATTTTTATGGTTTACAAAATAGATATAACTTTAATCTTTTTGCAACAGGCAAAGATGTTGTTTGGGATTTTTCTAATATAGATTTAGATGCCCCAAAGGTTATAAAAGTATCAACTAAAGCAGTGAATTGTGAAGATACACCTTATAAGGAGTCTTTTCCTCAAGCAAAGGAATGTTTAATTTCTATTAATGATTCAAGTGGTGATATAGCTAAAATTTATTATTATAAAACACCCGGTGTTTTGTTAGGACAGGTAACGGTTGCTGGTAAAAAGAATGAAAGTATTAGTAACTGTGATGTTGTAGAGGATACTCAATATCCTATTTTTTATGGAAAAAAATACAGTATCGTTCTAAATTGTAATAATGGTTCTGGGGAAAAAGCAAAAACTGAGGTGGTAGGTGAAGTTGTGGGTGAGGGAACGCTGATTTTACCTAATGGTAAGAAGGTAGAGGATGTATTAAGAGTTAAATCACAGCTTTCTTTTGGTAATAGAAGAGGTGAGATTAAGTATACCTATTATACAAAGGATGCTGGGATAGTTTTACAGTCGATAGGTGCTTCTTATATCGTAATCAATAATTACAGTGAATAATAAGTAAAAAGTAGCTTGAAAGTGGTTGCTAACAATCACTTTTAATAGTTTGTAAGTATATAGGTTATTAAGGGCGACTCAGTGTCGCCCTTTTGCATGGTTTTAATAACAAGCTGCTGTATTAATGTTACTGATGATGTTTGCTGCCTTTTGCCATGCTAGAAAAAACACCATCACGATAGATTAAGGCATGTACCAAGGCTGCTGAAAGATGACCTATTACCACCACGAACAGTAGCCAAGCTAATAGGCTGTGTGCATCGCGTAGCCATGCATATAATATAGGGCTAGTGGGTACGATTGCAGGAAGATTAAAGCCTTTAAAGAGTACAATTGGATAGCCTGCGGCTGACAGCATTGCCCAACCAATCAGGGGAAGAGCAAGCATTAAGACGTACAGTAGAATATGTGATCCCTTGGCGGCCAATACTTGCCACTGTGGAAGATTGGCAGGTAGTGAGGGTGGCGGATTGCGCAGGCGATTGATAAGGCGAACGATTACCAGTAATAAGATGGCTATGCCTAGCGGCCGATGTAGATTAATCAGCCATAGTCGGTAATGTAGGGAGGTCATCATACCTACCCCAATAAATAGCATTGCTAAAATCATTACAGCCATTAACCAGTGCAGACAGCGTGCGGTTAGGTTGAAGTGGGTATTGGTTGTCATGGGTGTATTTTCTTGAGTTTTCATTTGACCTCCTGTTTACCAACAGCATCAGTGGCTTTACCATAACCAATCTCACGTTCCCGACGATTGAAGGAGTGTGAGTATGCACCTGAACGAGCGCTGAGTATGGGGTCGTCAGAAACTTCGATACCTGCTGGTACAATTGAGGGATCGAAGTTGATGTCGCGACAGGCGCCTTTAGCTTGATCGACGACACTTGTTACTTGCAGTGTTCCAGCGATGATTTGTTGGCGATCTTGTGGCCATGGTTGCGATGGATCATTGATAGGGTCGTTTGGTTGTGCGAGTTGTAGCACCAAATCCCACATCAGTGGTTGCTCTTCTAGGGTATGGCGTAGGTCGTCAAATAGGAAGTTATCAGTAGTGTGTTGCTGTTTAGTTTCAGCTAAAGATAACTGTGCTTCATGGGGACGCATCATCCAGCGTATGGGTTGTTTTTGACCATCAGCAGAGACTAGCAAGAAGGCGTTGACGCTATGGAATGTTGAGTTTGCAAAGCTATCAGGTGGGGCTGCTGTTGCAGTCATTTTGAGAAACTTCTCGGCCTCTGGGTATTCCTGTAAAAAACGTGCAACACGTTCGGGGTCGGGTTTGCCCGTTTCTGGGTTGGGGGCGGTTGCTTGCCTCATTGCTAAGAAACCTTCGGGGTTGTGGGTTGGGAAGTAAGGCACGTTGTTCATCGCCATACGCCATTGCTGTTTGTCGTCTGTGGTAAGTAACAAAGCCATACTTATGGTTTTAGTGGAGCTGTCTACTGCATGTGGATCGCCTGTTCCAATTGAGAAGCGACCCACAATCGGTATATTCGGTTGGCTGAAAACCCGTGCTGTTGAAAGTGACATAATGTCTTTATTAGGGCGGAAGTTACCGACATAGCATATGCCTTTGCCATGGGCTCGTCGAAACCCCGCAGGGAATGGCTGTACGGCTTCCATTACTAGACTTTCGGTGGTTTGGCGTTTTCCGATCCAACCTGCGGTCCAAGCGAAGGCAGATATTAAGGTTGTAGCGATGATGGCAATTAATATTAAAGCCAGCCAAGTGCGCTTTGATCTCAAGTTAAGGTGTGACATAGAGGGTATTTTATTCCAAAAAGTTTGCTGTGAGTTCTACACACGGCTTGTTGTGTAAGCGACTATTTGAATTGTGCACTACCAAGCTGGCTACAGTAGATAGGGAGCTGTGCGCTAGTTTGATATAAGCTTTTAAAAGTTATTCCGATTCTGACAGGACATGATCGGCCTATTTCTCAAGCTGAGCGATGAGCGACGCAAAAAGTGAACAGTTCAACAGTCGCAAAGCATAGCAGTGCGTATAGCGAAGATTGGCGAGGACTATAGTTTACAGAAGTATACTTGTCAATTACACCAAAGTGGCTGTTTTTGGTATTAGAAACTTATTTTTACCCCTAAAGTGACATTTCTGCCTGGTTGCAGTACATCATCTTTAATAAATGAGTTGTGGTTACGGTATTTGCTGTTGAGTAGATTGTTACCTTTTAAATAGATTTGATAATCAGTTTGCGCTAGTTTGCCATGGTAAGTGAGGCTGGCATCCACTAGGTTATAGCCGCTGGTTTTGCTTTCATAGTGGGCGGTTTTGGTTTGTTTAAAGTTGTGGGAGTAACCTACTGAGCCATCCATGTTGTTGGTGATACTGGTATCTAGTCTTACCCCTAAACGAGCAGGGGACATACGGGGAATATCACCACCGCCATTTTTTAGTTTGCCCCGTACATAATCGCCAAAGAATGTGGTAGCTACACGATCTGTGAGTTGCAAGCGAATATCACCTTCTATCCCTGTTAATACAGCATCTTTTTGGGTGTAGGCAATTTCTCGATAGCCACCACCTATGTTATTACCTGTATCGGCTGCATAGATAAAGTCTTTAATTTGGTTACGATAAACACTAACTGTAAATTGGGTGTCGCCTGCATATTTACGTAGGGTTAGGTCAATATTGTGGGAGGTTTCTACATCGAGTTTGGCGTTACCTAGTTCTACGGTACGGCTAGCCGCGTGTGGGCCATAGGCATAGAGTTCTTCAACAGTAGGCAGACGTTGTGAGCGAGAGAGGGATAAGCCTAGTGAATAGTCGTCTATAAAGTTCCAAACAGTCCCTGCTGAGAAGGAGGTGCCATGATGGTTTTTATTGGGCTGTTGGTTGTTGGTGGTGATAGCTTGCCATTCATGGCGTACACCTAGTTCATAGCGCCAGTCGTTAATGGTGTATTCTTCTAATAGGAAAACGGCATGGTTTTTGGTGGTAGTGGAGGGAATGTAGGCTTCTTCACCTTTAACACTAAAGTTACGGTGGTAGGTTTGGCCACCAATTACCCCGCGCCAGCCCCAAAGTGGTTGGTGGGTAAGTTCGACGCGCATATCGTTGGTGTTGCCCTTAAATCGAGTGGCTACTTCGCCACCTTCTTTTTCATCGTGTTGGTAGTCGGTATGTGCGCCACTGAACTTGATAGCTTCAAAACCAGCAAAAGGGTCTTGGTATTCACCCCGTAAATCCCAACGACGTTGTACCATTTCAATATAAGGAACACCCTCTTCATCATGGTCATGACTATGACCACCGCCACCACCGTGACTACCGCAGTGCCATTGAGTACCGTGAGTATGACAATGGGCATGTTCATGGGCAAGTAGACCATAGCGGCTGTATTGTCTACTAAAAGAAGTACCTATATAGCCATTATCGGTAATCCAACTAATGCCTAAACTGCCATTATTGCTGTCGTTGTAAGAGCCTTTTTGTTTATGTTCATGGTCTGGTATACGGTATTCATCTTGGTTACGTTTTAATCCTTCAGCACGGATAGCTACATTACCTGTCCCAGCAGTAACACCTACTAGCCCTGTGCTTTCATTGGATACTTGATCCATACGGTATTCTGCGTCGCCTTCATAACCTTTAGCAGGTACATAGGTGGGGATTTTGCTATCGACTATATTGACTACACCACCAATGGCACCACCCCCATAGAGTAGGGTAGCTGGGCCTTTTAGTACTTCAATCTTTTTAGCGAACATAGGTTCGATAGCAACATTGTGATCTGCGCTGATGGTGGAGGCATCCATTACATCCATGCCATTGCTTAGCACTTTTACCCTTGCACCATCTAATCCTCTGATAACTGGGCGACTAGCGCCAGCACCAAAGCTACTAGAGCGTACACCTGATAAGTTGTTGAGTGTTTCACCTAGGGTGGCTTGTTTATTTAGGGTGAGTTTATCTCCCTCTAGTATTTCTGAGGGAGTGGTCATTTGTTGTTGGTTTTTGGCCAGTGGATCGGCTGAAATGGTGATGGCAGGTAAGGCAATATCGGCTAGTTGTTCAGCATCTTCAGCCAAGCTGAAATCAGCCATGATTAAACCAAATAATGTGTACGATAGTTTTGAGTAGTTGTATTTCATAGTCAATACTTATTTTGTAATGTTATAATGTAACAATTTAAAATGAAACGTTATAATATTACATTTTGAAATATTTGCAAGATGATAACTAATAAAAAAGTGGCTATTGGTAAATAGGGGGGTAGATAAAAGGTTTTTGCTAGTTTTTTAGAAAGTATAATACTGTATCTTAGTATATTTTATTGGATTGTTTTTATGGCACATACTCTTCGTGATAAGAAAAAATTGTTAACTCGTATTCGACGTATTAAAGGTCAGGTGCAGGCATTAGAAAATGCTTTGGAGCAACAACAAGAGTGCATTAATATTTTGCAGCAGATTGCGGCTATTAGAGGGGCGGTTAATGGGCTGATGTCGGAAGTTCTTGAGGGGCATATCAAAGAGCATTTAGGTGCAAAAGAGGCGTCTTTTGAGGAAAGGCAAGCAGATGTAGAGAAGGTGGTATCGATCTTAAGGTCTTATCTTAAATAAGCTGTCTCCAGTAGTAGCATTTATGGGAAGTGTTATTAAGGAAGATAATTAATCCAAATAGGTTTATGGTCTGAGCCTTGCCAGCTATAACTGCCTGTTGCCATTACTTTCTTAGGATTACGTACGAGTGCATGGTCAATTGATAGTAGTGCAGGTTGCCATGTTGGACGAGCTCTAGGGCTTGTTAAATGGATGTTAGCAGTTTGTATAAAGTCCTGAAATACAGGTGAAAAAGCAGTAATATTCATATCACCTAAAACAATAACGTTGTTTTTTTCCTGTTGTATTTGTTGTGCTAGTGTTTTTAGTAAGTGATTGCGATGTTGCACCAATGTTTCGTCAATAGGTGGTGGTGGATGAATACCGTAAACTACCAGACCATTTGCTAATTCCGCACGAATATAAGGATAGCTGTTATTATTGGCTGTATAAAATACTTCACAACGGGTGAGTGGTAATCGAGAATATAGAGCCATACCATAGGGGGAGTCACTGTATTCTGTGCAGTGTTGGGTTATGTTTGCTAGAGGTTGTAGTGCCTTTCCCCAAGCAGAGGAGGTTTCTGTGAGAAAAATAATATCACTGTTATGGTGGATTAGCCAGTTACTTTCTGCCTTTATATGGGTATTTGAAAAAAGTACGTTGTAGCTTAAAAAGCGAACTGGGGTAGTTTGTTCAGCGTTATTTGTATGGCTATTAGGCCAAGGAGTAATACACCAGTATAGAGCAGCCATTGCACAAATGGCAAAAAATAGCCGCAGTTTTTTATTTGTTATACAGATACAACCCAGCGCCATAAGAACTGTATAGTAAGGGACGAAGTGGGCAAATAATTCAAGTATCCAATATAACCTTCCAAGCTGACCTATAAGTAGGCAGGCCAGTGATAGCCACGCCATAATCTGTAGTCGCTTTTTAAGTAAAGACTTTAGGCGTGTTATTGTTATCATAAATTTATACATCCGTGTAATTACTTAAATTGAGTTATGAGTGTAGTTTGTTTTGCATTAGCTTTGCTAGTGCTTTATCGGTTGCTTTTTCGCTGTTTGTTAATCCTTGTATAACACCTTGTTGATTGTCTGCGGTTTTGTTTTGGCTTAGTTTACGTTTGCCTTCTATCTTGGTGATGGTTATTTTTACCCCAATAATGGCTTTTAGCATAGTTTGGATATAGTCTTGAGGTGCATCTTTTACTTGCCAAGGTTGCTGGCGGTTTTTTTCGTTGGCGTTAGTTAGTTTGGTGACAATGTCTAGTAGGGTATTAGGTTCTTCTATAAATTCAATAGTGCCATAGGTGTGTACGGCAATGTAGTTCCATGTAGGAACTTCTTTATGATGGATTTGTTTACTAGGGTACCAAGAGGGCGTGATATAGGCATCTGGCCCTGTAAAAATAGCGAGTGCTTCAGTATTGGTTAAAGATTGTTGCCATTGTGAGTTGGCTTTAGCAATGTGACCATAGAGTGTACCTTGTTTACCTTCTGTTTCTTCTAAGTAAAGGGGTAAGTAAGTGGCTATTAATCCTGAGGGATGTTGCGTTACTAGGTTGGCTGTTTGAATTTGCCGAATAGTGTTGAATAAGGATTGTTGGTCATTGTCTTGAAAGTGTTTTGGGATATACATGGAAGCACCTTATAGGTCTTTGCGTAATATATAGTCTGTTTGGTTATCATCACCTAGCAAAAAGCTATGTTCACCTGTTTTGTAGAAGTCATTTTTTTTGTAAAAGGCTAGTGCTTTGCTGTTATCTTTCCAAACACCCAACCAAATATAAGATTTTTGTTGCTCTTTGGCTAGTTCTATTGCTTTGTTGAGGAGTATCTGTCCTAAGTTTTGACCTTGAAAAGCTTGTAGTAGGTAGATTCTTTCTATTTCCATTGCTGTTGGGTCATCGTCTTCAGTTTGAGCTGTTTCTATATTCAGTTTTAAGTAACCAGCTATTTGGTTATTCATTTGTAGTAGGTAGAAAGATGAATGCGGATTGTTTAGTTGTTGTTTTAATGCTGTTTGGCTTAATACATTGGTTAGGTAGTCTTGAATATCTTGTTCTGTATTAACAGCTGCAAAAGTTTCATAAAAAGTTTGTTGAGCAACAGTTTGTAGAGCATTGATGTCTTCTACATTACATTTTTTGATAAGCATCGGCAATACCAGATGTGAAGGATTATTGTTTTATATAATTCTCATAGTAATAAATATTATTGCCTTTATCAACGTTCAGTTTTATAAAGTCTATTATTTTAAATAGTTTATTAATTTCAAAT
The DNA here is from genome assembly GCF_025985425.1 of Entomomonas sp. E2T0. Lineage (GTDB taxonomy): Bacteria > Pseudomonadota > Gammaproteobacteria > Pseudomonadales > Pseudomonadaceae > Entomomonas. Next base: position 1,915,250 of record NZ_CP094972.1, read on the forward strand.
GATTAGGTTGGGTCTTTAGTTTTTTTATTAAGCTGAAGGTAGTTTGAGATAATTAATCTTTCGGATAATTAATGTGTTTTTGCTATATTACAGACCTTTATTTGTTTTATACTTAAGGTTTGGTTTTTAGCGATAGTTATTTTGCTATTGAAGTGGCAAAGGCGTTAGCTATGCTTAGTAACAGAGGCTTTTCAGAGAGGTTTTTTGTGAGTCAACTATTTACAGAACGTCTAAATTTGTTGCATGAGGCAGTACCTTTAAAACTACTTAATCAATGTCTACATGGTATTGAAAGAGAGAGTTTGCGGGTGACTTCAGAGGGTAAGTTAGCACAAACACCTCATCCTGTAGTACTAGGCTCTGCTTTAACTAATGAAAAAATTACTACAGATTATTCTGAGGCTTTATTGGAGTTTATTACGCCAGCAGAGCCTGACACAGCAAAGACAATTAAAGATTTAGCGGATACTCACGCATTTGTGGGGCAATCATTGCAAGATGAGTTATTGTGGAGTTCATCGATGCCTTGCCCATTACCTGATGAGAAGGATATTCCAATTGCTTATTTTGGTACTTCTTTAGCTGGGCAAGTACGTCATATTTATCGCCGTGGTCTTGCTGTACGTTATGGTAAAACCATGCAGTGTATTGCTGGGATTCATTATAATTTTTCTTTGCCTGAGGCATTATGGCCAATTCTGCAAGAATCTGAGGGAAATAAGCAGGATATATCGTTTTATCAGTCTGCACAGTATATTGCGTTAATCCGTAACTTTAGACGGTTTAGCTGGTTGTTAATGTATTTGTTTGGCGCTTCGCCCGCATTAGATGCTAGTTTTTTAGCGCATTATCCTAACCATAGGTTACAGCAGTTTGATAAAGATACGTTTTATTTACCTTATGCCACTAGTTTGCGGATGAGTGATTTAGGCTATCAGTCGAATGCTCAATCTGGGTTAACACCTTGTTATGATGATTTATCAACCTATATTGATAGTTTAAATAAGGCGATTAAAACGCCTTACCCTGCCTATGAGAAGATAGGTACTAAAAAGGATGGTGAATGGATTCAGTTAAATACTAATATCTTGCAGATAGAGAATGAGTATTATTCGAGTATTCGTCCTAAGCGTGTGGTGAAACGCAGTGAGCGTCCTATTCAAGCATTACGTCGTGCAGGTATTCAGTATGTGGAAGCGCGTTGTCTGGATATTAATCCATTTATGCCATTGGGTATTGATGAAACCACCAGTTATTTCTTAAATAGCTTCTTGCTGTATTGTGCTATTCAAGAAAGTCCTTTAATTGTTCAAACAGAATGTCGTTTAGCAACTGATAATTTCTTAACCACTGTGAAAGAGGGGCGTAAACCAGGCTTAATGTTACAGCGTGGCGATGAGTATATATCACTAACAGAGTGGGCTAAAGAGTTGTTAGCTGATATCACAAAAACAGCAGAGTTGCTTGATAAGGCATGTGGTACTGATAAGCATAGTTTATCGGTATTGGTACAGCAGGCTAAGGTGACAAATCCTAATTTATTGCCTTCTGCACAGGTGATGTTTGCTATGGAAGAACAGCAATTAAGTTTTGCGGAGTTTTCATTACAGCAAAGTAAAATTCATAGTGAAAACTTTAAGAAACAGTCTTTAGATGCAGCGGTTAAGCAACAGTATGTGGATTTGGCTAAGCAATCAATAGCTGAACAGGAAGCGTTGGAAAAAGAGAGTAGTCAAACGTTAGATGAGTATATTGCTGAATATATAAATAACGTTTAATAGTTGTGTGTCTGGATTAGTATAGCGAGGTTTGAGATGTCAATATTGGTAAATGCTTATTCTACGGTAACTAATCCGCCAGCTATTCATTTTCCTTGTGAGCGTTTAAATCAGCGTGGGTTGGATGATCCTGAGTTGATGGAACATCTTAATGGTTTTATAGGTTATGTGATGCAAGCAGGTGATGGGCAGATGAATGCGCGTCGTTATGCGTTGTATCGCCATATTCAAAGGGTTAAGCATCAGTTTAGTTTTGAAATTGAGGAAGATAAACTGAATGAGTTTGCGGCATGGGGTTGGCAGGCTAATGTAATCGTGTATATGCCTGATGGTACTATCCGTAATCCTAATGGGGTGGTTTTACAATATCCTGATGGTAATATTGATTTGGATGCAGATGTACCTTATCCAGCAGAAGCATTGCAGCGTAAAGCAAAATCTGAGCAGTATTTAGAGACATTGGGATTACATACGCCGATTAGTTTGCCACCTGTAGTAGCTGAGTCTGAGGTAGTATTAAGAACCCCTGACGAGGTAGCTAAACGTGCTTTGGCTGTGATGTTAACCTCTATTCAAGCTGAAAGTTTTCGAGATGATGAAGCTATTGACCCTATGGAGTTTGAAGAACGCTGTCCAATGGGGGTAGCAGCTTTATCAGATAATGAACGTGATTTTATTCATAGTAAGCAGCCAACAGAGCAGGATATAGTTAATATGTCTTGGCGCTATGAGGCTTTGTTGCCTTTGCAGTGGGCTATTAATTGGCAAGCGGAATTGCCTTTTGCTGATAGTGTTTGTGATGTTTCATCATTAGTAGAAAAAGGCATGCAATTTAGTGAACAGGGAATTACTACAGTGACCTTAAGGTCGGTCAGTGAGTTGTTGGATGCTTTAGATTTACATTATCGTTTGCATTGGATAGCACGAGATTTTCGAATTAAGGAGAAGCAACTGCCTGCTTCTATTATGGAGGGCGTTATTCAAGAGCGCCATCATGCTTTAAATTGGTTAACTTGTTTTGAAAACGCTGATTGGGATGATGTAGATACGCCTACTTGATATTTTTTATTTTGTCATACCATTGACATAATGTTTGTATTAAATTGATAGGTCCTTTTTAATTGGCTAGTTAGTCATGCCTTTATCCATCTTTTTTGTTTTATTATTTGCGGCTGCTTTGCATGCTACGTGGAACACTATTGTTAAGCAGGCAGATGATAAGCTGTTTACTGCGCTAATGGTTGCTTGTGTTGCTGGTGGTATAAGTGGTTGTGTATTACCATTTGTGCCATTGCCTGCTAAGGAGAGTTGGCCATTTTTAGGTAGTTCTGTATTGTTGCAGGTGGTGTATGTTGTCTTGGTAGCTAATGCTTATCGTATAGCAGATATTAGCCAGACCTATCCTATTATGCGTGGTAGTACACCGTTGTTAGTAGCAACTATTGGGACTTTATTTTTAGGTGAGCATTTATCACTTATAACATGGGTAGGTATTGGTTTAATTGGTAGTGGTATTGTAGGGATGTCTTTAGGGAAGTCAGTTAATTATCGTGGTTTGATGATTGCTTTATTGGTTGCTTTGTTACTGGCTTGTACTACTTTAATGGATAGCCGAGGGATTGGTTATGCAAGAACTACATTAGGTTATATTTTATGGCTATTTTTTTTAGCAGCAATTCCTATGTTTTTATGGATTGTTCTTTTTAAGCGCCTGCAGTTTTTGTGTTATTGGTATAAACATTATAAGTTGGTTTTGGTGGGTGGTGTAGGTAATGTGGGTTCTTATGGATTAGCATTGTGGGCCATGAATTTTGCGCCTGTCACCATCGTAGCAGCGTTGCGTGAAACTTCTATTTTATTCGCTATTGCGATTGCTGCCCTTTTTCTAAAAGAGAAAATTTCTTTGTTGCGTTGGTTGATGGTATTTGTCATTGTGATAGGTGTTGTAACATTAAGGTTGGCTAGTTGAATTATCATTTTGCCAGTTAATTAATGCATCAGTTTGGTCTGCACAGAGCGCAAGGTTTTTGCTGATTATAAGGGCACATTCATAAAGTTCACCATTGGTTTTTGGTTGGCAGTCTTTAATGGATAGACGTTCACAAGCTGTAATTACTGGAGGGGTAAGCCTTATAATTTGGCTTTCAGTGATAATTTGTTTATCAGTACAGGCTATCAGGAATAGGCTGATTAGCCCAGTTATAAATGGTTTTATCTTCATGTTGTTGCCTTTTGAACTGCTGGGTTAGTTGTTTTGCTTGCTGTTGTGTTGCTAAGCGTTTTTGCTCTAAATCGTTAATGTAATTTCTATTTTGTTGTGCTTGTTTCTCGAGTAGATCAATAGCTCCATTGAGATTTTTATTGACTTGTACCAGCTGATCTATTTGTTGTTCTGCTTGATTAAGTTCGTTACGTATTTTGTCACGCTGATTTTTGATTATGGATGTGTAGATGATAAGTAACAATAAGATGATGATTAAACCAATAATTGGGTAGTTGAGTAGCTTTTGCATTAGCAGCTCCGAGCGCTTGTTTGTTAGCCCTTGGTTATCAAGTAACTCAGAGTGTTATTATCAGAAAAATTGTGTGTTATTTATTTTGGTTTGAGTAAGAATAGTTACTGTAGAGAGCTATTCTAAAACACAATCAATAGTTATTAATCTTGCCAACTTCCTTTACCGCCAATACGTACAGCGTAATACATAAGGTTGGCTAGTAGGTAGTTAGTACCACATTCTCTTAGCGCATCATAAAAGATTTTATCTGCTTGTTTTCTACCAAAACGATTAGTTAGGTGGTTATAGATGTAGTCATGTATTACTGCTGGGCGACGTGTTCCAGAAGTACTTGGATTAACAATACGCCATGCAATGCGTGGAATACTTGCAAGATCAGTGGTAAAACCACTTGGTACATTAATAAGACCATATTTGGGATGGTCATAGGTTAGTGGTTCGGCTAGTTGCCATGTACCACTAGGAACTACTTTAAGGATTAAGTCATTTAAGAAAGGCATCAGATTTACCCCTAAGTTAACTAAGAAATGGTTAATATGATGGTTAGTTTAATAGTCTAGATAGGGATTAGATTGTTGCTGTAGCAAGAAAAAAAGGGTTTAAAAGAAAGGCAATCTAGTTGCTCTTGGGTGTGATTAGGCACGAATTGCGAAAAGTGTTTTTTGTGCAGATGCTTTATCACTTTTGATGATAAATGTATTTACTTGTTGGTTTTGGATAATAACAATATGGTATTGATCTTTATTTGAACCAATATTTTCATAGAAATAAATTTCTTTATTACCTTGTTGGTATTTGGTGACTAATGTGTTGTTATTTATATTTAGAGTATCAAAAAATTGTTTCTCTTCTTCTGCTAATAAATTTGTGTCCATTAGTTTATAAAGAACTTTAATAAAGTCTACAGTAGTTAAACCTCTACTTTCTAGCTCCTCTAATATATCTTTATAAGCCATGTTGTTTTTTGAAATATGTTGTGCTGTAAGGTGTTTTTTTGCATTTACATAGAGTAATAGACTAACGTATTGATCACTGGTAATTGTGACAGGTGTACTATTTATAGCAGTAATAATGTCATGAAAAATAATGTTATGGCCTTTTGATATAGGTTTGTAGTTAAAAACACCTTGTCTAACAATGGGTAAGTTATTAGTTTGGATATTTTGTTGTTGGTAAATTTGTTTAAGATTATTTAAAGATTGTTGAAGCGTTGTTAATGTATTCATATTTTCCCTTAAAGTTTTAGTGATTAAAAAGGCTAACAATTGTTAGCCTTAAAAATTAAAAGTAATTTTTATAAATAATGGATATTGGTTATTTCATAAATAGGTTGACTCTAAAACCACTTCCTACATATTTTCAAGACTCTTTGCCTTTTTGGTTAAAGTGTTCTTCTGAGTCTGTTTGAGGATTACCCATGCGATCAAAGCTATATGCTACAGGATAATCTCCCATTGCGAATACAGGATGTTCTACTGGTGGCATATGGCTAATGTATTGCCAACCCTATTCGCCTAGTGCATCTAATTCTTCTTGTAAGCGTGGACCAATATCAGTATGTACAGACGATACAAATTGTGTTACTGGGCCATAAATCTCCATATTTCTTCAAGTTTAAGAAGACTATCGAGTAATTCTGGTGTCATTTTAAAAGTAGTTAAGTTATTTTTCTTTTTACTAAAGCAAGAAAAATTAATTTTTAGCAAGTTCAATAGCTCGCTCAATAAGCTCTGTGCTGTAGTAATGATAATAGAGATTACCATTTTCTACTGCAGTAATGGCTCGCACTAATTCTATGAGTACTGAATTACTGAGGTTTATTGTTTGCTTTGGTAAGACACCTAGTGTTGTACAAACACGCATAATGTAGCCTTGAGTGTTATTTTCATTAGGTGGGGCGTAGCGATGGATGATTGATTCCACTGTATTTAATCCGTATTTATCTCGATAGGTGAACATAATCTTCACCATCGCACGCAGCCCATGAATTGAATCTTTAAACTGACAAAATGATTTGTCAGTACGTTTGTCTTGGGGAACTAATCCTTGCCAGTTACTACCCCAGCGAATATTGCCAGGGTTGTTATTTCTAATACCTCTAGGTAGGCTCATTGGTCATCCATCCTTTTATTAATCGTTTTTAAAATAAAATTTCTGAGCGCTGTTACACCAATAAAGCCAATGGCACCACCAATGGTGATAGCAGCACTATCAGGAAGACTAAATATTTCAATTAAACTAGTAATACATAGTGATAAGGCACCACAAATAAGTGCTTCCAGCATCACTCTGGTAGGTTTAGTATTTTTATCATCATAGAGAACACGTAGCATGGCGATTATGGAGGCCATAATCGCACCCTGCAATGTAGTGCTTTCAGTCATGGCTATGCACAGTATCTGTAAGAATGATGGGTCTTTGTTTGGCATGTTGTGTTTCCTGTTTAGTAGATTGGGTGTAATAGTTAACTTGTTTACAACGATTACACTTAATTTCTACTTCTGAATAATCACTAATTTTGGCTAATAATTTGTGACATTTTTTACAACGAAATTCCTTTAGCATCGTTTTTTCCCAAGACTTTTAGAAGTTGTTTGAGAAACTATTATGCTAGTAGAGAAGGGAGAATTCTTTTTGTTTGAGCATAAGAATTTGAGCATAAAAAAAGGCACATTGTTATGTGCCTTTAGTGAGTATATGTATTATATTTTTTTACTAGGTAAAGTAGCCCGTGGTGAGGAACGCGAGCCTGACCGGTGATTAGGTGGCCTATGCATATTGCTGTTATTGTTAGGTTTTGTTGGAGTAACGTTATTATTATTTTTACCAATAGGAGCAGAGGGTAATGTAACATTTTGGTTTTTATTAGGTGGACGTTGGTGGTCGTGGTGTGGTGGACGATGATAGTTATTACCATAATAATAGTTAGGGTAGTAATTATTACGATAATTATAACCATAACTATAACCAGCATTATAATTGTTATTTGTTTGGTTTGAGTTACTTGCAACAGTATAGCTAAAGTTATAGTTATGCACAGGGGTATTAGTTGTCTCTGTAGATTTTTGAGCAGCAGCAATTACTTTTTCCTGAGCAATTAGTTTTTCTTCTTCTGAAAGATTAGCGTGGCAACGAACAACTTTTTTATTGTTATTATTTAAGTATTCGGTACAAAAGCCAAAATTTGTATCTTTTGTTTGTACATGAATGATTTTTTCGTTATTGCTCCCACAACCATCTTCTGTATTTGTAAAACAAGGACTGCTATAGGCTATGCTGATTGGCATAGCAACAAGGGCAATGGTAAATGTTAATTTCTGTAATTGATTCATTTTATTTACCCCCAAAAAATGGGTTATATATGTCATTTTAATTTTAAAGTATTTTTTTAGGATAATAAATACTTTAGCTAGGAAAGCAAACATATGTTTGATCTGGTCTTTTTTTTCATATACTTTATTTAGGTTTCCTCTAATTTAAACCATAAAATGGTACATTTGTTGTATAGCGATGTTTAAGGTTTTTAAGGACTAAGACCTCCACTATTTATTAGATTTTTTTCCTATCTTTGCACTAGGTAAAGTTACATTTTGATTTTTAGGGCGATAGTCTTGGTAATAATTATCATCCTGAAAACGATCAGGATAATAGTATATATAGGTATCGCCTCCAGAATAATTATAATTATTTCCAGAATAGTTATCACTTCTAGAGTAATTACTGCTAGAAGATGCTGGCACAGAAGTATAAGTGGTTCCTTGTACTGCTCTAATATATGAATTAGTATTCCCTGTTGCTCTATTAAGTTGTAAGTTTGAAGCAGTAGAGTAGCAATACATATTACGTTTTTTGTTTTCGTCAAAATACTCTATACAAAAACCATTATTTGAGTTTTTTGTTGTGATATTAATAACTGGTTGTTCAGTATTGCCACAAGTACCTATATCTGTATAACAAGAATTGCTATAACTCATAGTTATACTACTACAAATAAGGGTAGTAATTAGTATTATCTTTTTTATGTTATCCATTTTATTTTCTCCCCTATAGCATACCCATTTTCAGTATTCGCTATTTAAGTTTTTTTAAAATAATAAACATATTATAGTAAGTAAGCAAACATGCGTTTGAATAATATTTGTTTGAATATCTTTATACATTTGATTATTAAGGAATTATTGATGTATGTTTGTTACAAACAGAAATATATTTTTATAAGATGAGAAATAGATACCTTCAGTAAAAGTATTCTAATTAGAAAGATTTATTGTGGTTTTCAGTGTATGATATTAATAAGTTTAAGTTATGGAAATAAGTACAACGTGAAGAAATATCTTTATTCAACAGCATATTTTGTAGTTGTTGGTTTATTGTTTGCCACTTTATTAATGATGGTACCTGTACAGATAATGGCTTTTATGCAAGGCAATAAAGGTTTTGTCAGTATATTGCAAAGTATTATTATTATTCCTTTTATTGCAGCTGTTGCGGGTAGTCTATTAGCAGGTATTCCTGTGGTAATTACAGGTTTTTCTATGGCTTACTTTAATCGTCTCCCTATGCCTATTTTTATAATAGCTACTGTATTGGTAGGTGTTGTATTAGAGTTTATTTACTGTCAGTTATTATCTGTTAAAGCTGATTATGTGCCTATTATTTTAATTGTAACAGTGGTTACTACATTATTTTTATGTCTTAGCTGGCGGTTATGGATAGATCCTCGTATTAGCGATTAATCTATTAAAAATACCAATAGAACCTATAAAATAAAAATAGATATGCCTAATTAATAGGTTAAATTATCAGTATGCTTATGAAAATGCGTGACATTTGAATATAGATATACTATTATAATATGGAATCCTGACTATTTTAACCTATAAAATAGCTATGTTTATATTTCACCTGATGGTATTCCTACTTAAAATAGGAAAAGGTTATGATGCAACTTAAAGATCGTATTAAACAAGCACGTAAACACGCCAAATTAAGCCAAAAGGAATTAGCTGATAAAATTGGTATTACACAACCTTCGCTTTCTGAATTAGAAACAGGTAAGTCACAGTCAACATCTTATATTGCGTCCATAGCGAGAGCTTGTGGCGTAGATGCTTTTTGGCTAGAGTCTGGTCAAGATAATATGGTTAATTCTTCTACAATCGTAAAGACTGCTGAGAAACAAGGTCGTTATTATCATACTAACTTGGAAGAAAACACTACAGATCCTCAATTATTAACTCATCCAGAAATGCTACCTATAGAAGCGTGGGATGATAATACTCCATTGGAAGATGATGAAACAGAAGTTCCATTCCTGAAAGAGGTAGAACTTGCAGCAGGATCAGGTAAGTTTGCGATTACAGAAAGTCATACCAGAACTAAATTACGATTTGGTAAAAGTACACTTCGTAATAAAGGAATTAATCCTAATAAAATAGTTTGTGTGACAGTAAAAGGTAATAGTATGGAGCCTGTTATCTTAGATGGTGCTACTGTAGGGGTTGATACAGAAAATACAGCCATTGTTGATGGTAAAATTTATGCAATCGCTATTGATGATGAACTGTTACGGGTTAAATTACTTTATCGATTAGCAAATGGCCAAGTGCGTGTTCGTTCTTTTAATCGTGAAGAATATGAAGATGAAACCTATGACCTTAAAGATATTAAAGTATTAGGTCGAGTATTTTGGTACTCTGTACTGCTTTAATAAATTAAAATAGTGCCTATATTTATATAGGTATACCTATTTACTTTATTAATATTTCCTTATATACTTGCTCTCAGTGATCTCATTGGGAGTAAATAAGTATGCTAAATGGACAAATAAGCTATGATTTAGCTTTACCATCAGAAAATACTTTAGATAACTATATTACTGAACAGGTTAAAAAACTATTAACGACCTGTAGTTGCCAATTAGTTACTGGTAAAGACTATGAGTTGGAAGTAGCAGCTCAGGCCATTAATGGCTTAGTTGGGGAGCATGAAACAGCAGATGTTTATCTCTATGCGGCCATTGAACGTCAAGACTGGCAGGAAGTAACAAGAATATATCAAACGGTTTTTCGTCCTAATATTTATCAAGCTGCTTATCAAGTAGTGGCAAGATGTTATTCTCTTTAATAAATACTTATATCTTTTAATAATCTAATAAAATATTAGCTAAGATCAGTTTTATTGATAGATATAAAAATTATAATCACATCACAAAATTTAAAAATAATCAAAAATTGCTAAGGAGATAATTATCATGGCAGAAGTAACTATAAGAATTGTTGATAATGATAATGGCAATGTTAGTCTTATTATGGAAGCAATACCACCTTTGCAAGGAACTGATAAAGACACATTTACTGAGGCTCAGCAATTAGGTATAGCATTTATGGAACACATTGTTAAACAAGGGATCAAGAATTTTATTAAATCAACTAATGAGAATTGATATTAAGCTTATTTCATCTGTTACTAACATTTAAATAGTAATAACTCACATTATTTTGAGTAGAGATAAAACCCTTGTTTTGCTGCTTTTAAAAAATAATCTAATGCTTGATTATAGTCTTATTTAACATAAAGGCTTTTTGGTAATAGCTACCTACCATCGTTTGAGCTATAGCATTATTTTCATCGGCAGCCAGTCAAAAGTATTGATATGCCTTTGCATAAGTTTTAGTTAAATAGGCTTTTTTCCCTTCAGCTAATAGATGAAAAACTAAGTAGCAAAATTTAACCAGTTTTTCACATTAATCATCCCTTATTCAGGATAAGAGGGGACGTTTTAGCATTAATGCAACAAAATAAAATTATAAAAAAATAGTTGCATATCTGTTTACCTATAACTATAATATAGGTATTCCGATTTAAAAGAGTATTTTAAATCTTACTTTAATCATTATATTGTTTGTATATCAATTCATTTGAGTTGTGAATTCGTTTGTCTTGGCTACCTATATTTTATATAGGTAAATAGATGAAAGTAAATAATTTATAGGTAATTTAATAATTAAGAGGTGTTAAATGGCAAATCAATGGTTAAGACTCTGGCATGATATGCCCAATGATCCTAAGTGGCGTACTGTTAGTAGACTTTCTAAACAGCCAATTGCTACAGTAATGGCAACCTATATTCATTTATTAGTTGTGGCTTCTCTATCAGAAGAGCGAGGCACTGTACAAATAAATGAAGAAGATTTAGCCAGTGCTTTAGATATAAAACCAGAAGAAATAAAAGCAATTCTTACTGCAATGCAAGGAAGACTATTAAAAGGCAATAAACTAATAGGTTGGAGTAAACGTCAACCATTGAAAGAAGATGGTTCAGCCGAAAGGGCAAAAGCGTGGCGAGAAAGTAGAAAAAAACAATCAACAAAACAAACGAACGCAACTGAACTACAAGAGAAAGATACAGATAAAGAAAAAGATACAGAAATAAATACTCTCTCTAAGAGTAATTTAGAAAAACAAACGGATCAAACTTTTACTATGTTTGAAGATTGGCAACCAGCTGAAGATTTTTCTAATTACTTGATAAAACTAGGAGTAACCCTTGAGCAACAACAAATTCCACAAGCAGTTCTACAAGAGTTTGTGTGTTTCTGGTGTAGCAAATCTGATATTAAAAAAACGCAACAACAGTGGTATCACGCTTTAGCACAGTCTTACCAATATGCCTTAAACCGAGAAAAGTATTATGGAAAAACTAAGCGATCTGCTCAAAAAGCCACTGGAAGTATCAGCACAACAGCCACCGACTTTAGCTGGTTATCAGAGTGAAGCCTTAGAGAGTCAACAAGCGATGATGAATGTGAATAAAGTCTTTACCACGATACGCGCCACTTATCCAGCGTGGTATGAGAAATATTACCGTGATCAAAAAAGTGAGCAGGTAGCAAAACGCATTTGGTTAACTGGTATTAAAGAGTTAACCACTAATCAGGTAAATAATGGTTTGCATCGCATGGTGTTGGAATGTGAATTTCCACCGAAATTAAAGGAGTTTATGCAGCTAAGTAAACGAGTAGATGGCTTAGTTTGTTTGGATTTAGCATGGGGAGAGGCATTAATAGGTAGTTATAGTCACCCAGTTATTAAAGCAGCAGCGGAGTTAACTGGTATTTTTGAGTTAAAGCAGGCGAGTTATGACAATCTTTCTCTTAAAAAACGTTTTGAATATTACTTTATCCAAGTAACTGAAAACTTTACCAAAGGTAAATCACTTAAAGAAGTTGAAAAGAAATTAAATAACACAGCTGATTGTATTCTTAAAGCAGTTGAGCAGCAGTTAGAAGACAGAGTTAAACAACGAATTAAACAACAAGGTATTAATGAACAGAACGCAAGAGCAACTTGTTTAGCATTACTAGGTATTAAGCGTCACTAGTACAAGCATATTGATTGAATAAAAGGAGTAGCACAACAATGGCATCCATTCAAGCACAGCGTAAAAATGAACTTTTTAGTGAGCTAGCAGAAAATATCAAATTTGAATTGATGAAAACGGGATTGACTGAAAATGAAGCTGGACAAAAAGCTGAAGAGATTACTTTTAACCTTTATGAAAATTGGCGAGGGCTTTCAATTGTTTTTCCAATGAATCCTCAACGCTATATGGAAAAGTTAAAAACCAAGATTTTAGCAGAGTTTAATGGTCGTAATAGTACCGAAATCGTACGTAAATATAAAATTTCTGAAAATATTCTATACCGTTGGAACAGAGACTATTTACGCAATAAGCAACAACAAACAGATACCATCAATAACTAACAAAGAGGTAATGTAAAATGTCTAAACGTTGTGATACTGATTGGTTTCGAGTGATTTGTGATTTAAATAAATTTAACCTTTCACTGCAAGCCATTTCTAATATAATTCAAGTGCCTAAGCCTACTATTGTAGGCTGGAAACAAGGAGCAGAACCAAAGCATGGTGATGGTGAAAAATTAGTGAAGCTATGGTGTAGTGTAACAGGAGGTTCTCGTACTGACCTACCAGGCATTAGTAAAGATGCTTGGTGGAGTTACCATTTCAAAATGGGTTAATATTAGGCAAGTAAAATTAACTATTGTGGTCAAGAGTATTTTGAATACCAATGAGAGCAATAATGTGCAAGACGTATTTAATAAGATGAAAGAGATTAATAATGCTGCTAGCGATAGATGTTTATTACTTCCAAGAGCAAGCTAATGCGGCAGGGGTACTTTTTAATGATTGGTCTGATGAAAAGCCACAAAGTGTTATCATTGAACGTTGCACACAAGTAGCTGCCTATGAATCTGGACAGTTTTATAAAAGAGAACTACCTTGCATTTTACAATTATTGAGTGTGATCACTGAACCTATCGATTATATTATTGTTGACGGTTATGTTACGTTAGGTGCAGAGAAAAAAGCAGGGTTAGGCATGCATTTATATCAGGCACTGGGAGCACAGAACAAAACTATTCCTATTATTGGGGTAGCAAAAACTCAATTTGCAGGTACACCTATGGAGTGTGAAGTGTTGCGGGGGCAAAGTCATCAACCACTTTATGTGACTGTAGTAGACATTGAGCTAGAACAGGCAAAACAGGCTATTAAAAGAATGCATGGAGATTATCGGCTACCTACCTTATTAAAAGAAGTGGATAGGCTTTGTCGACACATATAAAAAGGCCATTTATTTATGATTGTAGTAAATAATGGCATCTATAGGCACAAATAAAGTATCTAAAATCAAAGATAAAGGAAAATCTAATACAGCCAAAGGTGCTAAAGATATCATGGCTGTATCTCGGTTGGCACAATCATCATACCAAGTACATTGCACGCCTTCGTTAATAATCTTAGCATCAGCTGCAATGCCAGGATAAAAAGGTGGCTCATAATTACCTGAAGAATAATTAACACCATGAGTAATAGAGCTAGCACATCCCGCTAGTGATAAAGCTATTATTATAAAAAGAGTGTGTAAAAAAATGCGCATAAAATGGCTACTCTATTTTTAAATTATTTTCTTAATTATCCATTAATTCATCACCTTTAGCAGTATAATCAAAGGTCGAATAGTCTTAAATAGAATTTATTTTAAGGTACAATAAATATTGTTATTTATAATGATTGTAAATCAGCTAAACTTACATCGTGCTAAGTAGTGAGTGAAGGATCGTACAGATGTTGTCATATAAAAGGTATACAAAATTAATCATTGGCTTATATGTGCTGTTTAGCTCATTGGTTATGGCTCAAAATGATGATAACAAAGCATGGCAACAGTTAAAAGCAAAAGAAGGGATGGTTATTGCCTATTTTAAAAAGCATGGAGAGCGCACGTATGCACGCACAGAAAGTATGTACTACCGCAAACTACTTAGAGTAAATAAAACAGATAGTTACCAAGTTCAAGATTTTTATACAAAAAATAATGTTAAGCAAATAAATCCAATTATCTTAACAGATGTTAAAGATGCCTATAATTGGGAACCAAAAAGTATACAGGGAAAAATTACTTACTGGAAAAGCGATGGCAGTAAAGAAGCTGAGGCAACCTATTTGCAAGGAAAATTAGAGGGTATCTATCAAACTTGGTATAGCTCAGGCCCATTATATTCAGAAAGTTTTTATAAAGAGGGTAAGTTACAAGGGCGTTACACTATTTGGTATGAAACTGGAGAAAAAGAAGAAGAGTCTTTTTATGTAGACGGTGACTTACAAGGTAGTTATAAAGAATGGTATCAGTCTGGTCAACTCGCTTATGAAGCTAACTATGAGGATGACTATGAGTCTGGTACAGTGAATTATTGGCATGAGAATGGCCAACTTGCAGAGCAATATACACGCCTTAATGGTAAGTTAGAGGGGGTGTATAAAACATGGCATGATAATGGTCAACTTGCTTCAGAAAAAACCTATAAAGAAGGAGAAATAATAGGAGAGGCAAAAGGATGGGATAAACAAGGTAAATTACTTTATACCCATCGTTATAAAAATGGCCATATATTGTGGCCTCAGAAACTATAAGCGGCTGATTTAAATAAACAGAATAATTATAGTGATAGTGAAAAATGGGACTAATTCGATATTTGATAATAGTGGCAAATTGTATATTAGTAGCTAGCAATGGTTGGGCTGCTGTTAATCCACTGACTGTGCAAGATAAAGGTGAGCAACAGTTTGTAACAGGGTTCGTGTTAGGTAGTGTAGTGGCTTATGCGTTACATAACTATTACAGCTATTATCAGCAATGCCCAGAATATATTGAGGTGCTAAACCTACCTGATATTAGTTATTTTGAGGATAGTCCATTGGCTAGTGTGAGTGTTAATAAACAATGTACGTTGAGCATTCACTATAAGGATGAGGCAACGATTGTAGAAGGCTTACGTGGTAAAACACTAACTATTAAAGAGGCGATGACTTCAGGTAAAGAGGAGCAGAGCTTTACAGGGCAGTGCAGCTTTAATGGCGACAGTCGTTATGCGCCTGCTAAAGATTGTCAATTGACCGAGCAGCAACAAACAGCACTTACACCACAAGTGCTAGCATTAGGCACTTGGTACAGCAAACTCTATAGTGATCAAGGTGCTGTTCCTAGTCTAAAAGCGCCTATGAATGAAGCTGTATTACTTGCTTTTGAACAAAAAAAACTGCTCACTAACTATTATATTAAACACGGGCAATGTCCTAAAGATAATCAGATTTTAGGTGTTTTACCCGCAGTGGAAATTACCGGTGCTTTTGTGGAAAGTGTTGTGGTTGAGGGGTGTGATATAATTGCAACATTAAAAAATCAAAAAAATCTATTTCCAGAGTTACGGGGTAAGTCTTTAATTTTAAGAATGATACCCACTAATCAACAAGGTATTTTTAACTGGCAATGTGGATCAGACGCTGCGGTTAAATTTTTACCTAAACAATGTCAGTAGTTGTAGGATTTTAATAGATGATTAACAGTCGTAAACAGTCCATTTTGTGGTTGATAGCGTTAATAGGATTAATTATAGGAATTAGTTATTTAACGGTGTATTTAATAACAACTCCTTATCAATTAATAACTAATGGTGCATTAGTTAGCTGTTTGGTGACAGGTGTTTTACTGTTATCACTGTTTGCACGTATACAAAATGGTGAGTATGCCTATCCACGATGGTGTGTTTTTATTATTGTCATATTACTAACTATTTGTGGTCAGCTATTATTAAAGTATTGGGATCCATTATTTATAGATGTAGTAGGGCGTAAACGTTATTGGTCAATAATGGCAGAGCCAAGTCGTATTTATTACATAACCAGTTGGGCATTATTAGCAATTTTATTACTGATAGCAACTTGTTGGCTGTTATTAAGACTCACTAAACGCTTTGTGGTATTTGGCTTTTATGAACTTTCACCAGTAGCCATACTAGTAGGTTTTAGTGCTTGGATGATTGGTTTAGATAGCTATCTAAATCCCTCTCTATTAAAAACCTTAAGCATTGATTTGGCTGGTCTATTAAGTATTACCAATGAAAATATAATGCAGTGGCTATATAGAGGATTAATCGCTATTTTTATTTTAATCAAAATAGTGATTGCTATACTTTATCAGAAAAAGTGGTTAGAAAAAGTACAACGGCTATTATGGATTAGTATTACTATTTGGCTGGTTATGTTATTAGCTAATATGGCGCTAATAGCACTAACAAATTTATTTATTAGTTATATTGGTATTGCTGGTATTATAATAAGCTATTATGTATTAGTAGCTATGGTTACTGTGTTAATATTTCAATTATTTTTAAAGGAATAAGTTATTAAAGAATTTTTATAAATAAAATAAATTTATATTAGTTCAATAACTTGGTTTTATAGCAAAACTTTATAAAAGATTATTTATTTGCTTTTTAGGCAATTAATTTTATAAGTTTGTATTAAGGGGAAAGGCAAATGAATAGTATTGTGTCTATTACAGACATTATGACAAAAGCGCAGTATTGCCATAGTCAACAAAACAGTAAACAAGCATTGCAATATTACTTACAAGAAGCAGATAAAGGAAATGCAGATGCTATGTTTAGCATTGCTTGCATCTATCGTTATAGTGATGATGTTAAACGAGATTGTGGGCAAGCATTACAGTGGTTTCAAAAGGCTGCTGATAATGGTGTTATAGAAGCACTGTATGAAGCAGGACTAATTCTTGTGGATGAAAAAGACTATCAACAAGCATTCAATTATTTTTTAAAAGCGGCTGATCAAAATAATATCAATGCCATGTTTGAGATTGCTCACTTGTATCTAAATGGTGAGGGTGTGCAAGAAGATCAGCAGCAAGCAAAAATATGGTTTAAAAAAGCAGCTGAGTTAGGGCATGAAGGGGCACAAGAGGAATTAGATAGAATGCAGATTTTTAAGTTACTTAATAAGTAAGACTTTGTCTAATTAACAAGTTGTATTAGCTCAGATTTGAGCTGCTACTTGTGTGGCTTAGAGTCACGCTTAATCTGACAGGCTGCTTTGTGCCAATAAATAGCGGACATTTTTTTGATATTAGCTCCATATAAATAAGTTGTAATTACATACATTTATTACCCAAAGAATTGTTCTCATTTGTTACATGCGTTCTCTGATGGACACGTATTGATAGTTATTTTGTATGGCTACAATACCATATTCTAGATTGATGATCATTGGTGGACTTTTTACGAATCTCAAATTGTTTAGACTCATGAAGTACATGACGCCAACTGCTACAACCGTATCTCTTAGGTAAGTGATCCGCTCCGTGTTGTTTGATATATTCAATAGCACATTGCAAAGATGTCCATCCATCTTGACTTAGTTTGGCTTCTGCATCTTTTAGCAAAGCTACAATGGTACTACGCTCCCATCGGACACCTTCCCCATTTGGTAAAATCCCATGAAAAAAATCTTGTATCACAGGTGCTTTTATAAACTCACTTGCTAAGTCTCTTGTATCGGAAAATGATTCTAGTAGTTGATGGAATGGATGGATATGTCGATCAAAACGTTGAGAACAATCATCTAGGTAACTAGCAGCCAACTGATAGTCTTCTTTTGATGAGAGAGGATGTTGTTCCAAAAAACAGTGTACCAGCTCATTACGTAATTTGACTAATTCTTCTAATTCTGTGGTAAAGCTTTTATGATATTCAGGAGACAGTTCAAGCTTATACGCTATGTGAATATGAGGCTGGTCTAGATCATCAGGTACATCGTCATCCTCCGTTGAGTTAGCTGATGTCTGATCTAGAAGGACATTACTTATGAATTCATTTGTGATTTTCCCTAGAGTCTTTGTAGAAAAATAGTTCTCTCTAGTTTCTTTTATTGATTGAATATCACTCAGTAGTCCTTTAATTTCGCAATTAGAAACACATCTTTTCATGACATGTTCATAGCTTTGAAAACGCAGGAGAAGCCTCCCATACTTTTGCTCAAAAACATTCTTCATTTCAGCAAGATCTTGCGTTTTAATAGTATTAGGGTTGTTCTCTATCATACCTGTATCGTTTATCCTATACGTAGTGTGTGTAACTATCTCTTAAAATAAGACGAGAAAATGCTGCTATAACTTAAGAGGAAATTACTTTGATAAAATATCTTTATAGCTTTGTCAGGGATGGTTTGGAGTAGCACAAATAAGTCCATTGATAAGTATAACAATAGCCAGCTAAGTTTTTTAATTATTATAACTTAGCTGGTGAGTTAATTACTGAGCAGTAAAAGCATCTTTGCTAAGATTAATAGGTTTGCCATTAGCATCTTCTGCTGAGATAACCTTTCCTTGATCAAAGGTTGCTTTAAAACGTATAGGGCCATTTTGTTGCCAAATTCTCCACTCACCTTCTTCTTTACCTGCTAGGTATTGTCCTTCAATATATTTGCTACCATCTTCATACCAGAGATTTGCTTTACCATTGGCTAGGTCATTTTCAAAGCGCATTTCTGACCATTTAATACCTTGCTCTGTCCATTCTGTAAAAGTGCCTTGGCGTTTACCTACAATAAAATGTCCTGAGCCTGCTTTTTGGCCATTTCTATACCATTGCACAAAAAATCCATCAATGCTTAATGGATCAATAGCTGTAAGGTCTTCTTTATTATGAATAATAAAAGGATCTGTCTGCTTAGTTTTGCCATCAACAAAAAAATTCTGCACTAAATAACCATTGGATTGAATTTTTAATAGCTGGCGGTAGCTACCTGTAGGTGAGGGTTTAGTGATGTTATTACCGCGTTCATCAAAATAAGCAATAGTAGTATTTTCAACTAGTTTAGGTGTTTGAGTACAGGCTGATATAAGCAAGGCAATACAGCCAAAAACAATAAAACGAGAGAATATAGTTATCATAGTTAATTTTCCATTTATGCACACCTTGGTTGACTTATGCTAACAGAAAAGGTTGAGTAAATTAAAGAATTAGTGGAGAAGGGTTGCGTAAAATTAGTTATACTTCAATATAAAATTTAGTTGAGTGACAGGGTATAGAGTGAAAAACACTTTATTAGTTATATTATTTTTGTTGAGTTTAACTAGCTTTGCTACTGCACAGACCGCCTTGATTAATCAGGCAGATTCTGTAGCAGATAATACCTTGCAAGAAGGTAAGATTATTGCCTATTACAATGAAGATTGGCAACAAGTGCCAGCTAATGGAAAGGTATCTTACTATCGTAAATTGATCTCTACCGATGGCAATAAAGGTTATTGGATACAAGACTTTTATGCAGATACTCATACCAAGCAAATGGATTCTGTTTTAGTTGCCAATAAGGCTAGTATTTTACAGGGACATATTATACCCAATGAGGGTAAGGTAGTGGTATGGTTCAAGGATGGTCTTAAAAAAGAGCAAAGTGAATATAAAAATGGCCAAATACAGTCCATTATAAAGTGGCATAGAAATGGTCAAAGAGGATTAGAAGGTTATTATCAACAAGGCGAAAGAAACGGAGTTTGGACGGGTTGGTATCAAAATGGTAATAAACATTGGCAGGGTAGTTTTGAAAGGGGAAAACGTCAAGGTTTGTGGACACTATGGTCAATTAAAGGTAATAAAGAGCGAGAAATGCAGTTTCAGCAAGGAGAAAAAATAGCCCAGTGGAGTAGTTTTGATGAGGATAATAAATAAGCTTATTAATAGTGTATTTTTAAGTAATGTTTATATTTCTTGGGGATATTTTAAATAGTTTTTTTACTACTGCTTTTCATATATTAATTATCCAATATATTTTACATGTAATTATTGTAATTTACACATGTAAAATATATAATTTGTAATATGTTTAATATTTATTGCTTTCTAGAGTAAAAATGTACAGAGAATAGAAAGTTTTATTAGGAGGTATATGATGGGATTAATATTTGTTGTTATTATGTTTGCAATTATTGGTGCTATTGCTAGTGCAGTAAACGCTTTAGCTGTTCATTGGGCCGCAGCATTAGCTGAAGCTGAATATCCTGATTATAAAGAAACTTTTATTACCATTTTTTGGGGATATATGGTTTTCTTTCTGGTTATGACTGTGCTCACAGTAGTTAAAATGCACAATGGTTTGTTTATGATTTTGATTTGGCTAGGTATTATCGGTTGGGTTATGTATACACTAGTTAATAAATTAGGAATAGAAGGTAATAAAAATATTGTTATTTTTGTTGGGATGTCTTTCTTCTTTAATGTAATGATCAGTTTTGTAATAAGTTTATTTATGCCCCGTTGATTTGATATAAAAAGAGTATGAGAAATTTATAACGATTGTTTATAGAGCAAGATAAAAAGTTTAATAAGAAGGTAGGATTACACAACGAGAGTGAAAGTGTAATGAATTCATGCATGCATTGGGTATCATAAGAAAGTAAGGAGTGAGCAGGTAGGATGAAAACAAGGGTAAGCCATCTTTTAAAAGCAGTTGGTATTTTGTTTATTATAGTCGCTATTGTGTCGTTGTTTATTACTAAACCAATGCGTTTTTCTAGTTTTGAGCAAAGAAAACTGTATGAAAGTAGTACATACCAACATTTGGAAAAAGCAGGGATAGCAACTAAGGCTGTGGTATCTGCTGTTATTAGCGAGCCAGAGTCAGCTACTAATTTATTGGTAAAGTTTTTTACTCAAGAAGGCAAAAGTTCAGAAGCCTATATCTTGTTAACTAAGGTATCTTACAATGAAGGTGACCTTGTTAATATAGTATACAATCCAGAAAATACTCAACAAGCTAGAATAGCACCTAACGAAGAAATGGAGCTAAATTGGTCACTATTTGGGTGGTGTATGGTAATAGGGGGTATACTCTTTTGGGTGGGAAGTTTCCGTCATAAAGTATCTGGTGGATTGGAATAAATAACTTATTGATGACAGTTGGAAAACCAACCTGTTAGTTAATACACACTAAAACCCTCACAAGAGGGTTTTTTTATGTCTACATATCAAGCAAAACATAAAGCACGAGGTCGTTATGGTGTGCTTACTCCTAGTAATCAATGGTTAGCAGACTTTTTAGGGTCAAAAGAGCAAGCCATTGCCAAAGCAGAACAACTAAATCAACAAATTCAATCTGATAACCAACCAAAGGTTGTGAAAGCAACCAAACCAATGGTTTCTAATAAAGCTCGCAAATTCCATTTTACCCTGACAAAAGAGGGTTGGTTAAATACAGGAGAATAATGATGGGTAGTGCCAAAAAAGCATTAAAAAAAGCAGCGGGATTAGTCGGTTTAGGTGGTGGCCCAGAAGCACCTAAGGTAGTACAACGTGATCCACAACAAGAGGCTGAGGAGGCGGCTAATAAAGCAGCTGAAAAAGCCAATATCGAACTTGCCCAAAAGAAAAAACAACGTAGAGCGAATAGTTTACTGTCTACTGGTGGAGAAAAAGGTAACGCTAAACAGACATTAGGCGGCTAACACAATGGAAAATTTAGCAAATAAAATCAGTAGTCGCTTAGAGACACTAAGATCACTACGTAAACCCCATGAGCAGGTATGGAAGGAGTGTTTTGATTTTTCTTTTCCTGTACGTGGCACAGGTTTTAATAGTGAAGTAGTTAGTTCTGCTACGATTCAACGTAAGAAATCACAGCTATTGGATTCCACCTTAACTGATGCAGCACGCACTCAAGCCAGTGCCATTATTAGTGGCCTTACGCCTGCTAATTCACGTTGGTTTGGTTTAGATGTAGACCATGCAACAGACGAAGAAAAACGCTGGTTAGATGAGTCAGCCGATGTGTTGTGGCGTAATATTCACAACTCTAATTTCGACTCGGCCGCCTATGAAGGCAATCTGGATTTAATGAGTGCAGGTTGGTTTGCTTTATATGTAGACAGTGATCGAGAAAAGGGTGGTTTTACTTTCCAGTTATGGCCCATTGCCAGTGTTTATTGTGATAGCAGTCGTGCTGATGAACAAATAGATATTGTTTATCGTTGCTATGAGTTAACAGCAGAGCAAGCGGTTAATGAGTTTGGCGAAGCCTTATCAGAAAAAGTAAGAAAACAAGCTGAACGTGATCCGAGTAGCAAAATTAAATTTGTACATGCTATTTATCCGCGTAAAGGTGGTAAGCAAGGGGATGTGGCTAAAAAATTACCGATTGCTTCCGTGCATGTGGACTTAGATAACAAACTTATTGTACGTGAGAGTGGCTATAACGAAATGCCTGTAGTAGTACCCCGTTGGATGCAAATTCCACAGAGTGTGTATGCCATTGGCCCTGTTTCTGATGCACTGCCAGATGCTAAAACACTCAATGAAATTAAGCGTATGGAACTAGCTAACGCTGATTTGGCTATTAGTGGCATGTGGATTGCGCAAGATGATGGTGTATTAAATCCACGTACCATTACCGTTGGGCCACGTAAAGTGATTGTGGCAAATAGCGTTGACAGTATGCGACCGCTTCACAGTGGTGCTGACTTTAATGTTTCCTTTACTAAGTGTGAGCAACTACAGGCAGCTATTCGTAAAATTATGCTGGCGGATCAACTGCAACCACAAAATGGCCCTGCTATGACGGCTACTGAAGTGAATATGCGGCAGCAACTAATACGGCAATTATTAGGGCCAATTTATGGACGGATGCAAGCTGAATATCTACAACCGCTGGTAGAGCGTTGTTTTGGTATTGCTTTTCGCGCAGGTATTTTTTCAGAGACACCTGAATCTCTGCAAAATAAATACATCAGTATTAAATATGTTAGCCCAATGGCACGCGCGCAGAAGTTTGATGAAGTAACGGCTATTAGTAACTTTGTACAGATGACTATGCAAAACTCCCAGGTTAATCAAGAAGTGTTGGATAACATTGATTTTGACAAAGCCACTCGTTTTACAGGGGAGGCATTAGGTGTGCCTGCACAACTGATTCGTACTGAGCAAGAAGTGGCAGATTTAAGGCAACAGCGTATCGAAGCAGAGCAACAAGCCATGCAAGCACAGTTAGCACAACAAGTAATAGCGCAACATTAAACAGGTGAATAATGACTAAAACTGTGGATGAATTTGATTATCAGCGACTTTTTGAACAGACCGCAGGGGGCGAGGCTATTTTAGAAGACCTTGTGACACGTTTCTCATTGCCGCCTTCTTTTGATGAGCATAATGCAGAAATCAAAACCTACTACCGAGCAGGGCAACGTAGCGTTATTGATTTTATTCTTTCTCGAATTAACAGAGCCAATGGAGTATCCGAACATGATGAATAAACTAACTACGATCTATCAAAATGAAGCCTATAGTGATGATGCTTTAGGTGAAGCAATCAGTGCAGGTTCTGTATTAGCTGCAACTGATGTTGCACAACCAGAAGGTTTTTTACCAGAAAAATATCAAGTATTTAAGCAAGATGGTAGTGTCGACTTAGAGCAAAGTGCTAGAAAATTATCAGAAGGCTATAGCCATTTAGAAAGACGTTTAGGTACAGGCGATATTCCGCCCCGCTCAGTGGATGAATATAATGTTGATTTACATTCAGATCTGTATACTTTTGATGATTTTAAACAAGATCCAGAAAATCTTGAATTTTTAGGTAAAGCCCATGAACTGGGTATGACTCAAAAACAAGTAGAGTTTGTATTAGGCGAATATGCTAAACGGCTACCTGAGTTGGTGCAGGCGGGCAAAGAATTAAATATTGAAGAAGCCTATCAATCGCTAAGCCAAGTTTGGCAAGATGAAACAGCTTTTAATAATAACTTGCGTACTGCATACCAAGCCTTTCAGCGTTATGCTGCACCAGAAGATCTACAGCATATGGATCAAATTGGTAATAATCCTATAGTGATTAAAATACTGGCTAATATTGGCAAAACATTGCAAGAAGATGCTGGTATTGGTCGATCATTAGGCTTCCAACAACAAGATATTAAACAACTGATGGGTAGCGAAGCTTATCGCAATGCAAGTCATCCAGATCATAAGGCAACCCATGAGCGAGTAAAACGTTATTACGAATCCACTTATGGTAATCAACCGATTGCTTAAAACTAATAGACTTAAGCATTTTAAAACCCCAGCTAGACTGGGGATTTTTTTGTCATTCTGCTTTATTTAATTTGGACAATTATGCTTATTAATCCAATGGTTTTAAAGTATTATTAGGTATATCATTATCATAGTACAAAAGTGTTGCTTGTTTATCCTCTTTATCCCAATAACTCCATTTATCTTCTTTTTTATTATTTATATAAGTACCCTGTTTTTTCCCTTCTTGGTAATAGTATTGATCAGTTATCTTTCCATTAGAATAATTCTGTTGTAAGCCATGTTTTGTTCCTTTTTTATAAGAAACAATTGATGCTAGTGAACCATCTTGTTGCCATTCTATAGTGCGACCATCAAGTACACCTTGTTTGTATTGGTATTCTTTGTGTTTATTACCATTCTGATACCAAATAGTTTGAGTACCATGGGGCAAACTATTTATATAGTGTTGTTCACTATATTTTTTACCATTTGAATACCATGTTGTAGCTACACCATTTAAAAAACCTTTGTGATGAGGTGCTTCATAACGTTTTCTGCCCTGATCGTCATAACAAATCATGTCCCATTCATATTGATTATCTTGATAAGTAACTTTACAGATATCATATTCTGTATCAGGAATAATCCATTCTCCAATGGGTTGGTCGTTTTTATAATATCCTTGTTGAGTTATTTTGTCGTTTTTTGTCCATACCCATAAGCTTTCTTTTTTACCCTGTTGATACTGCCCAAAGTTTTTGATAATAGTATTGGATGGACTGTTATATTGAATAGAACTATATAAGCCATTAAAAGATGTCATTTTATCGAATGGTAATGTTAATTCATTAATGTCTGATAGTATGATGGTTGTTACTGTGTATGTATATTCTATAAGGTAGTTTTTAATATCAGTTATATTCAGTGAATGATCTTCAATAATAAATTTATCGCTAGCATCTTGTTTTATAAAATAGCGTATTGTTCTTGTATTTTGTGGCCCATCAAAATAGCCAATAATATTTTTAGACTCCAATTGAGTTGAATGAATTGCATTTTCAGCATATGAATTATTGATGCTGAAAAGACTGAGTAGGGTATAAATCCAAAAGAATATTTTTCTAAGCATAATGAATGTCTGGTTATACAGGTATTGGTAGATATTATCACAAGACTAGGAAAAATATTTATCTTATAAAAGTAGAATGAGTATTATTTGACATATTAGTTTTATAGTTTAATATTTCAACTATGATTGAAATATTGTGGTGATTAACTAATGAATACTAATGAAGCAGCTAAATATTTTGAATGTTTATCATCCTCTATTCGATTAGATATTTTTAGCCTATTGATTCGTTATGGAAAAGATGGGCGTGTGGCAGGGGATATTGCTAGTGAGTTAGATTTACCTGCTTCTAACTTATCTTTTCATTTAAAAGCGTTAATGCATTGTCAGCTTATTGTTGTAGAACAAGAAGGGCGGTTTTTACGTTATAGGGCTAATTTACCTTTAATGAAAGAGTTAGCAGGTTTTTTAACTAAGCAATGTTGTATCACACAATCAAAAAATTCTGCATGTTAGGTTAGTAGTTTGTTATTTATTTAGGTATTTAACCATTATTTCAATATTTCATTGATAATTGAAATAATTAAGTGAGTCGATTATGGGTTGTCCATCAGATACAAAAGTTAGGCGTTTATCATTTCTCGATCGTTATTTAACCCTATGGATTTTTACAGCAATGGTCGTAGGGGTTATTTTAGGAAGTCTTTTTACTACCTTGCCGAATCAGTTAAATTCACTCTCTGTTGGTTCTACTAATATTCCTATTGCTATTGGTTTAATCCTAATGATGTATCCTCCCTTAGCAAAGGTACGTTATGAAGAGCTGCCTAATGTTTTTTCTGATAAAAAAATATTGCTATTGTCTCTTATTCAGAATTGGCTAGTAGGTCCTGCTTTAATGTTTATTCTAGCTGTAATCTTTTTAAGGGATTATCCAGAGTACATGACAGGAGTAATTTTAATAGGATTAGCGCGTTGTATTGCGATGGTATTGGTTTGGAATCAACTGGCAGAGGGAGATAACCAATACGTAGCAGCATTAGTAGCATTTAACTCTATTTTCCAGATTGTGTTTTTTAGTGCCTTTGCTTGGTTCTATTTATCATTTTTACCCCCTTTATTTGGCTTATCAGGTAGCGTGGTTAATATTAGTTTTATTACTGTGGCAGAAGCAGTTTTTATTTATTTAGGTATTCCATTTTTAGCAGGCTTTTTAACCCGTTATTTTTTACGAAAAATTAAAGGAGATGTTTGGTATCAAACAGTTTTCTTACCTAAAATCAGCCCTATTACATTAGTGGCATTACTTTTTACCATTGTATTAATGTTTAGCTTAAAAGGTGGGGAACTTGTTAAGTTACCATTAGATGCACTACGTATTGCCATACCTTTGGTTATTTATTTTCTATTAATGTTTATATTGAGTTTTATAATGGGTAAGTTAGCAAAGGAGAGTTATCCAAAAGTAACCGCTATGTCTTTTACGGCAGCCAGTAATAATTTTGAGTTGGCCATTGCTGTGGCTATTGTTGCTTTTGGTATTACATCACCTATTGCATTTGCAGCAGTGATAGGGCCATTAGTTGAAGTACCAGTACTTATTTTATTGGTTAATGTTGCCTTATGGATTAGGAAAAAGTACTTTTAGGTTTAGTATTAATAAGCTTTCTCATAGAATAAGAGAAAGCTTATTATTGATAGAAATTACCAAGTCAAAATAGCTTGTGCTAATTGGTTGTCATTGGCTTGAGAGGTTGGAATATCTTTTCTTAACTGTTGAATAGCTGCTTCTAAATAAGCACCACGTACTTCACCATTGGAAGCAATAAAAGTAGCTGCATCATTTTTAGCATTAACAATTAATTTTGACTTTTCATCTTTACCACTACTCATTTTACTGCTAACCGTTGGCATAATTGATGTCACCAATGTAAGACCTATTGAGTAAGCAGAAGAGCCAACATCTTCTTTCTTTTCTTTGGTGGTAGTTTCTACTTTATGAGTTGAGGTAGAATTTGTTGTTGTCTCTGGTTCTATAGTAGTGCCAGATTGGTTCGCTCCTGATTGTGGAACACTTGTCATAGTGGTTTCAGCCATAGTAATAGATGTACTAAAAACTAATGCTGTAAATAATGCAGTTAATGCATTATTTTTTTTGGTATGTAACATTTTAATAACCTTAAAAAGCTTGGTTGATAAGTTTATATTATGACATTATTGATCAATAAAAGAAATTAGGCGAATGTATAAGGGAAAAAGCAAATAGCTATTCTTGAATATAAAATCATTACAATATTAGACTTTAGTCTAAAAAACATAGTGTATTAATAGATAATACTGTAAAAGTAACGGTTTTTTTGTATTACTTTAGCTTGATGATTAGGGAGTTATATTGTGTCTAGTGATATTAAACGTTATTTTGAAATATTAGAACAATTAGTGGCTGATGAGTATCAGCTAGAAGAACAATCAGATAAGCAATTTTTAAACAGAGTAAAATGGTTTAGGTATGCAGAAACTTTTTGTATAACTTGTTTAACCATAGGTTTAGTGCTATGGGTATTTGTATGGTTACAAATACCCTGGTTAAAAGACATTGCAAGTTTCTTTCTGGCATTGGCTTTCTTATCTTTTGTGATGACTTTATTAGGTGTGTCACGCACCAAAAGCAGTGCGCTAAGTGTTGCTAAATATTGTGCTGAGGCTGATGATAAATATTTAAGTTTATTAATAAGTTTACCAAAGCAGACTTTAGAGCTGGGCTGCTTAGAGATTGAACACTGTCGTAATTGGTTTATAAAAGGTTTAGGTTCCTTGGCAGGGGTAGTTGATAAGGTGGGGCTGATTCCTAGTATGTTATCAGTAGCAGCATTATATGCGATTCCTGATAAAATACCTGAATGGGCAGCACCTTTGATCGTTGTGTGTTTCATACTCTATATAGTAGTTTCTTTGTTACAGCATCGTTTAATTCGTCTTGAAAGAATGGTGTCACTTACAAAGTTAGCATTAAAATTGAAAGAAAATAATAAGACAGAGTAATAAATTTATAGTGTTATCTAAGGTTTAAAAATAGTTAAAAGGTGTATATTTTGCTTAGTAGAGGAGTAAAAATCTTATACTAAAGCAAAATTTAATTGTTAGTCTTTTTCGCTTACTATTTATAACGATTTGAATATTTTAATAAACATATGAGATAAAAAGTTGTCTACATATGCACCATTCAGTTGTCTATAAAAAAGCAACGATAATAACTAGAAGGATAAATATTATGTCATCCTTAAATACCATGAAAAGCCTAACCACCTTAACGGTTGATAATAAAACTTACCATTACTATTCTCTGGCAGAAGCTGCTAAGCAGTTGGGCGATATTAGTAAATTACCTATATCGATGAAGGTTTTATTAGAAAACTTACTGCGCTGGGAAGATGGTAGTACCGTTACCAATGATGATGTTAAGGCATTAGCTAATTGGTTAAAAGATAGTCATTCCGATCATGAGATTCAATTTCATCCTGCCCGTGTGTTAATGCAGGATTTTACGGGTGTGCCAGCGGTAGTAGATTTGGCTGCTATGCGTTCTGCTATTGCCAGTGCTGGTGGGGATCCTAAAAAAATTAATCCACTTTGTCCTGTTGATTTAGTGATTGACCATTCAGTAATGGTTGATAAATATGCTTCACCAGAAGCTTTCCAAGAGAATGTTAAGATAGAAATGGAGCGTAATGGTGAGCGTTATAGTTTTTTACGCTGGGGGCAAAAAGCCTTTAACAATTTTAGAGTAGTACCGCCAGGTACAGGTATTTGTCACCAAGTGAATTTAGAATATTTAGGGCGTAGTGTATGGACTCAAGAATTAGCAGGAAAAACCTTTGCCTATCCAGATACGCTAGTGGGTACAGACTCTCATACCACCATGATTAATGGATTGGGTGTGTTAGGTTGGGGCGTTGGTGGCATTGAAGCTGAAGCAGCTATGTTAGGTCAGCCATTATCTATGCTCATTCCTGATGTGATTGGTTTTAAATTAGTAGGTAAATTAAGAGAAGGAATTACAGCCACTGATTTAGTATTAACCATTACCCAAATGCTTCGCCAAAAAGGTGTAGTAGGTAAGTTTGTAGAATTTTATGGTGACGGCCTAGCCTATTTACCTTTAGCAGATCGTGCCACCATTGGTAATATGGCACCTGAGTATGGTGCTACCTGTGGCTTTTTCCCTGTAGATGAAGTGACTATTGATTATTTAAAATTAACAGGCAGACCAGCAGATTCGATTAAATTAGTAGAAGCTTACTGTAAAGCTCAGGGGCTATGGCGTGAAGCAGGGCATGAGCCTAACTTTACAGATACTTTATTGTTGGATATGGGCGATGTTGAAGCAAGTCTAGCAGGGCCGAAACGTCCACAAGACCGTGTTGGTTTAGCCAATGTTGGTCATGTATTTGATGATTTTATAAAAGCCCAACCACAAAAAATCGCTTCAGATACAGGTACAATTGATAAAACAGATAGTGTTGATTATGTAGTGGGAGGCAAAGCAGAGCAATTAACAACAGGTGCGATAGTGATAGCAGCTATTACCTCTTGCACTAATACCTCTAATCCTAGTGTGATGATGGCCGCAGGGTTATTGGCTAAAAAGGCAGTAGAAAAAGGTTTGCAACGTAAACCTTGGGTAAAAAGTTCTTTAGCGCCTGGCTCCAAAGTAGTAACTGATTACTATAAGGCAGCAGGTTTAACCCCTTATTTAGATGCCTTAGGTTTTAACTTAGTAGGCTATGGCTGTACTACTTGTATTGGTAACTCAGGGCCTTTATTAGCTCCTATTGAAGAAGCCATTATTAAAAGTGATTTAACCGTTGCAGCCGTGCTTTCTGGTAATAGAAACTTTGAAGGGCGTATTCATCCGTTAGTAAAAACTAATTGGTTAGCTTCGCCACCTTTAGTAGTTGCTTATGCTTTAGCGGGTAATATCAATATAGATTTAACTAAGGATTCGTTAGGTAAAGATAAACAAGGTAATCCTGTTTACTTAAAAGATATTTGGCCTACTCAACAAGAAATAGCCGAAGCAGTTAAACAAGTTTCTAGTAGTTTATTTGATAAAGAATATGCCGAAGTGTTTGCAGGTGATGAAACATGGCAAGCGATTAAAGTTCCAGATTCTCATACTTATGAATGGCAAGCTTCTTCTAGCTATATTCAAGAACCACCTTTCTTTGATCATATTAAAGATGATTTACTTAAAATTGAGAATATTAAAGATGCTCGAGTATTAGCTGTCTTTGGTGATTCAATTACCACCGACCATATTTCCCCAGCAGGTAATATTAAAGCAACCAGTCCTGCAGGTTTATACTTAAAAGGGTTAGGTATTGAACCTAAAGACTTTAACTCTTATGGCTCGCGCCGTGGTAATCATGAAGTGATGATGCGCGGTACCTTTGCCAATATTCGTATTAAAAATGAAATGCTAGGGGGGGAAGAGGGTGGTTTAACCATTCATTATCCTGATGGTGCCAAGCAACCAATTTATGATGCAGCAATGCGTTATAAATTAGAGAAAGTACCCTTAATTGTAATTGCAGGTAAAGAGTATGGTAGTGGTTCATCCCGTGACTGGGCGGCTAAAGGTACTAACTTACTAGGTGTTAAGGCAGTTATTGCAGAAAGCTATGAACGTATTCATCGTTCAAACTTAGTAGGTATGGGCGTATTACCGTTACAGTTTGAAGAAGGGCAAAATCGTAAAACACTTAACTTAATAGGCGATGAGCTATTAACTATCAGTGGCTTGGAGGGCAAACAGTTAAAGCCACGTATGCCTTTAACATTACATATTAAACGTGCTGATGGCACTACTGCACAAGCTTCTGTGATTTGTCGTATCGATACCTTAAATGAAGTAGAATACTTTAAAGCTGGCGGTATTCTTCACTATGTATTAAGGCAGTTATTAGCCTCTTAAAAACAATAGCTAGTGAGTAGCTATAAACTACTTACTAGCTTAATAGATGTTATGAACTTGGTTTTGATACTTCATCCGTTGCCGTAATTTTAAAAATAACGGGTCGTAAACCATCATTACAGCTACAAATAGCAACCCCTGGTTTATCAATCCAATCACCATAATAGAAAATGTCACTGCCATGCGAAAGCGCAAACACATATTGGTACATTGCTTTCCATGCTTCATCACATAAACCTTGAGGCTTAGCAAAATCAGCTAAATAAGTATCACCTACATTATGCATAGGACATTTGCCTAAACCTTTACAGCCATATTCTTTTGCTAACTCTTCATCAAAGGTGGTTTTTAATACCTCAATTTTACATTTCTTCATCATAATGGCTTCCTCAGGTTGTTGTATTTTTATTGTACAATGTATGAGTATTTAAACAAGTATGCACCTTTTTGACATATACTTACCTAAAGGAGAGTGTAATTATGAGTATGAAAGATCTTAAATCCATAGAATCTCTACAAGATACCCCCTTTGGTTATACCTTATCGATTATTTCTGGTAAATGGAAAATGGTTATTTTGTATTGGTTAGTTGAGGTAAAAACCGTTCGTTATAACGAGTTGAAAAGGATGATTGGTTCAATATCCCATAAAACATTAAGTGTGCAACTTAAAGAGTTAGAAGCAGATGGTTTAATTATTCGTAAAGAGTATCCACAAATACCACCTAAGGTGGAATATAGTTTGTCAGAAAAGGGCTGGTCACTGTATCCACTAATGCAAGCTATTTGTGAGTGGGGAGAACAACATGCACCAAATTAATCGTTTAGTGATAACCAATATAAATTAATAAAATAAAACTGATAGCTCGGTAGTACTTTATATAGCTGTTATTTAGGCGGATTAAACCATTTACTAACAGTCGGTGCTTGGTAGTTGTGCATTTTTTCTAGGAGTTGTTTTGGGTCGCTTTCGCTGATTAGTAGCTGGCGGTGTTCTGGTTTCATAAATTGGGCAGCAATTACGCTATCTAAAAAGTCTGTTAACTTATCGTAGAAACCATTTATATTAAGTACGGCACAAGGCTTTTTATGAAAATCTAGTTGTGACCATGTGAGCATTTCAAAGAGTTCTTCAAAGGTGCCTATGCCACCTGGCAGGGCGATAAAGCCATCGGCTAGTTCAGCCATTTTAGCTTTACGTTGGTGCATGGATTCAACAATGTGTAAATCAGTTAAACCTTGATGTGCCATATTGGGTTTGTCTGCAAGGCGTTGTGGAATAATGCCGATTACTTTGCCGCCTGCGGCTAATACTGCATCAGCAATAGCACCCATTAAACCGATGGTAGTGCCACCATAGATAAGGGTAATATTGTGTTTTGCAAGTGTAGTGCCTAGTTGTTTAGCTTGTTCTATATAAATAGGGTTATTCCCTGTATTTGACCCACAAAAAACACAAATACGTTGCATGGTTTTCTCTTATTTAATAAATGTGATTTTTATTATAACTTATTTATTTAGCTTGTTTAAGAAAGCGTGTGAGTAGTTGTTTAGGTGAATTCTGTACAGAAAGTTTAGCTTTCTTATTTTTTCTGTGCTTTAAAGCTATTAAAAAATTTTTGGTGTTCTATGGGATATATTTTACTATTTTCTATTAAATCAGGTTTACTAAGAGTATAAACTCTATAGAGTCTGCATCAGGGTTTTCATGGCGCTGGATTGTTATGTTGCAATTTAGAATGGTGAAGTAGTTCAGTAAGTTGCACGACAATAGTCTCCTTTATTGGAGTGTTGGTGTATCAGTTTTTTTGGCTTGTTGTTGTAAGTAGTCTTGTAAAAAATCTTTTACGTTAGCTTTTTTAGACAGTTCAGTATCAAGACGTAAAATAAACTCTTTATTTGATTGAGGCGGGTAAAATAGCGCTTTATCATTATTAATAATAATAAAAAGATTATAAATTTCATTATTTTTGGTAATAGTAAAGCGTTGTTGTGTGTACATATGAATAGTTCGAGTGGTAACAAAAATATGGCCATCTAGTATTTGTTGAGGATTATTAAATTGTATTAAGTAAGTATTATTTGTAGGGTCATTTATTCTTAATAATTTAATAATAGTGGAATGTGAACCTGTAAAAACTAATAAGTTTTCAGCAGGATGTAGTGATGCCATTTGTCGATCTAATACTTGTTGTTTATACCACCAACCACCTATTCCTAAGGTAATCAGTAGTAGTATAGTGAATATACTGGCAAAGATTTTTTTAGTTTTTGTAAAGATAGGGGGCTTTATTGTTAGTTTGCTCTCTATGTTAGCATTAGCTTGAGAAGTAATATCATTAGTTGTTAAATAAGGTTTTGCAAACTTCTCTAAGTTTTCTAATATTTGATTAGCTGCTTTTTCAGTGGCTAAACCATAAACATCTAACCAGTGACGATTAGTAAGATGATATTCTAAATTTTCATTCGGTAAAATATCATCAATTTTAACAGGTATAACAGGTTTTTTATGGTTAGAGGCAAGGGTTAATTCGTGGGTAATTTCTGGGGAAAGATTGGCGTATTTAGAGAGAATCAATACTATTAGTTTTGATTCTCTAATGGCTAACGCAGTTGCTTTAGGGCACTCCATCCCTGCTGGAATGTCACGTGGAGCATACCAACAACGTAGTTTATTATTTTCTAGTTTATTAACCAGTGCATCAACAAAACTTTTATCTTTGGTAGAGTAACTAACAAAAACATCGAAATTAGTCTGTTTGGCTGCTTGCTCAATTATTTTATAGAGTAATTTAAAGATTTTATCGTTTAAAATGCCATAATCACCATTAGCATATTGTAATAAATAGTCGCCTGCTTTGCCTGTGAGCTTGTCTCCATTGTATAAAGTTACTTGGCAATCCTCGGTTATGGTGAGTGCATAAGCTTGAATAGGGTGAGTAGTATAGGTGCCATCTTCTCCCATTTTAGTTGGGGGAATGGGATTGTAGCTATCAGTAAAATGTCCGCGTTTAACAGCCCATGTTTCTTCTGCTATACCTGTTACCAGTGCATCCCCTTTATAATAGCGAACAGTTCCTTCTAATGTTTGTAAACTACCTGCTTGTTTAGCAAAGATTGCTTGCACGGTGACAATATTCTTTTCAACTTTAAAACTGCCATCTGTTTGTGCTAATTTTATCGAGGTATAGTCCATCATATTACAATCTTACTTGCTAAAGGTTCGTTATTTGCTAATAGGTATCTTATAGCGTGTAGTGTAGATTGGGAATAGACTAATATTAATTTAAGATTAAAAGTGATGGGTAAGTAGGGTGAGGCCTTGTTATCTTAAGATAACAGGGCCTGAAACTAATTTTTTGGCTGTTATAGTGACGCAGCCTTAAATGAGAGATAGGTTGAAAAAAGGGAGTAGTGCAATAAAATAACGAATTGGAGAAAACGAAGACCTATATCTTTTATCTGTTTAGCTAAGAAGTATAGGTTATTTTAATATTACAGCTTTACATCTACTCCCTTTAATCGAGACTGAGTATAAAGAGTAAACTAATGTTGGCGATGTTAGACTTTTGTCTAGTAAGGATATAGGTGAAGGGATAACTATTTTAATTAGTTATTATTTTAGTTGATATTGTTTTTTTCTATTATAAAGTAGGAAATTGCTATACTAAATTAATAATAAGTGTAGCAATTTATCTAAAATAACAGTAGTTATTTGTATTAATTAGATTTATTGAGACCTCCCAAAAAATCACTTAAATTTTGATCTACCTTCCCCTCGTATTCATTAATAACATCCGCAAGACTAGGGTTAGATTTAACTTTGCCATTTACAATCACTAAAGGAGCAGGTAGGTTTATGACATAGTTAACCTGTTCTTGTAATTGTTCTCTTTGTTCTTTAGTAAGATCAGTTGCATCTGATCTAATACTAAAAGAGTTTGAGCGACGATTAGGGATATTTTTTTCTTTTAGTTTGGAAGATAACCAATCCGCTTGTTTTGCTTGATAAGAAGGACAGTTAACAGGTGCTAGTATTACAATGCCATCAGTACCAGCAATATTAACAGGAATATCAATAAATCCATTGCTATTGGTTCGTTGCTCAATATGCTGTACTACATCATAAGTTGATTTTTGGCATTTATAGAAACCAAAAGCGCAGATTAAAATAATGATTGCACCAATAATAAATTTCATCTATTTATCCCTTATAAATCGTTGTATTACAAAACCGTTGTTTGTACTTAATTAATATTTAAAAGATATTCTTTAATATTATTTCTAGCATAGTTTATTACATGAAATATTACATGTAAATATTTTATTGTGATGATTTTATAGTAAATGCTAAAGCCTGTTTTCTAAGTAACTTGGGGTAATGTATTAATAAACGTAGCTTACGTTATAAAAGAATGCTAAAAGATTTAGTATCATTAATAAAGAGGCTAGCTTATACAGCTAGCATTTTTAATTTTTTATAAGCCATAGCTATTTATAGTTATGGCTTTTTTATTGATTAAATCAAGCGATTAAATTGCATTTTTACATGGTAAATCGCATGGTTTAGTGCTGGGTTGGCGCGTTTGGCTAGGAACTCTTCGGCTAGTTGGTAAATAGCTATATTAAGGTCTTCTAGTTCGTCAAGATTAAGATAGAGTTGGAGAGTGTGAAAGAGTGTAGCGTTTTCTGCTTTTAGACTAAGTAGTTGGTTATTGTTTTGCAATGACATGGTTCAGCTCCCTGTGTTTATGGAATAACAGGGCTGCCACTAATCTTTCTACAAATTAGGGGGCAGCCGCACACGGGGTAGAAAACCGACCAGGAAGCTAATCGGCACACCCGAAGGTGTCCCGCGTACGACTGCCATTACAGTTTTGCTAGGCAATAAATTACCTAACGCATCAAAATGAAATTTTCGTACGTGCTTCCTGAGCCGAGTTTCTACGCTCGGGTTACTGGATTTACAGTTTTGCTAGGCAATAAATTACCTAACG
This sequence comes from Entomomonas sp. E2T0, assembly GCF_025985425.1. Classification (GTDB taxonomy): domain Bacteria; phylum Pseudomonadota; class Gammaproteobacteria; order Pseudomonadales; family Pseudomonadaceae; genus Entomomonas. Next base: position 1,952,027 of record NZ_CP094972.1, read on the forward strand.
CATCAAAATGAAATTTTCGTACGTGCTTCCTGAGCCGAGTTTCTACGCTCGGGTTACTGGATTTACAGCAACTTTATATAGCATAAGGGGAGCGGGGGGAGGTGTCAATGGGATATAAAAGGCTTAATAGAAATTTAGTTTTTTCTTTTTATGATAGGTAGTTTATTTAGATGTAATATTAAATCTTTTAAAAATAGTTCTTTTGTTTCTTTGCTACGTGGGTCTTTTCTTATGAAATTGTCCACTGATTTTTGAGTTATAAAGTGTTCATTTTTAATGTATTGGTTTTTCCAATCAAGTGCCTGATAGTTAATATACTCTAATAAATCATTTGATAGTTGAATAGAGTCTCGAGATAAGCTTCCTCTACATAGTTGTATTTTAATTAAGTCCCATTGATTATCTGTTATGGGGTTGTTACCTATATTAGCTATAATAAATATTGGTGCTAATTTAATGATTAAGAATACTCTTTCTGGAATTTGTTCCAGTCGTATAGCATCAGTATTTGTTCCACGATAATTGAAGTTCTTTATTGGGATATATGTATATTCATTTTGCTTAGATTCAGATAGCTTCATACCTAGACCATAATGTAAAAACGAATGAGTTAAATTTTTACTGGTTTTAATTTGCTCATCAGAGAAATTAGAGACAAAAACCATGTATAGGTTATGAGTTTGTACATCTTTTCTATTTCCTAAAAGATAAGATTTCCATATACTTTCAATTCGATTAATAATTTCTTTTTGAAAGGGATATTTTTCAAATAAAGTATTAAATTCATTTTCAAGTTGGTAGACCTTAATCGCTCTCCAAGCTATAGAACAAGCAAATTTATGTAGTTGTTCAGTATCATATTGAAATATTGATTTATCTATTTGTTGTTCAGTATTTATACATTGAGTAGTGAATAGGTTTTGAGCAAAGTATCTTTCATAGTTTGAAAATTTTTGTTCACACTCGCTGCAAAGCAAGTCATAAACTTCTGGATTTTGTGTAACTTTATCTGGGTTTGTAGAAATTCGATATTGTCTTATTCCTCCAAATGCTCTTTGAAGATGTTTTAATAAGAAGTTGGGATATACTGTATGACTTCGCCTCAGTAATTTCTTTTTTCCACAGAGTGCACACTTAGATTTTTTTGAAGGTTTAACCATAAGATAACCTATTATAGAATATATAAAATGTTTTAAGTTTTATATTCTGATAATTATATAGTATTACTTTTCTTAATTTAATTGATTATGCTCGTTTATTAGAGCTTTAATTTCTCGTAATGGATTATAATATTAATTATATTTAATACTTCTCAAGTATTTTATGGAAATTTTTATATGAAGCGATTTCTACTCCTAGTTATCTTATGTTTTGCCTCTTTGCTAGCTTATGCTGATAGTTGTCTACCACCTAAAAAACAAGATATATATTTAGACTCTAAAAAATCAGATCAGCAAATAATTTATTTTGGTGGTAGGTATTCAATCAATATATCGCTTTCTACCAAAGTTATTTTTTCTAATGATATGCTTGCTTATATCTATGATAAAGATAAACATTTTGTTATTCATGGCGATAGTGAGGCTAGTGAAGAAAATAAACAAGAAACTCTGCAAGCTTTTGGGCTGAGTGCTGATAAATCAGAAAATATGTTAAGGAAATCCTATGATATTTGTGGTGGAACTATAACGCAATTTAATATTAAGGGAATGACTGAAATAGTTATTGGTATTGATTCAACGGTTAGTGGTAGACCAAATACCATGGTTTATTTATTTAATGAGGTATCTCCTTATATTGAGCAGATTCAGTTTTTAAATTTTTCTAAAGAGGAGATCAAAGAAGTATTATCTAGTCTAAAAAATACGACAAGGAAGTAAACAATGGATTTATATGATGAAGAGAATATAAGAACAATATTAGTTGGCTTATATGGAAATCAAGCAAGTAGTTGGCCTATTACTGAAAATACAGCACATATTGTTTTGAAGATGATAGTTGAATCAAAAGCATGTTCTAGTGCTATAGATTATGTGCCTGGCCCTATACCTGTACAAGCGCCTAATATGATTAGAAAAGTATTAACTAATGAAGCCAAAAAACTTATAAAAAGTTTTGCAGATGATAAAACTAATCTTCATTGTTTGAATTCAACAGCCCGTAATTTTAGATCAACTTTACAGCTTTCTGGTTATTAATATTATTTTTTAAATAGAGCAGATAAGTTTATAAAAAATAAATAATAGTAGTTTTAACCACTTAGTCAGGTTTCCAACCCCGTAACCCCTGCAAAATAACCTTACGACCCAGTATGGCTACTGGATAATCGTGATGCCCATAGTCGTTAGCCGAAGCGGCTATGTTTGGTGGCCTATTTTTTTGAAGTAGATAACCACAAGAAGGTATTAAAAATAAGGTTATTTTAAAATGTCACAAGATTTCACAACAAACAATGGCATGATTACTGCGGCTTTTGCGCAGCAGTTTCACGATGCTTTCGATATTGAATCACAACAAAAAGAATCCCGTTTTGTGCAGGCGGTGTATAACCGTGGCAAGATTCAGGGTTATTCTTTTACTGTTAATGATATGGCTTCCATTGAGATGGAGCAGGTTACGGGCCGTTTTGAGGATACTAAGTGGAGTGTACCAGAGACGGGTTCTCGCTTAGTAACAATGGCTGATTATGGTTTGCATGTACCGATTGAACCACGCGATTTACCCAAACTTTTAGCTGATCCACAAGGGGCTTATATGTCTAACTTGGTGGCGGCTAATAATCGTTTAAAAGATAAGGTTATTTATCGTGGTTTGTTGGATGCGATTAAACGTAAAACATCACAAAACGGTGCTTATAGCGATGCTGTATTACCAGCAGCGCAAAAAATCTTAGCAGGTGGTGAGGGTATTACTAAGGCTAAGATTATTAAGGCTAAGGCGCTTTTCCGTAAGAATGAGTGTGATGAAAAAATGGGTGAGAAGTTATATATCGCTTATAACGCGGATATGTTGGAAACCATTTTGAATGATACGACGTTGACCAGTGCAGATTTCTTGAAAGTGGAGATGTTGCAAGATGGTGCGGTAGCGACTAATTGGCTTGGCTTTAATTGGGTGCCTTACGAGGCATTGGATAGTGCTGAGGGCGTTTATACGACGGTAGCTTGGTGTTCAAGTGCTGCTCATTTCGGTGCAGGTAATGATTATAAGACTGATGTGGGTGTGCGTCGTGATAAGAATAATGCGATTCAAATTTCTGTGATGTCTTCTTATGGCGCAGGTCGTGCTAATGAGAAGAAGGTAGTCGCTATTGAGTTCGCTGAGTAGTTTTTTTTACTTGCCTGTAGCAGGGGCTTTGTTAGCCCTTGCTGCTGGTTAGTTAGAGGAGATGAGGTGAAGTATGTCGACTGCTAATTCAGGTGTTTCTGTTTGTTCTAATGCGTTGTTGATGTTGGGCGCTCAGCCTATTAATGATTTTACTGAGGGTAATGATCGGGCGCGGTTGGCAGCTAATTTGTACCCTGGGGTGCGTGATTCGTTGTTACGGGAACATCCTTGGAGTTGCGCTATTAAACGGGTGTTGTTGGCGCATGATGTGCAGAAGCCACCGTTTGGTTATAGGTTTAGTTTTACCTTGCCTGCGGATTATGTGCGGGTTTTGTCGGTGGGTGATGAGGGCGAGTCGATTGATTATTTAATTGAGGAGCGACGTATTTTAGCGAATGTGACTTCTTTGAAGTTGCGTTATGTTTTTCAGAATACGGATATTGCTACCTATGATTCGTTGTTGGTGAATTTGTTGGAGTTGGCGATGGCAGCGAAGATGGCTTATGCCATTACACAGTCTACTTCGATGGCGCAGTATCGGTTGCAGGAGTATCAGTTGGCTTTAAGAACCGCTAAGGCGTTAAATGGTTTGGAGTACCCTGCGGATACGTTGGGTAATTCTCCTCTGTTGGAGGAGCGGTTAAATGGCTAAGTTGTCGCTGATTCAAACCAATTTTACTGCAGGTGAGTTGTCGCCTCGCTTAATGGGACGGGTTGATATTGCACGTTATCAGAATGGTGCGAAACGTTTAGAAAATGCGTTGGTGGCCGTACAGGGTGGGGTGATGCGTACTTGGGGTACGGAGTATGTTCAGGCTACTAAGTACAGTGATAAGAAGGTGCGGTTAATTCCTTATGTCTTTAACCGTGAGCAGGCTTATATGGTGGAGTTTGGTGATAAGTATATTCGGGTGTTTAAGGATAATCAGCAAACGGCTGAGTTGGAGTCGCCCTATACAGAAGCTATGTTGCCACATATTAGTTATGTACAAGGGGCTGATACGATGTTTTTGGCACATCAGGCTTTGCCTATTTATCGTTTAAGACGCTTAGCGGATGATAGTTGGCTTATTTCTGAAGCACCTTTTTTGGTGAAGCCGTTTGATGAGGTGGGGGAGCGGCCTGATATTAAGTTGAAGTTGGAGCAGGAAGTAATCACAAATCCCACTGAGGAGGATAAGAAGAAGTATACCGCTACCTTGGAGGCGGATTTCTTTTTAGCCGCAGATGTGGGGCGAAATATTATTTGTGGTCCTGGTATTGCTGAGATTACGTCTTTTGTTAATCGTAAAACGGTTAAGGTAAAGGTAAGTTCAGCATTTAATGAAAATGAGATTGAGGGTAAGCAATGGCAGTTGGAGGGAAGCCCACAAACTAAGTGTGCGAGTAATCTTAAGGAGCCTATTGGGCAAGAAGTGAGCCTAACATTAGACGTGGCTGGTTGGCGTGAATCTGATGTAGGCAAGTATGTACGCTTAAATAAGGGGCTTTGTTTAATCACTAAGTTTACAAATAATTCTTCAGTTCAAGCGGAAATTAAAACAGTACTTTCTGCTACTGCTAAAGTGCCAGCGAATGCTTGGAGTTTGGAGACTGTAGTGTGGAATGAGGATTATGGCTATCCTGCTGCGGTTACGTTGCATAATCAGCGTTTGTATTGTGGTGGTAGTTATGAGAAACCACAAACTATTTGGATGAGTAAGATTGCTGAGTATTTGAATTTTGAGTTGTCAACGGATGATGACGATGCAGCGACTTTTACTATTTCATCGGATCAGATTAATCCCATTGTGCATTTAACGCAGTTGGATAATCCTGTGGTGCTGAGTTATGGCGGTGAGTTTTCGATGTCTGGTTCGGCTGCTAAGAGTGCTATTACGCCCACTAATGTGCAGATAAAAAATCATTCTACTTATGGTTGTAACGGTGTTAAGCCTGTACGTATTGGTAATCAGTTGTTTTTTATGCAGCGTTCGGGGCGTAAGTTACGTTCAACTGCTTATGATGCAACCAGTGATTCGATGATTGCCACTGATGCTTCTATTTTATCTGAGCATATTACAGAGGGTGGCATTGTAGATATGGCCTATCAGCAAGAGCCTGAATCTGTGTTGTGGTTGGTGCGGGCAGATGGGCAAATTGCTACCTTAACGGTGGATGCGTCGCAAGAGGTGTTGGCTTGGTCGAGACAGTTTACGGATGGCGATTATGAGTCTATTGCTACTATTCCTAATGGCGTGGCTGATGAGGTGTGGGTGGTTGTTAAGCGGCAGATTAATGGTGAGTCTGTGCGTTATATAGAACGCTTTAATGCTGATGTTTATAGCCATTGTTGTAAGCAATTTAGTAGTGAGCAAGGTCAACGGGTATTTACAGGTTTGGAACATCTGGAAGGTAAGACGGTGGATGTGGTGGCTGATGGTGCGGTGATGCAACGTCGTCAGGTGGTAAATGGTGCTATTAACATTGAACGTGCTGCTTATAAGGTGGTGGTGGGTTTGCCTTATAAAACTTCCGTAGAAACATTGGATATTGAAATACAAGGCAGTACTGGAACAGTGCAGGGGAGTAATAAACGTGTGGGGGAAGTGGTACTCAGGTTTATGACGACTACGGGTTGCTCTGTGAATGGTGATGTATTGCCATTCCGTAATTTTGGCGAGGAGGTGTTGGATAAGCCTGCACCTATGTTTACGGGTGATTATAAGATTGAGTCGTTAGGTTGGAATAATAGTATCACCATCGAACAGGATCAGCCATTGCCTTTCTATCTGTTAGCAGTGATTAAGAAGGTTACGGTTAATGATTAAGGTGAGAGAAGCAACATTAGCGGATGTAGAAACCATTGTAGAGCTGGGTAAGCAGTTACAGCAAAGTTCTGCTTATGCTGCTAAGAGTTTTAGCGAAGCTAAAGCTAATTCGGTGGTAGCGATGATGGTGGATAGTGAATCAGATAATGCTTTGGTGGCGGAGGAGGATGAGCAAATCATCGGTTTCTTTTTAGGCGGTTTAACCTATGAATGGTTTTCTGATGATTTGTTAGGTTTTGATTATTCAGTGTATGTAGTACCTGAAAAGCGTAATGGTAGAGCAGCTATTAAGTTATTTAAGGCTTTTGAAGCATGGGCTAAAGCGAAAGGTGCTGTGGGTATGCAGGCAGGTATTACAACAAATATTAATATTGAAGGTAATCGCCGTTTTTACCATTTTTTAGGGTATCAAGATGGTGGTGTCTTATTTGAGAAGAGGTTATAGGTTATGGGTGTAGGTGCATGGCTTGGTGGATTAAATGCTACCAAAATGTTACAGAATGCATGGAGCCAATCCAAACAAAATGCTAGTAATATTATTAATAGTGCAAATTCTATAGCAGGAGGCGATACAACAGGTGCAGATGGTCAAACAGGAGAACCAAAGAGTGGTGGAAGTTTGTTGGATAATGCAGGTTTAATTTTAGGAATAGCACAAGCTGGCTTACAAGTTGGTTCTAGTATCAATGATGTTTTACAAACTCGGCAGTGGAATAAGTTTGAGAAAAAGCAAGCAAAGGCAGATGCCTTAGCGAACTTAAAATTAGCAGAATATGATGCTAAGCAAACACGGGAGCAGGCAGAGTATGAAGCCAATAAATTATTTGCTGCTACCGCTACGGCTTCTGCTAATAGTGGTGTTGTAGTTGGTTCTGATACCTCTAGTCAAATCATTGCGGATAAGATTGCAGCAGGTGAATATGATGCGCAGATGAAGATGTTTAATGCGCAGGATATCTATAAAAAACAATTGCAATTGATTAAATATAAGCAATTACAAAATAAATTGGCTACTAAACAAGGCTGGTGGGGAGTAGGTGGCACACTAATTAATTCTATAAGCACTGGTATTAATGCTTATGATAAGTGGAAAACAGCAGGAGATAAATCAACCACCCCTAGTGTTTCAACCAGCGGTTCAACCACTGCGGCTAACGGTTAAGAGGAGATAAACAATGGCCTATATTCCTGGTACTACGGTAAAACCTCAGTTAGCTACACCTAATAATCTTGCGAATCCTTATGATGGCAAAGTGACTGCCAAGATGAACGAGGCATTTGATGATGCGGCTAAATTAATTAATCAACAAATTACGCAACGTGATCAAGAGCAAGCTGCGTTACAGAAAATTAGGACAGAGCAGTTTAATTTGGATTTTGATCCTTATTTAAAGCAACTTAATCAAGAATATGCTGCACGTGTTAGTTCTGGGCAAGCCAGTATGGACCCTCAAAGTCACAATAAATTTATAGCAGAGCATTTTAATGAGTTTGCTAAAAACTATAGTTGGAACTTATCAAAACAAGAACGAGCTGATTTTGAGTTAGGGATACATAAAAAGATTCGTAATAGTTATACGGATTTTGTGAGTACAGATCTGGGTGTAGTAGGTAAAGAGCAAGGTTCTCAAATGTTAGGTAATTTGAGTAATCAGTTAGTTGAGCAAGCAGCAGATCCTAATACATCACCTGAGGACTTAATAGTAAAGTTTCAAACACCAGCCGTAAGTCAGGTGCTAGAAAATGTTTATGGTAAAGATAAAGCAGGCGATGCGGTAAAAGCAATTACTAGTCAAATTTATGAGGCCAGCACCAAAGCAAAAGCTAATCTGTATTTTCAAAATAACGATATGGTCCAACTTGAGCAGCTAGGTAAGGGAATTGGAAAAAATACCTTTTATACAGCTGAACAAAAACAACAGTTAACAGCACAGGTTACATTAGCTAAAGAGCGTCTTAAGGGTAAAGAAGAGGCTGTACAGTATGTTAAAAAATATCAAAGAAAGGATGGTTCAATAGATTTAGAGGGTATTCAAGCTGTCTTAGATAGACGTTCTGACTTAACGGAAGAAGAAAAAACCGAGGCACAACTTCAAATTAATCGACAGGCTAAAGAAGTGGAGAGACAATATCAAGAACTACGTACAGCCAGTCTTAATGAGGTATTGCAAGCAGGTGACAGAAGCAATATACCATTACCACAATGGGATAAGTTACGTGATTCTGATAAAGCGTTATTAAATAGTTATAAAGAAACCATTGCAACAGATACAACCGTTTATAACCAGTTGTTAACTCGTGTAATGAATATGGAGTCTATTGATATTGCTAAAGAAGGGATTAATAAGCTAACCATCAATGATTTAAAAGAACTACAGGCATTACAGGATAATTTAAAGGGTAATCCTGCATTACAAAAGCAAGCTACAGCTATTAATAAATTAACTGCTAGTGAGTTTGTACGACATGGGGTTAATGATAAACAGCAACAATTGGATTTATATAACTTAATTGTGGAAGAAATTAGAGAGCGTGAGAGAGTGGGGGGTAAGCAATTATCCAGTATGGAAATATTAGAGCTTATTAACCAGTTTCTGTCTATGCAATCAGGTAATTCATAATTGATTAAGTAAGGTAAATAATGAATTCCAAACAACTAAAAAAACTACAATCTTTACGCAATAAACTATTTGAGGCAATGGTGTTTGATACTAATCCTGAAAACTGGGTGGCATATACGATACCTGCTAAAGAGCTTAGTAAGCAAGAAAAAGATGAAGCTGCTTGGTGTAGAAGACAAGCAGCTAGTTCTATTGCTTTATGGGAAAAAATAGATAAGTTGATTGCACAACATTCTGAACCTCAATCCATTACGACTAATGAAAATACACAACTTGATTTACTAGCTGTTGAGCAAGAAGCAAATACGTTGTTAGTACAAATCGGTGCTAACAATGAAAGTTAAAAAAGTATCATTATTAACGTTCTTTTTAGTTTGGGCAAAACGACAAAACTGGCAGGTCCCTTTAGTTCACGTTAAGGTTTGCCATTGGCTTGAGCATGCAGGAGAGTTGGCGGTATTACGTTGTTTTCGTGGGTTTGGTAAAAGTACTATTCTAGCTATTTATAATGCTTGGCGCTTTTATCAAAATTCACAATATCGTATTTTGCATCAATCAGAAACTGATGGTACAGCCTATAAAACCAGTCGCGATACTCAGTATATATTGCGTAATCATCCATTAACTAAAGATTTATTACCATTGCAAGGTAGTATTGGGCAATGGTGGGTGAAAGATTCTACGGATAATCGTAATGCTAGCTTATATGCTAGAGGCATTTTATCTAATGTTACCTCTGCTCGTGCTGATGAATGTCAGAATGATGATGTAGAAGTACCTAATAATACCCAAACCCCTGAAGCACGAGAAAAAATGCGTGAAAGGTTAGATGAACAAACGCATATTCTTGTACCAGGTGGACGTAAATTATTTATTGGTACACCTCATACCTTTGATAGTTTGTATGAGCGATTAGCTGAAAAGGATGCTGATTGCTTAACCATTCGTATGTTTGAACAAGAATACCGTATAGGTACAGCCACTAAAAAGCGTTATCAACTGCCTTTTAGGCCACAATATGTATTTTATGGTATTGGTTATGGTGCTAAGCTATTAGAGGAAAATAAAGATTACCAAGTTCAGGGTAATACCTTAATTTTTAGCAAACCACCTAAGGTATTGATTGATTGCTATGCAGGTATGGCATGGCCTGAACGTTTTACTATTGATGAGTTAGAAAAACGTCGCCGTGAAACAGAAACGGTTAATAAATGGGATTCACAGTATCAATTACACGCCAAACCTATTACAGATACACGTTTAGATCCAGCAAAATTAAAATCCTATACACATATCCCCCAATTACGCAAAGCCAATAATACAGTGACTTTATGGTTAGGGGATACGCAAATTGTGGGAGCTATCGCTTATTGGGATTGTGCACTAGGTAAAGTTAAATCAGATGCTTCAGCATTAAGTTTAGTGTTAACAGATGCACAAGGGCAATTGTACTGGCAATTAGCAGAACCAATGATTGGTGATTTGGCTGAGTTTGACAATGAAGGCAATATTGTTGGTGGGCAGGTTAAACAAGTCTATGAACGAGTAGTGCAATACAATATCCCCTGTGTCGTAGTAGAAACTAATGGGGCAGGTGGCTTTGTACCACCTATTTTACGTAAAGCACTCCAAGGAACAGGTTGTGGCGTAAGGGAACAACATGTATCTACCAATAAACAAAAACGTATTTTAGACGCATTGGAGCCACCTTTATTATCTGGTTTTTTATGGGCACATGAAACGGTATTAAATAGCCCTGCTATTGAGCAAATGCGGACGTTTAATCCTGAATTATCACAGCAAAAAGATGACTACTTAGACAGCCTTGCCGGCGCTATTTTACAAACACCTGTGCGTATTGCACGAATAGTTGGGAAATCAACCGAGCAAAAGTCAGATTATTGGAGACCTAACAATACAACTTATGACATAAAGGTCAACTACTGATAGAGATAAAATTATGACAGTTACAACATCCCTTAACTACAAAGAATATCAAGCAGATGGAGTGGTTACTAAGTTTGCTATTCCCTTTTTATTATTAGCTCGAAGTGATCTCTATGTTTTTATTAATAATCAGCTTATCAGTTCTGGCTATACAGTGACAGGGCTAGGTAATCCGATCAGTGAAATTATTTTTGAAGAGGCTCCAGAAGGCATTTTATTATTACAACGCTCAATTACTTTAATAAGAGAAACAGATTATCAAGAAAATGGTGATTTACTAGCTAAAACCGTTAATCAAGATTTTGATCGTATTTATCTAGCTATGCAAGGCTTTGCCCAAGATACTACCAAAGCCCTAAGGGTTGCAGATGCCGAAGGCGTACGAGAATTACCCTTAGCTGATGAGCGTGCTAATAAAACCCTTTCTTTTGACTCAGAGGGACAACCTATTTTAACCACAACAGCAACAGGTTCCGCAGCAGAACTAGCACAAAAATTAGTTGACGCTAGCAGTGAGAACAACGGTAGTGGTTTAGTTGGTTATAATAAAGCATTAAATTATCCAACTAGAACCATTGGTAATGCAGTTAATACCTTAACTAATCGTTTTGATAACTTTGAGGGTAACGGTGTCCCCCTATTTGCAGTATTTTGGTGGCCATCCAGAAACAATATTCCAGCTGGTTATATAGCGGCTGATGGACAAGAACTATCTCAAGCTGTCTTTCCAGATGCTGCTGCAGCAGTACAGCAAGGCAAAGTTCCTACAGTTCAGGAGTTAGAGTGGCAGATGGACCCACTAAAAAGAGGCAGTTATGTAGCCACTTCAAGCCAAGGAAAGTTTAGAGTACCAGATTATAATGGTAAATATGCTGATAGTTTAGGGGCTTTGTTTCTGAGAGGGGATAATGGTCAAATTGCTAATGGTTTTATACAAAAAGATGCTTTTCAGGGACATAAGCATGCAATGACAACAGGTGGTACAGCAGCAACTGCTACATCTACTAGTGTTAATGGCGGTGGACCAGTAACAGCTGGAATTGCTCCTGGTGGAACTAATTATAAGGGGCCGTTAAATTTAACAACAGACCATTATACATATAATGAATATGGTGAGCTTAAAATAGCAAATGAAACGCGGCCTATAAATGTGTCAGGTTGTTGGGTTATAAAACTTTTTGGGTATGTTATTAACACTTCAGAAGCAGATATACAGCAGTTAATAACAGAAAATGCTAACTTAGCTGCGCGTTTAAGTGTATTAGAAAGTTATCAACAAGCTAAAAAGTTTACTATTATTTATCCTAATGGAGGTACAGAGGAAAGCCCAGCTAATGTGGCAGTAAATAATCGTTATATAATAGATAATCCATTTGGGGATTTTCCAGTAATTTGTAAGGCTGAAATTTTATATAATGATAATTGGGGAGCTACAGGATATATCTATTCAAATGGTGGTCTGGGTGTTAATGCAGACCAACTTAATAATAATCAAATTGTTGTTCAAACAGGAAACTATATGATGAGCGCCAATGTAAATATAGGAGGATCATTGCCAAATATGGTTCTACATAGTAATCCTTTGCCTTGTCGTGTAAAAGTCTGGAGAGTTATTTAAAAATATCATATACCTTCAAGATATTATATAATTCGTCTAGGATAGTAATAAAATTTATTGAGGGTTGTTTGTGGATTATAAGATTATTGATTTTAAAATTAGAGGGGATGAAAGAGGCTCTTTAGTTGCTATAGATGGTAATCAAGATATTCCTTTTGATATTAAACGTGTTTATTATGTTTTTGGAACAAATAAGGATGTTGTGAGAGGTAAACATGCCCATAAAAATCTTGAGCAGATTATTATTTGTACTTCAGGCGCTTGTGATTTTATATTAGATGATGGAAAAAAACGGGAAACGATACATTTAGATAAACCTAACAAAGGTTTATATATTGCTAATAGTATATGGCGTGAATTTACTAATTTTAGTTCTGATTGTGTGGTAATGGTGTTAGCTAGTCAGAAATATGATGAGGCTGATTATATTAAAGATTATCAGCAGTTTTTAAGTGAAGTTAATAAATGACAGTTTTTATCCATCCCTTATCTGATGTTCAAAGCCATAATATTGGGGAAAATACCAAGATTTGGCAGTTCTGTGTTGTTTTAGCAAATGCTATTATTGGAAAGAATTGCAATATTTGCTCTCATGTTTTTATCGAAAATAAAACAAAAATAGGCAGTAATGTTACAGTTAAATGTGGGGTACAAATTTGGGACGGTATAGTCATTGAGGATGATGTATTTATTGGTCCTAATGTTACGTTTTGTAATGATAAATACCCAAAGTCAAGAAATACTGACTGGCAATTAGCAGGTATATTGATTAAGAAAGGAGCATCTATAGGGGCTAATGCGACTCTTTTGCCAGGTATAACTATTGGTGAAAATGCAATAGTTGGAGCAGGCAGTGTTGTCACTAAAAATGTTGCTGCAAATACAACGGTTATAGGTAACCCTGCGAAACCAATAAAATAAATAACTAGTCTGAATTACTTTAGTTGTGCATGATGGTAAACAAATACGTTTAAATTATTTTTTGTGATTCCATATAATAGCCATCTCTTTGCATTGGTATACATGAGTTATTAGCTGTTGAGAATAGTGCTTTTGAGTGTGCTGATATTGATGGGGCACGGAATTATAATCACATACTATTTATGGAGTTTTTTAAACCTATAGAATGTGCTAAATGGTAAGTCTAATATATTTCCTTAATAAAAAAGTAAGTTAAGAAAAATTTCTATTAAGGATTATTTAGTTAAGTATTTTCTGAAACAGAGGGGCAAGTTCCATAGCACCTTGATCACTTAAATGGTTATCATCTACGTAAAGAGGTGTATTCCCTTTTTGGGCATGGCAGATACCGTTTTCACATAAGTAATCTGTAGGATCTAATAAATGAATTCCACATTTTTTTGAGGTTTCTTCCATAATATCTAAAATAATCTTGTTATCGGCATAGTATTCTGGCATAGAAATTGTCATGGGTGTTTTATTAAAGTGAAACAGACGGTCTGTTACCATCTTTTTGGGAATATCGTAAGGATAGGCAGGTATAGGTTTTAGTGCGTAAACAGGATGATTGGTTGCTATTTGGCACATGGTATTAATATAGGCATTACGAAAATCATTATGAAAATCGTTTGAGTTATCAGTAAAGTAAATATTTTTATCTTTATTATAAAAATAGTATGTTAGTCGGTTAGAAATTAAAATAGGTATGCCTGAGTAGGATGATTTAAGCAGCTCTAATCGTGTTGAAACAAACTCAGTGCAGCCAACCTGAGTTTTTTGTTTAACGCCCTCTATTGATGGGCAGCTACTCAAAGTCCAAAATAGAGATGCTTTATCTGTATTTAGTTTTGTAATTGCAGGGAATAATGTGGCTGCGTGGCTATCACCTAAAACGATTATATTAATATTACCCTCTCCAATAATGCAATTGGGGTCGGAGGAGTTATCAAACTTAGAAAGAAGGCATCTTTTTGAAAGTGTTTTAAATTTATTTTCAACAATATTATTTAAATCTTGTAGAGATTGATTACGTAGCTGAGGGTAATGTTTAGCTAGAGAGCCCAAGGATGCAGCTATGACTATAGTTATTAAAATGATGCCGATGTATTTAATTATTTCTATTATTTGGCTATGCACTAATTTAAATCGTTTCTCAATAAAAAAGTAGGAAAGATATCCTGCGATTAAAGAGACTACGATACCTGCTATTTTGTAGAAAGGATTAGTTAGTAAACCACTAATTAGTAACAATACAGCAATAGGCCAGTGCCATAAATAAATAGAGTATGAGATTTTACCAAGCCACTGAAAAAGTAAATTAGAGGTAATAGCGCTGTTTTGGTTTGACCATATAATCAGCATTGTTCCAATGACAGGAATAAGTGCTAAATAGCTAGGCCATAAAAGACTATCATTTAGTGTCATTAAGCCCAATAAAATGAGGACTAACCCTATCCATAGTGTTAGTTTCTTTATAATGGTAGGGAATGATAGAGGAAATAAGAATACAATACCACCTGCCAACATTTCCCATGATCTTGTAGGTAAAGAATAAAAAGCAAAAGAAGGATTGATTGGTGTATAGATGATAGAGAAAATAAGCGAAGCAACAGCCATTATAATGATTATGAGGCTAGTTTTTTTAGGTGTAAATAACCAAGATAATCCTAGAATAATTAAGGGATAAATCAAATAAAATTGCCACTCTACTGATAATGACCACGTGTGAAGTAGCCAATTTTCTTGTGAGGGCGTATCAAAATATCCAGAGCTTTCATAGAAAGTATAGTTTGATATGAATAAGATTACTTTTCTAATGTGTTGAGTTATCTCACGTAAGTCATTCGTCAGTAAGAAAAAGAATCCAAAAAAGGCTAGGGTAATACACAAAGCAGCTAAAGCAGGAAGAATACGTTTAGCTCGATGTAGGTAAAAATCTATAATTGAAAAGTTATTATTATTTACTCGTGTAAAAATAATTCCTGTCATCAAATATCCAGAGATGACAAAAAATATATCTACACCTGCAAATCCACCATTAAAATAAGGGATTTTAAAATGAAATAAAATGACTGCTAGAACTGCTATAGCACGCAGTCCATTAATATCTTTTCTAAAAGTCATATTTTGTCTTAATAGTTTGGTAGATCGTAGGCATAAGCAGGCATTTTATTACATATTTTGCTGTAAATGGAAGTTATATTTTTTGAAGCATATCTGATAAATCAATGCTACATCGAACATTAGAGAATGCAAGTTTTTACAATGAATAGTTACTGTATTGTCATTGATGATAAAATCCTTTTTAAAAGGGTTGGTGGAGTATCCAACTAGATCTTGAGTTACTAGCTATATAAGACCTTAAACATTCTGCGTAAGAATTTTAGTTTGGTTTTGATATCTAACCTCCAAAAAATCCCCCGTTTAAAAACTTCACTTGAGGCTAATTTTATAGTTTTCTTCCATTCGTCTTTATTATAGATTTCTGTTTTATGTTTTAAATAATACTTAATAATACCAGATAGGTTTTTAAACAATTCTTGATCTATCTTAGAATGGATACTATTGCCCGTTTCTTTAAATAGATCGTGCATAATAATACAGTTATGTAATAGTAAGTGTCTGTTTGGATTAATTCTTTTAGAAGTAGAGTTGTTATTATGTTTGTAGTAGTAAATCCCTTCATTTTGTGTAACAGTTGTTGCATGAAAAAAGTTTAATCTAGTGATGACTTCATCATTATTTAAAAAATTTGAATCTTCTTTGTTGCATTTTTTATAGATTTGATAGCTTTTAATGAAGATTTCTTTTTTACATGCAACTAAGCCATGAACTTTCCACTCCCCTAAGGAGTTAATTAAACATTCATATCCGTTGTACAATATTCTATCTTTATCAAAGAAATTAAATTTATGATAATTTCCTGTGGAATCCTGATTATATAATTGAAACATGGAAATATCAGCATTATATTGATGTATAGAGGCTATAGCCTTATCTAAAGCATCACCAGATAATTCATCATCACAGTCTAATAAACAAATATACTCTCCTTTTGATGCCGAAATTCCTTTTTCCCTAGCCGCAGCTGCACCACTATTCAGCTGTTGCAATATTTTATAAGAAAAACCTGTTTGATTTTCTAGTAGTTTTGTTAATTTTTCTACAGTATTGTCTGTAGACCCATCATCAATAAAAATTACTTCAAAGTTTTTATATGTTTGGTTTTTCAAAGCGTTTAAACAATTTTCTAAATTGTTAGTTTCATTGAACATGGGTACAATAATGCTACAAAAAATATCTTTCATTTTATCTATTGGTCTGCTTACAAATTAATGAACAATTTTAATTAGATTTTCTTTAGTTTACTTTCAAACTTTATATAAGATAAATAGCTTAAACTATAATGTTTATCTATGATTTAATATACCATAGGAATACCCATTTACCTTAATCAATCTGCTAATAGATAAGTAATATTTTAATATTTTTATAGTTCTATTGATAAAAAAATTATTATATTTGCAGCAAATATTAGTATTTCATCTAATTTTGCTACAATGATTTATAATTAATTATATTGAGAATAGTGTATTTTTGTAGTATCTGGTTTTTTATTCTTTTTTCTTGAATATGAAAACTTAATAAAACCAAATAGTGTTATTTGACTTTTTGTAGAGTCTATTTTTTGTTTATTAAAAATAGCTTTTTGAATAAAAGTTTCTCTATTTTTTATAACTGATGATTTAATTTTATCTTGAATTTTTTTATCATTTAATAAAGAAGCAGCCCTTTTATTTAAAGCAAAGACTGGCATATATTCTTCAAACGTACATTTACTAATAGTATAGTTCATCCAGTCAATTAATATTGCTGGGTTGGGTCTGTCTGGCCAATATTTCTCTAAGTATTCAGTAACTATTTTTATTTGCCTAGCAGAATTTTTATGAATATTGTTGCCATGCATTCTATAAAATACGTTGTTTTCTCTAATAATTTTAAATTCTAGACCAGTATTGTTTAGCATAAAGTTAAAAACTTTAGTTCTTAATACTATATCATCACCAGTCATATCCTCATCAAAACCACCAATGGTATCAATAATATCTTTTCTAAAAATAGATCCTTGTATATAAAATGCCCCAAATTTGGAGTATTCAAGTTCTAATAGATCTTTTATTGAGGGACTATTTTCAATATGAAGTGAAAGTTCTAGACGATCATCTTCTATCATCCCTTTGTCATCAATATATACTGCTTTTGATGATGCAATAAAGGCTAGCTTAGGATTAGTATTCATTTCGTTTATTTCTGATGAAACAACTTTTGGGTTAAATACATCATCTAACGCAATAAAAGTAATTAAGTTACCATTTGCAGCTTTTAAAGCATTATTAAAATTTTTTCCTATGTTGCCAGTATTTTGTTGTGCAATAATTTCTATTCTGTATGGAATTTTATTTTTTAGTTGATTCAGTATTTCAACACTATTGTCTTTGGAGCCATCGTCTACAACAATAATCTCAATATTTTCATAACCTATTTTACAAATCGACTCTAAATTCTCTTGTAAAAAACTGGCATGATTATAGCCAAGGCAACAGATAGATAATAAGTTGTTATGCTTTAAATTCATTTACTTTCTCTATAATTCTGTGAACTTCTTGATCTGTTAGTACTGGGCTAATTGGTAAGGATAACACTTCCTGATGGATTTGTTCTGTTATAGGTAGTGATATATTATTCCATTGTTTATAACATATTTGTTTATGGGGTGGAATGGGATAGTGAATTAATGTTTCTATGTTATTTTTATGTAAATAGTCTTTTAGAGTATCTCGCTCTTTGCAACGAATAACAAATAAATGCCAAACATGTGCTGTTAAGTTAGTAACAGTAGGTAATGTTATATGTGGATTTGTTATGCCTTCTATATATTTTTTGGCAATACTTTGTCTATATTGAATTTCTTGATCTAAATACTGTAATTTAACAGCTAATATAGCTGCTTGTATTTCATCTAGTCTGCTGTTAGTTCCTTGATAAATATTTTTATACTTTTCATTAGAACCATAATTTCTTAAAGCTTTTATTGTATTTGCTAACTCATCATCATTTGTAGTTACTGCTCCAGCATCACCTAGTGCGCCTAAGTTTTTACCTGGATAAAAACTAAATGCAGAGGCATCTCCCCAGTTACCAGCTTTATGTCCATTAATATGAGCTCCATGAGCTTGAGCACTATCTTCTAAAACGAGTAAATTATGCTGTTTAGCAATATCACATATCTTTTGCATGGGTGCCAATTGGCCATAAAGATGTACAGCGAGTACTGCTTTTGTTTTATTAGTAATAGCTAGTTTGACGTTTTCTATATCTAAATTATAAGTAGATAAATTTGGTTCAACTAAAATGGGTGTGAGGTTATTTTCTGTAATTGCTAGAATGGATGCAATATAAGTATTAGCAGGAACAATAATTTCATCCCCATCCTTTAGCTTACCTAATTCTTTCCAAGCTCTTAAGGTTAAAATTAATGCATCTAAGCCATTAGCTACACCAATAGCATGCTTTGTTCCACAATATGTTGCAAATGCCTGCTCAAAAGAGGTTAATTCTTTACCTAATAAGTACCA
Source organism: Entomomonas sp. E2T0 (assembly GCF_025985425.1). GTDB lineage: Bacteria > Pseudomonadota > Gammaproteobacteria > Pseudomonadales > Pseudomonadaceae > Entomomonas. The sequence continues at coordinate 1,970,946 of NZ_CP094972.1, forward strand.
ACCAGATTCAATGACACGAGTACAGGCTTCTACTAACTCTTTCTGGTATTGTTGATTTATTTTTTTTAAATCAAGAAAGTTTATCATTTTGGATCACTTTACTAACAGAGTAAATTAAATTTTTTATGAAACTATGTGATGAAAGAAATTCAACATAATAATTATACAGTATTAGTTTGGGGAAGATAGTTGTATTTCTATTTTCATCAATTAAAAAATAATCCTAATGTCTAATACAATCGTTCTTACTATATAAATTAATTTAATAATATCATCAGCAGATCTATATTTTATCTTGAATAGTTTTTGAGTACTTATAAGTATCATTAGTTTTGCTGATATTTTGTCAGATTTTTGAACAACTAATATTGTTACTAAGTAAAAAACAATGATATTTTATCTTAAAAAGTGATGTTTTGATCATAATTGGGCGTGCGGCAAAATATACTATGTTATTAATATTATTTGAATATATGTTTTATTATTTCACTAAGATTGGAGTTATTAGATGTATTCAAAAATAAATCTACCAAAATTATTAACTTTTTATATACCAAATAAATTTTGGAGAAAAAGAGCCAGGGAGACCCTGAAAAAGAAATTAAAATATATTGATTATATTAAGCAAAATAAAAGATATGAAAAAGGGTTAATTAGTCTAAAAGAAGTAGCAAAAAATGAAAAAATAAAAGTCTTATTCTGCATAATATATGATGCAGTTTTTCCAGCAAAACCGCTGTTTGAAAAGATGATTAATGATGATTTATTTACTCCTGTTCTTCTTATTATTCCAGATTTGACACAAGATCAGGAAAATATGTTAAAACATCTAAATAAAGCATACGAAACTTATAAAGCTAAATATGAAGATGTAACAGTACTAAAAGGATATGATGAAGAAAAATATCTTGATGTGGCCAACAATTTCCATTTGGTGTGTACAGCAAATCCTTATGATAATATTACACATGAGTTTTTCACTAGTCGTTATTTTAAAGATAAGCAAGTATTATCTTTTTTTGTGAATTATGCTTATCAGGGAAGAACTAAACATGAGCATGTGCTTTTCAATTTGGAGTCTCTCAATAATTTTTGGATGATATTTGTAGAAAATAATGAAGTCCAAAATATAATGCAGGAAGTAATGCCTAATAAAGCAATTAATTCAATGGTAGTTGGATATTGTAAAATGGACTCTATGTATAAAATAGAAAAGTTTGAGGAGAAAAAGATAAAGATCATTATAGCTCCTCATCATACTGTTGGGTCAGAAAAAGAAGGCTTAAAACTATCTAACTTTTTATTATATGCAGATTTTTTTTTAGAACTACCTAAAAAGTATCCTTTGATTGATTTTATTTTTAGGCCTCATCCTCTTCTCTTTGTAACATTAACTCAAGATAATTTTTGGGGAAAGGAGAAAGTAGATAATTATTTAAGTAAGTTGTTAGCAAATAAAAATATTACTTATAGTACAGAGGCGGATTATTTTGATATCTTTATTAACTCCTCTGCATTAATCCATGATTGTGGTTCTTTTTTAGCAGAATATTTCTATACAGATAATCCACAATGCTATTTATTAAGAAATGAGTCAGCTATAGATGAAGAGTTCTTAACTTTTGGAAAAGAAATGTTAAAACATACTTATCATGCTTATAATGAGACTCAATTAATTGATTTTATTGATAATGTGGTGATTGCTAAGAAAGATGCGATGAAACAACAACGTTTAGATTTTGCAAATACATATATAAAATATAATTATCCTAATGCGACTCAAGCAATAATTGATTTCTTAAGACAAAAACTTATTTGAGATTTTGAATAAATGTGCGGACTTTTATTTACTAATTTAAACAATCTTGATAAGAGTAAATTTATCAAAGCGTTAGAGAAAATGATACATAGGGGGCCTGATGCACCTTGTTGTTATAAAGAAATTGATACTTATAAATTTGGCCATAATCGACTCAGTATCCTTGATCTACAAGAGAGAAGCAATCAGCCCTTTTTTAGTAGAGATAAGAGATATGTAATCATATATAACGGTGAAATCTATAATTATAGAGAACTAGCGGCTAAATATACTATAGCTTTGGAAACACATTGCGATACCGAACTTGTACTTGAGTTAAGTATAAAAATTGGTTTTAAAGAAGCCATTAAAGAGTTTAATGGCATATTTGCCTATATTATCTTTGATACAGTAACAAAAGACTTTTTTGTGGCAAGGGATAGGTTAGGTGTTAAACCTTTATATTTTTGTCAAACAGATAAAGGCTATATTTTTTCTTCAGAAATTAATGCAATTGTTGATTTACTTGATAATCAAGTACAAATTGATGAAATAGGTTTAAGACAATATAAAAAACTACGCACTTTTTTTAATGGTCAAACTATTTATAAAAATATAAAAATGTTCCCTGCAGGATGTTATCAGCAAAATAATCAAATAGCTAAATATTGGGAGTTTCCTAGTGGCTATCAATCACCTCCTACTGATGAGGAATTAAAGTGGTTAATAGAGTCCTCAATACAATACAGAAAAATTGCAGATGTACCGCTAGGTAGTTATCTATCTGGAGGGTTAGATAGTACTATTGTAGCTGCTTTAACCCATGAACTGCATACATGGACAGTTGGCTTTAAAGAATATAATGAGTTTGAATGGGGACGTTTAGCAGCAGAAAAAATAGGTTCTGAACATCATGAGGTTATAGTAACTAAAGAGATGTTTATTGAAGATGCTAAGAAACTTATTAGGGTTAGAAAAGAACCGTTATCAGTACCTAATGAAGTATTACTCTACCAAATGACTAGAGAAGTTAAAAAAGAAAATACAGTAGTACTGTGTGGCGAAGGTGCTGACGAATTATTTTTTGGATATGATAGGATCTTTAGATGGGCCAATTCTATTGATAAGTTTGATTTACAGGCTTTTTCAAAATTATATTCATATGGCTCTGAAGAGGATTTAGAAATTGTTGAAAGTGCTATAGCACCTTTTTATCATTATGGTAAGCCTATTGATATAGTGGCAGCATTCTTTCAAGTAGCACACTTACATGGATTATTACGTAGATTAGATAACTCAACCATGATGTGTTCAGTTGAGGCACGTGAGCCATTTGTTGATTATAGATTGGTTCAGAGAATGGCAGGAGTTCCCTTCGACTATCGAATGCAAGATGGCATAGTTAAAGCTCCCTTAAAAAGAATCTTTAAAGATATTATTCCACACGAAATTATTGATAGAAAGAAAGTTGGTTTTCCGGTTATGCTTGACGATATTTTTGGCGTAAAGAAAGAGCAAGCATTTGATACATGGTTTAATTTCAATATTAAAGAGTTATTAAGTGAGAGCTAACATGCAAGTAGGATATACATCTGGGGTATACGATTTATTTCATATAGGGCATTTAAATTTATTAAAAAATGCAAAAGGGCTATGTGATAAATTAATAGTTGGTATAACTGTGGATGAGTTAGTTTCCTATAAAAATAAAAAGGCAGTCATTCCTTTTGAAGAACGGATAGAAATTGTTAGGAATATCAAGTTCGTTGATGCAGCTATTCCCCAGGAAAACATTGACAAATTTGAAATGTGGAAAAAGATTAAATTTGATATCTTATTTGTGGGCGATGATTGGTTCAACTCTGAAAGTTGGCAAAAGATGGAAGAAAAATTTAAAGAAGTAGGTGTTAGAGTGGTTTACTTCCCTTATACAAAAAGTACGAGTTCAACATTACTGAATGAAACGCTATTAAAAATCAGAAATGAATCGTAGTATTTAATCTATATAAGTTAATTAAATCAAAAGGTTGTTTGGGTTATTAATTCTTATAGTTTGAACAAGAGCGTATTACTGTAATTCATCAACGATATTAAAGTTATGCGCTCTAATGCAATTTGTTTAAAACAGAATTAATGGTTTATATTTCTACTGTAATCAAAAATAATTTTTAAAGCAGTTTTATAGTGTTACACTAATATTTTTATAGGTATCAAAGTCTTTAACACATGCAATTATCTATTTTAGTCATCTTATATAATTCCACCTGCCAACAAAGTGAGACTTTGCAAAGTATTCTAGGGGCAGACTTAACTCAAATAGATCTCAAACTTATCATTTGGAATAATGGCCCTAATTTATTAGATAATATACAACTAACAAATTATCTTACGCAAGCCTCAGAAAAGGGAATTGCAGTAACCACTTACCAAGATATAAGAAATTTATCATTAAGTAAAATATACAACTTTGTACTACAGCAGCAGGATGCAGATTTTTTTATCCCCTTAGACCAAGATACCCAATTAAACAAAGATTTTTTTAATACCATTGTCCAGCATCGAGATTTAGATTTAATTTTGCCTATTGTATATGCTGAAGGGCAAGATAATTTGGTTAAATTTCCATTTAATACAAAGACAAAACAACCTATTTTGGAAGAGCAAGGGGTTGAGGCTACAACGATCACCTCTGTAACTTCGGCTATGGCACTTAGTAAACGACTAGTTGAACAATTTAAACAGTATAATATAACGGTGTTTGATGAAAATTTTGCTTTTTATGGTATAGATACTGCTTTTTTTCATAATGTTCATCAAATAGCTAAACAACATACTCTAACCTGTGGTTGTTTTGGTCGGATAGAGCATTCTTTATCAACTTATGTTCAGGAAAATAAGCAGGCTAGTTATCGTCGAAGTATAGAATTTTTGTATTATGCTATTCTTTATCGATTAAATTATAAAAATAAATCTCGCTTCTCTATGTTCTTTTTCTTATTATCACGTTTACTAAAAGGGCGTATAAAAGATTTTAAAAGCTTAAAGAATGTGCTGTACTGTATTATTTATAAAAAACATCCCCGTGCCAGTATAGATATTCATACTGACTAATAGCTTAGGAATGCTTGTAATGAATATTATCCGCTTATTGCAGAGCAAATATCAACGTATGCAATTTAAGAAGCAACTTAAGCGAGTACATCCCTTAGAGAAAGGCAGGTTAAAGTTTAAAAACCGTTATCCTGAATATGACTATGGTTATGGCAGCTATGGTATACCTCAAGTTGATCATGGTAATAAGGATACCCATTTAAAAATAGGTTCGTTTTGCTCAATTGCTGGCGGTGTAAAGATATTGTTAGGTGGTAATCATAATGTTAAAGCCATGACCACTTTCCCTTTTTACGAGCGATTACCTAATGTGACTAAATATAAAGAAACCAAAGGTGATGTGATTATTGGTAATGATGTATGGTTAGCCACAGATTGTTTAATTTTATCAGGCGTAACCATAGGACATGGCGCTGTTATAGCAGCAAGAGCAGTAGTAACTAAAGATGTACCGCCCTATGCAATTGTGGGAGGGAATCCTGCCAAAGTAATTCGTTACCGTTTTCCTGAAGATATTTGCCAAGCGTTATTAGCACATCCTTGGTGGGAACTACCTCGTGAGGAGATTATACAAATAGCGCCTTTATTATGTTCTGATAGAGTGGATGAGCTACTGGCCTATATGAAAGATAGACCAAATAGAGCAAACTAGTGTAAAACTAACCTTAATAATATTTTATAAATCTATTAACAAGATAAACAAATTTCATTGGGCTTTCTTTTGCTGAATAACCTAGTTTATTGGTAAGATATAACTAATTTATTTAAAGTATTGGAGCTATTTGCTTATGTTAATGGTGATTTCCCCAGCGAAAACCTTAGACTATACCAGTCCAGTAAAGTTAAAAGAACACACAGAGCCAGAGCATATCAAGCAATCAGAACAATTAATTAAACAACTGAAAAAGCTATCTGTGCAAGATGTGGCAAGCTTAATGAGTATTTCCGATAAGCTAGCGGCACTGAATGTAGCAAGGTTTGCAGAGTGGTCAACTAAGTTTACTACAGAAAATGCACGGCAAGCTATTTTGGCTTTTAAAGGTGATGTTTATACAGGGCTTGCGGTAGAGGACTTTTCTGCGAAAGATTATAAATTTGCTCAACAACATCTACGTATTCTATCAGGGCTTTATGGTGTATTACGTCCATTAGATTTAATGCAGCCCTATCGCTTAGAAATGGGTACTAAACTAGCCAATAGTAAAGGCAAAGACTTGTATGAGTTCTGGGGTGAGCAAATCACTGAATGGTTAAATAAAGCGATTACAGAGCAGGGTGATGGTATTTTACTTAATTTAGCATCGAACGAGTACTTTAAATCAGTAAAAACCAAACAACTAGATGCAAAAATCATTGATGTTGATTTTAAAGACCTAAAAAATGGCCAATATAAAATCATTAGCTTCTATGCTAAAAAGGCTAGGGGGATGATGGCACGTTATGTGATAAAAAACCAACTAACAGAAGTTGAACAGCTAAAACAGTTCGATAGCGAAGGTTATTATTTTTCAGAAGAACATTCAACAGCAAATAAGCTTATTTTTTTAAGGGATGAAGTAGCTAACTAGTTATTATTAATGAAGATAGCGAGCTTTAAAGCTTCTGCTCATCTACAGCCCTATATTAATCGTTACTGGGTATGGGAAGGTGAGCAAGAGCTACCTACTATGCTACCAGGGACAGGCGCAGAGCTTATCTTTCAGTATGCTAGCTCAACAATAGAAATTCAGTCTAATCATACGCATACTATGATGCCCCGTGGTGTATTGTTACAACCACGCTTTCATTCGCTAAAATTAGTAACAGAGTCTAGGGCAAGTTTTATGGCTGTGCGTTTTAGGCATGGTGCATTAAGACATTTTTGCAAACATTCATTAGCCGACTTAGTAGATCAACCAATTAGTGTATCAGCTATCTGGGGTGAGGCTGGAAATCAGCTTGTTGCACATATGCAAGAAACTACCACCATAGCCCAACGTATAGCCTTACTAAATGATTTTTTACTAAAACAACTACAAATCCACCATAAACAACAATTATGGTTGGATAAGGCCATCAATCAGCTCTATTATTCTTTAGAACCATTAGCTATTAACTCCATATCTGAGCAGTTAAGCCTAAGTACACGTTATTTTCAAAAGAAATTTAAAGAAAATTATGGAGTTACTGCAAAATACTTTCAGTGTGTCACACGTTTTGAAAAAACATTGCGGCAGCTACTTTTAACCAAAGAAAGTTATTATTTAGATACAGCTCTAGCCCATGGTTACTATGATCAAGCACATTTTATAAAACAATTTAAACAGTTCACCCAAACAACACCTTTAAACTATCTACAAGAAAAAAATTTTAGGACGCATTTTTACAATAAATCCCTCTAATTATTTTTTAGACTAACCACGCTATTTAATGAATTGGAGTGAAAAAATGACTTTAAATGCAGCGTTTATCTTTATTTCTCCTGAAGGAGAACCGACAGCTCATCAAGCAAAAGTGGCTACAGGTAGCGTGAATGTAACTACTTTTGCAGTAAAAAGCTATGCCGCAGCCTGTCAATTAGCAAAAGCATTGGTAGCTGATGGTTTTAATGCTATTGAACTGTGTGGTGGTTTTGGTATTGAAGGGGTAGCAGCAGTAAAACGAGCAGTCAATAATGCTATACCCGTAGGTGTGGTGCGTTTTGATAATCATCCGGGGTTGAATTTTAAATCAGGTGATGATCTTTTTGAATAATCTATTAGTAAAGTAACTATATTGAAGTTTGTTAACTAAAACGTAACAAACTTCAATTATTAAAAATATAAATAAAACAAATTGTTATAAGCAATTTAAGTAAATGCTTTGTTAAATAAAATGAATACAGTAAAATAAGCTTTTATTTAATATTAACCCCTTTCTAAGTGCTAGAATTATGAGTATGTCACTACGTGACCAGTTGTTAAAAGCTGGCTTAGTAAACGAAAAACAAGTTAAACAGGCATCTAAGCAAAAGCAAAAAGAAACTAGACTGCAACAAAAAGGGCAGCTAGCTAAAGATACGTCGCAAGAAGAAGCGCTTAAACAAGTGCAGGCTGAAAAGCAAGCTAAAGACCAAGAGCTAAACCAACAGCAAGAAGAGAAAAAGCGCCGTAAAGCCATTGCTGCTGAAATTAAACAACTGATTATTAACGATCGTCTACCTCGTTTGGATACCGAAGATTACTACAACTTTGTGGATCATAAAAAGGTAAAACGGATAGCGGTTAACGATTTAATTCGTGACAAATTAGTAAAGGGTAGCCTAGCTATTGTTAGTCATGAAGGCTATTATGAAATTATTCCCCGTGAAACAGCGCTTAAAATCCAACAGCGCAACGCTCAACGCATTATCGTGCTAAATGAGTCAACCGAACAAGGAAATGATGATGATCCTTACAAGGACTTCGCTGTTCCTGATGATTTAATGTGGTAACTATTATTAATTTTTATTGAGGAAATAACTGTGGAAATCGCTTGCTTAGACCTTGAAGGCGTATTGATTCCTGAAATTTGGGTTGCATTTGCTGAAAAAACTGGAATCGACGAGTTAAAGGCAACCACCCGTGATGTCCCTGACTATGATGTACTAATGAAGCAGCGGTTACGCATCTTAGATGAAAATGGTTTAAAACTAAAAGATATTCAAGAAGTGATTGCTACCTTAAAACCATTAGAAGGTGCAATTGAATTTGTTGATTGGTTACGTGAGCGCTTTCAAGTAGTGATCTTATCAGATACCTTCTACCAATTTGCCCGTCCATTGGTTCGTCAACTAGGCTCACCCACCTTGTTATGTCATAACCTAGTGATTGATGATCAAGACCGAGTAGTGGACTATCAAATTCGCCAAAGAGACCCTAAACGTCAATCAGTCATTGCTTTTAAGAGCCTTTACTACCGTTGTATTGCAACAGGTGACTCCTACAATGACACGGCGATGCTAGAAGAAGCCCATGCAGGTATTCTCTTCCATGCACCAGATAACGTAATTAGAGAGTTTCCACAATACCCAGCAGTACACACTTACGAAGACCTAAAGAAAGAATTTATTAAAGCCTCTAATCGTAAGTTAACCCTGTAATTATATCTGCTGGCTAGGCTAAACTAGCCAGCACTGATCCTACCTGTATTATATCTTTGTTGTATAACTAACCCTGTTAATTCGCTATATAATAAACGGATATTATTAACTATATTAATGACTCAGTGACGAGTGGAGTCATCATTTATGCCTAATACGCTAGTAGTAGACCATATCCAAAAAGACCTATCCGAAACCCTGCTAGAACTACAACGGCAAGCTTTTATGGCAAACTCTATGCCATCCCTTGAACAACGGCGAGATAGACTAACCGCTTTACGCGAACAACTAATAGCCTACCAAGAAAAACTAGCGCAAGCTATTACAGAAGATTTTGGTAATCGTTCACAAGATGAAACCTTACTTGCTGAAATTCTACCAAGCCTACAATGCATTAAATTTGCTCAAAAATCACTTAAAAGCTGGTTAATACCTCGTCATGAACCCGTCAGTATTGCTTACCAACCTGCCACCGCCAAAGTGTACTATCAACCGCTAGGTGTTATAGGTATTGTAGTACCTTGGAACTACCCCCTATACCTAACCATAGGGCCATTAGTGGGTGCATTGGCGGCAGGTAATCGGGTAATGATAAAACTAAGTGAATATGCCCCCATAACATCAGCCATTATTAAACAAATGCTGGCGGAAATTTTTACAGAAGACCTTGTGGCAGTAGTGGAGGGTGGTGAAGAAGTTTCCCAAAAATTCTGTCAACTTCCCTTTAATCATTTATTATTTACAGGCTCTAGCAAAACAGCGGTATCAGTAATGAAAGCTGCTGCTGAAAACCTAACCCCTGTTACCTTAGAGCTAGGTGGTAAATCGCCTGTTATTATTGCTGATGATGTTCCCATGCAACTGGCAGCAGAACGCATTGCTTTTGGTAAAGTACTGAATGCAGGGCAAACCTGCGTAGCACCAGACTATATACTGATTTCACCCCATCGTGTTGATGAATTTGTAAACACCTATCAGCAAGTGATAAAGCGTTTTTATCCAAGCTTAGTGAATAATCCAGATGCAACCACCATTATCAACCATAAACAGTACAATCGTTTACAAGCAATGTTAGCTGATGCTGAAATAAAAGGGGCAGAGCTAATAAAATTATTACCCGAAAAAGACCAAGATAAAACACTAGCTAGCCGCTTACTACCCCATTACTTACTACTAAACGTTAATAGCAGTATGCAAGTCATGCAAGAAGAGATTTTTGGGCCTTTACTACCCATCATGACCTATAACGACATAACAGATGCAGTACAATTTATTAACAACCAACCAAAACCTTTAGCACTGTATTATTTCGGCTTTAATAAAGAAGAACAAGAGTATGTATTACAACATACCCAATCGGGTGGAGTAGCTATTAACGACACCTTACTACAAGTCGCCCAGCCCAATCTACCTTTTGGCGGAGTGGGTCAGTCAGGCATGGGGCAATATCATGGTTACGAAGGCTTTTTAACCTTTAGCAAAGCCAGAAGTGTATTTAGCAAGGGAAAACTTAATACCACAAAACTTATCTATCCACCTTATCGTTTTAAAAAACTAAATAAATGGCTACAACTGGTTTATAAACTATTTGTTCGCTAATATACCTTTACCAATAAATACGAGTAAATTATATGCAACAGGCCATAGGTGAAACGGATTTAAAAAAATTATTAACAGGTATGAGCCCTCATTTAAATGAGGGAGAATATGTCTATTGCCAACTACCCGATAATATACAACTGCCTATGGATATTGTAATTGCTTTCTTTAGAGAGCAAGAAGGCAATACATTCATTCTAAGCAAAGAAAATGCAGATCAATTAAGCCTAAATTACCAATATATTGCTGCTTGGATAACCCTAACCATTCAATCATCGCTTGATGCAGTGGGCTTAACTGCAGCAGTAGCACAAGCGTTAGCAACAGCAAATATTAGCTGTAATGTAGTTGCCGCCTATAGCCACGATCATATTTTTGTACGTAGTGAAGATGCAACTAAAGCAATGGCAGTATTAAAGAGTATTGTTAAATAATATATTTGCTATTTATATAGATTTTGCTCAGTAACTAAAAATAACTGGATAGCGTAATAGCTAAACCAGATTTATTATTAATACAACCCGTTATTAATAACAGAATGATTAAAAATATAAATTTAAAGTATTTTAGTAACAACGAACCCTCTAAATATATACTCTAATAACTCCCCTAAAGTTAATTCTGGTCAAAGACTATTTTTAATAGTTCGACCTCACGTAAAAAGCTGATAATTTTATGGATTTACTTTTATATGAAATGTTTTGTTAAATTTCCTACCTGAGTAAGAAGAATAACCATAACCATGAATATTAATAGTAATTTCTCCTTGAAATTTAGGTATTCCTGATATTTCTATTCCGCCAAAAAAACCATTTCTACTAGTTTCAGAGATGGTTCTTTTTATAGTTAATCCTGTATTTTCTGGAGTTACTTCCCATTGAATCTGGTCTTCGTCAGGCATAGCTCCTGCATTATATATTTCTATCTTCTGTAAATATGGTTGATTAACATTAGCTTCGGGTAACTTATTAATACTAAACGTTACCTCATGAGACACAAAAAAAGCCTCGTAGAAAAGGGAACCATACATACACCCTGAAATCAGTAAAAAAAAGATTATTGCTAATAAGATCTTAAAGTATTTTAGTAACAATGAAACCTCCAAATATATATCCTAGTAATTCTCCCAAAGTTAAATCAGGACGTAAATAATTTTCCTCTACTCTTCCCCAAGAAAACGCTTTTAATTTAACCTTTTCGGTTAATGGTGTGGCTTCTGTAATTTCATCACCCTTTAATGAGGTTACTTTTCCTTCCCATACAATCCAATGCTCCTTAGATGGTGATGGGTATTCTCCAGTTTCTCTATCATCAGTTCCATCCAACATGCCAGCACCTATTAAAACAACTACATGATAGTTTGATTTGTCAGCGTATAGGTTTAAATCAAGCAGATGTTTTAACTTAGCATGATTAAGTCCAAAAGGTGTCCAGAGCATAGTATTATCAAAGATACACTTAGCCCCTACCTTTTCAAACCATGATTTAGCAGCTGATACCATGGTTATTCCTGCTAACCCTTCAGAAATAAAATTTTCCCTTACTTGATAATCCATAATAGTATTTTCGGTATCTCGTAAACTGGCTAATGTTATCCAGTCTAGTCCTGATATACCTAGTCGGTGTATTCCCTTTGGGTATCTACAATCGTTACTAGGTTTAATGGTTAAATTACCTAATTGAACATTACCAGACTCCCATAAATCTTTTACTACTTGCTTATAAATATCAGGCTGATCTTTTAGTAAACAATAGAAAAATGCTGCTGGGCCACAAAGAGAAGTAAATTTTTGATGGGGATAATCAAAACCAATTAATCTATTTTGTAATTGTTGCTCTATTGTTTCTTTGCTAAAAGGGTCTTTATCTGTTCCCTGTTTATATACTTGATCTTCAAAAGGTCTTGGTCGCTTAGTAATTTTAACAGTACATACTTTGGCTATGCTGTTGTTATATTCTATAGTTTTATTAAAATCAGCTAGGGTAGAGCGAGTAATAAAAAAACAAATATTTTCGGTTTTACTCTCTGATAGTTTTGGTGGGTTATCTAATGAGTAAAGTTTGGTTTTTGGTTTGTCATACAGTGCTTTATATTCGCCATTTACTTTTTTAAATAACATAAAGTGCAAAATAAAATGTTGATCTTTAGTAGGGTCAATTTCTAATGAGCGATGCAATTGTGTTTTATAACCTGCCTCTAAAGGCGTAATAGGTGTTTGATGTAAGGCATAGCGAGGAATATCATTAATGGTTTTATAAACTTCTAATTGATAACCTAAGTCTTCTACAGGTGCATTAGATTGTATTTGAAATTGAATAGTATAAATAGCCATCTAATTATCCTCCTAAGGTATGGTTATCAAAAGTTGATACCTTATAATTAGTGACGTTTTGTAGAGCTAAATAGAAAAGTATTGGTTTGATTACGCTGTGCATGGTCTAAATCCCTTTTATAACAGAGTTAACCCCTAATAACAGCATAACTATTGGGGGCGGACTATAAGCAGGTTGGTCAACCGAAAACAAGTAATCGGCACACCTCGAAAGGTGTCCCACTCATAGTCCGCCATAAAAGCGGACACAAGCGAGCAATAGCTAGCTAGTATCTATGGCGGTATTACTTGTTTATGGGTGACCAAACCCATACTCTACCGATTTAGATAGAGCACTGTTAATTTAACATCACAAAATAATGAAAACAAGCCCTTTACCATCAGCCCGCGTTGCTAATAAGCAAAAAGGATATTGTTAGTTGTTGAGGGATTTAGTGAGGGGTAAGTGATGGATAGCTTAGGTGGCTATCCATCGTCTTTAATTAAGATTGTTTAATAACTTGGGCATAAATTTCTAGTGGGTCGTTGGGTTGCCAGTTAATTCCATAGAGTTCAAGGGAAACACCTTGCATATCTATTTGATAGTCAGTTTGGCTTTGTGGCCATTGCATATACATGGCAGTGAGTGCTTCACCTAATTTTTCTAGGCTAGGTACAGTACCTTTTACATAAAGCCCTGCTGGAATAGTCATGGTTTTAAAGTCATCTGGTAGGGTATTAATTCGGGTGGTTTGAACAGCTGCCCAGTAAGTAAAACGATTTTCATCAATCATTTTTGAAATACCATAGCTTTCGCCCGTTTTGGAAATTTCGGCACAGTTGGCTAATTCACTACAAATTCGAGGCCCAAAGTTATGCCATAAGGCAGGGCAGTCGATCATTGCTTTTTCCATGTTTGTTTCTACAGTCATGCCCGCCACTTGAATATCGGGTAGTTCAACAACAGTAAATTGAAAATCCATCATGCTCTCCTTCCTTAGGATAAAAATACAGTTAAAAGTAAAATTACTTGTTAGTCAATTTAGAATATTAAAGTTTTTAGTATAGTTAAATTAAAGGGGTGGTATTAAACTTTTTGTTTATTAAGAAAATTGGTTAATATTTTTTATATCAACGCGCTATTTTAAAAGTAGTTATTCAATTTTATTTTTAACTTCTTATCATGCCTTGTCATCCTTAGTAGGTAAACTAATCCATATCAACTAGATACTTTGGGTTATTGTTTACAATGAAAGCCACTTTATATAATCATCGTGTTTTTGTAATTAAAAGTCTTTTACCTTGTTGAAAATCATGAGGTGTATCTCAATAACTTAATATATAAGCGGTAGATCAATGAACCTTACAACGCCAGAGCTGGTTTGTCCAGCTGGTAATTTACCTGCCCTCAAAGTTGCTATTGATAATGGAGCAGATACTGTTTACATGGGGCTTAAGGATGCCACTAATGCACGCAATTTTGCAGGGTTAAATTTTGATTTAAAGTCTGCTCGAGAGGGAATAGCATACGCTCATCTACGAGGCCGTAAAGTATTAATGGCAATTAATACTTATGCACAAGCAGGCGAAGTAGCTAAATGGCATCAGGCGATTGATCAAGCCGCCGAGTTAGGTGTCGATGCTATTATTTTAGCGGATATGGGATTATTAAATTATGCCCATAACACCCATCCCAATTTAAGATTACATCTTTCTGTACAAGGCTCTGCAACAAATTATGAAGCAATTAATTTAGCCAGAGAGTTATTTAATATCCAACGTGTAGTATTACCAAGAGTTCTCACCGTAGCACAGGTGGCTAATGTAATAGAGCATACTGAAGTAGAAGTAGAGGTGTTTGGTTTTGGTAGCCTATGCGTAATGGTAGAGGGGCGCTGTTTACTGTCTAGTTATGTGACAGGGGAGTCGCCAAATACCCATGGCGTGTGTTCACCTGCTAAGTTTGTACGGTGGGAAAAAGACAATAAGCAAACCATGAGTGCACGTTTAAATAATGTGCTGATCGATCAATACCAAGCCAATGAACCAGCAGGTTATCCTACATTATGTAAAGGTAGATTTTGTGTACAAGAAGATACCTATTATGCATTAGAAGAGCCTACCAGTTTAAATGTTATTGAAATCCTACCTGAGCTAATCAAGATAGGTGTAGCTGCCATTAAGGTGGAGGGCAGACAACGTAGTCCAGCTTACACGGCGCAAGTAACTCAGATATTAAGAAAAGCTATTGATATGGCAGCCAAACAACCACAAAACTTTATGGTCAATACTAGTTGGCAACAAGCGTTAGCAAAAGTATCTGAAGGACAACAAGCTACCTTAGGCGCTTATAGTCGCCCTTGGAAATAGTGAGGCAAAGTATGCAACCCAAGTTAGCACTTTCTTTAGGCCCTGTATTATTTTTCTGGCCTAAACAGCAGTTATTAGAGTTTTATCAGCAAATGGCCGAACAACCAGTAGATACTATTTATCTGGGGGAGGCTGTTTGTTCTCGTCGTCAAGAAATGCGTTTTGCTGATTGGTTTGATTTAGCTAAGGATTTGGCTTGTGCAGGGAAGAAAGTGGTTTTTTCATCACAAGTATTATTGGAGAGTGAATCAGATCTAAAAAGACTCCGTAAATTTGTCGAGCAAGATGTTTTTAAAATTGAAGCTAATGATATAGGGGCTGCTAAATTAGCCTTTGATAATGAATTAACCTTTGTGGCGGGGCAAACGCTTAATATTTACAATGAACAAACATTAATTTTTTTCCAAAAGTTGGGTGCTGTGCGTTGGATACCGCCTGTGGAAATGTCTGCGGCACGTTTAACCACTATCTTAGAAACTAAACCACGTATTGATTGTGAAATATTTGGTTGGGGTAAATTACCTTTGGCTTTTTCTTCTCGTTGTTTTACAGCGCGTTACTATAATTTAAAGAAAGACAGTTGTGAGTTTAAGTGTCAGCAACACCCTAATGCCTTAACCTTAAAAACCAGAGACGGGCAATCTTTCCTTACCATGAATGGTATTCAAACCATGTCGGCTGATTGCCAAGTATTATTAGGGCATCATCAAGAGATGGCTAACTTAGGCATTAAAATGTTACGTTTATCACCACAACACCAATATATGACAGAAATTATTCAATTACATTATGGGGTGATTAATAATTTATTAAATGTTGATGATGCTATAAAACAATTGACTGAGTTTACTGAGCATGGTCTAGTAGATGGTTATTGGCAAGGTCAAGCAGGCATTATGCCTGTGTAGGAGAATAGTTATGCAATTACCTGAAATTACATTTCCACCTTTTGTTAAAAAAGTAACCAAGCTGTTACCTCGTAAGCCTACCCAATACAGCTTAGTGATAGCACTTAATCAACTATTGAAAAAGAATATTTTAATGGCTGATATGTCATTACTTGCAGGTAAACAATTTGAGATCGTGATTGATGATTTAGGTTTAGTGATTAACTTTACAGCCAATGAGCAAAAATTTTTAGTTAGTAATCATACAGGCGAACCTGATTTACGCTTTACCGCAAATACGATTGACTTTACTAAAATGATGTTAAGAAAAGAAGACCCTGATACCTTATTTTTCAATAGAAAATTGCAAATTGAAGGGGATACGGAACTCGGTCTGATTATCAAAAATTTATTAGATAGTATTGATTGGTCAGCTGTTCCTTTAATAAAGTCAATTATTACTTAAGGTATGAATAATTGACTTTAACTTTTTTCCAGAAGCTAACTTAAGCTGGGATAGGCGCATACATAGGGTATAAGGTTTTTTCTTCACACTCGATGCGTTTCAATAATACTTCACACACGCCTTTAAACTCAGTACCAAATTGTTGCTGATGGTCAGTATTATTTTCTAAATCAGTATATTTAGTTAAAAAAGCAGTAACTGCTTTACTAATGCCCGTCATTTCTTTGCGTAAATCTTGCATCATTGCAAGACTTTCAGGATTGTCCTTTAGAGAGCGCTGTAGATAAATATAAAGATTAATATTTTCAGTGATTAAATGAGCATATATTTTTTCACGAAAAATACTTAACTGTTTAGATAAATCACTCCATTTTTTAGCATCATATAACGCCTGAATTGTACCTGCTATATTTAATAATTCCTTATGATCATGAATCAAACCTGAGATAAGGGTAGGGCTATATTTGCCACCATGAATATTAGTAGCGTTATTAGTGGAGTTAGTATTTTTAGGTTGAGATTTATTGGATTTAAAGAGGGAGATAATGCGGTTTAACATAGTATTACATATTGCCTTAAGATACTTATTTAGTATCAATAATTTAAGTCTAGGGGGAGCTGTTTTTCGGGGTGAATTATATTTCACCTTGTGGCAAATAGAAATAATAATATGATTAATTAATCATATTATTATGCTAAAAGATTAACTTATTAATGGTTATATATAAGGTTATAATAGTAACTTAGCATTTAGTCTTAATTAAATACTCTCTTATAGGAATAGTAATGAACTATGATTGTATTGTTCTAGGCGCAGGTATTATTGGTGTTAGCAGTGCTTTACAGTTACAAGCACGAGGTAGAAGCGTTTGTTTAATTGATAAGTTAGAGCCTGGTGAAGGTACTAGCTTTGGCAATGCGGGTCTAATTGAACGAAGCAGTGTTATACCTTATGCTTTTCCCCGTGAATTAAGTAAATTAATTCGTTACGCTTTTAACAATCAAAGTGATGTTCGTTACGATTTTTCCTATTTACCTAAAATAGCTCCTTGGTTAGCAAAATATTGGTGGCATTCTGCTCCTAAACGATTAGCCCAAGCAGCAGCTGATATGTGGCCATTAATTCAACGCTGTGTCATAGAGCATGATAAGTGGGTAGCTCAAGCTGGGTTACAACATTTGATTAGTCCTAAAGGTTGGATAGAGGTTTTTAGGAATGAAGAAGTTTTTAACCATGCGCTACAAGACCTTATTGAACTGGATTTTTATCAACTGAATTATGATGTACTAGGCAAACAACAATTACGTGAGCGTGAACCAACATTAAAAGCCAGCGTTAAAGGCGGTATTCACTGGTTAGATCCAAAAACAGTGACTGATCCCAGTTTATTGACTAAAGGCTATGCACAACTATTTGTTAAATTGGGCGGTACTTTGCTGAAAGGTGATGCTAATACCTTAAAGCAAACAGCTAATGGCTGGTCAGTACAAGCAAATGAACAAACTATTACAGCTGATAATGTTGTAATTGCATTAGGTGCGGATTCCGCTAGCTTATTAAAGCAGTTTGGGGTTTATGCACCATTAGGTGTTAAACGTGGCTACCATAAGCATTATCAGGTAGAACCTGAACACGTATTACAACATTCTATTTGTGATCATTTGGCTGGCTTTATTTTAGCGCCAATGACCAATGGTATTCGCCTGACTACAGGCGCTGAATTTGCCGACCCTAATAAGCCTGCTAATGATATTCAATTAAAACGTGCAGAAGCTATTGCACGAGTTATCTATCCACTGGGTGAGGCAGTTGAAACAACCCCTTGGTTAGGTCGTCGCCCTTGTATGCCTGATATGCGCCCTGTGATTGGTGCTGTGCCCAATATGGCAGGGTTATGGACTAACTTTGGCCATGCCCATCACGGTTTAACACTAGGGCCTATCTCTGGTCGGTTATTAGCCGATTTAATAA